>ONJB01000065.1 GCA_900318015.1 uncultured Bacteroidales bacterium | reverse complement strand
ACCCTCTGGGACTTCTACCAGCAGATCCAGCAGATCAAGAAGATGGGCAACATCAAGGACCTGGCGGGGATGATCCCCGGCATGGGCAAGGCCCTCAAGGACGTGGACATCGACAATGACAAGGCCTTCAAGGCCACCGAGGCCATCATCCTGTCGATGACGCAGAAAGAGCGCGAGCATCCCGAAATCCTGAACGGTTCCCGCCGCAAGCGCATCGCCGACGGTTCCGGCACCTCCCTGCCGGAGGTGAACCGCCTCCTGAAGCAGTTCGAAGGCACCCGGAAGGTGATGAAGGGCGCGATGACGGGGAACCTGATGCAGCGGATGGGCGCCATGGGCGGCATGCGGAGACACTAGAACGAACGCGATATGAAAAAGTACATTTTACCCCTTCTGGCAGCCGTGCTGGCGGTTTCCGCCTGCGGTATCCTGAGTTCCGAGACGCGGGAGGAGCGCGCCGCCCGGGAAGCCCGGGAAGCGCAGATGGTCCACAGAGGCATCGAAACCGGCAACTTTACCATCAACATCGACCGGATGTACCCGGTCCGGGGCACCTCCAAGACGGTGACGAACTATTCCATCAAGGTGAAGGACAGGGTCCTGACCTCCTATCTCCCGTACATCGGCCAGGCCTGGCGCGTGCCTTACGGCGGCGGCCACGGCTTGAATTTCAAGGCCGACATCGGCAGTTACAACGTGGTCAAGGTGGCGGACGGCTATGAGATTGTGATCGCGGTCAAGACGGACGAGGACCAGCACATCTACCGCCTGACCCTCTTCGACAACGGCCGGGCCTCCCTGGACGTCCAGTCCCAGAACCGGGAGCGCATTTCCTATTCCGGCGTGATGGATTTCTACTCGGAGAAATAGAGAGGGCGGTGCTGCGCTTGCCGCCACGCCTTCATCCTCGATTCATACAGGTCCCATTCCCGGGTCGGGAGGGCCCATTCCACGAAGCGGTCGCAAAGATAGGCGGCCGCTTGTTTTGTAGGATGGACCATGTCTTCCGCCCACCAGCGGTAGTCGCGGAGTTCGTCCATCATGATTTCGTAGGCCGGGAAGTAGGGGAGACCCTCCGTGGCGAGGAGCAACGTGCTCTTGGACAACTGGTTGCCGTGGGCGCCGTCGGCGAGGTGGCGGATCGGGCTTACGGTGAAGATGAACTGCTTGCCGGGGTGGCGATCCACGAGCCCCCGGAGGAGGGCCGCGCTCTGCGCGACCGTCAGCCGGTAGCGCGTGAACTCCGTTCCCGGCCGCTTGAGGCAGTTCGCCACGGTCTCGCCGGTCTCGTTGAACCGGAATGCCCAGGCCGTGCCCAGCGTGATGATGACGCGGTTGCAGTCCTTCCAGAAGGCGGCGGCTTCGGCAAGCACGGCGTTCGCGTTTGCCAGGAATGCTTCCGGCGTTTCCCGCGCGAACGACGTGTGGTGCCAGAATGAGCAGTACCGCCCGGCGCCCGCCCCCATTTCCACGACCTCATCGGCCGTGAAAGGAACGCCCGCCGTAAGCCGAGCGACGGCATTGCCGATGGACACAGGATTGTACAGCGTCCCGAACGGGTTGCACAGCACGTCGAACCCCGCTGCGGCGAGTCTTCCGCCGATTTCATCGGCAAAGCAGCTGCCTACGACGGCGATCCGGTCGTTGTAGGAGATGGACACCGGCGCCGGGTCCAGGGTGACGGGGGTCTGGAGTTTCATGGAAACAAAAATACATATTTTTTGCGTATCTTTGCTTGTTAAACCGATGATTATGACACTCCGCAATTACTTCCTCGCCGCCTGCGCGCTTCTCGCGCTTTCTTGCGGCCGCACCCTCAAGGACGGCGATTACACGCTGACGATCCTTTCCACCAACGATGTCCACGGTACGTGGTTCGACTCCACCTATGTGGATGCGCGGACGCGCCCTGCGCTTACGGCGGTGAAGTATTACGTGGACAGCGTACGGACGGCAAACGGGGCGGAGAACGTCCTGCTTCTTGACGCGGGCGACTGCCTGCAGGGCGACAATGCCCCGTATTACTTCAATTATGTCGATACGGAGACGCCGCACCTGTTCCCGCGGCTGATGGAGTACATGGGCTATGACGCGGTGGCCGTGGGCAACCACGACATCGAGACGGGCCATGCGGTGTACGACCGGGTAGCTGCCGACCTCAAGAAGAACGGGGTCGATTTCCTGGCGGCTAACGCCATCCGGAACGACAACGGGAAGCCGTATTTCACGCCCTACAAGATCGTCAAGCGGGCAGGCCTGAAGGTGGCCATCCTGGGTTACACGAACGCGAACATGAAGGCCTGGCTCACGGAGGAACTCTGGAGCGGGATGCATTTCGTGCCCATCGTGGACGTGGTCCAGGCCGATGTGGACGCGATCCGGGCGAAGGAAAAACCCGACGTGCTGATCGTGGTGATGCACTCGGGCACGGGTGCGGGTGACGGCAGCCAGCTGGAGTCCGAGGGTCTGGATGTCTTCCAGATGGTGAAGGGCGTGGACTTCGTCCTCGCGAGTCACGACCATCGTCCGTATGTGGACGCCGATGAGGACAACGCATTCCTTAATGCCGGCAGCCACAGCCGCAACGTCGCCGAAGGCAAGCTGCATCTGACGGTCAAGGGCCATCAGATTGTCGACCGTTCCTATGAGTCGAAGACCATCCCGGTGAAGGCCGAAAAGGCCGATGCCGACATGAAAGCCGTGTTCTATCCCGACTACCAGGCCGTCAAGGCCTTCACCCTCAAGGAAGTGGGCATCCTGAATACGGACCTGTGGACCCGCGACGCCTACCGGGGCATGTGCGACTATCTGAACCTGATCCATACGCTCAGCCTGGGCTGCAAGCCGGCGGAAATCTCCTTCGCCGCGCCGCTCACCTTCAATGGGCACGTGAATGCCGGCATTGTCCGGTATAACGACCTGTTTACGATCTATCCGTATGAGAACCAGCTGTTTGTGGTGAAGATGACCGGCGAGGAAATCCGGAACTACCTGGAGCACTCCTACGAGAAATGGATCAATACCATCGCGAAGCCCGACGATACCCTCCTCAAGATCGAGGCCCGCGATGACGCCCGCACGCAGCAGAGCCGCTGGTCCTTCGTGAACCGTTCCTACAACTTCGACTCCGCGGCCGGCATCAACTACACGGTGGACGTGACGAAGCCCTTCGGCGAGCGCGTCGCCATCGCCTCGATGGCGGACGGTTCCGCCTTCGATCTCCAGAAAGAATACAATGTCGCGATGACCTCCTACCGCGCCTCTGGCGGTGGCAACCTGATGAAGGAAACCGGCATCGACACGGACAACATCGATGAGCGTGTGACCGGCCGCTATCCGGAGATCCGGAACATCCTGTACGACTACCTGATGGAGAACGGTTCCATCGACCCGGAAGTCATCGGCAATCCCGCCGTCATCGGCCACTGGGAATTCGTCCCCGAGAAGCTCGTGAAGCCGGCGATGGACCGCGACATGGAACGGCTGTTCAGACGATGAAACTCCGCCGCCTGATTCTCCTGGGGGCCCTCCTCACCCTTGCCCTTTCCTGCACCCGTACCGTTGAACCGGGCGTGTACACCGTGCAGGGCGGGTTCGTGCGAGTGTATGTCGATTCCCTGGGCAACACGAAGGCTCTGATGTATCGCGATACGAGCGGGGTTTGGGCAGATACCTCGTCCCTGGACCTGAAGGCGGAGAAACCGGTCCTGAAACCCTACGAGGCGCCGGAATTCAGGCTGTTCCCGGTGAATGAACTGTACAGGGAGCCGGTCTACAAGGTAGGGGAGACACAGGACATCATTTATGGGCGCGTCCTTCGGAACGGGCGGGAGGACGAAGGAGAACGGATGGACTTGACCATGGACTTGTACATCCCGGAGGATGGCGGCCAGGTCGCCCGCCCGTTGCTCGTGACCTTTCCCGGGGGTGCTTTCCGGGATGGTGACAAACGCGATACGACGCTGGTCGAGTGGTGCCGGTATTTCGCCTCCCTGGGCTATGTGGCCGCTACCGTCGATTACCGGCAGGGATACCGCCGGAATGTGCAGTCGACGGATGAGGCGATGTTCCGGGCCCTCAAGGACGCCAATGCGGCCGTCCGCTTCCTCCTGAAGCGGGATTCGCTGCTGATCCATTCCGAGCGCATCTTCGCGTCCGGGACCGATGCTGGCGGCATCATGGCCATGAACCTGGCCTACATGCGCGAGGAGAATATGCCGGAAATCATTGTGGAAGAAGAGGATACGACCATCGTCACGCGGCAGGCCCTGCTCCGGGGCTTTGACGTCCGGGCCGTGGCGAACCTCTGGGGCGCCGTCCCGGACACCGCCATCCTGCACAATGCGAAGATCCCCGTCATCTCCTTCCAGAGCCGGGAGGATCCGGTCATCCCGTTCGGCACAGGCCATCCCTTTGACGAAGGTGGCTACGAGGAGGAGGAACCGGACGAGCCGGAGGATATGTTCGACTGGCTGCGGTCGGTGTACGAAAGCATCGTCTCCGCCCTCGTCCCGGACGAGCGCCACGCTTTCCGCGAAATGTACGGTGCCGGCGTCATCCACCGCGTCCTGAAACGCTACGGCGTTTCCTCCGAACTCAATGCCTTCAGGGGTGAGCGACACAACCTTTTCATCGGCGAGGACGGCCTGGTCGATTATCCCGTCTTCGACGAGATCAAGGACCGCACGGCCGCCTTCTTCGCCTCCCGCATGGTCGTCGCCCCCGTCTCTCTCCGTCAGGATCCCGAGGACCCGCAGCTCTTTGTCATCGACAATTCTGAAGTCGAAACCTGCCTCTGGGATGTCCAGGGCGGCGTTTTGCTGGGCAAAGGCGACGATGCCATCCGCGTCCTCTTCTTCCCCGACGCCCCGGAGCACGCTGTTTCTGTCAGCGGGGTGTATATCTCGGGCTTGACGTTTTACGAGACGGTGGAGCTATAGCGCCCACTCGGGGTATTTCAGCGAGGAAATGAGGGCGTAGATCTGCGCCCTCCGCTTGCGGAGGAAAGAGGTGTTCTTGTCCGGGGAACGGTCCCAGGGGTCCGGGAGACTGGCGGCGATGGCACAAGCCTGCCGCTTGTCGATTTCCTTCGCTGTCAGGCCGTAATAGTGGATCGAAGCGGCTTCTACGCCGTACAGCCCTTTTCCGGTTTCCGCCACATTCAGGTACACTTCCATGATCCGTTGCTTCCCCCAGATCTTTTCGATGAGGAAGGTCCAGTAAACCTCGGCGGCTTTCCGGACCCAGGTCCGTGATCCGAACGTGAAGACATTCTTGGCGACCTGCTGGGAGATGGTGCTGCAGCCGCGGATCTTCTTCCCTTTTTCCTGGTGCTGCGCGTACATTTTCTTCATCTCCTGCCAATCGAATCCCTTGTGCTCGCAGAACAGGTTGTCTTCGCTGGCGATGACCGCCTGGATCAGCGCCGGCGACATCTGCTCGATCGGCACCCACTTCTGGCGGGTGTGATAATCCTCTACCTTGCGGTACTGGACCGAATGCTTGAGCATGACCGGCGTATACCAGACCGGCACCCACTTCAACAGCGTGACCAGCGCCACGCTGATCACGATTGCCCAGAAGGGAAGCCGTACAAACAGACGGTATGCGAGGGATTTCTTCTTTTTCACGGAGTGCTTTGCAGCAAGGTTCGGGCCAGGCTTACCCTTCCATCACCTTTTCCACATCCTCCTTCTCGCCCACGATCCACAGGATGTCGCCCTCTTCGAAGGGGGAGTGGACGTCGGGGGCGTGGAGGTTGCCGTCGGCCTTCTCTACGCCGGCGACGAGGCAGTGGTAGCGGTTGCGGATGCCGGCATCGATGATGGTGTGGCCGAGGAACGGGGACAAGCCCGTCACGGGGACGCATTTGAGCACCATCTCGCCGCTGTGGTAGCGGTCGTCTTCCAGGTCGATGGCACTGGCTTTCAAGTGTTCGCCGAAGGCTTCCAGTTCGGCGTCGGAGCCGATGACCTGGATGCGGTCCTGCGGGAAAAGCCGGTTGTTGGCCTTGGGGATGTTGATCCGCAGGCCGCCGCGGAGGATGGAAACGACGTGGATGCCGAAGCGGTTGCCGAAGTTCAGCTCCGCCAGGGTCTTGCCGCCCCAGTCGATCTCGGCGGGGATGTCGAAGTCGGCGAAGTGCATGTCCTTGGACAGGAGGCGGGAAGCGTACTCCGGCTTCTTTTCGCCCAGATATTCGGCGCGCAGTTCGCGGGAGCGGAAGTTCGTCAGGAAGGTGTGCTCGATGCGCTGCGCGTTCCGCTTGATGAAGCGGCTGGAGACGATGGCGAAGACCACCAGGAAGGCCAGGACGAAGATCAGCAGGACCGAGATGTGGAACAGGCGGGCCAGGACGTAGAACACGAAGCCCAGGGCCAGCGCGTAGCGAAGCACGACGGTCGCGACGAGAGGCGCCCGGTTCGCCCGGCTTTCCTCCCAGAGTGCCTGGAATGCGTCCGAGTGGCTGTGCTTGATGACCATGGTCCGCAGGAACGGCGCCAGGGCGATGAGGGTGACGGCGCCCGAGACGATATTCGCCCACGGTTCCGGAATCC
Source organism: uncultured Bacteroidales bacterium (assembly GCA_900318015.1). GTDB lineage: Bacteria > Bacteroidota > Bacteroidia > Bacteroidales > UBA932 > Cryptobacteroides. Next base: position 4,122 of record ONJB01000065.1, on the reverse strand, counting down.
ACTTCGCAGCGAAAGGCACCAGCAGCCCGAAGGAAAGGCTGTTGATGGCGATGCACAGGATGCCGTAGATCAGGATGACCTTGAGCACGGAACCGAGGTATTTCCGCCATTCGCTTTCCTTACTGGTGGTAGGGGAGGCCGATGAGGCGGCATAATTGTCCATGAAGCTGCGCACCCGTCCCGGCAGATGCTTGTACACGAATCCGTACGCCGGTTCCGCCAGCCGGATCATGTACGGCGTCAGGAAGATCGTGATGACCGATACGGCCACGACGATCGGATACAGGAAACTGCCCGTTACGCCCAGGGACACGCCCAGGGTGGCAATGATGAAGGCGAATTCGCCGATCTGCGTCAGCGAGAAACCACACTGCATCGCCGTCTTCAGCGGCTGTCCGGACAGGAGTACGCCCGTAGTCGCGAAGAGCAGCTGGCCCAGGATGACCGTGAGAGTGATGACCACGATGGGCAGCCAGTACTGGCCGATCATCGCCGGGTCCACCATCATGCCGACGGACACGAAAAAGATGGCTCCGAACAGGTCCTTCACCGGTTTGACCAGGCGCTCGATGTGTTCCGCCTCTATGGTTTCCGCGAGGATGGAGCCCATGATGAAGGCGCCGAAGGCGGCGGAGAAGCCGGTCTTGGCGGCGAGGACGACCATGCCGAAGCACAGGCCCAGGGCCACCACGAGCAGCGTTTCGTCATTCATCAGCTTCTTCGCCCAGCGGAGCAGGAGCGGAATCAGGTAGATGCCCACGACGATCCACAGGACGAGGAAGAACGCCAGCTTTCCGACCGACATCACCAGTTCCCGGCCCTCGAAGTTGTTGGAGACCGCCACTGTGGACAGGACCACCATCAGGACGACAGCGAGGATGTCTTCCAGGATGAGGATGGACATCACCAGGCCCGCGAACTGTTTCTTCGCGAGCCCGAGGTCCTCGAAGGCCTTGTAGATGATGGTCGTGGACGACATGGAGATCATGCCGCCCAAGAACAGGGCGTCCATCTTGCTCCAGCCGAAACTGGAGCCGACGGTGAACCCGAGGAAGATCATGCCGAAGATGATAGTCAGGGCCGCGATGACGGCCGGGCCGCCCACCTTCACGATCTTCTTGAAGCTGAATTCCAGGCCGAGGGCGAACAGGAGGAAGATCACGCCGATGTCCGACCAGGTGTGGATGCTGGCGGTGTCGATGACCGAGGGCGTCAGGGCGAAATGCGGGCTGGCGATGAAGCCGGCCACGATGTAGCCCAGCACAAGCGGCTGCTTGAGCTTCTTGAAGACGAGGGTCATCAGCCCCGCGCAGATCAGGATCAGCGCCAGGTCGGCTATCAGCGGTTCTATTTCTGACATGAATCCAGGAACTGGATGAATCCGGGGATGGACAGGTTGTACCCGCGGGGACCCGCGAGGATGTCACCCTCGGGGGAGAGGATGAGGTAGTTGGGCTGCGCGTTCACTTCGAAACGCGTGCGGGCGATGTAGGAGTTCACGCTGCCCAGGGTCTTGAGCGTCTTGCCGGCGGGCGTGGTGAACCACTCGCTTTCCGGGAGTTTCTGCTTGTCGTCGGTGTACAGGGCCACGATTTCGAAGTTGTCGCGCAGGCGGCGGAGGACTTCCGGATCGCTCCAGACGCGGGCTTCCATCTCGCGGCAGTTCGTGCAGCCGTGGCCGGTGACATCGACAAAGACGGGCTTGCCGGAGGCCTTGGAGGCCGCGAGTCCCTCTTCCAGGGTGAAATAGCCGGGAAGGTTATGGGCGATATGGAGCCCGTAGCGGTTCGGGTCCGCGGGGGTTGTTGCGGAGGCCGTGCCGGCCACCTGCCCTTCGGCATAGTTGGCGATGATGAAATCCTGTGTCGAGATGGGCGGGAGGTAGCCCGAGAGGGCCTTCAGCGGAGCGCCGAACATGCCCGGGATCATATAGACGACAGGTAGAAGCCCAGCAGGGTGAAGACCACGATCCAGATGGCGAGGTACACTTCCCGGTCCAGCAGGCCCCAGTGGTAGGTCTGGTCCGCGACGGAGAGGAACTTGAAGCCGAAGGCGACTTCCACGAAGCCCATCACGACCTTCACGGAGTTCAGCCAGGAGCCGCTCTTCATCTTCTTCAGGAGCTGCGGGAACAGGGCGAAGATGGTGAAGGGCACCGAGAAGGCCAGCATCGTGACCATCGGCGTCCAGAACTCGCCCTGGGTGGACTTGATCAGGACGGAGCCCACGATCGGGCCCGTGCAGGAGAAGGACACCAGCACGAGGGTGAGGGCCATGAAGAACACGCCCGCAAGGCCCTTCTTGTTCGAATTCGCGTCACTCTTGTTCTGCCAGGAGGAGGGGAGCACGATCTCGAACGCTCCGAAGAAGGAGGCGGCGAAGACCATGAATACGAGGAAGAAGATGAGGTTCGGGAGCCAGTGCGTCGCCAGCCAGTTGAAGATGTCCGCCGTGACCGTCTCACCGCCGAGGAGGCGCGTCAGGCCGATGATGACACTGATGGGCACCGTATACAGCAGGACGATGAACAGGCCGTACATGAAGGCCTTGAAGCGGCCCTGGTGCGCGTTCTCCGATCCCTTCAGGAAGAACGAGACCGTCATCGGGATCATCGGGAACACGCAGGGCGTGAGGAGCATCGCGAAGCCCCAGAGGATGGCCTCGATGATGAGGGCCCACAGGCCGCCGTTGTCCTTCGCATCCTCGGGATCGCCGATGGCCGTCTGGTGCTCAGCTGCGTCGGCGGGGCCTACGGCGACGCAGAAGGCATATTCTTCCGGGAATCCGCACATGTCCTCCGTGCAGGCCTGCCAGGTGATGGCGCCTTCCACGGTATTGCCGGAATCCACGGTCACTTCCTGCGAGAAGACGGCCTTGTCGAAGAAGACGAGATCGTCCTTGTACGCCTGCGGCTTGGTCACTTCCTGCAGCGGACCGGCGGTGACGGGGGTGGAATAAGCCACCTCCACAGGATTGCCGATGCCGGGATTCACGCCGTAGATGTGCTTCCCGTCCTCGATCCTGCCGGTGAAGGTCAGTTTATATGTGCCTTCCGATACCTCCTCCGAAGCGACCTTCCACTTCACGGAGGGTTCCTGGGCAAAAACGGCAACGCTCGCAAAGAGCGCTGCCAATACCAATGTCATTCCCGGCTTGACCGGGAATCTGAACTTACTTCGCATAGGCCACCGATCTCGTTTCCCGGATCACGGTGATCTTCACCTGGCCCGGATAGGTCATCTCGTCCTGGATCTTCTTGGCGATCTCGCCGGAGAGGACTTCGGCCTCGGCGTCGGACACCTGGTCGGCGCCCACGATGACGCGGAGCTCGCGGCCGGCCTGGATGGCGTAGGACTTCGTCACGCCCGGATAGGCGGCGGCGAGGTCTTCCATGCCCTTGAGGCGCTTGATGTAGGATTCGATCACCTCGCGGCGGGCGCCGGGACGGGCGCCGGAGATGGCATCGCCCACGAGCACGATCGGCGCGTAGAGGGAGGTCATCTCGGTTTCCTCGTGGTGCGCGCCGATGGCGTTGCAGATCTCGGGCTTCTCCTTGAACTGCTCGGCGAGGCGCATGCCCAGCAGGGCGTGCGGCAGGTCAGGCTCTTCCTCGGACACCTTGCCGATATCGTGCAGGAGGCCAGCGCGTTTGGCGATCTTCGGGTTCAGGCCCAGTTCGGAGGCCATGATGGCGCAGATGTTCGCCACTTCGCGGGAGTGCTGCAGGAGGTTCTGGCCGTAGGAGGAACGGTATTTCATGCGGCCGATCAGACGGACCAGCTCCATGGACATCCCGTGGATGCCGAGGTCGATGCAGGTGCGCTTGCCGGTCTCGAGGATCTCGTCCTCGAGCTGCTTCTGGACCTTCGTCACGACTTCCTCGATGCGGGCCGGATGGATACGGCCGTCGATCACGAGCTGGTGCAGGGCCAGGCGGGCGACCTCGCGGCGGACCGGGTCGAAGGCGGAGAGCATGATGGCGTCCGGGGTGTCGTCCACGACGATTTCCACGCCGGTGGCGGCCTCCAGGGCGCGGATGTTGCGGCCCTCGCGGCCGATGATGCGGCCCTTGATCTCGTCATTGTCGATCGGGAAGGTGGTGACGGCGTTCTCGATGGCCGT
>ONJB01000077.1 GCA_900318015.1 uncultured Bacteroidales bacterium | reverse complement strand
GGCGGCGTTAAGTTCACCTTCTAAACCGGGAAACGCCATGAAAAAGATATTCTGCTTACTTTCTGCTGCGCTTCTTCTCTCGGGCTGCAACTTCCTGGATTTCGACGAGTCTTCCAGCGACTACACCCGCGAGGACATGTACTTGACGTACAGCAATATCCAGAAGATGCTCACGAACATCTACGGCTACCTGCCCAACAAGGACATCGCCGACGTGGGCAGCGCCCTGCGCGACTGCGGTTCCGACGACGCCGAATACGCCGACCCGGACGCCAGCGTGCAGCGCTTCACCAACGGCAACTGGAGCGCCCTGAATACCGTGGACGACAAGTGGAGCCTCTTCAACGGCATCCGCTCCGCCAACGAGTTCCTTGAGTCCATCGAGACCGTGGACCTGTCCATGTACAAATATGACAACAAGTACCAGGAGTCCATCGAGACCGTGGACCTGTCCATGTACAAATATGACAACAAGTACCAGCGCTGGCTGGAGCACCTCGCGTACTATCCGTACCAGGCGAGGGTCCTGCGCGCCTACTTCTTCTTCGAGCTGGCCCGCCGCTACGGCGACATCCCGATGCCGCTGACGATGCTCACGGCGGAGGAGGCCAACGAAATTGCAAAGACGCCCTTCGACGAGGTCATCAATTTCATCGTGACCGAGTGCTCCGAGTCCGCCGCCCATCTGCCCGACACCTACGTGGGCCTGCTGGACGACGAGATCGGCCGCGTCACCCGGGGCTTCGCCCTCGCGGTGAAGGCGAAGGCGCTCCTGTACGCCGCCTCCCCGCTGCACAATCCGTCCAACGACCGGAGCAAGTGGCAGAAGGCGGCCGCCGCGGCGAAGGAGCTGATGGACCTCGGCATCTACCGGCTGGATCCGGCCGAGAAGGCGAACAACTACCTCTCCCAGGAGGTGATCTTCGCCATCATGCGGTCCGAGAGCCAGAGCTTCGAGCGCTACAACTTCCCGGTGCGGTTCACCGAAGGCCAGCGTACGTCCATCGCCGGAAACTATCCCACCCAGAACCTGGTGGATGCGTTCCAGACGGCCGGCGGCTATGACATTACCCTCGAGGCCGACGGCTGGAGGACCGCCGATCCCGCGTTCGATATCACGAAGCCCTACGAGGGCCGCGACCCGCGTTTCGCCCGCACGATTCTCGCCAACGGGATGTCCTTCAAGGGCACCACGATCGAGACCTTCGTGGGCGGCCGCGACTATTCCGCGACCCGCAGCGACCTGGGTTCCCCGACCGGGTATTACCTTCGCCGCTACATCCAGGAAAGCACCAGCTTCACCCCGGAGAACACGGTGACGAACAAGCACCAGTGGATCGTGTACCGCTATGCGGAGACCCTCCTGACCTACGCCGAGGCCCTGAACGAGTATCTGGGCAGCCCGACGTCGACGGAAGGGAACCTCAGCATCAGCGCGCTCGACGCCCTGAACCAGGTGCGCGCGAACGCCGGCATGCCGGCGGTGAGCGCCACCTCCGCGGACGCCTTCCGCGATGCCGTGCGCCGCGAGTGGCGCGTGGAGTTCGCCTTTGAGGACCACCGCTTCTGGGATGTGCGCCGCTGGGACATCGGCCAGGCCACCCAGGGCCGCATCGACGGCGTGGAGATCACCCGCAGCGGCGGCCAGTTCCCGGATGGAGCCAAACCACGGAAACCACGGAATAAAAAACAATCGAGATATGAAAACGATAACCAGAATCTTTGCAACCCTCTGCGTCCTCGGCGCTGCGGCCGCGTGCCAGCAGTTCGAGATCGACACGCAGATGACTCCCGAAAAGGAGTATGCGAATCTCCGGCTGGTCTGTGACGCGCTGACGACCTACTCGGTGCCGGCTTCCCGTCCGGACAATATCACCTTCAACGTCAGTTCCAACTCGCCCTGGACGGTCACCCGTTCCGGCGGCGCGGACTGGGTCACCGTCACCCCGGCGTCCAGCTCGGCTTCCAGCCTGGTCTCCGACGTCGTCGTGAGCTTCGCCGACAATGACAGCGGCGAGGACCGCACCGCGACCCTGACCGTCGCGGCCGAGCGGATCAGCAAATACTATACGGTCACGATCACCCAGAGCAAGAAGGGCCGGCTGTACGTGACTCCGGTCGCCAAGGACTACTCCGCGGCGGGCGGCCCGCTCACGTTCACCATCAACACGAACGTCCCGTGGGAGGTCCGCGCCGATGTCTCCTGGCTCCACTTCTCCCCGGAGAAGGGCAATCCCGACCCGGACGGCCGTACGATGACCATCACCGCCACGGCGGATCCCTCCGACGTGCTGGAGCGCGTGGCCACGGTGACCGTGGTCGCCGGTGACGACGAGGAGTCCTTCGACATCACCCAGACGGGCTCCTGCGAAATCACCGAGATCTCCGGGGAATTCCCGGGCGCCGGCGGCACCCAGGCCCTCAAGATCCGCACCGACCTTCCCTGGACGGTGAGCGCCGACAAGGACTGGATCACCTTCGACAAGGAGGAAGGCCAGGGCGACGGCAAGCAGACCATCATCAATGTCACGGCCGCCCCGAATGACGATGCGGCCCGCAAGGCGGTCATCACCATCCGTGTCGCGGGCGAGGACTACACCTTCGAGGTCCATCAGTCCGGCTCCGCCTTCAACATCGTCCCGCCGGCCGATCCCACCCTCCCGATCGCAGGCGGCGAGCTCCTCATCGAGGTCAATGCCAGCAAGTCCTGGGAGCCTAAGACCGAGGTTCCCGGCTTCACCGTGACGAAGGTCGACGACAGCCACTTCAAGGTCGTCGCAGCCATGAACAACCGCTTCGCTCCGCGCACGGGCGCCGTGTCCATCGTCTCTGCGAGCGGCGCGACCGACAGCGTCGAGCTCACCCAGGACACCGCGTTCGATGTCCAGAACGGCGAGGTGCTCGAGGACGGTTCCGTCAAGCTGAGCGGCGACAAGGGTTCCCGCGTCTATCTGAAGGAAGGCGTCCGCTGCATGACCATCACCCTGACCCTGGGCGAGAAGAGCTTCGGCGATGCCGGCCAGCTTTGGGTCCAGGGCGCCATCGGCAGCGTGAACATCTACAACCAGCTGTCCCTGGGCGGCAACACCCGCATCCGCACTGACGGCAACATGGCCGACGCGGCGGCGACCAGCGCCTACAAGAGCAGCACCTACTCCATCTCCAAGGCCGAGCTGAACGCGATGACCACCTACGAGTACGGCCTCAAGCCCAATGCCGAGGATCCCAAGCTCCTGGACATGTGGTTCAAGGTCGACGGCGCCGAGAAGAAGTCCCACACCGGCAACAACCCGTTCTACTACAGCCCGGACCTGGTGAACTACTACTTCGGATTCTACAGCGCGACGTCCGACGGCAGCTGGTATGTCGTCCAGAGCGCCGACATCACCGTCCACGAAGAGGTTTATTAATCCGTCCGAGCCATGAAAAAGATATTCCTACTCTTCTGCTGCGCCGCAGCCCTCGTCACGGGGCTGGTTACCGGCTGCCAGCCGAAGGATGAGCAGCCCATGAAGATCGTGGACCTGCGCTACCGCGCGCAGGACTCCTACGACCTTCCGGCGACCGGGGCCAAGGCGTTCACCATCCTGGTGGCGTCCACCGATCCCTGGACCGTCACGAGCGAGCACCCGGACTGGTGCATCATCAGCGAGGAGGAGGGTGACGCCTCCGACCCGACCCTCGTACACGATGGCAAGGCGGAAGCCACGGTCATCCGCGTGCAGTACTACGACAACACCTTCCTGGACGACCGGGAGGACAAGATTACGATCAAGAGCGACTATTGGACGGGCAAGGTGATCACCGTGCGCCAGAAGGGCAGCGCCTTCCTGACCATCTCCGAGGAAGACCTCGAGCAGGAAGTCACCAAGGCCGGCGGCGACCACTTCATCCACATCAAGTCCAACCAGGACTGGAGCGCCAAGGTCACCGGCGGTGACTGGGTGACCGTCTCCGAAGGGGCGACCGGCCACGGCACGGGCACCGTCACGGTGAACGCCGCCGAGAACTCCTCCGAGCTCCGCTATGCCGAGGTCACCGTGTACGACCGCCACAACGAGGCCGCGGCCCTCATCAAGTTCACCCAGGACGGCGTCCAGCTGGTCCCGCTCTCCACCGAGATCCGGGCCGGTTACGACCAGGCCTCCGGCGAAGTGGAGGTCCTCTCCAACGCCAAGTGGACCGTCACCAAGGAGACCGCGACCGACGACTGGTTCGAGATCCTCACGCCCACCGGCGAAGGTGACGGCAAGATCCAGCTTTCCTTCACCCAGAACGACGGGGACGGCCTCCGCAGCGCCGTCATCATCCTGAAGAACGTGGTGGCCCACGAGGGCGACTACGCCGCCGTGAAGGAAATCACGGTGAAGCAGGCCTACAAGATCACCCCGGTCCGCGTGATGTTCAACGCCGACGAGCTCGGTTCCTGGTCCTCCGACTGGACCAACGCCCCGGCTTACAACAAGGATCTCGGCGGTACGCTGTTCAACGCGAAGGCCCGTCTGCACAACGGCAGCAAGCCGTTCGGAACCTACACTTTCCACTGGAGCGCGATCACCCAGAACCCGGCTTCCGAGACGGGCGTCCGCGTACGCCACTGGTTCTGCTTCGACGAAGGCTGCGAGCTCAAGGCCGACATCCGTCCGCTGGACGGCAAGGTCAGCTTCGATTTCAATGTCGCGGGCGACGGCAACAAGCCCTCGATCGACGGCTTCACCGCGCTGGATTTCACCCAGCCCGTGGACTTCACCTTCAAGTTCGACCCCAGCGGCGCCGAGCACTGCCACGTCACCTATCTGGTGAACGGCGTGGAGGCGGGCAGCTTCGACACGTCCGAGAGCCTGCTGCGCACCGTCAAGTGGGGGACGACCTTCAACGTATACATCGGCGTGGACAACGAGAACTCCGGTTCCGCCGTCCTCGAGTGGTACGAATACACCCCGCCGATGAACTGGGAATAGTCAAAGGACCCTTAAACGAGAGAAAATCATGAAAAAGATTGAAAGAATAGCGATCCTTTGCGCCGTCCTTCTTCCGCTCTTCTCCTGCCACGAGAAGCCGGTTCCGGTTCCGCCCGAACCCGAAGGACCCCAGCCCGAATCCCGCACGCTCACCTTCGTCCTTCCCGACTTTACCGTCGGGGAGGGCGGGGAAGTGCCCGCTTCCGTCAAGACCGCCTGGAAGGCCGGCGACCAGATTGTCGTCCACGGCGAATACGCCAAGGACCAGGTGACCGTGACCCTCGGCGCCGGGGACATCTCCGGCGACGGCAAGACGGCCACCGTCAAGGTGGACGGCCTCTATCCCTACCAGCGGGAGGACTGCTCCAGCACCCTGTACGCCTCCTATCCGGCGTCGGTAGCGGACAACCTCAAGCACTGCTTCTTCTACAGCAAGTTCTCCACGACCCAGCAGCAGATCCTGGCGGCGTGCAACAACGGCGACACCTTCCAGTTCCAGCACATCCTCGGCATCCTGTCGATGACCGTGGGCGAGGGCCTGGGCGGTTACACCGTCTCCACGCCCAAGAAGGACGCCCTGGGCTATGAGTTCCTCCAGGTGAAGATCACCGACAACGAACAGTACTACAAGCAGTATGTGGGCAATCCCATCCTCCAGATGGACGGGACCGTCGACGGGAACAGGATCCTGATGTTCCTGCCGGACGAGACTTCCTTCCCGGCGGGATTCGTCATCAAGTTCAAGGATGGCGACGACTACACCAAGATCTTCAAGTATACCGAACCCGTCGAGATCACCCGCGGGGCCATCGTGGACCTGGGTGACATCAGCGCGGAGATCCAGCATTACGACAACCCGTTCTCCAAGGACGTGAAGGACCTGGACACCGTGGGCAACGCGAACTGCTACATCATCAACGAGCCCGGCAGCTACAAGTTCAAGGCGGTCTATGGCAACGAGCCCACGAACTATCTGCAGGACGTGGACGACGCCGTGATCCTCTGGGAGACCTGGAACGACAATTCCGAGGTCGTGCCGAACAGCGTGCTCGCCCACGCCTCGTTCGCCGAGGACTTCATCATCCTCCGCACCCCGGCGACCCTGCATCCCGGCAACGCGCTCGTCGCCGCCAAGGATGCGGCCGGCAAGATCCTCTGGAGCTGGCACATCTGGGTTCCCGCCACGCCGATCGTCACCGCGAACTTCGGTGGCATCATGGGCGTGGACCTGATGGACCGCAACCTGGGCGCCCTCGTGGCCGCCGAGGCGACGTCCGCCGAGGTGAGCCCGACCTCCTACGGCATGCTGTACCAGTGGGGCCGCAAGGACCCGTTCACCGCGGCCGGCACCTTCAAGGGCAGCGATCCGGCGACCTACGCCGGCGTTCCTGAGGAGATGGCCCCCGGCCAGATCCTGCTGGAAGAGTCCATCGCGAACCCGCGCCTGCTCGGCCATATCAACAACGGCGACTGGTGCCTCGTCCCGAACAACGAGTTCTGGGCCGATGCCGACAAGACCGTCTACGACCCGTGCCCTCCGGGCTACCGCGTGCCGAAGAAGGCCACGGCCAACCCGTTCTGGAGCGCCGACCTGTCCGCCCAGGCGGGCTGGGGCGTGGACCTCAACGCCGGCTGGCTCAAGCTGGGATCTCCGGACGCCTCCGTGTTCCCGATCGCGGGCTACCGCGACGACTACAGCGTGAACGGCCTCTCCAAGGTGGGCGTCCGCACCCTGTACTGGACCTCCCAGGCGTCCGACGACGCCAAGGGTCCCGGCGCGGACCTCCGCTCCGACAAGGCCTGGACCTTCGGTTCCGCGCCGAAGGCCCGTCTCGGCTCCGTCCGTTGCACCACTGAATAACTGGAAACAATAATCAATACAAAACCATATGAAAAAGTTTTTTACGCTCGTTGTGCTGGCGCTCCTCGCTGTGGGCTGCGCCAAGGAATATGACGACTCGGGCCTGAGGGAGCTCATCGCCGGCCTGGACCTCCGGGTCAGCGAGCTGGAGGCGAATGTCTCCGCCCTGCAGTCCGCCCTGGGCGACGGCAAGTTCGTCCGCAAGGTGGAAGAGTACAAGAACCCGGAGACGGGCCGTACCACCGGTGTCACCGTCACCTACACCGACGGAAACGTCGTGCACTTCAACATCGTCCCTTCGGATCCCACCCAGGGTCCCGTGTTCTCCGTGATCCGCAACGGCGCGGGCGAGCTGGTCTGGGCCGTGGACGGCCAGGCCGTCAAGGTGGACGGCGAAGAAGTTCCCGTGTACCAGACACCCGCCTTCTCCATTGACGAGGAGGGGAACCTGTGGGTGGAGGTCGACGGCAAGAAGACCAACCTCGGACCGGTCAAGAGCGAAGGGGCCACCCTCCAGGACGGCATCTTCACGAACCTCGCCGTCACCGACAGCGCGGTGGTCCTGACCCTCTCCGACGGCTCCACGGTGAACATCCCGTTCGCCGAGGCGTTCAAGCTGAACATCGAGACCACCGAGTTCGCCTTCGGCGAGCCGGCGCCCATCGAGATTCCCTACACCGTGTCCGCCAAGACCGAGAGCACCGTCGTGGGCGTCGCGGGGTACAGCCCCAAGGAGTTCAAGGTCGCCGTGGAGGCCGACAAGATCGTCGTCACGCCGCTCAGCAAGAAGGCCGCGGCCGTGATGATGGCCTATGCCGATTCCAAGGTGGGCCTCGTCTCCGTGGTGAACCTCACCGTCGAGGCGGAAGGTTTCGAAATCACCGACACGCCGTACAGCGCCGAGTATGACTACGTGGCCGAAGGCGAGGACGCCGTGGTCGTCGCCAATGCCGTTTCCAACATCGCCTTCGAGGTCAAGCCCGTCGAGGAATGGATCCATGTCGCGAGCGTCAAGAGCCAGGCTTACGCCATCACCCTCAAGCTCGATGACAACAAGACCGGCGAGGTCCGGGAAGGCACCGTGAACATCGTGAAGGCCGGCACCGAGGAAGTGGTCCAGACCATCCGGATCGCCCAGCTCGCCTCCGAGGTCGTGGAAGGTCCGACGGACCTGAGCAAGAAGGAGTCCGCCAACAGCTACATCGTCGTCGAGCCCGGCGAGTATAAGTTCAAGGCCGTGAAGGGCAACTCCGCCGAGGCCGTCGCGGCCGCCGGCGCGGAGATCCTCTGGGAGACCTGGAACAACGGCGAGGAAGTCACCGCGAACAGCGTCGTCTCTTCCGTGAGCTTCGCGGACGGTTACGTCTTCTTCACCGTGCCCGGCCCCACGAAACCCGGCAATGCCGTGATCGCGGCGAAGGACGCCGCCGGCGTCATCCTCTGGAGCTGGCATATCTGGGTGCCCGCCACCACGATCCTTACCAACACCTATGGCTTGCTGGACAAGCCGATGATGGACCGCAACCTGGGCGCCCTCGTGGCCGCCACGGACGCGGAGGCCGCTCCGGTCGAATCCTTCGGCCTGACCTACCAGTGGGGCCGCAAGGACCCGTATCCGGGCCCGAAGGCCGTGAACACCAGCAGCAACGCCACCGTCGCCGGCAAGGCCCTGGAAGTGGCCGCGGCGCAGATTACCCTCGAGGAGTCC
>ONJB01000064.1 GCA_900318015.1 uncultured Bacteroidales bacterium | reverse complement strand
GAACAGCGGCAAGATCCTCATCGAGCTCCCGGGCGTCAAGGATCCTGAGCGTGTCCGCAAGCTCCTGCAGGGTACCGCCTCCCTCGAGTTCTGGCCCACTTACACCGCCAACGAGGTGAACCTCTATGCCGTCGACGCCCGCGTCGCGGAGATCCTCGCGAACCTCGGCGACAGCACTGCCGTCGCCAACCCGCTCCTCTCCGTCCTGCAGCCCAGCGGCGCCAACAATGCCTGCATCGGCTTCGCCAACGGTGTGGACACCGTGACGGTGAACCGTTACCTCGCCATGGCGGAGGATGTCCTTCCGCAGGGCTTCCGCGGTCTCTGGACCGTGAAGCCGAGCGAGCTTGTCCAGGGTGCGAACATCTACGAGCTCGTCGCCATCAAGGCCAACTCCCGTGACGGCAAGGCCCCGCTCGACGGTGGTTACGTGACCGACGCCCGCGTCGAATTCGACGGCGGCCGCAGCGGCGGCAGCGGCGCTCCGCACGTGTCCATGACCATGAACGCCGAAGGCGCCTCCATCTGGGCTCGCCTGACCAAGGACAACATCGGCAAGCAGATCGCCATCGTCCTGGACGGCCTCGTGTATTCCTATCCGAACGTCCTCAGTGAAATCACCGGCGGCAGCAGCCAGATCACCGGCGGTTTCGACATGCAGGAGGCTGAGGACCTTGCGAACGTCCTCCCGTCCCTCGGTTCCGCTTCCATCCGCGCCGGTCTCATTTCCTTCCTGATCGCCTTCCTCGTGGTGCTCCTGTACATGGTGCTCTTCTACAAGGGAGCCGGTCTCATCGCCGACGTCGCCCTGCTGTGCAACGTGCTCCTGCTCTTCGGCACCCTCGTCTCCTTCGGCGCCGTCCTTACCCTCCCGGGTATCGCCGGTCTCATCCTGACCCTGGGTATGGCCGTGGATGCGAACGTGATCATCTATGAGCGTATCAAGGAAGAACTGGCCGCGGGCAAGGGCTTCTCCAAGGCCGTTTCCGACGGTTACAAGAACGCCTACTCCGCCATCATCGACGGTCAGGTGACCACCCTCCTCACCGGTATCATCCTCTACGTGTTCGGTTCCGGTCCGGTCCAGGGCTTCGCCACGACGCTCATCATCGGTATCATCACCTCCGTGCTGACCTCCATCTTCATCACCCGCCTGATCTTCGACGACCGCATCGCCAAGGGCAAGACCGTGAGCCTGTCCAGCGAGTGGAGCAAGAACTTCCTGAAGAACACGCACGTCGACTTCATCGGCCTGAAGAAGTACTCCTACATCATCTCCGGCGCCCTGATCCTCATCAGCATCGCCTCCATCGCGTTCAAGGGCTTCAGCTACGGTGTCGACTTCACCGGTGGCCGTACCTACGTCGTCCGCTTCGACCAGGGTGTCAAGGCCGAGGATGTCCGTGCCGCCGTCGAGAACACCTTCCAGGCTGCCGCCGAGGCCGCCGGCGAGGACCAGTACTCCGTCGAGGTCAAGCAGTTCGGTGGTGACGCCCAGATGAAGATCACCACCCAGTACAAGAACAAGTCCGAGGATACCGCGGTCGACGCCGAGATCGAGAGCCTGCTCTTCGACGCCCTCAAGGGCTTCTATGCCGAGCCGACGACCCTCGCTCAGTTCACCTCCACGCTGGAGAACCCGAACGGTATCGTCTCCTCCGACAAGGTGGGTCCGACCATCGCCCGCGACATCACCCGCAGCGCGTTCATCGCCGTGTTCCTCGCCCTCCTCATGATCTTCGCCTACATCGCCTGGCGGTTCAAGGGCTGGACCTGGGGTCTCGGCGGCGTGGTCTCCCTCGCCCACACGGCCCTCATCGTGATCGGCTTCTTCTCCCTGTTCAACGGGATCCTGCCGTTCAACCTGGATGTGGACCAGACGTTCATCGCGGCCATCCTGACCATCATCGGTTACGCCATCAACGATAACGTGGTTATCTTCGACCGTATCCGTGAGCAGAAGGCCCTGCACCCGAACGCCGAGTTCCGCGAGACCGTGAACACCGCTCTGAACGCCACCCTCACCCGTACGGTCAACACTTCCGTGTCCACCCTCCTCCCGATGCTCGCCATCGCGATCTTCGGCGGTGAGTCCATCCGCGGTCTGGCCGTCGCCCTCTGCCTGGGTGTCATCATCGGTACCTACGCCTCCATCATGATCGGTACCCCGATCATGTACGACGCCACCATGAAGAAGGGTGTCAAGAAAGAGGCTGAACCCAAGAAGAAATAATCCCTTCTCGGTTTGAACGAAAGGACCGGCTCATTCGAGTCGGTCCTTTTTTGTGTCTTATTTCTTCCGGCGGATGAGGAGGCAGAGGCCGAGGAAGGTGAGGACGGCGTTGAGGAGGAGGAGTTCGTAGCTGAACTTGTAGCCGCCGAACCAGCGTTCGGAGTTGAGCTGGAGGACGAGGCAGATGGCCGGGGCGAGGAGCGCGACGAGGGGCACGTACTTGTCTTTCACCTGCTTTTTCGTGAGGATGCCGAAGGCGAAGAGGCCCAGGATGGGGCCATAGGTGTAGCTCGCGAGCTTGTAGACGGCGTCGATGGCGCTGGTGCTGTTGAGGGCGTTGAAGACGACGATGGTGACGGCCATCAGGACGGCCATCGCGAGGTGGACGCGCTTGCGGGTCTTGACTTCGCCCGCCTTGCCCAGGATGTCCACCGTGAAGGAGGTCGTCAGGGAGGTGAGGGCCGATCCTCCGGCGCCGTAGGCGCTGATCAGGAGGCCGACGACGAAGAGGACGCCCACCACGGCGGGCAGGAGGCCGCCGGTGGCGACGGCCGGGAAGAGGCTGTCGCCGGTCTCGGGGATGCCGTGCGCCGCCGCGAACTGGTACAGGAGCGAGCCCAGGCACAGGAAACCGGCGATGACGACCGTCTGCAGGAGACTGCTGACGACGAGGTTCTTCTGCGAGTCCCGGTAGTCCTTGCAGGCCAGGGTGCGCTGCATCATGTCCTGGTCCAGGCCGGTCATGGCGATGACCGTGAACAGGCCGCCCAGGAGCTGTTTCCAGAAGTATTGCGGGTGGTTCACGTCGTCGAAGAAGAATACCCGTTCGTGGATCCGGATGCCGCCGAGGTCCCGGCCGATGAAAAAGATCGAGAGGGCGACCGCCACGATCATGCAGGCGGTCCGGACGACGTCCACGCCGATGACGGATTTCACGCCGTGGCGGAAGGTGAGCGCCAGGCAGACGGCCACGTTGCAGACCACATTCAGCCAGAAGGGGAGGCCCAGGGGACCGAACACCAGCAGCTGCAGGGTCAGGCATACGAGGAACAGCCGGACCGAAGCGCCCAGCATCTTGGAAATGAAGAAAAACCACGCGCCGGTCTTGTAGGAAGCCATTCCGAACCGGTTTTCCAGGTATTGGTAGATGGAGACGACGTTCAGCTTGAAATACAGGGGCGTGAGCACGAAGGCGATGACCAGGTAGCCCAGGAAGAAACCGAGGCACATCTGCAGGTAACCGAAACCGCTCGTGCCGACCATGCCCGGGACGGAGACGAAGGTCACGCCCGACATGCACGAGCCGATCATCGCGAAGGCGACGACCGCCCAGTGTGTCTTGCGGCCGCCGTTGTAGAACGACGGATCGGGACTCTCTTTCTGCTTCATTTCAGGTTCTCCTTATGGGCGCGGCCCACCGGCAGGGGCGTGTCCACGCCGACGAGTTTCACGGAGGTGGCCTTCTTGCTTTCGATGCGGTGCACCGGGACGATGTAGGACCGGTGGATGCGGACGAACTTCCCCTCCGGAAGCATCTCCAACAGGGCTTTCATGGTAATTTGGGAGACGACGTCTTCTTGGTGGTCCAGGTGTAGGCAGGCGTAGTTGTTCCGGGCCTCGATGTACTGGATCGCGGCCAGCGGCACCGTAACGTCCTTGTAGTCCGCCTTCACGGTCACGGTCTCGCCGGCGACGGCCTGGGCGGCCAGGGCTTCCACGGCGGACTGCACAGCCTGCGCTGCCGTCCGCTCGTCCTTCGCCTGTTCCAGCCGCCCGGTCTTCCTGGCGAGAAAGCCGGTGGCGAGCCCGACGCCCATCGCGGCGATGTACAGCACCCATACAGCCTGCTGGTACATATACAGCCGCGGCGGCCGGTCTGCGATCATCTCCCGGGGGAAGGACACCTGTTTCAGGCTCATCAGGTAAGTGAGCACCGTGGCGATGAAGACGACCGCCAGCGCGGTCCATCGCTTGTGCGTATCAAACAGCGCCGGGACCAGATGCCGTCCCAGGTACCAGCACAAGTAGGTCCATAGCAGGTAGACGATGACGTCCGACGCGCGCCAGAGGATCCATTCGTTGACCGGGAAGACCGACACGAGGCTGGGGATGAGGACCAGGCATACGCCGAGGTCCACCCAGCCTTCCAATTTCGTCTCGATTTTCTTTCCTTTCGCTTTCATGGTAGGGCAAAGGTACGGATTTTCGGGCAATCCGTCGTTAAAACGCAAAAAAATGTCGTTTACCCGTTAATTGCCGAGAGGATTCCGGCGACCAGGTCCGCGTCCGTTACCTTTTTCCCGCCGCGGGTTACCGAGGCGGAGGCGTGGATCTCCGTGCAGCCGGTGGTCGCAAGGATGCGGGCAGCGTTGTCGGGCGTGACGCCGCTGCCGGGAAGGATTCCAATCCTTCCGTCGGCGCGGCGCTGCAACTCCCGCAGCGTCGCCACCCCAGCCTCCGCCGTCGCCGCATGCCCGGAGGTCAGGATGCGGTCGCAGCCTAGGGCGATGATCTGCTCCAGCGCCTCGAAAGGTCGCCGGCAGCGGTCGAAAGCCCGATGGAAGGTCATGCTTACCCGGCGGGAAGGTCCGGGGAAGAAATGGCTGTCGTTGGCTGCGTGACAGAGGTCGGATTGCACCAGTTCGGCAGCCAGGTTATAAGACTCCACGAGCGAAACCAGCCGCTCCATCAAGGGCACGTCCACATCCCCTTCCGGCGTCAATGCCCCGATGACAATCCCGTCCGCCCCGGCTTCCAGGGCCTCTTCGACCTGCGCGGCCATCGCATCGGCCTCCGCCGGCGAGTAGACGAAATCCCCCGCCCGCGGGCGGATCAGCACATGGACGGTCAGGGAAGGGTAGCGGCTCTTGGCGTCCCGGATCCAGGCCGTAGGCGGAGTAAGCCCGTCGGCCTCGAGGTCCGCGCAAAGTTCGATGCGCCGCGCTCCTCCGAGCACGGCGGCATCGACACTTTCCGGATTGCCGCAGCAGACTTCCAGGAGGGCCATCCCTTACCGTTTCAGATGGCGCTTGATGAGCTCCCGCTTGGTTTCGGGCCCATAGGCGTATTCCCCCACGTCGATGCTGTCCAGCAGGTACAGGTCGCTGCCCTTGAAGAGGGTGGATTCGGCGACGGCGCGGATTTCGCGGGCCTTGTCCAGGGACTCTTTCGGGATGATCAAGTGGCAGGGGAAGACGTAGGTGATGGGGTTGATGGCGACGGCATGCGCGACCGAGCGGACGCCCTGCGGGTTGCCGCAGAGCGCCGCGAACTCGGAGTAGCTGTACAGGCGGGGTTCCAGTTCGAAGAGCGTCTTCCACACGCCGAGCTGGAACTTGGTGCCGAACAGGCGGAAATCCTCCCACGTGAGCGTTCCCGCCATCGCGATCAGTTCATCTGTGGAGACTTTCTGGGTCGTGATGACATCGACGCTGGTCGGGGGGAGCTGGGCCACTTTCGCCGCGATCTCGGCGAAGTGCCGGTAATCGGCGGCGATGGACGCGATCTTGCCGTCGATTTCCGTGATGATCCATTCGGTAACCATACGCGCCGGACCTTACTTGCGCTTGAAGATCAGCTGGCCGATACCCCAGCAGCAGGCGGCGACGACCATGCCGTTGATGGAGGCGAAGCCCCAGTGCACGAGGTTCGCGACCACGGCACCGGCGATGACACCGACCACCGCGCTCCAGTCCACCACCGGCTCCTTGACCTCCTTCCCGCGGTTGCAGAAGTAGTGGAGGATGAGGATGATGCCCACCGGCGGCAGGGTGCAGTTCAGCACGTTCAGCCAGTCGCAGAAGTTCCAGTAGAGCCACACGGCCGCGACGGTGCCGATGAGACCGGAGATGATGACCCAGGTCTTCTTGGACAGGCCGAAGATGTTGGACAGGCCGAGGCCCGCGGTGTACAGGGCGTTGTCGTTGGTGGTCCAGATGTTCAGGCCCAGGACGAAGACGGCGAGGTAGAACAGGTTGAGGTTCAGCATGACCTCGAAGATGTCGTTACCGCCCACATAGATGCTGGACACGGCGCCGAACAGGAACATCAGCGAGTTGCCGATGAAGAAGGCCACGACCGTGATCCAGAGTCCCACCTTTCCGCTCTTGGCAAAGCGGGTGAAGTTCGGGGTGGCCGTGCCGCCTGAAACGAAACTTCCGACGACGAGGCCCGCGCCCGCGATGACACCGAGGTCCTTCGAACCCTTCGCAAACTGCTCGACCAGGCCGGCGTCTCCGTTGCGGACGGCCATGATCATCGCGACGGTGCCCAGGATGGCGACGGCCGGGACGGCGATGTAGCTGATGATCGTGAGGCTCTTGATGCCGAAATAGGCGCTGGCGGTCATCAGGATACCGGCGATGGCGACCAGGAGGTAGCCCTGCCAGGGCATTGAATCCGGCGTCACTTCCAGGCCCATGAGCTCCTTCGCCACCGGGATGGCGAACATCGCGAGGCCCACGCCGAACCAGCCGGTCTGCGTGAAGCTGATCATCGCGCTGGGGAGCCAGCTGCCCTTGGTGCCGAAGCTCCGGCGGGCGAGCATGTCCAGCGACAGGCCGCTTTCCGCGCCGATCCAGCCCAGGGTGCCGGTGTAGGCCGCGAGGATGATACCGCCCAGGATCAGGGCCCAGACGAAGCCCCACCAGTCCAGGCCGGCGGCCAGCTGCTGGCCCACCCACATGCTGGCGGAGAAGAAGGTGAATCCGAGCATCACCATGAACATGCTCAGGTTGCTCTTGCGTCCGGCCGCATCGACCGGCGATGTCGTGTAGTCGACATCGGTGATCTTCTTGTTACTCATATTGTTTCAGGATTGCATTGATGGCGTTGATGCGCTGGAGGGCGATGGCTTCCAGCGAGAGGGCGGCGGCGTTCTCCAGGAGCGCTGTCTCCTCGTTCCAGAGATCCAGGAGGCCGGTTTCCGGCAGATCCTGGAAATGATTGACTTCCAGCCACTCCTCGTAGGAGAGCGGGTGGTCGTAGCCCAGTTTCTCGGCGACAAGGGCCACCGGGTCGATCTGCGCGGCCCGGCCCCAGATGCCTTCCCAGTACTCCAGCGCCTCGTGGAAATGGACCGGGATCTCGTACCGGCGTGCGCCGCCGTCGTAGATGATGCACTTCTCCAGCAGGGAATAGGGGTGTCCCAGCACGAAGTGGCGGAATTCCGGCGTAATGCATCCGCCCTTCCAGCCGAAGTCGATGTCCGGCACGTTGATGCCCGTAGCGCCCGGGTTCTCATAGACCGTGAAGATGCCTTCGTAGAAGAAGCACTCGAAACCCTCGAATTCCGGGAAGACGGCCCGGATGTCGTCGGCCATCTTTTCCATCAGGCCGATGGCGCGGGTGCCGCCGATGGTGAAGAAGATGATCTTGCGGATGCTGCCCCCGCGGCGGCGGAAGCGGTCCACCACCTGCGACAGGCACAGCCGCAGGGTGTCGCCCGTCGCAATGATGTCGCCGATGACGAGGACACGGTCCTTGGAGACGCGGATCTTCTCGTACTTGATGTCCAGTCCGGTGATGATGTGATTTTCGATGATGCGCTCGCAGGAGACGAAATGGATGTCCCGCACGCGGATGCCGTTGCGGGCGCATGCCTCCTCCACCGGGTAGTTCAGGCCGCCGCGGAGGATGGTCAGGATGTCCACGTCGCCGCCCGCGCCGGGGAACAGGAGGCGGAGCGCGGCGACGGTGGCGGGCAGCATGGCCTGGTAGGAGTCGAAGCCGACGACTTCCGGGAAGGCCATCAGCTGCCGGGTCCCCGCCCCGCTCAGGATGTAGTACCGGTTCGTGAACTGCGGGCCGTGCAGCTCGTACAGGCTCGTTTCATAGTGCAGGCCGACGAATTGGAGCCTGGCACCCTGCAGATAATCGATCGCCATTACCGGACGTAGGGTTTCAGTTCATTCCAGGGGACGGAGATGGAGATCACGCCCAGATAGTAAGGGGCGATGTCGTAGGGCTGGTAGTACCAGGTGACCCCGTCCTTCGTGACCTCGTACAGCCCGTTCGGGCCCAGGAGGCCGGGCTCGAAGACGGCCGCGAGGGCGTCTTTGTCGTTCTCCAGGGCCTCCGGGAGGTGCGCCTGGAGCAGGGCGGCGACCGGCTCGCGGTAGCCGTCGGCGAAGAAGGCTTCCTCCGGCACGACGTCGCCGGTGTTCTTGTCGAAGACCACGGGCGTCATCGTGTTGATGCCGTGGACGCCGCCGCGGAAGCTGTAGATTTCCACCATGTAGGACAGGAACTGCTTGTAGCGGCCGGAGAAGTAGCCGTTGACGTGGTCCTCCCAGGTACGGGTGCCGGAGCCTCCCTCCTGGCCTTCATACTCGTTGAAGTACTCGTCCTTGAGGTTGTCCTCGTAACGGAGGGCGGTCTCCTCCACGGAACCGGGGAGTTCCTCCATGTCGAAGACGGTGTTCAGGATGCCGTCCTCGATCTTCGCGAGGACCTCCGCCTTGGCTCCCTTTACGGGATACTCGATGGACACGGACTGCAGCAGGGAGTCCGTCTGTCCTTCGCCGAGGGGCGTCGCCTGCTCGTCGGAGTAGGTGGTGGTCCGCAGGTTGCAGCCGGTCACCAGAAGAAGGGCTGCCGCACAGGGTAAGAAGCGTTTCATATCGTCAGTCGTTGTTCATTTCGCCGATGTCGACGGGCCTCGGGGTCTTGTCCCCCATGAGCCAGCGGGAATAGTGGTCCGCCATCTTCCAGAAGAACCACTCGTTCATGTCGCCGAAGCCGTGGCGCTGGCCCGGCATGATCACATATTCGAACCGCTTGTTCGCCCGGATGAGGGCGTTCGCCACGCGGATGGAGTTCGCCGGGTTCACGTTGTTGTCCGTGTCGCCGTGGACCAGCATCAGGTGGCCCTTCAGGCGGGCGGCGATCTGCGGGTTCGTCTCGATCTTGTACACGAAGGTGGTGTCGCCCTTCTCGATCTTCTCGGCGACGCCGTGGTGCTGCTCGCTCCACCAGCGGTTGTAGATGCGGTTGTCATGGTTGCCGGCGCAGGAGACGGCCGCCTTGAAGAAGTCGTTGTACTGGAGAATCGCCGCCGTGGACATGAAGCCGCCGCCGGAATGGCCGTGGATGCCCACCCGGTCCAGGTCGATGTACTTATGCCGCATCCCCAGCTGCTGGATGGCGTATTTCTGGTCCTCCAGGCCATAGTCGCGGAGGTTGCCGTAGCCGTAGTTGTGATACCACTTGGAACGGTTCGGGTGGCCGCCGCGGTTGCCCACGGTGATGACGATCATGCCGATCTGGGCGAGCCGGTCGATGCGGGTCATGCCGCTGGACCAGGAGACGCTTCGTGGAGTCGAAGTCGAAGGGCTTGTAGATGGCGCCGTGGAGGTCCGTGATGCCGTCGGCCGCCTTCACCACGAAGCGCTCGGGGAACTTGTAGCCGGCCGCGAAGAGCTGGCTGAAGTCGGCCTCTTCCAGGTCGGTGCGCTTCCCGGCGGCGGAAATCAGGGCCGCCGCAGGCTTGCAGTCCACGCGGGAGTAATTGGCGACGAAATACTTGCCGTCATCCGGCGCCACCGCCTTCACGTCCATGTCGTCCATATCCAGCTGCTGCATCGGGCCGCCCGCGAGCGGAACGCGGAAGGTATGCATCTGGTAAGGGTTCTCCTCCTTGTTGACGCCGCAGGCGGCCACGAGGAGGTATCCGTCGCCCACCGCCAGGACGTCGTCCACATGGAACGCGCCCTCGGTGAGGTTGCGCTTGAGCGTGCCGTCAGGCCCGTAGAGGTAGAGGTTCGCCCAGCCGTTGCGCTCGGACCACCAGACGAAACTGCCGTCGGGGAGGAAACGCGGGCTGCGGGATTCCACATAGGTGTTCATCCGCTCGGAGACGATGGTCTTCGTGCTGTCGGAGCCCACGTCCACGCGGCACAGGTCCAGGCGTTTGAGGTCGCGGCTCACGCGGGAGACCCAGAAATGCTTGTTGTCGCCCATCCATCGGCCGCCGCGGAACTCCTTGTAGCTGTCCTTCTGCGTACGCGGGGCGGACAGGATGTCGAAGTCCTGGTCCTTGAAGGCGATGATCCGCACCGCCTGCTTGTTGCCTTCGGTGTCCATCACGTACAGGTACGGGGTGGGGCCGGGCTCGCCGGGCATCTGGTACTTGTAGGTTTCCAGGGTCGGACGCGGCTCGGTGACGGAGTTGATCACCCAGAGCGGCTTGATCTTGGACATGTCCCAGCGGACGATGGCGAAATGCTTCCCGTCCGGCGACCAGGAGATGGAGGCGGGGGAGCGTTTCGTGGTGTCCGTCTGGGAGTCGCCGGAATAGCTGTTCGCGTTCCAGGAGAACTCGGCCGTGCCGTCGGTGGTGAGCCGTTTCTCCACGATCGTGCTGTCCTTCTCGTCCTTCGCCGCCTTGCGGAGCGAGGTCGAGTCCATCAGGTACAGGTTGTAGTTCTTCACGTACACGCCCTTGGTGCCGTCGGGGGAGACGTTCGCCCAGGCGGGATACTTCCGCGTGTGCTCGTCGGTGTCCCAGGTGAGCTTCTTCGTGGCGATGTCATAGTAGAACCGGTACTTGACGTATTCGGTCCGGCCCTTCTTCTTCGCCGAAGTGTCTTTCTTCTCGGTCTTGGACGTGATGTCGAACTGGAAGTACTTGTCGTCCTTCAGCTGGAGCTGCAGCGGGAGGTGCTGGGCGTCGTACGGGTCCCGGGTGATCTCGGTGATCTGCATGGCCAGCTTGTCCATGTCGAAGATCTCGGACTTCTTGCCGGTGGCCGGGTCCACGAGGTAGTACTTCGTGCCCTGGGCGGTCTTCCAGCTGTACCAGAACCGGTCGCTGTTCGCGAACCAGTTCGGGGTGATCCGGGTGGAGTACACCAGCTGGCCCACCCGTTTCTGGGAGAAGCGGGAGGCGAGCTCATAATTGGCTTTCGTGACCTTCTGGGGCTCGGCTTTCCGGGGCTGCTGGGCGGCGGCGGAAAGGGTCAGCGCGAGCGCAAGGATGGGGAGTATCTTTTTCATGGCAGGATGATTTTCGAGTCGTTGAGGCCCTTGGAGGACACGGAGACCGTAATCTCCCCGGGGCCGGTCCGCCGGACGATGGCGGAGCAGAGGCCGTGGAAGGCCTGGATTTCCGGGCTGTGGAAGGGGGTATGGCAGGTCGGGTCGCCGGCGTCGGTCGCGACGAGGACGCCGGGGCCTTTCACCTTAAAGGAGAGGAGGTTGTCGGCATCGGGCGCCACCACCCCGTCCTTGTCCAGGACGCTGGCGGTGACGAAGGTCAGGTCGTCGCCGGCGAAATCGACCGACAGGGCTGTCCGGTCGGCCTTCCCGGCTGTCTTGACCTCGGACTCCGCCCAGGGCGCGCCGTTCTTGTAGGCGACCACCTTCAGGGCGCCGGGCTCATAGACGACTTCGTCCCAGACGATGCGGTAGCCGTCCTTGGCCTTCCGGCCCATGGACTTCCCGTTGACGAAGAGTTCCGCCTCGTCGCCGGAGGTATAGACATGGACCGGGGTCACCTCGCCTTCGCGTCCGGGCCAGGTCCAGTGCGGAAGGATGTGGACCATCGGCAGTTCCGGGCGCCAGCGGGCCTGGTAGATCCAGTAGCGGTCCTTCGGGAAGCCGGCCAGG
>ONJB01000071.1 GCA_900318015.1 uncultured Bacteroidales bacterium | reverse complement strand
AATGTAATTTAGCATTTTTTTGAGTGGTTGCAAGCAATCCAAATCTCTCCACTTCTGTTTTTGGGACGGCAAAGGTACGACTATTTTTTGAATCTGCAAGAAAAAGTTTAACTTTTTTAATAGTCCCCCCGATCCATCTCGCGACGGACGTCGCGTTCCTTGATGGTGTTGCGCTTATCGTACTCCTTCTTACCCTTGGCAAGGGCGATGAGGAGCTTCGCGTAGCCGTTGTCGGCGATGAAGAGTTTGACGGCGACGATGGTGAGGCCGGTCTTCTTGTCCTCCATCAGCAGGTGGTTCAGCTCCTTGCGGGTGAGGAGGAGCCGGCGGTCGCGGACGGGCTCGTGCTGGCCCCAGGAGCCCCAGTGGTACTGGGCGATGTTCATCCCCCGGACAAAGAGCTGGTTGCCCACGAAGAAGCAGTAGGCGTCCTGGAGGGAAGCCTTGCCCGCCCGGATGGACTTGATCTCCGTGCCCACCAGCTGGATGCCGGCGGTATAGGTCTCCAGGAACTCGTAATCGAACGAGGCCCGGCGGTTCTTGATTTGGATGGTGCTCTTCGCTTTCGGCATAGGGTTGCAAAGGTACGGCTTTTTCTCTAATTTTGTATCATGTCCCTGCCCAACAAGACCAATCTCCTTCCCGACCGGCCCGGCATTCCGCCGATGGCGGCGATGCCCGAGCCCGAAACCCTCGACATTCCCACCCTGGCGAAGGCTTATGCCGACGGAAACATCGACCTCATCTGCGTCCTCGGCCCCACCGCCTCCGGCAAGACCCGCTATGCGGTGCAGCTGGCGCGGGCAATCGGCCATGCCGAGATCCTGTCGGCCGATTCAAGGCAGGTGTACTGCGGGATGGACATCGGGACGGGAAAGGACCTCGGTGAGTACGGCGAGGTGCCGTACCACCTGATCGACATCGTCCCGGCGGGAAGCAAATACAACATCTACGAGTATCAGGCGGCCTTCGCCGATGCCTGGGCCGATGTCCGCGCCCGCGGCTGCGTGCCCATCCTATGCGGCGGTTCTGGCCTGTACATCGAGTCCGCCACCCGGGCCTACAAGTTCGACCGCGAGAACGGAGTCCCGGCGGAGCGCCTGCCACAGAAGACCTTCTACATCGGAACTCTCGTCTCCCGCGAGGAACGCGTCGAGCGCATCGACCGCAGGTTGGACGAACGCTTGGAAGACGGCCTCATCGAAGAGATCCGGGGCCTGCTGGACAGCGGCGTCCCGGCCGATGACCTGATTTGGTACGGCCTTGAATATAAGTTCGTTACGCAGTATGTACTGGGAAAACTCTCCTACGACGAGATGCACATCCTCCTGGCCAACGCCATCCACCAGTTCGCCAAGCGCCAGATGACCTGGTTCCGCGGCATGGAGCGCGACGGCGTCCGCATCCACTGGGTGGTGCCGTCCTAGGAGCCGGCACCCGGCCCCCTCATCATTTCTTGGGCGCGAGCCGGATGATCAGGTGTGCGGGGAACTCGTCGACCGTCGTGTCGGCCGTAATGAAGCACTTGTCGTCCTTGAACTGGACGGTTGCCGTCCCTTCCAGCCCCTTGGTGAACTCGGAGAATTTGAACTCGTTCCCCTGGCGAAGGGTATGCTTAGCCGCATAGGACTGTCCGTTCTTGAACTCCACCCCTGCCAAGGCGTCGGTGATGATGATCTTGGTGACGACCATGTCGGGATCCAGGTGGGTCGTGAACTCATAACCCGCTTCCCGGGCCTTGGCCTCCACTTCATTGAGGTCCAGGCCGGCGAACGTATAGTTCCCGCCCCGATAATCGAGAATGGTCTCCTCGACGACCCAGCTGCCGTTCAGGCGGTTGGCGGCGGCGTTCTCGTCCGAAACGATTTCCGTTTCCTCGGCCTTGTATTCGGTACGCGTACCGCCGACCGGGGTGAATGCGATACTCTTGTCTTCCAGCATCTCGATCTTGCCGACCTTCGTGTACGAGAAGGTCTTCGTCGTCTTGTCAAAAGAGAACGAGCCAGTAAAGATGTCGCGGCTGCCGCCCGCCCTGGTGACGACACCTTTCTTGAGCACGGCCACGAAATCGCCGCTTCCGCTGGTGGAAATGATGTTGTCGCCGAAAGTGAACGTCCGACGGGTTTCAATTTCCGGCTCGGGAGGAGTCGGGGGCGTATCGGGATTCGACGGAGTATTGGGATTCGACGGCTTGTCGGGATTGACAGGGGTGACCGGCTTCACAGGCTCCTCTTTCCCGCCACAGGAGGAGAAAACGGGCAGCACAAGCAGCGCCGCCATCAGGAGATGAGCAATTTTCATATACCGATTCATTAAAACAATTTCACAAAAACGCAGAGCCTCGCAACCGGAAGGACCGGGATGGAGCGAAGCTTGTCGACATAGGCCGCATAGCGGTCATAGGATTTCCCGGAAGCGCTGCCGGCCATGTCCTGGATCGTCTGCTTGACGCCGGCGGTCGACAGCGGAATGCTCTCGACGTCACCCATCACGTTGCGGGCGTCGGTCCGGACTTCGATTCCTCCGATATACTCCGCGCCGAGGTCGAAGGTCACGCCTACCCGCTTGCGCGGAATGGCGGAGCCGAAACCGATCCCCACGAAAGGCCGGACGGCACCGGTGCGGAGAAGGCCGGACACGAATCCCTTCTCATCGGGCTGGATCCGATAGAAATTGGAGATATCACTCTTGTCTCCATCCAGATAATAGCTGACGCCCGCATTGCGATACGCTTCGGGCAAGGCTTTGGTATTGAACAGGTTGACAAGATTCTTGGAACCGAAAAACAGGCCTGCGGTCACCCGGAAAGCCTTGCCGCCGGGGTGATAATCGACGAGGAGGCTGCCACTGGAACGGACTCTGCCGCTGACCGCCGTGTTGACGGCGGGATAGCTGCCCAACTGGGGAACAGAGACCCCGTATTCGGGAATCAGGAACGACGGAATCAAACCGTACCCGACCCGTACGTTCAGATTGTCGATGACTTGGACGGAAAGCCCTACGCCCACGCCGTCCATGAGCCCGAGCGAGAGGCCGGCTCCCATGCTGAAAGAGGAAGCATGGACTTCGGCGGAATCGGCCGGGGCCTGCGCACGGGCAGGGACCAGGATCGCCACGAAGGCAATAAGGAACAGAAACCTCTTCATAATCTGACGGATGACGCGTGTACAACAAAACCCTCTTGGGGAATTGCAAAGTAAGCTATTTTCTTCGTAATATCCAAAAACAGGGGACACAGGGGACTGATCTATCCCTTCGTCGGCTGATGGCTGAACGTCCGGCGGGGGCCTTCGGCCTCGCGCCAGAAGGCCGCATCGAAGTCCTCCGGATACGCGAAGGGTGTGCCCTCCAGGAGGTCGGGCCGGCGAAGCCGGAACGCTAGGTAGGTGATGGGCAGGCCCATCTTCAAGAACATCGTCTCGTAGAACGTCTTCACTTCGAACACGTCCAACAAGTCCCATTCCAGCTCGTCCCCCGCCTGGATGCCCTGGTGGTAGATGTCCGTCCCGAAAGCGAGGACGGTCAGGAAATTGGCCCGGATGACCGACCGGGTATACTCGTAGAGGAAGCGGGAATCGGTCTTGAGGTGGACGATGCCGTCAGGGACCAGGAAATGGCTGTAACGCCCAAGGAACAGCGGCGATGTCAGGCGCGCGTTTTCGCTGCCGCGGAGCTGCGGGTCGGAGAACGTGAGCCAGATCTGGGAAACCTCGCCGGGGCCGAAGAAGGCGTCGATGAACTCGATGCGCGTGCGGAGGAAGGCGACATTGCCCATCTTCTCCTCCGTAGCCTCCTTGGCGCCCTTCCATAGGCGCGCACCCTTGATGTCCACGCCGATGAAATTCATTTCCGGGTGCCTGCGGGCCAGGGCAATCGTGTAGTCCCCCTTGCCGCAACCCAGCTCCAGCACAATCGGCTGGGGTTTTTCGAACATATCCCGGTTCCAGTTCCCCTTGATCGGATGGTCCCGCAGGACCAGTTCCCGGGAACCTTCCGGTTTGGCCAATACCGACGAAGCGTCCGGCTGCAGCAGGCAGCGGAACGTCTCGTTCTCGGCAAATTTCTTCAGTTTTCCGTGTCCCATCCTTCTCGTTTTCTAACGACTACGAGGCCCATGCCGCACAGGCCCTCCGGCGGGTCCTGCACCCGCACGACCACTTGCCACGGACCCCATTCCTCCGGCCGGACCCCGGCCCGGTACGGCACCCGCACCTGCTTGGAAAAGAGCGACATCTTCCCTTCCATGGGCAGATACACCTCTTCCCGGAACACATGGAACGTCGGCGACGTCCACGTCACCTGCAGCGGCAATGCCGCCAGCTTCCGCAGCGAATCCGCCGGCGCATCGACCCTCGTGTACAGATCGAAATCATACGACGCGGTCGAATCTGACAGATCCACGAAGAACGTATACGGCCCCTCCCCCTTCACGAACTTCTCCACCGACATAGGTTCGCGGCAGCTTGTGAAGAGGAGCAGGAAAGGGAGGATATGAAGGAGTTTATGCATCCTTCTTCGGCTTGTTTCCGGCCGCAGCCTTGTTGCCCTTGTTCTTGTTGTTCCGATTCTTGTTGCGACGCTTCTTCTTGCGGGCCTCGTCGAAGCGGGAGATGCTGTCGTCACCGACGGCGGTGACGAATTCCGGAGCGACGGGTTCGGCGTCCGGGAGGAGCGTTTCGGGCTTCTGGCCGTTACGGTTCATCATGATGATCTCGCGGACCTCGGAGGCCGGGAGCGGATACATCTTGGCGAGGGAACCCTTCTCGTAGGAGAAATACATCGTTTCCGCCAGGATGTCCGTCTTCACCAGGTAGGCCAGGCCGTCCTCGAACTCCAGCGGCTCGGAGACCTTCGGGATGCGCGAGTGCGCGTCCATGTAGTTCGAGACCTCGTAGTTCAGGCAGCACTTGAGCTTGCCGCACTGGCCCGCGAGCTTCTGCGGATTCAGGGACAGGTCCTGGACCCGCGCCGCGGAGGTGGTGATGGACTTGAACTCCGTGATGTAGTTCGCGCAGCACAGTTCCCGGCCGCAGATGCCCAGGCCGCCGATCAGGCCGGCTTCCTGGCGGGCGCCGATCTGCTTCATCTCCACCCGGATATGGAACTCCTCGGCGAAATCCTTGATCAGCTGGCGGAAGTCCACCCGGCCGTCGGCGATGTAGTAGAAGATGGCCTTCGTGCCGTCGCCCTGGAACTCCACGTCCCCGATCTTCATCTCCAGGCCCAGGTTCGCCGCCAGCACGCGGGAGCGGATCATGGTTTCCTGCTCGCGGGCGATGGCATCCTGCCAGCGCTCGATGTCGTAGGTCTTGGCCTTGCGGTAAATCTTCCGGAAAACCGTCTTCTCCGGGTCCACCCCCCGGCATTTCATCTGCCGGGCCACGATCGGCCCCTCCAGCGTGACAATGCCAAGGTCATGGCCCGTCTGGGCCTCCACGACCACGAGGTCGCCGGTCTTGATGGTCTGTCCGGAAGCATTGACATAAAAGCCCTTGCGGGTATTCTTGAAACGGACTTCGAAATAGTTGTTGTACTGTTCCTGGCCGATGCCCTTGAGGTAGTCGTACACCTCCAGCTTGCAGCAGCCCTGGCGGTAGCGGATCTCCTCCACCCCCGCCTCCTCGTTTCCGCTGATCACGCAGCCCCGGAAACAGTCATAGCGTACATTCTCGTTCGTGTCGATCATAATGCAGTCATATAGAGTCGGTTCACCAGGTCGGTGAACAGGATTTTCTGGTTTACGTTCCGCTCCAGCAGCAGGAGCGCCCGGTCCAGGGCGGCGAGCGCCTGGCGGGAGAAATTCTTGCGCAGTTTCGCGGCCGTCTCCTCATAGAACGGCTTTTCGTCCCCGAGGAGGTCCGCCAGGTCCGGCAGGCCCTGTTGCAGGAGGAAAATGTTTCTCAGGCCCTCCGAGGCCACCCGGCAGAAGCGCTTCTGCTTCTCGCGGGAGCCGAGGTCCGCGACCGCGTCCGCCGCCTCCAGCGCGCTCAAGAGGTCTTTCCGGACCAGGGCGTCCAGGAGGTCGTGGAACAGGTCGGCCATCTCCGTCGTTTCCGCCCCTTCCTTCGCATGGATGACACGGTCTTCCTCCCGGGAAAACGGCCGTACACGCAGGAACAGGCAGCGGGAGAAAATCGTCGTCAGGACCTTTTCCGGCTGGAGCGTGACCAGCAGGAACAGGGTCTTCTCCGGCGGTTCTTCGACCATTTTCAGGAGGGCGTTCGCCGCCTGCTGGTTCATCTTCTCGGGCAGGTACACCACCACCGTCCGATACCCGCCTTCCACGGCGGACAGGGACAGTTTCTCCAGGATGGAGCGTGCTTCGAAGACCGAGATGTTGCTCTGCTTGCTCTCAATGCCGATGGCCGCATAGAGCTCGTTCTCATAGAAGCACGGGTTCTCCAGCAGCAGCTCGCGCCAGGGGCCGATGAACCGGTCGGACACCGGCTTGTCCTGTCCCGCGACGGGGAAGATGAAATGGATGTCCGGGTGGATGAGTTTCTTCACCCGGGGGTTGTGCCCATAGACTTCGTCCAGGAAATCGAGGATGAGCGGGAAGGCGCCCCCGCCGTCATTCTGGTGGAACAGCATCGCATGCGGAATCCGGCCGCTCTCCGCCATCTGCCGGAGGGCCGCCGCGAGGGGCGCGTTGCTGCTCATCGTTTCCATCGGTCAAAAAGTCCTTTCGCCCACATAGCGGGCCAGTTCCACGAGATACGGTTTTTCTGCGGACGGCGGAAGCTCGTCCAGGCAGGAAACCGCCTCGTCGATGTATTTTTCCATATCCGCGGCGGCCCGTTCCACGCCCTTCCGTTCCAGGACGAACGCCCGGACCCGGTCCGCCAGGGCCGGCTCGTCGGAAATCCTTCCGACCAGCGCCCGAATCTCCGCCGCCTCTTCCGCCGGCACCGATTCCAACGCACAGAGCAGCGGAAGCGTGATTTTCTGCTCCTTCAGGTCGATGCCCACCGGCTTCCCGAGCGCCTCATCTCCGGCATAATCCAGGATGTCGTCCTTCATCTGGAACGCGAGCCCCAGATTCCGGGCGTAGCCGGCGAGGGCGGCGGTCCATTCCTCCGGCGCGTCGGCGGAGACGGCGCCGGACAGGACGGACGCCTCGAAGAGGGAGGCCGTCTTGGAATAGATGATCCGGAGGTAATCTTCGCGGGTCGTATCGCCGCTGGAGGCCTTCTCGAGCTGCAGCATCTCCCCTTCCGCCAGGTCGGAGAGCGTCTTCGCGAACAGGCGGATCGCCCGCTCGCTGTAACGGTCCGCGTCCAGGATGCAACGGATGGCCTTCACCAGCCAGTAATCGCCGATCAGCACCGAGGCCGGGCTCGAGAGGATGGACATGACCGTGGGCTTTCCGCGCCGCGTGGTCGCTCCGTCCACGACATCGTCGTGCAGCAGCGTGGCGTTGTGGATCATCTCGGCGGCGGCCGCGAAACGGACCGAATCGCCGTTGATCCCCCCGCAGGCGCCGGCGGACAAGAGCGACAGCATCGGCCGCATCAATTTCCCGCCCTGCGACAGCAGGGACCGGTTCGTCGCATCCAGCAGCGCGATGTCGCTCCGGAGGGAAGCCTCCAGCAAGGCGGAGACTTCCTCCATCGGTCCGGCCAGGAAGGCCTTGAGCGCACGGATATCCATTTATTTCAGGTACTCGGCCAGTTCGGGAACCGTATCGGCGAAGTGGATGAGAGCCCGGTCGGCGGGCGTCAGCATCCCGGTCGCTTCATAGTGGTCCAGCAGGGCTTTGAAAGGGTCGAAGAAGCCGTCCACGTTCAGGACGAGCAGCTTGCCGTCGTACCGCCCCAGCTTCACCAGGACGTGCGATTCGATCAGCTCGTCCAGGGTGCCGATGCCGCCGGGAAGGGCGATGACCGCCGAAGTCCCTTCGCGCATCCGCTCCTTCCGTTCCGCCATCGTGTCAGTCCAGACGAGCTCGGTCAGATTCGGATACTCGAGCCCCTTCATGAACCGCGGCAGGACGCCGATGTGGACGCCTCCGAGACGTTCCATCTCATCGGCGACCACCCCCATCGTCCCGCGGAAACTGCCGCCGGAGACGAGGGCCCATCCACCATCCATACGCGTGCAGCGCGCGAACGACTTCACGCGCTGCCTCGTTGTACTTGGGGTCGATGTCGTAACTGGCCGAGCAGAAGACGACCGCCTTGCGTTGGGGCATCTTCTAGAACAGGATGGCGAGGGAGAACTTGATTCCCTGGTAGTTCTTGCCCTTGACGTGGCTCCACCACTCTGCGCCGGTCTTGCCCTTGTCGTCGTTGATCATCGTGCCCAGGTTCTTGAACCACTGGACGGACAGCTGGACGTGGCTGGCGATTTCCAGACCGCCGCCCAGGCCGAAGCCGTATTCCAGCTTGTTCATGATATCACTGCTGACATCGGAGAAAGTGGCGCCCTTGTTGTAGGTGGCAATCTGATAGCCGATGAACGGCTCGGCGAACGCATAGGGACGGAAAGCCATCAAGTCCGGACCCCACTGGATGCTCAGGGGAATCTCGACATAACCGGTCTTCAGCTGGTCACCGGTCGTCTCGCCGATGCTGGAGATTTTCGCGCCCTTCACCTGATAGATGGCGGAAGGCTGGATGGCGAAGCCGGCGCCCAGGTCGAACTTGTAGGTGAGACCGGCATGGTACAGGACGATATTCTTCGCGTCCTTGACAGCCTCGGTAGCATTGACCTTGGAAGAGGTCAGACCGGCGATGACGCCGAACTGGGCATGGGCCTTGGAGGCCATGACGAGGGAAGCGGCCGCTACGGCGACCAGGGTAAGGATCTTTTTCATAAGACTATCGGGTTATAAATTTGCGTTGATCTTGTCCACAAGGGCGCTCTTGGGCATGGCGCCCACGGAGCGGTCCACCATCTGGCCGTTCTTGAAGAACAGCAGCGTGGGGATGCTCATGATGTGGTAGCGCATCGCGATTTCGTCGGCGTCGTCCACGTTCACCTTGACGACCTCGACCTGGTCCTCCATCTCCGCCTCGACCTCGTCGAGCAGCGGGGACAGCATGCGGCACGGGCCGCACCAGGTGGCCCAGAAATCCACGATGACGAGCTTCTCGCTCTGGAGGAGTTCGTCGAAACTGGTATTTGTTGCAATCTTTGCCATATCAGATAGAGTTTTAGCGTTTCGCAAATATAATGAAAAAAATTATAACGCGTCTTCCACGGGCAACACGTACGCGCGAAGTCCCAGCTTGGGGTTGTCGCGGTCGGTCGCGCGGAGACGGTCCATGATGTCCGCCACCAGCGCGTCGTCCACAGCCGTGAGGACAGCATGGTTCTGCGTAGGCCAGGCGTGGTTGCCGAGATGGGGTTCCCCGGTCTCGGAACCGCGGCCGCCGATTTCCTCCCAGACGGTGTAGCCCCGCTGGCCGCAGTCCTCCAGCAGTTCGACGATCTCCTGGTTGTAAGCCTGGTTGTAAACAATGAATATCGCTTTCATAGGCTATGCGTTTTTCCGGGCCTTGCGGCGCTCGCGGTGCTCGGTGATGCCGCAGTACAGGACCGGGATGATGACGAGGGTGATGAGGGTGGAGATGGAAAGGCCCCAGGCCACGGTGACGCCGAGTCCGTTCCACATTTCGGAGCCTTCGCCCCGGCCCCAGGCCATCGGCAGCATGCCGCAGACGGTCGTGAGGGTGGTCATGAGAATCGGGCGGAGACGGCTCCGGGCCGCGGTGACGGAGGAATCGCGGACGCTCATCCCGCGCTCCTGGCACAGGATGGTATAGTCGATCAGCACGATACCGTTCTTCACCACGATACCCAGCAGGATGATGATGCCGATGAGGCTCATCACGCCCACGGCCAGCCCGTGCAGCATGTTTCCGAGCGCCACGCCCGTGAAGGCGAACGGGATGGAGAACATGATCACCAGCGGGCCCAGGAAGGATTCGAACTGGGAAGCCATCACCATGTACACGAGGATGACGATGAGGAGCATCAGCAGGATCATGTCGGAGAACATGGACTGCTGCTCTTCATAGTCGCCGCCGATGTCCCAGGACAGCTCGGCCGGCAGCGGCTCGGACTCCATGAGGGCGGTGACGAAGTCGACGCCTTCACTGAGGGCGTGGCCGCGGGCCATCATGCCGGTAACGGTGATGTAGCGGTCGCGGTTCTTGCGCGTGATGGTGGGCGGGACCTTGGATTCGACGACCTCGCCCAGGTCGCGCACCTTGATGCCGCGGCCCATCGCGTTGTGGACCACGATGTTCTCGATATCCTCCACGCTCTCACGGAATTCCGGCGCGAAGCGGACGCGGATGTTGTACTCCTCACCGTCCTCGCGATAGTAGGAAGCCACGGTACCGCTCATCGCCGCACTCACGGCGGCGGCCGCGGTGGTGGAGGTCAGGCCGTTGAGCGCCAGCTTCTCGCGGTCGAAATCGACCTCGTATTCCGGCGTGTACTGGTCGCGGCTCAGGACCACCTGGACGAAGATCGGATTCTCCAGCATCTTCGCGCGGAGGCGCCGGGCCTCGTTCTCGGTGGTCTCGAAGTCATAGCCGTAAATCTCCAGCTGGACGGCGCTGCGGCCGCCCATGCCCATGCCGCCTTCCGTGACGGTGGACTTGTTGATCTCCGGGAAGAGCTTGAGGTCCTCGCGGATGAGGTCGGC
>ONJB01000028.1 GCA_900318015.1 uncultured Bacteroidales bacterium | reverse complement strand
CCGGAAGCCGGGGCGAGGGCCGGCCAGTAACCGGGCACCCAGACGGAATTCGGGTCGCGCGGATCGTCCCAGCCGTCAGCCAGCCGGTAGTGGTCCATGTGGTTGACGAAGAGCGTCTTGCTCCAGCCGTAGCCCATACCGCCGGACATCTGCATGTTCTTGTGGGACAGGGCCGCGCCGTTGAAGGTCGCACTGAGGTCGAAGTTCTTGTATTCCATGAAGATCATGAGACCGAACTGCAGCGGCGGGTTGCCTTCCTTCCAGGAATAGTAGCGGTCCTGCTTCGTAATGACACCGTCCCCGTTGAGGTCGAGGATCTTGTACATACCCGGGACCATCTCGGCCATGTTCATCTTCTTCGAGGAGGAGGTATTGTACAGGACGGGATAGTCGAAGATGTCGTTCCAGTCGGTGAACTGGCCCTTGCCGTTCCACTCGTAGTACTTGCCGTCCAGGGCGTTGTCCCAGCGGCCTTCCGTATGGCCGTCATAGTAGGCCTGGGAGGACTTCCAGATCTTGTAACGCTCGGCCTGCTGGTACGTGTCACGCTCGCGGGCGTAGGTCGCCGTCGCGGTAATGCGGTAGTTGAAGTCCTTGAACCGCATCCGATGAGAGAGTTCGAGGTCGATACCCACGTTCTCCGTGGCGTCAAGGTTCATCTGCGGGAGATCGATACCATACATGTCCGGGAGGGAGGCCTGCACCTTGGCGGCCTTACCCTTTTCCTCGCGCCAGAACCAGTCGATGGAACCGCCGATCACGCCGCGGTTGATTTCCCAGTCGAAACCGAAGTCGCGCATATAGGCCTTGCTCCAGGAAAGGAGGGTTTCCGCCACCTTCGTATTGTTGTAACCCATCACCGGGCTGTTGTCGTCGAACATATAGTTCGTGCTGGTCTTCGAATAACCCAGCAGGTACTGGTAGGCGGAGCCCTGGTTCCGGCCGGAAATACCGTCAGACCAGCGGAGCTTCAGGTTCGTCATCCAAGGGAACACCTTCTTGAAGAACTTCTCCTCGGACACCCTCCACGCGAGGGAATAGGAAGGGAAGAAGGCCCAGCGGAAGCCAGGGGCGTAGAAGGAGGAGCCGTCATAGCGCGCCATCGCCTCGACGATGTATTTGCCCGCGTATTCGTAGTTGATACGGCCGATGTAGCCGGCCTTCGCGCTGCTCGAACGGGAACCCTTGTTCTCCGCCGTGGATTCGACCGCCTGGTCCAGGATGTCGTGCGTGTAGAAATCAAGGAACTTGCGGTCGCCCCGGAGGTCGACATTCCAGTTCAGGGACGCCTCGGTGGCCAGCATGGCGCCGACCGTGTGCTTGCCGAACTGGGCGCTATAGTTTGCCTGGGCCTTGCCGTAGAGCTGACGGCGGTTGTTCCAGCGCTCCGTCATTTCGTTCTCGTCCTTGTTGCTGGAGACGTATTCGTCCGTCAGCCAGTCGTACAGCGGGAACGCGAGAGTAAGCTGGCGCGTTTCGCGCTGCTGGTAGTCGTAGGCGATCTGGCCCTGGAACTTCAGGCCCTTCAGGAACGGAGCGGTATACGTGGTGCTCAGGCTGTTCACGAAGGAAGAGACCGAGGTCTTGTCATAACCGTTCGCACCGTTCAGGGCGCCGATCGCGTTACGGCTCTCGTTACCGGAGTTGTAGGTCCAGTGCGTCGGGTTCGAAGGCACCTGCCAGGGAATCCAGCGCTCCGAGTACAGACCGCGGGTGTAGAAGTTCTGGTTCGCGTTCGACGGCGTGCCCACCTTGTTGTTCCAGCTCAGGCTGGACTGGAACACCACCTTGAGGTTCTTCGTCACGTTCGTCGTGACGTTGCCCTGGAAGGAGAAGCTCTTGTAGCCCAGCTGCGGGCCGTTCAGGATGCCGTTATCCGTGTTGAACGAGCCGGAGAGGTAGTATTGCGTCTGATTATTACCACCGTTGACGGAAATCTGGTGGTTCATCTGCGTCGAGTGCTTCCGGTAGAACTGGGAGTACCACTTGTTGTCCGTATAGCCCGGGTCACCGTTCTTGTAATGGTCGATGAGGTCCTGGGGATACGGGAGCGACTTGCCCACGAGAGCGTACATCGCGTTCGCCTCCTCGAACCAGGTCATGATGTCCACCTCTTCCGGGAGGGCGGTCGGGACACCGAAGGAGAACCGGTTGGAGTACTTCACCGTCGGCGCGCCGATGGTGCCCTGCTTGGTGGTCACGAGGATGACGCCGTTCTGGGCGCCCATACCGTAGATGGCCGCGGAGGCGTCCTTCAGCACGGAGATGCTCTCGATGTCCTCCGGGTTCAGCTGGGCCAGGACGGCGGAGCTGGAGTTGGAGTAGGAGGTGTTGGTCTCCTGGCTGCGGCGAGGCGCCGTCCGGACGATGCCGTCCACGATGACGAGCGGTTCGTCATAGCCGCGGAGCTTGAGGTCGGTGTTGAAGTCACCGGCGTCACCCGTGCGCTGACGGATCTGCAGGCCCGGAACCTTACCCTGGAGGGAAGCCAGCACGTCGGACTGCTTGGTCGCCGTGAGTTCCTCGCTCCGGATGTTGGAGATGGCGCTGGACAGGGAGGCCTTCTTCTGCGTACCGTAACCGACGACGACCGTCTCCTCGATCATGGAGATGTCTTCCTCCATGACGATGTTGAGCGTCGGCGCCGCGGTCACTTCCTGGGTGATGAAGCCGATGGAAGAGACCACGAGCGTGGTTCCCCGAGGGACTACGATGGAGAACTTACCGTCCAGATCCGTGGTTACGCCGGTGTTCTGGTCCTTCGGCATGACGTACGCGCCGATGAGCGGCTGTCCGTCTGCATCCGAGACCGTACCCTTCACTGTAACCGGAGCCTGTCCGAAGACTACCTGTATGCTCGTCAGCATACACGCCATTAGCAGCAAGAGCCGCCGCAAGAGTAGTTTCTTCATACAATCACTAGTTAGAGAATGGTTATTAAAAATAGTGGTGTCCAACAAAAACAAAAAGTCCTTAATTAAAACCCTTTTTGTATTCCGGAGACCGGGAAAAGAGCCAATTAAGGTCTAGCCAAGCTTAGGTTAGATCGGATAACTTGCGGTTTCAAAGACAAATATATAAAAAAATCCTTATTGTTGCCCCCACAAAATCAATTATTTTCAAAATTCGCCTTTATTATTTAAAAACAGGGCCGCCCCAAACGGAGCGGCCCTGCATCAATAAACCAACCAACGATACCCAAACGGGATTCTGCTTAACTGTCTTTTGGAACGCTGCTATTTGTCAACAGCCCAACCGTTCAGCTGATGGAGCGCAGGATTGATCGCGCAGACCTCGGCAGGGAAGGGGAAATACTCGTGTTTGCCCTTGATGAACTGGTGAGGAATGCCTTCATAAGGCTTTCTTTCGACGTAGTACCATCTGTGTTCAGGCTCGCCGTCCTTGGACATGGCATCGAAAGCCTCAGGGTACCGGTCGAGATCCTTGCCGCAGACCTGGTCGGCGATGCCCCAGCGGACAACATCGTTGAACCGGCAGCTTTCGAACCAGAGTTCATACTGCTTCTCTTCCTGGACATTGGCGAGCGTAAGTTCGGTCTCAGGCACTTCTGCGCGGCGCTGAATCTGGTTGAGCGCTTCCTTACCCTTGGCGGCATCGCTGCTTCCGATGCAAGCCTCGGCATAAAGGAGAAGGGCTTCGGCATAGCGTGCGCACTTGGCATTGGACTGATTGGACGCACCCGATGAAACATCAGGGACGACATCGATGCCGGCGAGAGACATGAACTTCCAGTTCATATAGTAGGTGCGGCCGAAGAGGCCGTTGGCATTCATGCCTCTCTTGGGATCCTTCTTCTTGTCCGCCAGCGTCCATTCAGAGGCCGGCTTCAGTTCGCCGGAAGTATGGTTGTCGCCGACATAGTCGGTATCCCAGCGCATCCAGGGGAACTTGTCGAAAATCTCATGGCCTTCATTGTCGATGCCGTAAAGCCATTCGTCAGACGTGAAGAAGGTGCCCATGCGGCGGGGTCCGTTGCCGTCATGCGCAAGGAACTTGTCGGCGAAATAGCCGTTGATAGCTCCGCCGTTCCAGCCCGTAGTCGCCATGCATACCGCCCAGGAATTCATGTTCTTGCCACGCCAGTTGAGTGTGTTGGCCTGATTCCACCTGGAACGGGACGTATTATCCCCGGATGAGTTGTTGGCATCAAAGACCCAGTTCGGCTCGAAGATCTTTTCCTCGTTGCCGTCTCCCGGGGTATGGAAATTCTCCCACCAGCGATCTCCGGGGACCAGTTCATATTTCCCCGAGTTGATCAGGTCGCCGAGATATTTGCGGGCCACATCCATTTCGCCGGCAAACACCGCGGACTTTCCCGCCACGAACTGGGCGAAGCCCTTGGTCACATAAGTGGTGCCATCCTTGTCGAGTTTGCTGGCTCTTTCCCTCAGGTTGGGAATGGCGGCTTCGCATTCGCTGATGCACCAGTCCAGAAGGAACTTCTGGGACTCCACATTCGTAGGGTCTTCATCGGTCAGGCAATGGTCCACCAGCGGCGGGCGCTGCCAGTTGAGCGCCGCAGTCATGTGACACCAGGCACGGACGACCCTCGCCTCGGCAATGCAGCGGTCCACCACCTTGCTGGAATAGGCCCCCTCCTTGGTGAAGTTGTCGATCAGGAGGTTGCAGGCGTAGATAGTCTGATAAAGACTGGTGTACACATTCTTGATAATCTTATAGGTGGCGTCATAGCGATACTCGTTGAAAAGACGCACATCCGGATGGTCGTCCTTGTTCTTTCCCGCAGCGAATACATCATCCGCCGAGTAGTTCACCATAAAGAAGTAGGGATTCCAGTTTCCGATGGAACCGTAGACATTCTGAACCATGTTGGCATACACGTTCACCAGTGCGGCCTCAGCGGCTTCATCGGACGTATAATAGGTTTCGTAAGCAACGACACCCTTCTGCGGGATGTCCAGCATTTTTGAGCAGGCACAGAATAATAACGTGCAAACCGCCGTAAGGGCTACAATATACTTTTTCATGATTATCATCTCCTGTGAATTAGAAAGAAACATTGACACCGAGCATTAATTTACGCATGCTGGGATAGGCGCCGATATCCACACCGCGGCCGGACGCCGACCCGGAAGTCGCCGTCTCGGGATCCATACCCGGATAGCTGGTGAAAGTAAAGTAATCATCCAGGGAGACGAACATGCGAAGCTGATTGATGAGAATCTTCTTCGTCCACACCTGAGGAACCGTGTAACCAAGCTGGATCTGCCGGATCTTGAAGAAAGAGCCGTCAAACACACCGGCAGTCGACCCCCAGAAATTCATGTCGCCCGACACTTTCGCCGGCTCAGGGAACTTGCCGTTCGGGTTCGCCGCCGTCTTTGAGTTCAGATAGTAGTAGCGGAGAGAGTTGTGATAACCGGGACGGTAGAGCGTATTCAGGATCTCGCAGCCACCCTGCCCGGAACCGAACACGATGAAGTCCAGGCCTTTCCACTCAAAGTTGAGGGTGATGCCATAGGTATAGTCGGGAAGACCCTTGCCGATATAAGTCATGTCGGCGTCGCTGACCTGGCCGTCCTCGTTGACATCCCTGAGGTTGGGGGTTCCGTCCTCGTTGATGCCGTCATAGATGTATCCGCGGATATACCAGATGGGCTGGCCGACTTCAAAGACCGTATTGTTCGGGTAA
Organism: uncultured Bacteroidales bacterium; assembly: GCA_900318015.1. GTDB lineage: Bacteria > Bacteroidota > Bacteroidia > Bacteroidales > UBA932 > Cryptobacteroides. The sequence continues at coordinate 30,661 of ONJB01000028.1, read as the reverse complement.
TTGCTGCCCGAAGCCGGGCTCTGCAGGAGCCTCGGAAGAGTCGGGAGAAGATAGGTGACCCGGTTCTTCAGATAAGAGAAGTTCGCATTGATGCCGTACCGGAAGTCTCCGATCGCATCCTTCCAACCGAGTTCGGCCTCAAAACCGGTATTGAGCACATTACCGGCATTGTTGGTGACGCTGGACACGCCGTATTCCGGAGTGGGAGAATAGGACACGAGCAGGTCCCTGGTTTCCTTGCGGAACCAGTCGAAGGTGAAGGAAAGCCGGTTATCAAGGAAGCGGGCATCCAGACCTGCGTCGACCTGATTGGAAGTTTCCCAGGTAAGGTTGGGGTTCGCAAGACCGTCCGGGGCGGAGCCATAGACGTTTCCGGTCTGATCGATGTGATACTGATACCACTGGCTGTTGAGCGAGATGGAAGTCGAGTAAGGATAACCGCTCAGCACGTTGATGTTACCGTTGATACCCCAGGATCCACGCAATTTCAAGAAGGAAATGGAACTGGGCGTGATGGCCCCCTTGAACCAAGGCTCATTGCTGATGGTCCAGCCGGCGGAGACGGAAGGGAAGTAACCCCAGCGGTTCTTTGCAGAGAGTTTCGAGGAGTCGAAGGCGTCCGCGCGGAAGTTCGCCTGGATGCTGTAACGGTTGTCATAGGTGTATCCCAGACGGCCGAAATAGGAAAGGCTTGCAGACTCGGAGGGAGAGTTGCTGAATTTCTTGGTCGCATCATCTAACACATAGTTCAGATACCGGAAGTTGGGCTCGTATCCCTTGAGGATGTCCGCACCGGTGGCCGTACCGTGTACATTATCCGATTTGTTATGGATGAAGGACATACCGGCCATCACGTTGAGACTGTGTTTCCCGGCAAAGACCTTGTTGTAGTTCGCAAAGTTCTCCCACTGATAGTAGAGCCCCGTGTTGGCTTCAGCCCTGAGGGTGTATGTCTTGGTGTCCGCTTTACCGTTGGAGTAGTAAGGAGCCTGATAACTGTGTACGTTGCTCTGGGAGATGCGGAAGCCGAAGCGGCTGGTGATGACCAGGCCCTTGACCGGCTTGAGATTCGCAAACAACACGCCCTTGACATTGAGGCCTCCGCTCGAGCCGTCGGTGGCGTCCCGCTGTACGAACGGGCTGCCGCCTCGGGTTTCGTCGATGGCGGAGGTGGCGAACCAGCCGTTCTCGTCGCCCAGGAAACTGTAGGGGTACTCGGAAGCGCCGGCCAGGACCGCCTCGTATTTATTCCGGTAATCCTGGTTGAACTGGCTGGGATCAGTCCAATAGACAGGAGTGGTCGGGTCGATGGTCATGAGAGACTCGAAGGCGGAGCCATAGCCCTGCTGGGAAACGGATTTGGTCGTCCATTGTTCGAGCGAGATGTTGTTTCCCACCTCAAGCCAGTCCGTGAGACTGTAATCGGCATTCAACTGGGCGGAAAGCCGCTTGTAAAGATCCTTGTCACCCCGGATGATACCATCCTGGTTGACATAATTGAGCGCTGCGAAATAATGGCCGTTCTTGTTACCGCCCTGGAAGGTCAGGGTGTGCTGGGGACTCCAGGAAGGTCCGAAGTATTCATCGAACCAATCCGTATCAAGACCATTGTAATTCGCATTCTTCAGCATATCCTGGATGGCATAACCTTGCAATTCCTTGTAGTCGATGAACTGCTGGGCGTTCAGCATCTCAGGCTTATGCGCAAGCGACTGAAGGATGTATTTGCCGGAATAGGAGACGGATGCCGTTCCTTTTCCGCCCTGCTTGGTGGTGACGAGAACCACACCATTGCCCGCTTCAGCGCCATAGATGGCCGCGGAAGCCGCATCCTTGAGGACCTCCATGGACTCGATCAGAGAAGGGTCGAGATACTGGATGCTGCTGACCTTGAGGCCGTCCACAATGATGAGCGGTCCGATATTGCCGCTGTTGGACGAAACACCACGGACCTGGATTCCAGTGCCGCTTCCAGGCGCGCCGGAGTTGGTGATGACCTGGACACCGGCTACCTTTCCCTGAAGGGCGGCGGCGGCATCTGAAGTCGAACGGTTCTTGAGGTCGTCCTCGCGCACGGAAGCGACAGCACCGGTGAGGTCGGACTTCTTCTGAACACCGTAACCGATGACCACGGTCTCATCCAGGTACGTCACATCCTCTTCGAGCGTAATCGTGATGACAGACTGATTGCCCACCTGGACCTGTTTGTCGGCAAAACCCAGGCAGCTTACGATCAGCGTTGCATTTGAGGGGACCGTCATCTTGAACTGTCCCTCCATGTCCGTGACGGTACCATTGCTGGAATTGCCAGCAACCATGACTGCCGCTCCGACAACAGGAGCGCCGGTGCCGTCAACAACCTTTCCGCTCAGAGCGCGGTTCTGTGCAAAGGCATTGCCTGAACACAGCACTAGCATTGCCACTACCATAACGGAGGCGGCAACCTTTAAAAAGTGTCTCAACATAGGCTTGATAGGTTAAAAAACAAAAAGAATTATTGTCATTTTTTACAAAGTTACCCTTTGGTCAAAAAAGAAGATAAAAAGAATTCGTCATTAAATATCAATCTTCGGTCTTTTAACCAATAGATGGTGGATGATTTCTAAAAAAAAGCTACTGGTACTTCCCCTACAGGATACCGAAAAATGGGATTCCGGAAATTATTCTTATCTTTGTAGGTTGATGAAAAATCTGTGGTCCGAAATACTGGTCCCGGCGGTCATCGCGGGGCTCACGGTCATCGGGACGGTCGGGGTGGAATCCGCCCGGACCGTGCGGCCGGATACCCGGGTGCGGCTCCTTCGGGAGGTGCGCCTGGATACGCTGCGCCGCGACACCGTGCCGCAGGATACCGGGAAGAAAGCCGCCGTGAAGTTGGATACGGTGAAGACGGCCCCCGTGAAGAAAGACACCGTGCTGAAGGACCTCTCGGACGACGACTTCGACTTCTTCGGCGTCACCGTCCAGGACGCCGACACCACGCCCCGGGTCTTCGCGCGTGATACGATGAAAGTCCCGGACAGCCTCCGGATCACCGATCCTTTCCTGTACCGCTACTACGTGGCCGTCAAGGACTCCTTCACCCACCGTTTCGTCGTCGACTCCCTGATGGCCGCGGGAGACACCCTGGACTGGCCCCGCATCGACTCCCTGTATCTGGCCGATTCCACGTTAGCCGCGAAAGAGCGTTTCGAACGCTGGTATGCGGGTCTTTCCAAGGCCGAGCGGAAAAGATACGAAAACGAGAAGAAGATCGCGCGGACCATCCACCGCCAGGACTCCATCCAGCAAATCAAGGACAGCCTCAAGCAGATCCGGGACAGCATCATCGAGAACACCCCGCGCATCCTGGAGACGGCCTGGCTGCCGGACAGCCTGTACTACAAGCGTCTCGTCACCTGGAAGCACGACCCGTACTTCAACCGGGTGGAGTCTTTCGCCTGGGACACCACCGCGGACTACCACTTCCACGACTATCCCTACCTGAAGGAGGACATCGGCGGCACGTTCCTGGGCATGACCGGATCGGCCGTCCAGACCTACAACTATTTCAAGCGGGAGGACCCGCGGTCGACCGTCAGCTATTACGCCCCGTACGAGAGCTGGACCTACACGCCCTCCTCCATCCCGATGTTCAACACGAAGACCCCGTACACGGAACTCGCCTACTACGGCAACCTCCTGAATTCCGAGACCACGTCCAATGACGACATCCGGATCTTCACGACCCAGAACATCATCCCCTCGCTGAACATCGCGCTCGAATACAAGACCTACGGCGGCGCGGGCATCCTCAAGAACCAGAAGGCGCGCAACAAGACCGCCTTCGCCACGGCCAACTGGCTGGGCAAGCGGTACCTCGCCCACGGCGGCATCATCTGGAACAGCGTCAACCGGGTGGAGAACGGCGGTGTCCAGCATATCGGCGACGTAAAGGACACAGTCCTCCAGGACATCCGGGAAGTGGACGTGTTCCTGTCCAATGCGTCGAACAAGTATACCAAGCGGACGGTCTTCTTCGACCAATCCGTGCGGCTCCCGTTATCCTTCCTCCAGGACTTCAAGCACCGGAAGGATTCCAGCTATGTCCGGAAGGACACCCTCGACAAGGACTTGACCTCCGTCTTCCTGGGCACGTCCAGCGACTGGTCGGTGTACAACAAGCTCTACGTGGACGAAATCGCCTCAGCGGACGCGATCGGAAGGGCTTTCTATAACAACAATTTCTACATCAACCCGACCAAGAGCGCCGACTCCCTGCATACGATGCGGCTTGACAACCGCGTCTTCCTGCGGTTCCAGCCCTGGCACGAGAATGCCGTCGTGTCCAAGGTGGAAGGCGGCATCGGGGACCGGTACCTGTCGCACAACAACTTCCGGAAGGGCAGCTACCTGTACAAGAGGGATACGGAAAAATGGAATACGCTCTATGCGTATGCAGGTGCGGAAGGCCGCCTCAGCCGATACTTCGAATGGGACGCCCTCGGACAGCTGGACTTCGCCGGCCACGGAGCCGGGGACTTCTTCATCCGCGGCAAGGCGAAGCTGAGCGTCTTCCCTTTCCGCCGCGACTCCCTGAGCCCGATCAGCCTGACGGCCCGCTTCGAGACGGACCTCAAGGAACCGGACTTCTACGAGCAGCACCTGTACGCAAACCACTTCATGTGGGACAACGACTTCTCCAAGACTTCCACGACCCGCATCCAGGCCTCCCTGGACTTCCCGAAATGGAAGATCTACGCATCGGCCGGCTACGCCCTCCTGGCGAACAACATCTATTATGACTCCCTCGGCGTGATCCGGCAGAATCCGGAGGCGATGAGCGTCCTGACGGCCGCCTTGCGGAAAGATTTCCACCTGGGCATCCTCCGGCTCGAGAACAGCGCCCTCTTCCAGCTTTCTTCCAAGGAAGATGTGATTCCGCTGCCGAAACTGGCCGTGAACCTCCGATGGTACCTCCAGTTCCCGGTCGTACGAGAAGACGTGCTCAAGATGCAGATCGGCGTGGATGCCCGGTACACCACGAAATGGTATGCCCCGGGTTTCAACCCGGTCTCGGGCACGTTCTATAACCAGAAGGAACAGCAGTACGGGGAGACGCCGTATCTCGACGCTTTCATGAACCTGCAGTGGAAACAGGCCTGCATCTTCCTCAAGATGGAGAACGTCGGACAGGGCTGGCCGACCAAGAAACACGACTATTTCAGCGCCCATCGTTATATCCATCCGCCCCGGATCTTCAAGTTCGGCATCACGTGGCCGTTCTATCCGTCCCTCGGCAACAACCGGAAACTGTCCGACCGGGCCGGGTCCGGCATGAGCGGCGGAGGCGGCGGCTTCGGCGGCATGATGGGCGGTAGAGGCCGATGACTCCATGCGCCATCCCGTCTGGAAATACGTGCTGGTTACCGCGCTCGTCGTCGCGGCCGCGCTCGCGATGCCCCTGACCACCCGGCAGCTGGCCCTGGAATACCCCCCGCAGTCGCTCCGCTGCGTCATCGACCTCAAAGGCGAGCCCGTCCGCGGACTGACGGTCGGCATGAACAAGATCATCCTCCGCGAATTCGCCGACGACCATGGGCTGAAACTCGAATTCATCACTCCGACCAGCGGCACCGACTACCTGGATTCGCTCCGGAAAGGTTCGGTGGACCTGCTGGTGATGTACCGCGCCGACAGCCTCCACACCGATGATTTCATCAGCACCATCCCCTTCCGCGACAGCACCGTCTGGGTGCTCCGGAACGACCGGCATGCCGAAACCCGGCGTCTCAACGCCTGGATCGCGGTGATGAACGGGAACGGCGGCATCCGGAAGATGGACCGGAACTACCGGCGCCGCGTGGGCACGAGCCTCACCTCAATCAGCCCCTATGACGACATCGTGAAAAAGAATGCCGCCGAGACGGGCTGGGACTGGCGTCTCCTTTCCGCCCTGATCTACCACGAATCCAAGTTCATCAACGAATCCGTTTCCGGACGGGGCGCCGTCGGACTCATGCAGATCCGCAACGAGCAGTACAGCGTGGACACCCTGCTGGATCCGGCGGTGAACGTGGCCATCGGCACGAAATACCTGTCCTATCTGTCGGAAATGTTCGCCGGGCACGGGGCCGACTCCCTGGAGCGCCTGAAATTCGCCCTGGCCGCCTACAACTGCGGCGAGGGGAATCTCCTGAAATGCATCCGGACGGCCGAGGAACTGGGCGTGGACCCCTCCCGCTGGGACAACATCGTCTCCATCATCCCGGAAGTTCCCGGTTTCCACGGGAAGCAGACCATCGCCTACGTGCGCGAGGTGCTCGACACGTACGAAGAGTATTCGGAGGTTTATCCCAGATAATTATTCGGCCTTGACGGTCTGGGCCGGATCCACCCGCGCGATGAAGAGCGTCGGGATCAGCAGGAGCAGCATGATGGCCACGAAGGCCACCAGGTCCGCGGCCAGGATCCAGGGAATGTCCACATGGACCGGGACGTAGGAGACGAAATAGTTGACCGGGTCCAGTTTCAGGAGGTGGGTCGCCTGCTGGAAGAAACAGAACAGCAGCCCCACGGCATTCCCGATGAGCATCCCTTTCAGGACGACGCCCGCCGCCACGCGCAGGAAGACCTTGCCGATGGCGCGGTCGCCCATGCCCAGGGTCTTGAGCGTGCCGATGGTGGCGATGTTCCGGAACAGGACGATCAGCAGGCCCGAGATCATGTTCACGCCCGCCACGACGATCATCAGGACCAGGATGACAAGCACGTTGAAATCCAGCAGGTCCAGCCAGTCGAAGATCTGTCCGTAGGTGCGGACGGAGGAGGTGGCGACCAGGTTGTCCTCCCCTTCCTCGCCGCTCAGCACGAGGCGCATCCCGATCTCGTCCGTCAGTTCGTTGACCCACAGGTTGGTGCGGTGGGCCGGGTCCACAGACACTTCCAGGGCGGACGCCTGGTCCTCGTTCCAGCCGTTCAGGCGCTGGATATCCGCGAGGTTCGCATAGACCACCAGGTTGTCGTCCATCTCCAGCATGTCCCGGTGCACGGACGTCACGTGGAACTTGCGCACGCGGACCTTTTTCCCGACGAAATACGTAGTCATGTCATCTCCTTCCTTGAGGCCTGTGATGGCCGCAAGGCGGGTGGGGATGGACACGCACAGGCTGGAGTCGGGACGGTCGGGGACGCCCTTCACCAGCACGCCGTGGATGATGTCGCCGCTGCGGACGATGCCCGCTCGGACGGCGACCGGACGGATGGACTGCACGCCGGAAATGCCCAGGATGGCTTCCTCCGACGGCAGGTGGACGGGGACCGGGTCCCCTTCCGCGGCGACGGCGGACGACGGCGCGATCCGGATGTCGCCGGTCAGCCGCGCGACCCCGTCCCGTACGGACTGCCTGAATCCGGACGAGACGGCGACGGCGACGATGATGACGAGGAAACTCACGGCGATCGACGCCGCCGCGAGTTTCCCCTGAAACTTGAGTTTCCGCGCTATGAAGCGGTCGGGACTCATTTACCAGATGTGGACGCGCTCTTCCTCCGGACGGTACATCGGATCCCCTTCCTGGATGCCGAAGGCGTCGAAGAAGGTCTGGAAGTTACGCACGGACACGTTCACGCGGTTCACGGCCAGCGAGTGCGGGTCGATGTTCGTCAGACGGGCCTTCTCCTGGTCGGTGATGTTCTGGGCCCAGATGTTTCCGTAGGAGAGGTAGAAGCGCTGCTGAGGGGTGAAGCCGTCGATGACGGGCTTGTCCAGCTTGCCGTTCAGGGCATTCTCCAGGGCGGAGTACGCGATGGACAGACCGCCGTGGTCGCCGATGTTCTCGCCGAGGGTGTAGCGGCCGTTGGCGTGGACACCCGGGAGGACCTCCACGGCGTCGAACTGCGCGGCGAGTTTGTCGCCGAGGGCGTCGAACTTCGCCTTGTCGGTCGGGGTCCACCAGTTCACCATGTTGCCCTTCGCATCGAACATCGAGCCCTGGTCGTCGAAGCCGTGGGACATCTCGTGGCCGATGACCACGCCGATGCCGCCGTAGTTCACCGCCTCATCCGCCTCGGGATCGAAGAACGGCTTCTGCAGGATGCCGGCCGGGAAGCAGATCTCGTTGGTGGTGGGGTTGTAGTAGGCGTTCACCGTCTGCGGGGTCATGCCCCACTCGGTCTTGTCCGTGGGCTTGCCCAGCTTGGAGAGGTTGTCCTGCACGTACCAGGCGCTGGCGTTGCGGAGGTTCTCATAGTAGGTGTTCTCCGGGTTGATGGCGAGGGTGCTGTAGTCCTTCCACTTGTCGGGGTAGCCGATCTTCACGGTGAAGGCGGCGAGCTTCTCGTGGGCGCGGACCTTCGTGGTGTCGCTCATCCAGTCGAGGGCGTCGATGTGCTGGCCCAGGGCGGTGCGGAGGTTCTCCACGAGTTCCACCATCTGCTTCTTGGAAGACTCAGGGAAGTAACGCTCGACATACATCTGGCCGACGGCCTCGCCGAGGAGGCTGTTCGGGACACCCATCGCGCGCTTCCAGCGGGGCTGCTGCTCCTGGGCACCGGACATCTGGTGGGAGAAGAACTCCCAGGAAGCTGTGTAGAAGTCATCGGAGAGCGCGCCGCAGGAACCGGAGACGAACTGGGCGAGCAGGTAAGCCTTCAGGGTCTCGAGGTCGCACTCCTTGAAGAGCCGGTTCAGGCCGTCGAAATAGGAAGGCTGCTCCACGACCACCTTGTCCTGGGCGGGAATGTTCGCGGCGGCGCACACGCGGCCGAAGCGGACCTCGGGCCAGCGGGCGTCGATCTCGGCGGAGGACATCGGGTTGTAGCTGGCCTGCACGTCGCGGTTCTGCTCACGGGTCCAGGCAACCTTCGCCATCGCATCTTCCACCGCCAGGTCCTTCGCGGCGATCTCCTCCGCGTTCTCCACGCCGGCGAGGGTAAGGGCCTTCACGAGGAATGCCTGGTAGCCGGCCTTGAGCGCGGCGTTGGTCTCCAGGAGGTAGTAGTCGCGGTCGCCCATGCCCAGGCCGCCCTGGCCCAGGTAGAGGACCTGCATGTCACTGTCGGTCAGGTCGGCAGACACGCCGGCGCCGAAGAAGCCGCCTTCCCCGTAGAGGTTCATCTTGCCGAGCAGGTCGGCGAGGGCGTCCTTGGAAGCGACCGCCTGGATCTCGGCGATATAAGGCTGGATGGGCTGGGCGCCCAGGGCGTTACGGGTGGTGGAATCGAGGGCCATCTTGTAGAGGTCCGCAATCTTCTGGTCCAGGGAGCCGGGTTCCGCCTGGAGGGTGGCCATGCTCTCGAACAGCTCGTTCAGGTTCTTCTGGGTGGTTTCCCGGATGGCGTCGAAGGAGCCGTAGCGGGAGAATTCAGGCTTGAGGGGATTCTTGACCTGCCAGCCGCCGGTGGCGTACTGGTAGAAATCCACTTTCGGAGAGGTGGAGGGGTCCAGGTCCGTCAGGTCCAGGGCTCCCTTGCCACGCTGATTGCAGGCCGCGAGGGCGCAAAGCATCATCATAAGGATCGGTAACTTTTTCATAACTATGAGTAATAATACACTGTCAATAGCGCAAGTTTGCAAATGTACGCATAATTGTGCATCTTTGTATCCCTTTTTGAGAAAGTTTTATGGCCAAGAAAAATATCGCGGCACGCTGGCTGGTCGGCACCCTGGGCCTGGTCCTGATCGCTTTCGGCGTCGCGCTCTCCCTGAAATCCAACCTGGGCACCGCGCCTCCGTCCTGCCCGCCGGCCGTCCTCAACCTGAAATGGACCGCCATCTCCTTCGGCACCTTCACCTGGATGATGCACCTGCTGTTCATCGGGGCGCAGATGGCGATGCGCCGCAAGGTGCTGGATGTCCATTACCTCATCCAGCTCGCCGCCGCCTTCGTGTTCGGCTACCTGTGCGACGCCTGCATCTGGCTCCTCCACGGCGTGGAAATCACGTCCTACCTGATGAAGATCGTCCTCATCCTCGTGGCCGTCCTCCTCACCGCCGTCGGCATCCGCCTCGAAGTCATCGGCAAGACCTGGATCCTCGCCGGCGACCAGGTCGTGGACACCTTCTCCGCGGTGACGGGCATCAAGTTCAGCAACGCCAAGATCGGTGAGGACATCCTCCTGGTGGCCCTGTCCGCCGCCTTTGCCTGGATCTGTTTCGGATCCCCCTTCGGGCATGGAGAGGAGATCGTCATCCGCGAAGGCACCCTCATCCTCGCCGCCCTCACCGGCCTGTGCATGAAACTCACGGATCCGCTGGTGGACAAGGTCTTCAAACCCCTGCTGCATGAATAAGGCCGTTCAGTTCTTCAAAGACTGGATGCTCCCCCTCGCCATCACGACGGGCATCAGCCTGTACCTTTTCTATCATTTCACCCCTGTCCTGAAGCCTTACGGAGCCGTCCTCCACCAGATTGCATCCGAAGGGCAGCGGCTCGTGATCGCCGTCCTGCTGTTCTTTCAGTTCGTGCAGATCTCTCCCCACGATGTCCGGCTGCGCCGCTGGCATCTGGGCGCCCTTCTCGTCCAGGTGCTCGGCTTCTTCCTGTTCGCGGGCCTGTCGGCGATCCTGCCGGAAGGCGCGGGCCGCATGCTGCTGGAATGCGCGATGATCTGCCTCATCTGCCCCTGCGCCGCCGCGGCCGGGGTCATCACCCGGAAACTGGACGGGGACCTCGCCGCCACCGTGAGCTACCTGTGCCTGACGAACCTCGCGGCCACCTTCCTCATCCCGATGGTCATCCCGATGATCCGTCCCGCCTCCGACCTGGGGTTCTGGGCCTACGTGGCGCGGATCGCCCTGAAGGTGTTCCCGGTCCTGGTCCTCCCGGGCCTTGTCGCCTGGACCATCCGCTATACGACGCACAAGCTGCAGCGCCGGCTGATGCGCTTCGCGCCGAATTCCTTCTATATCTGGTTCATCGGGCTGACCCTCGCGATGGTGCTCGCCTCCCACGCGCTCTTCATGAATTACCCGGGCGGGTGGGCCCTCGCCGGCATCGTCGCCGTGTCGGTGGCCACCTGCGCCCTGCAGTTCTTCCTCGGCCGCCGCATCGGGAAGGGACGCGTGGACTCCATCACCGCCGGCCAGGGCCTCGGACAGAAGAACACCGGTTTCCTCATCTGGCTGGGATACAATTATTTAACCCCCGTGACGTCCGTCGCCGGGGGGCTGTATGCCATCTGGCAGAACCTGTTCAACAGCTGGGAGCTCTACCAGCACGAACACAAGGAAATCTAGATCCGCGCCTCGCGGAAGACCTCCACGATGGAGGGATAGGTATTCTTCAGGAAGGGCGGCAGGCTCGATTTCGCCACCCAGGCGGCCTTGGTGATGTCCTCTTCGCGCTGGGGGGTGAGGTTCGTCGGGTCGGTGTACAGCATGTCGTACCACCAGGTGTGCTTGAGATGCCAGAGATTGTCGCGGAAATAGCAGTGGTCGGTGATGCAGATCAGGCGGCGCAGCTGGAGCTGGTCCACGCCGGTTTCCTCCTGGACCTCGCGGAGGGCGGTCACTTCGATGTCCTCGCCGGCCTCCTGGTGGCCCTTGGGCAGGTCCCACAGGCCGCTGCGGGAGATGAGCAGGTAGTCGCCCCGGCGGTTGGAGACCAGGCCGCCGGCCGCATTGACCTCCTTGAATTCGGCGCAGAGACGGCGGTAGGTCCGCTGGGCGTCGTCCGAGGGGATGTAGATGCGCTGGAGAGAGTCCTGCACCTCGAACATCCGCACGAGGGCGTGGATGTCCAGCTTGTCCCCGAGGTGGAATTCGACCGAATTCGGATCTGAAAGGGCCTCGTCGTCCGGGGCGCAGATGACGATGCTTCTTTTGCCGAAATATATCTTGTGCATAATATTTGCTATATTTGCGTGCTGCAAAGATAGTTTATTATGACCGAAATTGAAAGCAAGCACGGGATCGTCTCCCGCCAGCCATACGAGCTGTACATGTCGTTCGTGGACATGCGCAATTTCCTCCAGATGCTTCCCGAGGACAAGAAGCAGGACGTCCAGGCCGATTACGACACCATCACCGCAACGGTGCAGGGGTTCAACATCGGTGTGAAGGTCCATGAGCGCGTGCCCTACTCCCGCATCGAGCTGGTGGACTACGGCGCCCCCTTCGCCTTCCACATCGAACTGCACTTCGACCCGGCCCCGTCCAACCCCTACCAGACCGAATTCTGGGTGAAGCTGGAGGCGGACCTGAACCTGATGATGAAGATGATGCTGAGCGGCAAGATCAAGGCCGGCCTGGACAAGGTCGTGGACGGCCTCGTGGACGCGTCCAACGGCAAGATGCCCGAAGGCTTCGACCCTTCCCAGTTCAAGTTCTGATGCTTCCCGAGGCGTTCATCCGCGGGCTTTCGGAAGAGCTCGGTCCCGACCGGGCACGGACGGTGCTGGACGCGCTGTCCGGCGAGCCTTCCGTCTCCATCCGCCTGAACCCTGCCAAATTGACAGCCTGCCCTTTCCCGGACGCCGAACGCATTCCCTGGAGTCCTTACGGCTACCTCCTGAAGGAACGCCCCAACTTCACGCTGGACCCGCTGTTCCATGCCGGATGCTACTACGTGCAGGATTCGTCGGCCATGTTTGTCGGCGGACTGTTCCGCTCGGTGCTGGACGGCTACGGCCCGGGCGTGACCGTCCTGGACCTCTGCGCCGCCCCCGGCGGCAAGACCACCGACCTCGCCGCTTCGCTCCGGGAGCGCTTCGGCGACCGTTTTTCCCTCCTGGCCAACGAAGTGATGCGGAACCGCTTCGGCGTGCTCCGCTCGAATGTCCGCACGTGGGGCGACCCCCGCGTGGGAGTTGTCTCCCGTGACCCGTCGGCCTTTTCCGGGAAGCCCGTCTTCGATATTGTCGTCGCCGACGTCCCCTGCTCCGGCGAGGGCATGTTCCGCAAGGACGAGAAGGCCGTGGAGGACTGGTCCCCCGAGACGGTGGCATTCTGCGCAGCCCGCAGCCGGCGCATCCTTTCGGATGTCTGGTCGGCCCTCAAGCCGGGCGGCATCCTTCTTTATTCGACCTGTACCTTCAACCGGCAGGAAAATGACGGCACCGTCGCCTGGATCGCTGCCGAACTCGGCGCCGACATCCTGGACTGCGGGGACTTCCCGCCCGTCACGCGGACGGAGCACGGGTACGCCCTGCTGCCTGGATACGTTCCCGGCGAGGGCCAGTACGCCGCCGTCCTCCGCAAGCACGGTGAACCGGAAAGCATCCGTACGGCCGACATCTTCTCCCTTTTCAAGGCCGACCTGCCCGTACCGCCGCCGGACCCGTATCCGTGCTTCGACCTGGACCGGGAAACCGCGCTGCAGTACCTCCACGGCGACGCCCTCCGCATCCCGGACGCCCCCCTGGGGCTCCTGACCTTGACCTACCAGGGTCACCCGCTCGGCCCCGGGAAGAACCTCGGCAGCCGGTGCAACAACCTCTATCCCAAAGACCGCAGAATCAGAATGGATATCCGATGAAAAGAATCCTCACCCTCCTCGTGGCGCTCGCGCTGCCCCTCACCCTCCTCGCCCAGACTTCGCAGGAGGACTATGTCCGTCGATACAACAATCTCGTGAGCCGCGTCGGCGCCGCCGGCGTGGGCGTGGAACCCCTGCTGGACCGCTGGGCCGCCGACTATCCGGAGGACCTGCAGCAGCTGCTCGCCCGCTTCTCCTTCTGGTTCACCAAGGCGCAGACGACCAGTGTCATCCAGCTTCCCCAGGACCGCTACCTGGGCCGCGAGCCCCTGTTGCCCATGACCGATTCCCTCGGCCGGAAGAGCAATTTCTTTGAGGATACGACGTATGACGACGAAATGTTCGGCCAGGCGCTGGAAGCCGTGGACAAGGCCGTCGCGCTGGAGCCGAAGCGGCTGGATCTCCGCCTGCTCCGCATCGACGCGCTGACCGCGTACGAGAAGGGCAGCCCGGACATGGCCCTTTCCTCCCTCAAGTCGCTGGTGGACGAGAACTACAGGCAGCATCCGGCCTGGACCCACGAATCGGTGGAGAAGGTCGACGACGAAGTGTTCGACGCCTTCATCCAGGACTACTGCTTCACCTTCTTCCGCCTGGGGACCGACTCTTCGGCCGAAGCCTTCAAGAGCCTGTCGGAGCACATGCTTACCTATAAGAAAGACGACCCGCTGTTCCTGGACAACCTCGGATCCTACTGGCTGGTGTCGAAGAAGGATTACAAGAAGGCCCTCAAATACTACAACCAGGTGCTGAAGAAGCATCCGGACGACATCACCGCCATCCGCAACTGCATCCTCCTCGCCCGCAACAAGAAGGACGTGAAACTGGAGAAGAAGTACCTGGCGATGATGGCCCAGCACGGCGAGACCGAAATGGACCGCGGCTCCGCGGCCGCCCGGCTCGAGGCGCTGAACAAGAAGAAGTGAAACTTTTTTCCGTCGGGAGACGTATTAATAGAGTATCGCACAAGACAAGTACTTTAACCATGAAACTATCCCAATTCGCTTTCGAGCTTCCGCAGGACCGCATCGCCCAGGAGCCTGTCCGCTGGCGGGACGAGGCCCGCATGATGGTCCTCCACAAGGACACCGGAGAAATCGAGCACCGGCTCTTCAAGGACATCGTGGACTATTTCGGCAAGGGGGACACCTTCGTCCTCAATGACACCAAAGTCTTTCCCGCGCGCCTGTACGGCAAGAAGGAGAAGACGGGGGCCGACATCATCGTCTTCCTGCTGCGCGAGCTCAACCGCGAACAGCGCCTGTGGGACGTGATCGTGGACCCGGCCCGCAAGATCCGCATCGGCAACAAGCTGTATTTCGGCGACGACGAGTCCCTCGTGGCCGAGGTCATCGACAATACGACTTCCCGCGGCCGTACCCTGCGTTTCCTGTACGACGGACCGTACGAGGACTTCAAGGAAGCCCTGTTCGCCCTCGGCGAGACGCCGGTTCCCCAGTGGGTGAAGCCCAAGGTCACCCCGGAGGACGCGGAGAATTTCCAGACCATCTTTGCCGCGCACGAAGGCGCCGTCTCCGCCCCGGCGGCCGGCCTGCACTTCAGCCGCGAGCTCTTCAACCGCATGATCCTCAAGGACATCGAAAAGACCTTCATCACCGTCCACATGGGCATCGGCCACTTCCGCCGCGTGGATGTCGAGGACCTCTCCAAGCACCGGATGGACTCCGAGCGCCTGATCATCGGCGAGGAAGCCGCCACGGCCATCAACAAGGCCAAGCGCAGCGGCAAGAAGGTCGTCGCCGTGGGCGTGACCGTGATGCGCGGCCTGGAAACCTACGTCACCACCACGCACGAAGTGAACGTGTTCGACGGATGGACCAACAAGTTCATCTTCCCGCCGTACCAGTACTCCGTCCCGGACGCCGCCGTCTCCAACTTCCACCTCCCGCAGTCCACGATGCTCATGTGCGTCGCGGCCTTCGGCGGCTACGAAAACGTGATGAACGCGTACAAGGTGGCGCTCGAGGAAGGGTACCGCTTCGGCCCGTACGGCGACGCGCTCCTCATCCTGTAGCGTAAGAAACCGTTAAAATATATATTGAAACAACACCAGTTTTCCACAACCGGTGTTGTTTTTTTATGCGTTTTCCTACCTTGGCGGAAAAAACGCCATGTCACGCACAGACGAAAGAACCGCCCTCTGCGCCCTCAACAAGGCGCTGGGCTACGTACCTGCCGCCGGGCACGCCCTGCTGCGGCATTTCGGGGCGGCGGCCCCTGTCTTCGACCAGCCGGACGCCTTCCTCCGGGAGGCCCTGGGGCCCTACCGGGACTTCGCGGAGCAGCTGGACGGCAAACTCCTGGAGTGGGCGGCCGGGGAGCTGGACCGCATCGCAAGCGGAGGGTTCCGGATGATCGGCTTCGGGGAAGAGGACTACCCCTCCCTCCTCACCGAATGCGAGGACCCGCCGCTCGCCCTGTACTACAACGCGTCCTCTCCTCCGGCCGCCGTCTTCGAGATGCGCCCTTGCATCGCCGTGGTGGGCACCCGAGACCTGAGCCCGTACGGGAGGGACTGGTGCCGGCGGCTCGTCCTCGCCATGGGCGAGGCCTCCGTACCGCCGTGCATCGTCAGCGGCCTCGCTTTCGGGGCCGACGGAATCGCACATCGGACGGCGCTGGAATGTGGCCTCACGACCATCGGCGTGATGGCGACCGGCATCGAGAAAGTGTACCCCTGGCAGCACACGGAACTGGCCGGACAGATGGTCCGGACGCCCGGCTGCGCCGTGGTGACGGACTATCCGACCGGAAGCGCCCCCGTCGCCCTGAACTTCATCCGACGCAACCGGATCATCGCCGGTCTGTCCCGGGCGACGGTCGTCATCGAATCCAAGACCAAGGGCGGCAGCCTCATCACCGCGAAGTACGCCTGCGACTACAACCGGGACGTGTACGCCCTTCCCGGCCGGGCCGACGACGTCCGCTCCGCCGGCTGCAATTCCCTCATCCGGCAGCGGATGGCGGACATCGTCACGGATCCGGAGGACCTGGTGGAACGGCTCGGGCTCGGAAAGACGGCCCGGCGGCGGAAAGCGGGCCTGGAGGCCCTCCTGGGGCGGAAATACGGAACGGACAGCCCGCTGATCCGGCTGGCCCTCACCATCAAGGGACACCCGGGCATCTCCCTGGACGAAATCGTCCGGGAGACCGGCTGGTCCTGGCCTGAGGTCCAGGAGCGGGCCGCCATCCTGGAAACGGACGGCTTTTTGGAGACGGACCTGCTCCGCCGGTGTACCATTCCCGCGAAAATTGTGTAAATTTGTAGGTTGAACCGCAAATAACGCCATTTTGCTCATCGACTCCCATACCCATTTCTACGACGAATGGCTCCTGCCGGACGCCGACGCCGCCGTGGCGCGCGCCCTCGCCGCCGGAGTGGGCAAGATGGTCCAGGCCGACGTGGACAGCCGCGAGCGGGACGCCCTCTGGGCCGTCAACGACCGGTATCCCGGCGTGCTGTACCCGATGGTGGGCCTCTATCCCTGCTCGGTAGGCCCGGACTGGAAGGAGGAGATCGACAAGATGCTCCCCTACCGGGAACGGGGCGTCGTCGCCGTGGGCGAAATCGGCCTCGATTACCACGAAGGGGACGAGGACCGCGCCCTCCAAAAGGAAGCCCTCCGCGTCCAGCTGGAACTCGCCGCCGAGTGGGACCTTCCGGTCAACATCCACCTCCGGGACGCCTGGGGCGACCTTTTCACCGTCCTCGAAGACTGCCGCCACCTGCACCTGCGGGGCATCCTGCACTGCTTCTCGGGCAGCTACGAGGTTTATGAGCGCGCCCACCGCTGCGGCGAGTTCTCCGTGGGCATCGGCGGGGTCGTCACCTTCAAGAAGGCCTCGCTCGCGGAAACGGTCAAACGCATTCCCCTCGAACATATCGTCCTGGAGACCGACGCGCCCTATCTCGCGCCCGTCCCGCACCGCGGGCAGCGCAACGAGAGCGCCTTCCTCCCCTTGGTCGCCGCCAAGGTCGCCGAACTCAAGGGCCTTTCCTTCGAGGAGGTGGAAGCGGCCACCACCCATAACGCTGAAACCCTGTACAGGATATGAAAGCATCCTCCATCCTCATCATCTACACCGGCGGTACCATCGGCATGAAGCAGGACCCGGTGGACCAGGCCCTGAAGCCCTTCGACTTCAGCCAGATTGCCGAGGAGGTCCCCGAGCTGCGCAAGTTCGCCGTCCGGATCGACTCCTACACCTTCGACCCGCTTATCGACTCCTCCGACGTGGAGCCTTCCCTGTGGGTGCGGCTCGCGCACCTGATCCGGGACCGGTACGACGACTACGACGGCTTCGTCATCCTGCACGGGACCGACACGATGGCCTATTCCGCCTCCGCCCTAAGCTTCATGCTGGAAGGGCTCCGGAAGCCCGTCATCTTCACCGGAAGCCAGCTGCCCATCGGCGTTCCGCGCACCGACGGCAAGGAAAACCTGATCTCGGCCGTGGAAATCGCGGCCGCGATGGACGAAGAAGGGCACCCGATGGTGCCGGAAGTGTCCATCTACTTCGACTCCATCCTCATCCGGGGCAACCGGGCCACCAAGCTCAGCGCCGAAGCCTTCGACGCCTTCGCCTCCCCGGACTGCCCGCCCCTGGCCGAGGCCGGCATCCGGATCCGGTACAACACCCGCGTCATCCGCTACCCGGCGGACTGGTCGCAGCCCCTCCAGGTCCATGACCGGCTGGACACCCGCGTGTCCATCCTCAAGATCCATCCGGGCATCACGCCGGAGGTCGTTACCGTCTTCCTGCTCGCCCCGGAGATCCGCGCGGTCATCCTGGAAACCTACGGATCGGGCAACGCCATCACCCGTCCCTGGTTCCTGTCGCTGGTCCGCACGGCCAGCCAGTCCAAGGTGGTCGTAAACGTAACCCAATGTAAATCAGGCACTGTCAACATGGACCTCTACGCCACGGGCAAGACGCTGAAGATTGCCGGCGTGGTGTCGGGATACGATATCACCACCGAAGCCGCCCTCGGAAAACTCTTCATCCTGCTGGGGATGAGCGAGGATCCGGAATGGGTCAAGAACCGCTTCGGAGAGGACCTGTTTGGCGAAATAAGCAAATAATCCTTTGGCATTTGAATTTTTTTCGCTAAATTGCACGGACTTTTGAACTATAGCACCTGAAACTGAGATTTTATTAAACTAACAACACAAAAACGATTATGAAAAAGTTTTTCATGTTTTTGGCAGTTGCCGGTCTCATGACCTTCACTGCGAACATCGCTTCCGCCCAGGACGAGGCCGCCCCTGCTGCTACCGAGCAGGTCGCCGCTGACGAGCCGGTCACCGACATTTTCGCCGGTTCCGGTGAGGAAGTTCCCCTCCACCAGGCCCTCAAGACCAAGTTCATCGAAGGTGGCGCCGGCTTCATGAGCCTCGTGCTCATCTGCCTCATCCTCGGTCTTGCCCTCGCCATCGAGAGAATCCTGTATCTCTCCTTCTCCAAGACGAACACCACCAAGCTCCTCGACAAGGTTGAGGCTGCGCTCAAGGAAGGTGGCGTCGAGAAGGCCAAGGAGGTCTGCCGCAACACCCGCGGCCCGGTCGCTTCCATCTTCTACCAGGGTCTCCTCCGTGCCGACCAGGGCGTCGATGTCGTCGAAAAGACCATCGTCTCCTACGGTTCCGTCCAGATGAGCCTCATGGAGAAGGGCCTCGGCTGGATCTCCCTGTTCATCGCCATCGCCCCGTCCCTCGGATTCCTTGGTACCGTTATCGGTATGATCCAGGCCTTCGACGCCATCCAGGCTGCCGGTGACATCTCCCCGAACGTTGTTGCGGGTGGTATGAAGGTCGCTCTGATCACCACCGTCGGCGGTCTTATCGTCGCGGTTATCCTCCAGCTCTTCTACAACTACATCCTGTCCAAGATCGACACCCTCACCATCGACATGGAGGACGCCTCCATCCGTTTCGTCGACACGATGGTCAAGTACAACAAGTAATTCATAACGAACCAGATAATCCAAGTAAAAATGGAAAATCCGTTATACGCAAAAATTTTCAAATGGGTTAGCTGGGCGCTCCTGATCATCAGCGTCGGCCTCGCTGTCTGGGCATTCACCCGGTTCAATGGCAGCGGTGAGGACGGAGCTGTGAACACGCTCCTCGTCTGGGCCTACATCATGCTGGGCATCGCCCTCGTTGCGGTCCTCTGCGTGGGCCTGTACATCTCCGCCACGACTGACCCCAAGAGCCTTGTGCGTATCGGTATCGGCCTTGGTGCCGCCGCGGTCCTGTGCCTGGTCGCCTACTTGCTGGCTTCCGGCGCTCCGGCCATCGGCTTCACCGGCGCGACTCCGCCTACCGCATCCGAACTCAAGCTCACTGATACCGTTCTGAACCTCACCCTGTTCCTTGGTGTCGGCGCTGTCGCCGCCATCATCGTCGGCGAGGTCATTTCCGCTATCCGCACTAAAAAAGCGTAAATCATGGCAAAGAAAACACCGGAAATCAACTCTAGCTCGACTGCGGACATCGCGTTCCTGCTGTTGTGCTACTTCCTGATGACCACCACGATGGGTGATCAGTCGGGTCTGCAGCGCCGTCTGCCTCCTATCCCTGATTCCAAGCAGGCCCAGGACCAGAAGGTGAACCGCCGTAACATCGTTATCGTGCGTATCAACTCTGCAGATAAGCTCTTTGCCGGTAACGAAGCCATGGATATCGCCTACCTGAAGGACAAGATGAAGGAGTTCCTTGCCAATCCGAACAACGACCCGAACCTCCCCGAAAAGGAGGAGAAGGAGATCGAGGGCAAGACCTACATGGTCTCCAAGGGCGTCATCTCCCTGCAGAACGACCGTGGTACCAGCTACCAGGCCTATCTCGCAGTGCAGAATGAGCTCGTGAAGGCCGTGAACGAACTCCGTGACGAATTCTCCATGCGCGAGTATGGAATGAAATTCGCCCGTCTTTCCGAAGCTCAGCAAGACATCGTCAAGAAGGCCGTGCCCCAGAACATCTCCGAGGCCGAGCCGAAGGACACTGGTAAGAAATAATGGAGGATTGAATTATGTCCAAATTCGGAGGTTCCAGAAACAACAAGAGCGTTCCCGGCATTTCCTCGGGTTCCCTCTCCGATATCGTGTTCATGCTCCTGTTCTTCTTCATGGTGACGACCCAGATGCGTGAGACGGAGAACAAGGTCATCGTCAAGCTCCCCGTGGCTTCCGAAGCCGCGAAGCTCGAGCGCAAGGACCTGTCCGCCAACATCAACATCGGCTCGCCGACCCGCCAGTATCAGGCCATGTACGGTACCGATGCCCGTATCCAGCTGAACGATTCCTTCAAGACCATCGACGACATCCGCGACTTCATCGCTTCCGAGCGTGACGCCATGTCCGAGGCCGACCGTTCCCTGATGACCGTCAACCTCCGCGTTGACGAGGACGTCAGAATGGGTATCGTGTCGGATGTCAAGCAGGAGCTGCGCCGCTGCTCCGCGCTGAAGATCATGTACGCTTCGAGAAAACCCGGCGGAGACAAATAATCCGCACGAGAATATTGCAAGAAAGCAGCCTTCCGGGGCTGCTTTTTTGTTATCTTCCCCCTCGCAGTAGGCAAATAGGGTTTTTTTCCGTATATTTGCATGATTTACAGGAATCCAATTATGAAAAGAAGCAAGATCAAGGAACTGCTCGGGATGCAGCCGGGCGCGGAAGTGCTGGCCAAAGGTTGGGTCAGGACGAAGAGAGGCAACAGACAGGTGAAGTTCATCGCCCTCAACGACGGTTCCACCATCAATAACATCCAGGTTGTCGCGAATGCGGAACTCTTCGACGAGGAGCTCTTCAAGCGCATCACCACCGGTGCCTCCCTCGCCGTGAAGGGCGAGCTTGTCGCCTCCATCGGCAGCGGCCAGGCCGTCGAGATCCAGGCCAAGGAGATCGAAGTCATCGGCGAATGCGACCCGATGCGTTTCCCGCTCCAGAAGAAGGACACCTCGCTGGAGTACCTCCGCAGCGTCGCGCACATGCGGCTCAGGACGAACACCTTCGGCGCTGTCCTGCGCATCCGTCACGCCATGGCTTTCGCCATCCACAAGTTCTTCAACGACAAGGGATTCGTCTATCTGCACACCCCGCTGATTACCGAATCTGACGCGGAGGGCGCCGGCGACATGTTCCAGGTCACCACGATGGACCTCAAGAACATCCCGCTGGACAAGAAGGGCAATGTCGATTTCTCCAAGGACTTCTTCGGCAAGAAGACCAGCCTTACCGTGAGCGGCCAGCTCGAGGGCGAGCTCGGCGCAACTGCCGTGGGCGAGATCTACACCTTCGGCCCCACCTTCCGGGCGGAGAACTCCAACACCCCGCGCCACCTCGCGGAGTTCTGGATGATCGAGCCGGAAATGGCCTTCTACGACATCAACGACGACATGGAGCTCGCCGAAGAGTTCGTGAAATACCTCGTCCAGTACGCCCTGGACCACTGCATGGACGACCTGCAGTTCCTCAACGACAAGTATGATGACGGACTCGTGGGCGAACGGCAAGCAGTTCGAGTACCCGGTCCACTGGGGCACCGACTTCCAGAGCGAGCACGAGCGCTACCTCGTGGAGCAGCACTTCGGCAAGCCGGTCATCCTGATCGACTTCCCCAAGGACATCAAGGCCTTCTACATGAAGCAGAACGAGGACGGAAAGACCGTCCGCGGCATGGACGTGCTCTTCCCGAAGATCGGCGAGATCATCGGCGGCTCCGAGCGTGAAGCGGACCTGCAGAAGCTCGAGACCCGCATCGACGAACTGGGCATGTCCCGCAAGAACCTCGAGTGGTACATCGACACCCGCCGCTACGGCACCGTGCCGCACGCGGGCTTCGGCCTCGGCTTCGAGCGCCTGCTCCTCTTCGTCACCGGCATGGCCAACATCCGCGACGTCATCCCGTTCCCGCGCACGCCTAAGAATGCGGAGTTTTAACAGAAACTGAATAACTAACCACAGGATATGCTCGTCATCGGTATCGCCGGAGGTTCCGGCTCAGGCAAGACCACGGTCGTCAAGGCCATCACCCGCCAGCTGCAAGGCCGGGTGGTCGTCATCCCCCAGGACTCCTACTACAAGGATTCCAGCCACGTTCCCGTGGAGGAACGGAAGAACATCAACTTCGACCATCCCGACGCCATCGACTGGAAACTGATGTGCCAGCAGATCCGGGAACTCAAGCAGGGCCATACCATCCAGCAGCCGGTGTACTCCTACATCACCTGCTCCCGTTCCACCACGGAAACCGTGACCGTGGAACCGGCCGAGGTGATCATCGTGGAGGGCATCCTCATCTTTACCTGCAAGGAACTCCGGGACCAGCTGAACATCAAGATCTTCGTGGATGCCGACGACGACGACCGCGTCCTGCGGATCATCGTCCGTGACGTGGCCGAGCGCGGCCGCACCATCGACACCGCCATCGAGCACTACTGCGACACGGTGAAGCCGATGCACCTCCAGTTCATCGAACCTTCCAAGCGCTACGCCGACATCATCGTCCCCCAGGGCGGCCACAACCAGGTGGCGATCGACGTCCTCACCACCACGGTGGAGGAGGCGCTGGAGAAACGGAGCCGCCACCGCAAATGAAACTGACTCCCGATCAGAAAGCAGGACTGTACATCACCGCGATCGTTCATCTCGCGGTGATTATCATTTTGCTGCTGGGCCAGATCGGGTATGCCGTCCAGCGGGAGAATTCCTTCGTGCTGGACTTCACCAAACAGGAGGAACAGGAGCGGATCGAAAAGCAGGAAGAGCTTTCGCGCACCGCCCTGGCGCAGCTGGAGGACCTCCTCGCCGCCGCCCGCACCCAGCCCGTGCGGAACGTGACGGTGAACCGCTCCCAGCTCAAGGACGACCGCAACACGGACGCGGACCAGCTGTACCGCGACGCCGAACGCCTGGCGCAGGACCTCAAGGACGGCCAGCACCGGCAGCAGGACAATCCGGAGGATTATGTGCAGGATCCCGTTACGCCGCCGTCCGACACGAAACCCCGGAAGCAGGAGACCTACAGCGGCCCCTCCGTGCTCTCCTGGTCCCTGGACGGCCGCAAGGCCACCCATCTCCCCATCCCCGCCTACCGCTGCGTCGGCGCGGGCGAAGTGACGGTCATCATCACCGTCAACAACCAGGGCAAGGTCATGGATGCGAAGATCGATGACGGCGCCTCCTCCAAGGACGGCTGCCTGCGGAGCTTCGCCACCCGCGCCGCCCGCCTGTCGAAATTCAACGCCTCCGCGACCGCCCCCGCCCGTCAGATGGGGACGATCACGTATCTGTTTATCGCGCAGTAGATTTTACTTCAGCGTCTCCAGCAGGAGTTTTTCCATGAGCTCGTAACCGGCCGCATTCGGGTGGACGGTGTCTCCGGAATACTCCGCCTTGATCTTGCCGTCGGGACCGGCGAGGACGCTGCCGTAATCGATGTAAGTGACGCCGTGGCGCTCGCAGTAGGCCTTGAGGCGGGCGTTGAGGCTCAACACTTTTTCATAGGTATCCGTGACCTCAGGACGCCAGCGAAGGTTGTAGGAAGGCAGCACCCCGCAGATGACCGGCCGGATGCCGTTCTGCCAGCAGAGGTCGACCATGCTCAGGATGTTCGCATAGGTGACGTCCTCCACATACGGGTCGCCCATGTTCTGGGCAATGTCATTGATGCCCGCGAGCAGGACCATCGTGGAGGCGCCGATGTCGATCACGTCGGCCCGGAAACGGAGAAGCATCTGGGCCGTCTCCTCCCCGCTGATGCCGCGGCCGATGAAGCCGGTGGCGGCGAAGAAATCCTTGCGCTGGGAGGCCCAGCCATCGGTGATGGAGTCCCCGTACAGGACCACACGGGGACCTTCCGCCGGCGGAAGCGCGGCATTGGCGGCGGCATACCGGTTCAAATGGACGATCTTCTGCGCTCCGGCCCCGAAACCCAGGGTCAGCAGCATCAAAAAAAGAGCAAGCCTTTTCATATGTCCGAGGGGGGTTAAATCAATTCGTCCCGTTCCCGCATGTCCTTGAGACGGAGCTGCAAGGTGGAGGAGCCGCGGTAGAAGTTCTCGACGATGGAGTAGCACACGTCGATGGGGTTGCCGGCCTTGATGTGGTCGTAGAAGTCGGCCATGTTGAAGCCGATGGCCGGAATCTGGCGGTAGGGCTGGGACTCCTGCATCAGGTCCAGCTTCAGGTGCACGCCGCCGGCGCCCACTTTCCGGCCGTTGCCGGCGTCATAGACGTCTTCCGTGAGGAAAACCGGGTTGGAGTTTCCGGGGCCGAAGGGCTGGAACTGCTTGAGGATGCGGAAGAACTTGGGGGTGATCTGCGAGAAGTCCAGGCGGGCGTCGATGTCCACCACCGGGGTGAGCTCCTGCTTGGTGATATTGCCGGAGACGAAGCGGTTCATCCGCTTGCAGAACTCCTCCAGGTGCTCCTCCTTCATCGTGAGGCCGGCGGCATAGACGTGGCCGCCGAAGTTCTCGAGCAGGTCCGCGCAACTCTCGATGGAGGCATACAGGTCGAACCCGGCGACGCTGCGGGCGGAACCGGTGATGAAGCCGTTGGACTTCGTAAGGACCACCGTGGGCTTGTAATAGGCCTCCACGAGCCGGGAGGCGACGATGCCCACGACACCCTTGTTCCAGGTCGGGTTATAGACGATGGTCACGTTCTCCGTTTCGAGGGCGGTGCCGTTCTGGACCATCTCCAGGGCCTCCTGGGTAATCTCCCGGTCGATGTTCTTGCGCTCGTTGTTGTTGTCGTTGATCTTCTCGCCGATCTGGAAGGCCGAGCGGTCGTCCATCGCCGTCAGGAGTTCCACCGCGAGGCGGCCGGACTCCATGCGGCCGGCGGCATTGATGCGCGGGCCGATCTTGAAGACGATGTCGTCGATGGTCACGTGGCCGGGCTCCAGCTTCGCGAGGCTCAGCATCGCGAGCAGGCCCTTGCGGGGATTCTCGTTCAGGCGCTTGAGGCCGAAATGCGCGAGGACGCGGTTCTCCCCCACCATGGACACCAGGTCGGAGGCGATGGACACCACCTGCAGGTCCAGCAGGGGTTCCAGGGTCTCGAAGTCGATGTTGTATTTCTGGGAATAGCCCTGGACGAACTTGAAGCCGACGCCGCAGCCGCACAGGTCGTCGAAGGGATAGTGGTCGTCCTCCCGCTTGGGATCCAGGACCGCCACGGCGCCGGGAAGCTCGTTCTCCGGCAGGTGGTGGTCGCAGATGATTACGTCGATGCCCTTGCTCCGGGCGTACTCCACCTTCTCGATGGCCTTGATGCCGCAGTCCAGGGTGATGAGGAGGTTGATGCCGTTGTCCGATGCCCAGTCCAGGCCCTTGTACGACACGCCGTAGCCCTCGTCATAACGGTCGGGGATGTAATATTCGACCCGCTTGGTGAAGCGGCGGACGAAGGAATAGACCAGGGCGACGGCCGTCGTGCCGTCCACGTCGTAATCGCCGTAGACCAGGATTTTCTGTCCCTTGGTGATGGCCTCGTGGAGGCGTTCCACGGCCTTGTCCATGTCCTTCATCAGGAACGGGTCGTGAAGGTCGTCGAGGCTGGGACGGAAGAAACGGCGGGCCTGCTCGAAGGTTTCCACGCCGCGCTGGACCAGCAGCTCCGCGAGAACCCGGTCCACGCCGAGCTCCGTCGCCAGCCGTCCCACCTTTTCGGGATTCCCCGAATCATGGACGGTCCATTTCCGTTCCGTGATGCCCATAGTCGTACAAAATTACGAAAAACTATCGGCAAAAGCAAGAAAGAGCCCCGGGGAATCGCCTAGATTCCGTCGATAGCGAGGCCGTCCTCATCCGACCAATCGGTGTTGGGCTCGTTGAAGGGAAGAAGGAAGGGGTTGGTGGCGGCTTCGCGGGCGATGCTGGTCGGGTGGCCGTGGCCCGGGAGGACATCCGTGTCCCCCGGGAGGGTCAGGAGCTTTTCCCGCAGGGATTTCATGAGCGCGTCATAGTCGCCGCCGTCCAGGTCGGTCCGGCCGATGCTGCCGGCGAAGAGGGTGTCGCCCGACAGGACGACGCCCCATTGCTCGCACCAGTAGCATACGCACCCCGGCGTGTGCCCGGGGGTTGCAATCACTTTCCAGTCGACACCGCCGGCGTGGATGACCTCTCCGTCCGTCGCATCCCGGTACGCGAACAGCTCGACGGTTTTCTCCAACTGAAGCCGGTTCAACATGGCGGAATGGTCCCGGAGGATGGGGTCGTCGGCCGCCGACATCCAGACCGGGCAGCCATAGCGCCGGGACACGGAGGCCGCGCTCCAGGCGTGGTCGAAGTGGGCGTGCGTCAGGAAGACGGCGTCGGGCGTGAGGCCGTTTTCGGAAAGGAAGGAGGACACCATCTCCTCCTCGTCGTCGCGGTAGAAACCGGGGTCCACGACGATGCAGGCCTTGCCCGCATCTTCCCAGCATACGTAGCAGTTGGCCCCCAGCGGGTTCACCGGAAAAATCTTGATCTGAAGCATGGCGACAATCGGATTACCTTGCAAAAATACGGAATATTTCCCTAACTTTGTAAAGATAACCCCTCTCTCCCATGCACATCGGAATCGCAGGCAACATCGGCAGCGGCAAGACGACGCTCACCACCCTCCTCGCCCGGCACTACGGCTGGACCCCGAAGTTCGAGTCGGTGACCTACAATCCCTACCTGGCGGACTACTACGCCGACATCAAGCGCTGGTCCTTCGCCCTCGAGATGTACTTCCTGAACAAGCGGCTGCACGATGTCATCGAGATCGGCAAGTCCAAGGACGTCATCATCCAGGACCGGACCGTGATGGAGGGCGTGAACATCTTCGTGGCGAACAACTACGCGCAGGGGAACCTGTCGGAGCGGGACTACCACACGTTCATGGACTCTTACAACGTGATGATGGAAGTGGTGAAGCAGCCGGACCTGCTGATCTACCTGAAGAGTTCCATCGAACACCTGGTCGCCCAGATCGCCAAGCGCGGCCGCGACTACGAGCAGGGCATCTCCATCGAGTATCTCGCCGGCCTGAACGAGCGGTACGAGGAGTGGATCGGCAGCTACACCGGACGCCTGATCACCATCGACGTGGACGACCTGGATTTCCTGAACCGCCCCGAGGACTTCGCCCTCATCACGGACCGCATCGACGCGGAACTGTATGGTTTGTTCTGAAATAATTGCTACTTTTGCATTGTCATCCTGAGCGAAGCCGAAGGATCTAAAACCTTATCATCATGCATATCGCCATCGCCGGAAATATCGGCAGCGGAAAGACCACGCTGACCAAGATGCTCGCCGCCCACTACGGGTGGACCCCGAAGTTCGAATCCGTCGACTTCAACCCCTACCTCGCCGGTGGTGGAGATTTCCAAGCAGAAGGACATCATCATCCAGGACCGCACCATCTACGAGGACGCCCGCATCTTCGCCCCGAACCTCCACGCGATGGGCCTGATGTCCACCCGCGACTTCGAGAACTACTCCGACCTCTTCGACCTGATGATGTCCCTGGTGAACCCGCCGGACCTGCTGATCTACCTCCGCAGCTCCATCCCGAACCTCATCGCCCAGATCCAGAAGCGCGGCCGCGAGTGAAGCGCGGCCGCGAGTACGAGCGGTCCATCCGCATCGACTACATCACCGGCCTGAACCAGCGCTACGAGGACTGGATCAAGGACTACAAGGCCCGCCTGCTGGTGGTCGACGTGGATAAGGTCAAGTTCGAGAACAAGCCCGAGGACTTCCAGTACATCACGGACAAGATCGACGCCGAGCTCTTCGGCCTTTTCCCTGCCGAATGACGGCGGGGTTTTTTCAAACTTAAACGACGTGTAAATGACAGCAAGACCTACCATCATCGACTTTGTCGAGAAAAACACCCGACAGTTCGCCGACCACGTATATCTCCGTGAGAAAGTAAACGGCAAGTGGACGGAAATCACCCAGGAGCAGACCCGGAACGAGGCCTACCGCATCGGCGCCGGCCTGATCTCCCTGGGCGTGAAGAAAGGGGACAAGATCGCCCTCCTGTCCGAGAGCCGCGCGATGTGGATCCTGGCGGAGATCGGCGCCCTGTACGCCGGGGCCGTCGATGTTCCCCTCTCCGTGAACCTCGGCGAGGGCAAGGACCTCGTCTTCCGCATCAACCACTCCGAATCCAAGTACATCTTCGTCTCGGGGAACCATCTGCCCCGCATCCGCGCCATCCTGGCCGAATGCCCGGACGTGGAGAAGGTCATCGTCTTCGACGACACCGCCTTCGACTATGACAAGCTCGAGCCCAAGGAAATCCGCATGTCCGAGATCCAGAAGATGGGCGACGAATTCCTGAAGGCCCATCGGGACGAATTCGAGGCCCGTTTCAAGTCCATCGGTCCGGACGACTATGCGAACATCTCCTACACCTCCGGCACGACGGCGGACCCGAAGGGCATCCTCCTGACGCACCGCAACTACACGGCCAACGTGGCCCAGGGCAACTCGGTCATCTCCATCGGCCCGGACTCCACGATGCTCATCATCCTCCCGCTGGACCACTGCTTCGCACACGTCGCGGGCATGTACACGATGATGGGCTACGCCGGTTCCATCGCTTTCGTGCCCATCGGCAAGAACGCCCTCGCCACCCTGCGCAACGTTCCGGCGGCCATTGCCGAAACGCGCCCGCACGTGATGCTGTCCGTCCCGGCCCTGGCCCGCAACTTCAAGAAGAACATCGAGGCCGGCATCAAGAAGAAGGGCCCGAAAGTGGAGAAACTCTTCAACTTCGCCGTCCAGAACGCCATCAAGTACAACAAGGAATACTACAACCGCGGGACGGGCGGCACCTTCTGGCGGAAGCCCCTCGTCGCCCTGTTCGACAAGATCCTCTTCAAGCAGGTGCGCGAGAGCTTCGGCGGCCGGATGCAGTTCTTCGTGGGCGGCGGCGCCCTGCTGGACATCGAGCTCCAGCGCTTCTTCTGCGCCGTGGGCATGCCCATGTTCCAGGGCTACGGCCTCACCGAGGCCACCCCGATCATCTGTGCGAACTCCGCGGGCCACGCCCGTTTCGGCTCCTCCGGCCGCCTGGTAAAGCCGATGGACATCGTCATCCTGGACGCCGAAGGCAAGGAAGTCCCGCACGGCACGCGCGGCGAAATCGTCATCCGCGGCGAGAACGTGATGGCCGGCTACTGGAAGAATCCCAAGGCCACGGCCGACACCATCATCGACGGCTGGCTCCATACCGGCGACATGGGCTACATCTGCCCGGAGGATCCGGAATTCCTGTATGTCGTGGGCCGCTTCAAGAGCCTCCTCATCTCCTCCGACGGTGAAAAGTACTCCCCCGAGGGCTTCGAGGACAACCTCACCGAGGTCTCCAAGTTCGTCAACGCGTGCGTCCTGCACAACAACCAGAAGCCATACTGCGTCGCCCTCATCGTGCCCGACAAGGCCGCACTGAAGGAGGCCGTGGAGGCCAAGGGCCTCGACGCCGCCTCCGAGGAAGGCCGCAAGGCGATGCTGGACATCATCCAGCAGGAAGTAGACTCCTACAAGAAGGGCGGCAAGCACGAGGGCATGTTCCCCGAGCGCTGGCACCCGACCGCCGTCGGCATCTGCGACGAGGAATTCACCATCGCCAACAAGATGATGAACTCCACGATGAAGATCGTCCGCGGCAAGGTGGAAGAACACTACGCCTCCCTGCTGGACTACCTCTATACGGCCGAAGGAAAAGACATCAAGAATCCACGCAACCTCGAGGCGCTGAAATAAAATACTGACAGACAGCATTTTTATATCGAATCGGCCAAATTTTTGCAAAAAGATTTGGCCGGTTCATTTTTTCCGTTTATATTTGCAGTGTAATAGCATACTAATACACAACAAATGCTGATCGAACTCAAGGGAATCAACAAGACGTACGACAACGGACAGCCGCTGCACGTGCTCAAGGGCATCGACCTCGCCATCGAGCGCGGGGAGTTCGTGTCCATCATGGGCGCTTCCGGCTCCGGCAAGTCCACCCTTCTCAATATCCTGGGCATCCTGGACAACTACGACACCGGCGAATACTGGCTGGACGGCAAGCTCATCAAGGACCTGACCGAAAAGCAGGCGGCGGACTACCGCAACCGGATGATCGGCTTCGTGTTCCAGAGCTTCAACCTCATCAACTTCAAGACGGCCGTGGAGAA
>ONJB01000058.1 GCA_900318015.1 uncultured Bacteroidales bacterium | reverse complement strand
GCCGAATCAGAAATGGACCACCGATGTCACCCAGGTGAAGATAAAAGACAGGAAGATCTACTTGTCACCTATCCTTGACATGTTCAATGGCGAAGTTGTCTCCTACGCAATCTCCACCAGTCCGGATCTGAAGATGGTATTGACGATGTTGGACAAGGCCTTCAAGAAAAGAGATATACAAGGAAATCTGATCTTCCACTCTGACCAGGGCTGGCATTATCAACATAAAAGATATCAAAAAGCACTGGAAGACAGGCATATAACACAGAGTATGTCCCGTAAAGGGAACTGCCTGGACAATGCGATGATGGAGAACTTCTTTGGCCTGATGAAGAATGAATTGCTATATTTGCAGGAGTGGGACTCTATCGACCAGTTCAAGAAGGCTCTCCGGAAATAGCTAAAAGGAAAGAGCCCGGTGCAATACCGAGCTCTGTTCCAATCTAAGGCCTCGTAACTAATGTTAAACCGTCCAACTTTTGGGGGTCACATCACTTCCGGGGCGGCCCTTTTTATGTCCCTGAAAATCAGGTCAATATTGGACTTTGCTCAAGAACAGCGCATGCCCGGGTACCGACTCCCCGGCATCCCCCCGCGTCCCCGTCTCGATGAGCTCCTTCACCCAGGCGGGGTCGTGCTTCCCGCGCCCCACCTCGATGAGCGTCCCGACAATCGCCCGGACCATGTTCCGCAGGAACCGGTCCGCGCTGACGCGGAAGTACCAGTAGGTAGATTCCCGGTCAAGCCGGGAATGACGTTCTTCTTCGTCATGGCCGGCAC
Source organism: uncultured Bacteroidales bacterium (assembly GCA_900318015.1). Classification (GTDB taxonomy): domain Bacteria; phylum Bacteroidota; class Bacteroidia; order Bacteroidales; family UBA932; genus Cryptobacteroides. The sequence continues at coordinate 15,156 of ONJB01000058.1, read as the reverse complement.
CGACCGGCCATCTCATAAGTTGGATATGTGTTGGCGTGTACGGTTTCCAGAAGGCTTCGGTGATGGTGCAGAGGGAGGTCTTGTTCGCGCCGCCGACTTTTTCGAAACAGGAGAAGTCATGCGTGCCCAGCAGGTACTGACAGGCTTCGTTCATGGCGTCGAAGTCCAGGCCGGGGAAACCGCACTGCCAGGAGTAAGCGGCCACGAAAGGGTCTTTCTTCCTGTGGATGAAATAGGTATAGGAACGCTGCGTCGCGCTGAAGCGGGCGTGGAAATCCTCGGCGGCCGGAAGGACCGCGTGGACCACGACCGAACGGGGCAGGATGGCATTTAATTTGTAGCAAAAATCGGATGCCTCGAAGGGCAGGGGACCTGTCAGGTCGAAATGGCAGACGTAGTCTGCAGCATGGACTCCGGTGTCCGTCCGGCCCGCGCCTGTCACCGCAACGGGACCGCCGCAGAGCTTCGTGAGGGCTTCCTCCAGGCACTGCTGCACGGAAGGGGAGGAAGGCTGGATTTGCCAGCCGCAGAAAGCGGAACCGTCGTAGGAGAGGCTGAGGATATAACGCATATGCAAATGTAACAAAATATATGGAAAGCGTAAACATCAAGGAACTGAACGAACGCATCCAGAAGGAGAGCTCCTTCGTCGATCTCCTGACCCTGGAGATGGGCAAGGTCATCGTGGGCCAGAAGGCCCTCGTGGACAACCTCCTCATCGGCCTCCTGTCCGGCGGCCACATCCTGCTGGAAGGCGTGCCGGGCCTGGCGAAGACCCTCGCCATCAATACGTTGGCCCAGGCGGTCGATGCCAAGTTCAACCGCATCCAGTTCACCCCGGACCTCCTCCCGGCCGACGTCGTCGGCACCCTCGTGTACTCGCAGAAGAAGGAGGACTTCGAGGTCCACAAGGGCCCCATCTTCGCGAACTTCGTCCTGGCCGATGAAATCAACCGTTCCCCGGCGAAGGTCCAGTCCGCCCTTCTCGAGGCGATGCAGGAGCGGAAGGTACCTATCCGCTCCCGGAAGCCCAGGTGGACCGTTTCATGCTGAAGGTCGTCGTGAGCTATCCCAAGAAGGACGAGGAGCGCCAGATCATCCGGATGAACAACAGCGGCACCTTCCCGAAGGCCAATGCCGTCGTGAAGCCCGAGGACATCCTCCGCGCCCGTGAAGTCGTCCGCGACGTGTATATGGACGAGAAAATCGAGCGTTACATCGTGGACATCGTCTACGCCACCCGTACCCCGGAAGAATACGGCCTGAAGGGCCTCAAGGACCTCATTTCCTACGGCGCCTCCCCGCGTGCCTCCATCTCCCTCGCCCTGGCGGCGAAGGCCTATGCCTTCATCAAGCGCCGCGGCTACGTGATCCCGGAGGACGTCCGCGCCGTGTGCAACGAGGTGCTCCGCCACCGTATCGGCCTTACCTACGAAGCCGAGGCGGAGAACGTCACCACCGAGGAAATCATCGAAAAGATCATCAACGCGGTGATCGTCCCGTAAGCGTATGACTCCCCAGGAACTGCTCAAGCGCGTCCGCAAGATCGAGATCAAGACGAAAGCCTTGTCCCACCAGATCTTCGCCGGTGAATACCACTCGGCCTTCAAGGGTCGTGGCATGGCGTTCAGCGAGGTGCGCGAGTACCAGTACGGGGATGATGTGCGGAACATGGACTGGAACGTGACGGCCCGCATGAGCGCGCCGTACGTGAAGGTCTTCGAGGAGGAACGGGAACTGACCGTGGTGCTGCTGATCGACATCAGCCGCTCCGGCCTGTTCGGCACGGTGGGGGAGACCAAGCGGGAACTGGTGGCCGAGATCGCCGCCACCCTGGCCTTCTCCGCGATGCTCAACAACGACAAGGTGGGCGCCCTCTTCTTCAGTGACACCGTGGAGAAGTTCATTCCGCCCAAGAAAGGCCGCAGCCATCTCCTGCACATCATCCGTGAAATCCTGGAATATACCCCCGAGCACGACGGAACGGACATTGGCGAGGCGCTCCGCTACCTGACGAACGCCATCAAACGGCGCTGCACCGCCTTCGTCCTCAGCGACATGCTGGACGTGGACGAGGACGGCGCCCCGCGCTACGAGGACGCCCTGAAGGTGGCCGTGAACCGTCACGACATCTCCGTCATCCGGGTCTATGACCCCCGCGAACGGACCATCCCGGACGTGGGACTCGTGCATGTCAAGGACTCCGAGTCCGGCCGGGGCGCATGGATCAACACCTCCTCCCGGAGCACCCGCGCCGCCTACGAGCAGTGGTTCCGGACCGCGTCCGAGAGCGCGGCGAAACTGTTCAACCGCTACCAGGTGGACAGCGTGGACACCGCGACGGACCAGGATTATGTCAAGAACCTGATAGCCTTGTTCCACAGGCGATGAAAGGATATGTTCTCATAGCCGCCCTCTTCCTGACCGCTGCTTCCGCTTCGGCCCAGGAAGCCTGGCGCGACACCACCGCTTCAGATACCGGCGGACGGGTGATCCTCAAGGAAAGCTCGTTCATCCAGCCCGTCACGCCGCGGGATTCCATCCTCGTGGCGGACCGGCTCCTGTACGGTTTCGAACTGGACAACGTGCCGGACAGCACGGTCCTGGCTTTCCCGCAGATAGCAACCCCCTTCATGCAGGACGTCCTGGCCCTGCCCATGTGGCAGGTGGACACCGTGAAAGTGCAGAAGATCCGGGCCAACAATGCCCGCCTTCTGAACATCCGCGCGTCCATCGCCATCCAGCCCTTCGAGGAGGGCACCTACGAACTGCCGCCCCTCTTCGTGCAGCGGATCCATCCCGACGGCACCGTCGATACCATCCAGTTCAACCGGCAGACCATCGAGGTGTTCACGATGCCCGTCGACACCGCCACCTTCGTTCCGCATGACCTGCGGGGGCAGATCAAGTACCCCGTCACCTTCGCGGAAATCCTGCCGTGGCTGATGGGCTTCTGGGCGCTGGCGCTGCTGGTGATCGGCCTCGTGGCCTGGCTCACCAGCCGTCGGCCCTCCGCAAGCTGGACAAGTACCGCGGCGACAAGTTCTGGGCGCCCGACAAGCAGAAACAGTTCTACTCCGGCGTGACCGACGCCCTCCGCGAATACATCGTGTCCCGTTATGGCGTGGGCGCGATGGAGATGACCACCGCCGAGATCTTCGACGGCCTCCGTGGGACCGACATCCCCGTGGACCTGTACGAGGAGATGAAGGATCTCTTCGAACGGGCGGACTTCGTGAAGTTCGCGAAGTACATCGCCACGCCCGAGGACAATGCGACCGTGCTGCCGCAGGCCGTCCGGTTCGTGACGTCCACCTACCAGACGGAGATTGAAGAGGAAGAGATTGCCGGTCAAGCCGGCAATGACGGAGAGGCCGGCGAAGGCCGTCATGCCCGACCTGATCGGGCATCTCAGGAACGAGATGAAGATTATATGCCCAGGTAAGCCATGTTCTTCGAGTATCCATATCTCCTCTGGCTGCTGGTCCTTCCGGTCCTGCTCCTGGCGCTGTACCTGTACCGGGAACTGAAGGAACGGAGACCGCACCTGCGGGTGTCCACCGTGACGCCCTGGGAGAAGGGCGGGAAGTCTATCCTGGGCATCATCCGGCACCTGCCGGAGGCCTTGCGCCTCGCGGCCCTCGCCTTGATCATCGTCTGCATCGCCCGTCCCCGCTCCAAGAGCGAGATGGAACGGGTGGACACCGAGGGCATCGACATCGTCCTCGCGGTGGACGTGTCCACCTCCATGCTGGCCCGGGACTTCAAGCCGGACCGCCTGTCCGCCGCCAAGGACATCTCCATCGAATTCATCGCCCAGCGTCCCAGCGACCGGATGGGCATCGTAGTGTTCGCGGGCGAGAGCTATACGCAGTGTCCGCTCACGACCGACCGGGCCACCCTCATCAACCTGATGAAGGAGGTCCAGACGGACCTCATCGAGGACGGCACCGCCATCGGCAACGGCCTCGCGACCGCGGTGGCGCGGATGAAGGATTCCGACGCCAAGAGCCGGGTGATCATCCTCCTGACCGACGGCGTGAACAACCGGGGCGAGGTGGATCCGGCGATGGCCGCCGAGATCGCCAAGACCTACGGCATCCGTGTCTATACCATCGGCGTGGGCAAGGAAGGGGAGGCCCCGTATCCGGTCATGACCCCCTGGGGCCCGGACGTGCAGAACATGAAGGTCGAGATCGACGAACCCCTCCTCAAGCAGATTGCGGCGGAGACGGGCGGCAAGTATTTCCGGGCCAACGACAACACCAAGCTGGCGGAGATCTACAGCGAGATCGACCGGATGGAGAAGACCCGCACCACCGTGGACAGCTTCCCCATCTACAAGGACCTGTTCCCGCGGTTCGCCATCTGGGCGCTGGTGTGCCTGCTGTTGGAAGTGTTGATTCGGTTCCTGCTTAGAAGACTGCCTTAGGATATGCTGGGTTTTGCACAATATCGGTTCCTGTACCTGCTCCTGCTGGTCCCCCTGTTCCTCGTCGGATACGGGGTCTGGCGGGCGCTGCGTGCGCGGCGGGTGCGGAAATTCGGGGACGAGGCGCTCGTGAAGGCGCTGATGCCGTCGTGGTCCGGTCCCAAGGGCTGGGTGAAGATGGTGCTGTTCAGCCTGGCCTTCGCATTCTTCGCCATCGGCCTGGCCCGGCCGCAGATCGGCGCCAAGCTGTCCGAGCGCACGACGCGCGGGGCGGAGATCGTCATCTGCCTGGACGTGTCCAATTCGATGCTGGCGGAGGACTATTCCCCGAACCGGCTGGACCGCGCCAAACTGGCGATTTCCCGCCTGACGGACAAGCTGAAGGACGACCGGGTGGGCCTCATCATCTTCGCCGGCACCTCCTTCGTGCAGCTGCCGGTGACGACGGACTACGTGTCCGCCAAGATGTTCCTCGGCAGCATCGACACGGGGGCGGTTCCGGTCCAGGGCACCGCGATCGGCGATGCCATCTATACGGCCATCCGGAGCTTCAGCGCCCAGAGCGAGAAGAGCCGGGTGATCATCGTCATCTCCGACGGCGAAAACCATGAGGACGATCCCGTGGCCGCCGCGAAGGACGCCGCCGAGAACGGCATCCGGGTGTATACCGTGGGCGTGGGCTCCGCCGAGGGCCAGCCCATCCCGTACGAGGGTTCCCTGATGAAGGACAAGGACGGCGAAATCGTCGTGACCAAGCTGGACGAGGATGTGCTCCGGCAGGTCGCCAAGGCCGGCAACGGTGCTTATGTCCATGCCGGGAACGACGAGTTCGGCCTGAATCCCATCATCGACGACATCCGCCGGATGGAGGACGAGGAGTTCGGCTCGCTCGTGTTCGAGGAGTACGACGAACAGTACATGTATTTCTTCGGGATCGCGCTGGCGCTGCTCGTGATCGAGATGCTCATCGGCGAGCGCCGCCCGAAGAAGAAATGGTTTGACCAATGAGAAAGTCTTTGACGCTCATATTGCTGCTGCTGGTCAGCGTGCTGGCCTCCGCCCAGGTGGACAAGAAAGACGTCCGCCGGGGGAACCGCCAGTTCGCCAAGGCGAAGTACGGCGAGGCCGACATCTCCTACCGCAAGGGCCTGAATGCCGACAGCACCTCCGTGGCATCGGCCTATAACCTGGGCAACAACCTGTACCGCCAGGGGAATTATGCCGAGGCCGGCAAGTTCTACCAGCAGGCGATGCGGCACATCCCGGAGACCCGGTCCGTGAAAAAACGGAATGCGGAGGGCTTCGACACCTATTTCAACATCGGTGACGCCGCCCTGCAGCAGAAACAGTACCGCGCCGCGATGGAGGCCTTCGCGCAGGCGCTGGTCATCAACCCGGACGACATGGAGGCGAAAGAAAACTATGTCTATGCCCGGAAGATGCTGGAGAACAACCCGGACGGCGGCGGTGGCGGCAATGACCAGCAGAACCAGGATCAGAACCAGGACCAGAATCAGGACCAGCAGGATCAGAATCAGGATCAGGATCAGGACCAGAACAAGGACCAGAACCAGGATCAGGACCAGCAGGACCAGAACCAGCAGCCGAAGCCGCAGGGCGAATCCGGCATCTCGCCCCAGCAGGCCCAGCAGATGCTCCAGGCCATCCAGGCCAAGGAGAAGGAGACCCAGGACAAGGTGAACAAGGAAAAGGCGGCCGTGCTGAAGTCCCGCCAGAAAGAGAAGAATTGGTAGTCGCGTTATGAAAAGATGGATTGCAGCCTTCGTGGCGCTGTGGGTGGCTTTCACCGGATGGGCCCAGTCGACCATCCGGGTGGACGTGCACAATATCGTGGAACTCTCGGAGCGGTTCAACGTCGTCTTCGTCGTCGAGGGCGAGCATGCCCCCTCCGACTTCCAGTGGACTCCCAGCGATGATTTCACCCTCGTCTGGGGACCCCAGAAGGGTACTTCCACCAGCGTGTCCATCGTGAACGGCAAGACCACCCGCTCCTCCCAGACTTCCTATACCTACATCCTGCAGGCCAAGAAAACCGGCACCTTTACCTTCGCGCCGGCGACGGCCACCGTCAAGGGGGACCAGATCCGGTCCAAGTCCGTCCAGGTCACGGTCGTGGAAGGACGGGCCGACGGTGCCCAGGCGCAGGGCCAGGGCGGTTCCGCGCAGGGCGGGGAACAGCAGCAGGCCCGGCCGTCCGCATCGAACGATACCGGCGAGCTGTTCATGCGTCTGTACCTGTCCAAGCGCGACGCCATGGTGGGCGAGCCCATCACGGCGACCCTCAAGATCTACCAGCGGGCCAATCTGACCGGCTTCGAGGATGCCCGGTTCCCGAAGTTCAACGGCTTCTGGAGCCAGGAAGTGGATACGCCGCAGAGCATCGAGTTCCAGCGGGAGCAGGTGGGCGACAAGATGTACAACGCCGCCGTCCTGCGCCGGTGGGTGCTCATCCCGCAGAAGGCGGGCACCCTGACCATCGACCCGTCCGAGATCGTGTGCCTGGTGAATGTCCGCACCCAGCGGCCCCGCACCGGTTCCATCTTCGACGATTTCTTCGAGAACGACTATGTGACGCAGCGTCAGCGTGTATCCACGCCGGCCATGAACGTCAAGGTGTCGGCCCTGCCGGGCGGCGCCCCGGCCGATTTCTCCGGTGCCGTGGGCGAGTATTCCGTGAGCGCGAAACTGAGCAAGGACGCCCTGAAGACGCATGATGCGGCGTCGCTCATCGTCACGGTCACGGGTAAGGGCAATGTCTCCCTGGTGGAGGCGCCCAAGATCGTTTTCCCGCCGGACTTCGAGGCCTATGACGTGAAGGCGACTTCCGCGACGGACAAGGGCGGGATCAACGGTTCCAAGACCTTCGAATACCCGTTCATCCCGCGCAGCCCGGGGGATTTCGTCCTGCCGCCGGTGCGTTTCTCCTACTATGACGTGAAGTCCCGCCGCTATGCGACGGCCCAGACGGATTCCCTGCGCCTGACTGTGGAGCGGGGCGCCGGCGGCGCGGCACAGCCCGCCCCGGACGGCGCCGGCACGCTGACGGTGGACCGCAAGGGCGTGAAGAACCTCGGCGAGGATATCCGTTTCATCAAGACCAAGACTTCCCTGTCCGAGGACAAGGGCTTCTTCGTGGGCAAACCTGCCTACTGGATCCTCGTGGCCCTGTTGCTCCTCGGTGCCGCCGCCGTGTGGCTGTCGCTGCGGAAGCTGGCGGCCCGCCGCGCCGACGTGGCCGGCAGCCGCAACCGCAAGGCTACCCGCGAGGCCCTCAAGCGCCTGAAGCTGGCCGGGGACTTCCTGGGCAAGAACCTCTATACGGCCTTCTATGAGGAGCTCCATCGGGCCCTCGTGGGCTTCGTGGCCGACAAGCTGACGATGGACGTGGCCGACCAGAACAAGGACAACATCGCCGCGGCCCTGTCCGCCCGGGGCGTCGCTCCTGAGACGGTCACGGCCTTCACCGACCTGCTCGATGCCTGCGAATACGCCCGCTATGCCCCGGATTCGGGACACGAGGCCATGAACGCCCATTACCAGCAGGCCATTTCTGTCATCACTGCCATTGACGCATCCATGAAGAAAGGTATCTCCACGGCGCCGGCCGCAACCTTGCTGGCTCTCCTGCTGATGCTCCCGTTGGGCGCACAGGCCGCTGAAAGCTATCCCGATTCCCTGTTCCAGGCGGGTGTCCAGGCCTATTCGGCCGGCGACTGGGACCAGGCCGCGCAGGACTGGTCGGACGTCGCCGCCACGGGACTCCGCTCCCAGGAACTCTATTTCAACCTGGGCAACGCGTATTACAAGGGAGGGGAGATCGCGAAAGCCATCCTCTTCTATGAGCGCGCCCTCCGCCTGGACCCGTCCGACGCTGACATCCGCTACAACCTGGAATTCGCGCGGAACCTGACGCAGGACCGCATTGACGAGGTCCCCGAATTCATCCTCAAGACCTGGATCCGGAAGGTTAATTACCTGCTTCCGTCCAATGCGTGGGCGGGATTGTCGCTGTTCCTGCTGGCTCTGGCGCTGGGCCTGTTCCTGCTCTTCCTGCTGGGACCGTCCGCCGGCGCCCGCCGGACCGGCTTCTTCACCGGCATCGCGGCGCTGCTCCTGGCCCTGGCGGCCTGGGGCTTCGCCCACAGCCAGAAGGCCGCCGCCGAACGCCATGACGCCGCCATCGTCATGCGCCCCGTGACTTCGGTCACCAGCTCACCCTCGGGCGATGCCGCCAAGTCCCTGTTCATCCTGCACGAGGGGACGAAGGTGAAGGTGCTGGACGAAGTGTCCGGTTTCACGGACATCGAACTCGCAGACGGCCGCCGCGGCTGGATCGCGACCCAAGACATAGAAAGGATTTAAAACGAACGATATGAAAAAGATGCTCACCCTCTGCTTCGTGACCGCCCTGCTGGCGGGTTGCGGCGCTTCCTCCCACGTGTCCTCCCAAGATGCCATCGACATCGGCTACGGGACCCAGGACAAGGACCACGTGACGACCTCCGTTTCCAACCTCAAGGTCAAGAAGACCGATGCCCAGACCTACAGCAACATGTATGACTACCTGCGGGGCCGCGTCCCCGGCGTGATGGTGGGCTCGGACAACCGGATCATCATCCGCGGTATCGGCACGAACTCCGACGCCACCGACCCGCTCATCCTGGTGGACGGTGTCGAAACGACGGACCTTTCCAGCATCAATCCCGCGGATGTCCAGTCCGTGGATGTCATCAAGGACGGTTCCTCCGCCATCTACGGCATGCGGGGCTCCAACGGCGTGATTATCATCAATACCGTCGGCAGCCACGGCAACTAGGCCGCGACCTTATTTCACAATCCTATAGTAGTTCTCCTTCCGGGGCTTCGGGTCACGGGCGGGGCCGGCGGGATAGCCGAGAGCGAGGGCGCCGATGCCGATGAGGCCGTCGGGGAGGCCGAATTCCTTCATCAAGGCCTTGCCTTCCTCGGTGTCGAACATCTCGCGTTCGCGGTTGATCCAGCAGGAGCCCAGGCCGATGGCGTGGGCGGCATTCATCATGTTGCCCAGCACCAGCGAACCGTCTGGGACGGAGTTCTTCCAGACGGCCGGATCGGAACCGAACACCAGCACATAGGTCGGTGCGCCGTAGAAGGGGTCGGAGTCTACGCCCAGGAAAGCGGCGTTCATCCGGGAGAGCTTCTTCAGGAGCTCCGGGTTCTGCACGGCCACGATCCAGGGATCCTGGCGTCCCATGCCCGTCGGGGCCCAAGTGCCGGCCTCGAGGACGGTCCTGAGTTCGTCGTCGGTAATCTGCTCCGGCCTGTAGGCGCGGACGCTTCTGCGCTGGACGAGCGCGGAAATCACTGCATTATCCATAGGATTAGGGTTTAATCGTTTTTTCGACCTCCAGCTTCCCGCTCGGATGGAAGGAGCGGAGGGTGATGTAGCCGTGGGAATAGGTGACATCCAGGCGGCGGGCCTCGTTGTTCACGATGATGGGGAAATCGTTGTTCATGGTCCCGGGCTCGCACCACATCGCGGTGTGCAGGTCCGCGCCGATCATCAGGTCTACGCCCGCCTTGTTCAGCATGGGTACCATGTGCACGTTCAGCCAGCGCTGGAGGAGGTAGTCGTTCTTGTCAGGATGGTCGATCATGGGCACATGAAGCAGGCATACCTTGACGGACGCCTTCCGGAAGAGGGGCTCGCGCATGGCTTTCCGGGCCCATTCGATCTGCTCGTTCAGATAGTCCTCATACACGTCCTTGCCGCTGTACAGGACCGACCGGCTCTGCCCGGTCTCGCCCGCATCGAACACGATGAATGCCACCGGGCCCTGACGGAAAGTGTAGTAGAAGGGTGCCGGATCGGAGTTCGGATAGACGTCGGCGAAAAGCTCCACGTTGTTGCCGCGGCCCTCGTGGTTGCCGCGTCCGAACAGGAGCGGAATCCCGGAGGGAAGGTCTCCGAGCGGTTCGATGGCATAATGGACCAGGGTGTCCAGCACATAGTTCCCGGCCGACGTGATATCTCCGTTCAAGAACAGGAAATCGGTCGATGCGGAATCCACCTGCGCGGCGAGGGATTCGTACCAGGCCGTCCGCATGTGGATGTCATTGAACACCGAGAATCGGCACTCGGAATCCTTCGGGTCAAAGGTGCGGACGGTGTGCCATTCCCCTTCGTAGAAGTCCCCGAACTGGGGATTCCGGGCGTTGGAATCGTCCACGAGTTCCTGCCCGCACACGCGGTACCGGAGGATCGAACCGGGCTGGAGCCCGTCGATCCGGACGCTGTGCAGGCGGTGGAAGACGCGACGGCCTGCATAGGTTTCCCAAACCTTCGTGCCGTCGGCGAGTTCGACATAAGCCATCCCCGGCACGTCGCTGGTCCAGAGGATGGTGACCCGGTCCGTCCGGGCCTCGGACACCCACGGACCGGCCTTGACGCCGCCGGCGAGGCTGTTCAGGCAGAGCGTGAAGCTCGCGAGGAGGAGAAGAAGTTTTTTCATGGCAGTGATCGGTTATTCGTCCGTTGACTCATCGTCCACCGACTGGGTGATGGTCTGGGCGAGTTTTTCAATGTTGAGGCTGCGGGCGGAAGCATCGACGATATCCTTATAGACGCCGCCCTTGCGGTAGAGTTCGTCAGGGTCGCCGCTCTGCTGGACCCGGCCCTCCTGGAGGGCGTATACCATTTCGCTGTCGATGATCTGGGAGATGGAGTGGGAGATGATGATGACGGTGCGGTCCTTCTTGATCGCGTCAATGGCGGACTTGATCTGTTCCGTGGCGATGGCGTCCAGGGAGGCCGTGGGCTCGTCCAGGAAGATGATCGGCGGGTTCTTGAGGAACATCCGCGCGATGGCGATCCGCTGCTGCTGGCCGCCGGAGAGGTGCGTCGCGGCCGTGTCGAAGCCCTTCGGCAGGGCCGCGATCTGGTCGTAGATGCTGGCCTTGCGCGCTGCCTCGTAGACCTCTTCCAGGGTGGCGTCCGGCTTTCCGTACCGGATATTCTCGACAACCGAGCCGTCGAAGATGTGGTTCTTCTGCAGGACCAGGCCGATGTTCTCGCGCAGGTAGTGCGTGTCCCACTCCCTCAAGTCCACCCCGTCCAGGGTGATGGTGCCGCAGTCCGGCTCGTAGAACTTGTCCAGCAGGTTCACGATGGTCGATTTCCCCGCGCCGCTGAGCCCGACGAGGGCCGTGATCTTGCCGCTGTCCACCTTGAGGGACACGTCGTACAAGGCCTTGGTGCCGTTGGGATAGGTGAAATCGACGTTCTTCATCTCGAAGTTGCCCTCCACCTTCTCCGGCCGGTATCCGCCCGAGGGCTCCAGCTCGCCTTCCGCATCGACGATGTCAAAATAGCCTTCGGCATAGACGAGGGCGTCGTTCAGGTCGTCGAAGATCCGCTGGAGGGAGGTGATCGGCGCCGTCACGTTGGAGAACAGCATGATGTGGTACATGATCTTACCGATCGTCATCCCCGGATAGCCGCTGAGGACCAGGTAGGAAGTGAGGATGATGATCAGGACCGTGCCGGTCTGGCTGACGAAGCTCTTCAGCGCATCGAACCCGAAGGAGGCGCGCCGGATGCTGAGCTGGTTGCCGTAGTAGCCTTCCTGGAGCTCCGTCTGCTTCCCAAGCTCGATTTCCTCCCGGTTGAAGGACTTGACGACGTTCATGCTCTCGAGGATGTTCATGATGCTGCCGCTGCGCCGCTCGTTGAAGCCGCGCATGTTCTTGCGGGAGCTCTTCAGCTTCTTCCCCTGCAGGGAGGTGATCCAGAAATAGATGGGAACGATGGCCAGGGCCGTCAGGCCCACGTACACGTTGGCCGCGAAGATGAGGATGAGCGCCAGGACGGAGCTCACGATCATCGGCAGCAGGTTGATGAAGAAGTTCTGGATGGTGCGGGAAATGCTGCTGGCGCCCTGGTCGATGCGCGCCTGGAGCATGCCGGGCGCGTTGTCGCTCCGGGCGAAGAAAGCCATGCGGTACTGGAGGATCCGTTCCACGACGCCCAGGGAAAGCCGCTGCGAGATGTTGATCCGGAGCTTTTCGCCGAAGATGCTCTGTCCGAAGGAGATGCCCGCCCGGAGGATTTCCTTCCCGAGCAGGACGATGCTGACGATGGTCAAAATCTTCACCGCCTTCGCCCACGTGAAATCGGGCGACCCTACCAGGGCGTTGATCGCGTCCACCGTGCGGTCCAGCACGACAGCGTTCACCTGCGCCAGCAAGGAGCCGAGGAGGGTCAGCGACAGGGTGGCAAGCAGCAGGAAGCGGTGCGGCTTCACATAGGGGACGATTCGCTTGAACAGCTGGGCAAGGGTCATGGCGCGGGGACTTTTAGCGCACCATCTCCCAAAGGACGACGCCGACGGAAACAGAGACGTTCAGCGAATGCTTGGTGCCGTACTGGGGGATTTCCAGGGACAGGTCGCAGGCGTCGACCACATCCTGCCGGACGCCGTAGACTTCGTTGCCGAAGACGAGGGCGTACTTGCGGCCGGGCTCGCGGGAGAAGTCCGCGCCGAGTTTCTGCGAATGGACCGTCTGCTCCACCGCTACCAGCGTGTAGCCTTCGGCCCGCAGGGCGGCGACGGCGTCCATCGTGTCGTCGAAATGCTGCCACGGGACGGCATCCTCGGCGCCGAGGGCCGACTTGCGGATCTCCGCGGAGGGCGGGACGGCGGAAATGCCGCACAGGAGGACCCGGTCGATGCCGAAGGCGTCGGCGGTCCGGAAGGCGGAACCGACGTTGTGCGCGCTGCGGATGTTGTCCAGGACCACGACGAGGCCCGAAGGGGGAAGCCCCTTGTACTCGGCAGGCGTGACGCGGCCCAGTTCGATGTTCAGCAATTTTCTGTCTTTCATTACCGCAAAGTTACGAAAAAAGGGTTATATTTGTGTTTACAACAAAAGCAACTGTATGAAACAGGATCTCCAGGTCTTCGACCTTATCAAGAAAGAAAAAGAGCGCCAGTCTTCCGGCCTCGAACTCATTGCCTCTGAAAACTATGTATCCGACCAGGTCATGGCCGCGATGGGCTCCATCTGCACCAACAAGTACGCCGAGGGTTATCCCGGCAAGCGCTACTACGGTGGCTGCGAAGTGGTGGACCAGATCGAGCAGATCGCCATCGACCGTCTCTGCAAGCTATACGACGCGGAATATGCCAATGTCCAGCCGCACTCCGGCGCCCAGGCGAACATGGCTGTCACGATGGCCTGCCTGCGTCCCGGCGACGTCTTCATGGGCCTGGACCTCTCCATGGGCGGCCCGGAAACCGGCCGCGTGGACTATGACGAGATGGAGCGCAAGGCCCTCGAGTGCAAGCCCAAGATGATCATCGGCGGCGCCTCCGCCTACTCCCGCGAGTGGGACTACGAGCGGATGCGGAAGATCGCCGACGAGGTGGGCGCCATCCTCTGGATCGACATGGCCCATACCGCCGGCCTCATCGCCGCCGGTCTCCTGAAGAACCCGGTCAAATATGCGCACATCGTCACCTCCACCACCCACAAGACGCTCCGCGGACCGCGCGGCGGCATCATTCTGATGGGCAAGGACTTCGACAACCCGTGGGGCCTCACCACCCCGAAGGGCGAGATCAAGAAGATGAGCGCCATCCTGAACTCCAGCGTGTTCCCGGGCGTCCAGGGCGGACCGCTCGAGCACGTGATTGCGGCCAAGGCCGTGGCCTTCTACGAGGCCGCCCAGCCGGAATACGTCTCCTACCAGAAGCAGGTCATCGCCAACGCCGCCGCCATGTGCGCCGAATTCGTGCGCAGGGGCTACAAGATCATCTCCGGCGGCACCGACAACCATCTGATGCTCATCGACCTCCGCACCAAGTTCCTGGACCTGACCGGCCGTCTCGCGGAGAACCAGCTCGTCAAGGCCGACATCACCGTGAACAAGAACATGGTCCCGTTCGACAGCCGCAGCCCGTTCCAGACCAGCGGCCTGCGTATCGGCACCCCGGCCATCACCTCCCGCGGCTTCGTGGAGAAGGACATGCTGGACATCGTCGAACTCATCGACACCGTCCTCGCCTCCTGCAACGAGCACTTCTCCGCCCTCACGGCCAAGGAACCCACCGAGGAGCAGCTCGCCGAACGCGCCGCGCACGGCAAGGTCCTCGACGACGTCGTCCGCAAGGTCCACATGATGACCGCCGGCCGTCCGCTGAACCGGTACTAGTCTCCTCCCGGCCCCTTAGCGGTCCCTATGCGGACCCATGCGACCAAACCTCTCAGAATAAGTGCAGAAACCCCCGTTTCCGCACTTATTTTTCATTTTTGGCCCGACATAAGTGCAAATCAGGGTGGTTCTGCACTTATTTTCCCATAAAACTGAAATAATAAACCGGACGTGCGGGACGTATTCGGGAGGTTCGTGTGTATATATTGCAGAAATCGGTTGAACGGTCTATCTTTGTAGAAGAACAATGACGTTGTAAGCCTGGAAAGATCTGGAATAAATGAAAGCTACATAATGGACAACATGAAAAAGCTCTTGCTCCTCCTGCTTGTCCTGCCCCTCTGGACAGGCTGCTACAAATCCCTCCTGCCCAAAACCGATGAGTTCACCCATACCGGGTGCGCTACCGATGCCGGGACCAGGGCCGGATTAAGTCAGTCGGACGTCTCCCTGCTTATCTTGAAATACGAAGACGGCAACCTGCGCGTCACCCGCACGAATGCGACGATGA
>ONJB01000056.1 GCA_900318015.1 uncultured Bacteroidales bacterium | reverse complement strand
GCTGACCGAGCTTGGAGAATCCTTCCAGCCGGCTTTGAACGGAATCATTGATTGGGCGCTGGCTAATAGAGATGCCCTGGCTCCGCATGATGCAACGAAGTCAATCCGATAAATTCCAATTTTACGGTGTAAATGAGACTGCCTGATGTCATACTCATTCCCTTGCAACCCGATGACCGGGAGCAGTTCATCCTGGACAACCAGTGGGCATTCAAGTACGGCGCCCAGCAGGAGTTCGGGATGCGCGACGAGCGTTGCGAAGTGGGTGAAGAGGTCATCTCCCGCAAGACCATCGAGGATTCCATCGACGGGGAGAATGCCGAGGCTTACCGGATCTTACTTGACGGGGAAAAGGTGGGCGGCGTTGTCCTGCGCATAGACAAGGCGGCGGCCAAGGGCGAGCTGGAGCTGCTTTTCGTGCTGCCGGAGGTCCACAGCAAGGGCATCGGCCAGGCCGCCTGGAAGGCGGTGGAAGCGATGCATCCGGAGATCAAGGTGTGGGAAACCATCACCCCATACTTCGAGAAGCGCAACATCCACTTTTACGTGAACCGATGCGGGTTCCATATCGTCGAGTTCTGGAATAAGTATCAGCACGGCCCGGCCGTTCCGGAGGAAGAGGTGGGCAACTGGAGCATGGACGATGAGATGTTCGTGTTCAGGAAGGTCATCACAGACAAGGGCGCCATTAGGGAATCAGACTAAGAGTTGAAGCACCCAGAACGGCCTCATACTGTTCGCTTTTCTTCGTAAAGACACGCCTCTTTTCCTGGCCGTCGATCATCGCGTAAAGGTGGATGTTCCCCGAGTCGGTCATCTCGAACCGGATCAAATCCGAAGTGGCGACAGCCGGTTCAAAGACATCCGGAGAGAGTTCGCGCAGCCGTGACTCTATGATGGCGACGAAGAGAGGGGCGACACCGTTTGCTGAAGCCAAAGACCGGAAGTCCTTGAGCGCTTCTTTAACCTTGTCGATGTACTTCGCGGGATTCTTGATGTCGTTCTGGGCAGCGAAAGCCAGCAGGTCTGCAGTGGTTATATCCTCGAACTTCCCCCGTACGGAGAATTCGTGACGCTTTTCCGGAGCTGTCGCTGTCTTCAAGATGAAGCAGAGGTCGTAAGCTGGAGAGAGATGCCAGGAACCGTCCTTCTCCATGATGAAGGAGAAGTTCTTGGCGTGGTCATCCGTATTGTTTGAGAGGAGGTTGAACACCATCCGGAGGAAGAGCTCGTTCAGTTCATCCTGGGGGATGGAGAGCTGCCTGCAGGTGGAAAACAGATCCTCGTAGCAATAGGCCTCAGGGATTGACAGCGGCAAGTGTCTGGGTGAACACCTTCTCACCGGCACGGCGGTCAAACCGCTCTGTCAGGAAATGGCTGATACCTTCCACCTCGATCAGGCGGGACGGCATCATCGTTATTCCAGCCCGGGTGGCCAGGTCATACCAGGTTTTCTCGATCTCAGAGAGGCAGAACTCAGGGGTGTTGAACTTGAGGATGTAATACTTCCTGTCGCCTCTTGCCGAGGTCTGGCCGGAGAAGATGTTTCCACCTTCGTCCATCGCGATGATGGCTTTCTTGAAGCGTCCACCAGCGGATGTTCCGACGGCCATCAGGGCCTTTTGCGTGAGTGTCTCTTCCGGGGAGATGATGGCGTGCTCGCGGTCCTGCTCGATCTTCTTCGCCAAATCGTACAGTTTCGGGATCATCAGCCTCTCATTCGGACTGAAGGCATCTTCGCTGCAGGGGACGAATTCGAGCGCACCCATGGCGCGGCTACCGACGAAGGAGAGTTTCGCGAGCGGAGTCTTGTCTTTCTCGTGATAATGATGCTCCGCAAACCACTGGTCAAAGAGGGTATTGCCCCAATCATCCGGAAGCGAGTCCGCGATGAATGGGGGCAGTTTCTGATATTTCGCGGAGTCCGTGTTGCCATAGATGGCGAAACGGGCTGCGGGGCTCTTCGATGAGGCGGTCAGCGGCGCAATGTCGAGCCCCGACGAAAGATACGCGGGCGAAAAGAAGAAATAGGAGTTGCCCTTCGCCGGGTTCCAGCAAAGCTGTCCGATCTCCTGGCCCCAGAGCATGACGCTCAGCCTGCCGCTGTCTGTGTTCCTAGCCATTGTTTTTCCTCCTCACCCTTTGTTTCTGATGCACCGGAGCCGTCAGGTATGGATTCTCGGGCTGTTCCGGAATCAGGTCGTCGAACCGGTCCAGCAGACCGACCGGCCGGAGCAGGGCCATCAGGTTGGTGATGTTCATATTCGTGATCGTGCCCGTCTCAAACTTGTGGACCGTCGAAACGGAAACGCCCGCCGCCTTGGCCAGGTCTCCCTGGGAAAGGTTCATCATCAGCCGGTAATCCTTGAACCGCAGCCCTAGCATTTGCAGGATCTGTGTGTTCGAATACTTCTTCAAGTCCATATTGCATCAGTCTTTTCCGATGCAAATGTAATTAATTATAGTTAAAATTCAAATATTAGTATTAATCACTATCTTATTATAGTTTATTGCTTCTGTTTCATTTCCCAACAAGAAACGTCCCCGGACAGGTCAGAGGACGTCATGTGGGGGATTCTCTCCGACAGTTTTGAGCACAGCCAATTCTTCCAAAGAGCTATTCAAAGTATCAAATTGAGACTTTGAAACATCCCGGGGTGATACTTTGAATGTTATAAAGAACGAATCACATTTTCGGGAACAGGATCACCTTCAATGATGAATTTCCAAAAGGTTTCCACAAATTCACTAAGTCGCTGTAAAAGAATTAAATAACGACAGAGCAATCACGAATCCTAAGTTTTTCAACTAAGAGGATATACACCTTTCCGCGTTTTTTGGCAGCTAACCATATCAACATTTTGAGGATATTGAGAAAAACAGCCAAAAAGATTTTGAGGATTTTGTGGAGCTCCTGTACGTCAGATAGTTACGTGGAGGAAAAGAGATTCCCCGGACGAAGTCCGAGGGAGAGGTCGCTGCTGTCTGTCTGACTCGACAGCTGTATTTTCTCCGACATTATCTATGACATTTTGAGAAGATGTCGGTCTTTTTTTATCAGCAATCCGCAGCGAATCACATTTTCGGCATAAAAAAGGGGCAAAAAATCACATTTTCGGGAATTTGTCTTCACTCACTATGTGGTCCGAGAACGATTGTCACTTTTGGAAAAGCGAAAATGATACTAGAAAACACTTTTGGAAAAGTGAAATTTGTATGAAAAAACACTTTTGGAAAAGTGAATTATATCGGCAATAGCTCTTTTGGAACGAGTCCGTTAATAGGTCTAACCGCAAGTATTATGCTCTGCAAGCATAATGTTTCCGGAGCATAATTCCAGATATTAAAACAAATAATACTAAATCAACCCATCAAACTTCGTCATCGAACTCGCCTTGATGGAATCCACGATGTCGATATAGGGCTTCATGGCCTTGTAGTCGGAGTGGCCGGTCCATTTCATCACGATGTTCGGAGTGATGCCGAGGGAAAGGGCGTTGACAATAAAGGTGCGACGGCCGGTATGGGTGCCGACCAACTCCCACTTGGGCTGGATCTTGTCGGTTCGGACGTTGCCCTTGTAGGTGGTAACACGGATCTCCTCATTGATGCCGGCCAGCTTGCACAGCTCCTTGATGTCGCGGTTCATCGCTTGGTTGGTGTAGTTCGGAAGGGCTTTGTTGTCCTTGAAGGGGGTGTCCTTGTATTTCTCCAGAATATCCCTGGTAACCTTGTTCAGTTCGATGGAGATGCTGTCCGCTGTCTTGACGGTCGTGACCTCGATGTGGTCGCCCTTGATGTCGCTGCGGCGAAGGTTGTTGACGTCGGAGTGCCGGAGACCGGAGAAGCAGCAGAACAGGAAGATGTCCCGGATAGGATCCAGGTAGGCCTGGGCCTCGGAGAGTTCCAGGTCACGGACGCGGGCGATTTCCTCTTTGGTGAGGTATATGACCTTCCGCTGCGTCATCTTCAGGGTCGGGTGGAATTTCTTATAGTCCAGGTTGGTGTTGTATCCCCGGTCGGTCGCCCAGTTCAAGAACCAGCGGAGATAGCCCAGCTTCTTCTCGATGGTGGAGTTCTTCAGGCCCACCAGATCCTCCTGATCATAATCATCTCTTTCTCCCTTCTTTTTCCGGGGAGTGCGAAGCTTCTTGCTGTCGCGCATATACGCGACGAATTCCGTCAAGGTGGCTTCCGTCAGGTCGGAGAACTTGACGTTCTTCTTGAAAGTGGTCAGATCGACACGCATCGCCTCCATCTTCTCGAAGGTAGCTTCCGTCCAGGCGTTCTTTTCGCCGCATTCTTTCAGGAACATATCATAGGTCTTGAAGAAATCCGGCTCTTTTGGCTTGCGCTCCTTCTTCGGCTCCGGAGCCGGTCGCTGAGGGACAGTACCGTGCAAACGGGCCTCGTACCTTTCCTGAACCTGTTGCTTGGTCGGAATGATATCGTTACCCTCGAAAAACTTGAAGGTCGATTCCATCTGCTCACGACAATTCCGGAGCGTGGTGTTGATCTTAAGTGCGGTCTCTCCTCTCTGGCCCTTATAGTTCGATTTGACAAGTTGGTTCTCTTCGTCCCAGGCAGAAAGGTCTTCTATCTGACAACCGGTAGAGGTAATCAGACGGAGGCTGTTGAACGTAACGTGCTGCTGGATCTGATAGGCAGTTTTAGTCTTCCCGTAGGGGCGGAGTTTGAAGGCGATTCGGTACTTGAGGTTCATAATTCGTTCACATTCGTAATCACAAAGTGTGACAAAAGTGTGACAAATTTCTGAATATTCCAACACATGCGTCTAAAAAATAGCATTGATTATAAACGCTTTCCAGAGCCTTCTAGAGGGGACTGGACAAGATTTACGATTCTCGTCCTCTCCGCAACCCATTGATTCACAGCCGACTGCGTAAGCAGTTGGCTGTTTTCGTGTGCGACGGACGGGGAGCTCGCTCACCGGACGGCGTGCACGGAAACAGCCACGAGGGCCGTCAGGCCCGGCGGCTGTGAATCAAAAGGGTTGCCCGGACCCCCGCGGGCGGCAAGAGATGCCGCAAGCGCAGCGCCGCGGAATCTCGTCCATCCTCACATCGTCCTCTCGCCAAACAGCCGCACATCGGCACCCCCTATGGACATACAAAACGCCCCACCTCGTGCGCCAAGGGCCGATATCGGGCAATGGCGCACCGCAACCACCCGCACAGCGCACGGAAGCGGCATCTCAGTGCGGCTGTTTGGCGAAGAGCGTTATCGTGGACTTCATTCAAGGTCATCTTGAGAGGTCGAGGGGGCACTTTTTTTGCATTGATAGACGTGAATTGTTTGATTTCGGTCTTCTACTATGAAACGCATACTTCTATGTCTTCTGTGTTTTATGAGTCTGTCCGCATATGCACAGCATACTGTGGTCGTCAATCCTGGCGGAACTCATTCTATCGCCATACAGACCGGCAACAACATAACGATAGTCAATCCTGACGGGACTCACTCAACTGGCATACAGACCGGTAGCAGCACAACGATAGTCAATCCTGACGGACTCACACTACCGTCATAGAGAACGGCAGCAACAATATAACCGCCCTGAACAGGGACTTCCTCGACAGGGTCGTGGTCCGCGCCATTTGTGCCGAACCCGCAAACATCATCAGGGACATCCCGCAGCAAGTCGAGTATATCACAGTTTATACGCAATATAGGAAACCCAGATCGACCGTGGAGAAGGCTGTTTATGGAGAAGGCCCTTATCTGTGTCCTTATGTCATCCGCTTTCAAGATTCGACGGCCCTTTCTGTCCCGGAAAAACAAATGAAGAAGGTGATCAAAAGGCTTAAGAGAATCCCTGTCGAACAGATAGAGTTCGTGGGTTTTGAATTGGAGCACATCGGCAATATGCTGGATGATATAGGCGCCCAAAGGGCCTCTGCAACAGTTGCAAGCTATGGGCTTCACGATTATGCGAAGCGGGATACGCCTGTATATTACTACAAGCGTACAGGCAGATAGTTCCCAAGTATCGTTGCTTTGAGATTACAGATTAAGGTGCCTGTAATTGACCACTTCAACATCGCCTGCGGTGTTCTCGAACTCGCCGGCATAGACTACGCTCTTTCTTCGGATTGGAGTATGAATCCATCCGGAAAGTTTTTTCAGCGAGTTTTCAAAGGAAGGAGAGTATGTCTGGGATGATTTGATTTCAATGGCGGAAATCTCCCCTTCCTCTTTCAGCAGGAGATCCACCTCATTCTGGTTTGAATCCCGGTAAAAGAAAACACCACCATCCTTACCGGCATTCATCCGATGCTTGACAGCTTCCATCACGACGAAGTTCTCAAAGATGTTTCCCCGCATCTTGTCTCTGGCCAGTTGCCGCGGGCTCTCGATATCCAACAGATAACACGCCAGTCCGGGATCACAGAAATATAGTTTCGGGGACTTGATGAGGCGCTTGGAGATGTTCTCGAAGTAAGGCGGCAACAAATAGACAATATACGAAGCCTGTAGGACGGAGAGCCAGGATGCAATCGTCTTACTGTCCACACCCACCTCTCCGGACAGTTCGGTGGCATTGAAAATGGACCCTACCCGGGCGGCGCATAACTTCATGAAGCGGTGGAACTGCATCATATCCTTGATGTTCAACAGATTCCGGACATCCTTCTCCAAGTAAGTTCTCACATAGGAAGGATAGTAGACACTCGCGATGTTTTTTCCGGCACACACCGCCGGATAGAACCCGTCGAACAGAAGCGACTCCATATCTTTCCGGGCAGATATCTCCCTGGTCTCAGAGAACGACATCGGCATCAACTCATATACGCCGCTCCTCCCTGCCAAGGACTCGGAAACGCCTTTCATCACTTCAAACTGGGAACTGCCCGAGAGCAGGAACTTTCTTTCAGGATGATTGTCGACAATACCCTGGATATACTCGATCAAGGCGGGGGCTTTCTGGATTTCGTCAATGAACAGGGGGCAATCTGTCTGGCCCAGGAAAGCGACCGGATCGCTCAACGCGAAATCCCGGACTTGGATGTCTTTCAAAGAGAAAGCGACCGCATCAGGAAACAGATGCTTGAGGAGTGTGCTCTTGCCCGACTGGCGGGGACCGGTAACGGTAAGTACCGGAAAATACTGCCAAGCTTCTAGCAGCGTTTTCTCCATTTCTCGATTTAAATACATCATGGCATTATGCAATTTCGGAGTTGCGCTACAAAGATACATAAATATTTCGAATCATCCATGGCAAATCACATTTTCGGCAATAAGAACGAACGAATAATCACATTTTCAATGTGAACTACTAACAATTTTACTGACAAAACCACTTGAAACGGTTCAGCGCATACTCCCGCAAATTAGCATAAACCAGAATCGCAACCGACTATAAATCAACAAGATTTAAAACAATTTGATATAATTCAAACCTTTCTGCCAAACAGACCGGGGATGGAATTCCCGGCTTGGAGACAAACGGAAATATGTCTATCTTCACGCCGATAAAATGGATATGGAATCGATCGATACCGCAAATATGTGCTCCCATCTTCAGAGGAAGCTTTTTGAAAAAGAGGGAGTCTATCATCCTATATGGGCAGCCGTCCTGGAGGATCCGGAGCTGACCGCTGTTGTCCGCTCGCGACAGCTTCACATCTACCGAAATGGGAAGAAAGTGCTGGTACTGGCCGGGAAGGCGGCGCCCAAGATCATCAGAGAGGATGTGATTTGTGCGTTGCTGCCCAAGGTCTAAACAAGGAAGGAAGACACGGGAAATCTTCCGAAACAACGCCGTCGGCGCCTGATGACTTAAAACCGGAACGCCAGGCCGCCGTTCAGGGAGAAGAACCAGCGGAGCGGGGTCGTGGTCGACTTCAGGACTTCGGGACCGTTTTCGCCGGAGTCGACATGGTAGAGGTAGTTGTTTGTGAGGTTGTAGTGGAAGGCGGGAGTGAGCTTGAGGTCGAAGCGCCAGAGGCTGTAATTGAGGGTCATACCGGCGTCCAGGGTCAATGAGAAGGCGTTTTTCTTCTCCACCCAGGTGTCTTCCCAATACAGCCTGGAAGTGCCCCAGGAAGTCCTTCCCGGCCGCTCCGAGGCGCCGGCGACGTATCCGGGCGTCATCCCGGCAAAGAACTCCATGTCACTGAACAGATTGACCAGGAAACCGCCGAGAAAGCCCCCCGCATCACCCTTGCCATAGGGATGCCGGTAAACCATCGCGTCCCGGGCTCCGACGACGCCCGTCTCGAACCGCTCCTGGGCCGACTTCGACTTGGTCCGGTACGCGAACGCGACCGGAACGCCGAAGACGTCATTGATGTTCGCCGTGCTGGCGGCATACTGGAACCCTGCCCGGAAACCGAGGCCGTTGTAATGGAACTGCCCATAGCTGACGCCGAGCATCATATCGCTTCCGATCATGCTCTTGTCGGACATCGGGACATTGAGCCCGACCTGCAGGCCGATATCCCGCGTCTGGGCCCATGCGCGGCCGCACAAAGCGATCAGCGCACAAACAACAATCACTCTCGCTTTCATAAGTGCCCCTTGCCCCGCAAGAAATGTGCCTGGAAGGCGGAGAAGAATCACCCCATCGCGCCGCCCAGGATGCGGATGAACCAGTTGCGCATCCGACGGAAGATGGACCACTTCTGTACCTCTCCGGGCTTGATTTCGACGCAATGCTCCTGGAGGTCGGAGAGGAAGATCTCCGCATATCTCCGGCAGATCCGTTCGTCATAGAGGAAGGTGACCATCTCGTAGTTGAGGAAGAGGCTCAGGTTGTCCAGGTTGGCCGATCCGATGATCACGAGATAGTCGTCGCTCAGGTACTCCTTGGCGTGCATCGTATGCTCCTGCCATTCGTAGATGCGGACCCCGGCGGCCAGGAGGCCGTCATACATGGATTCCGCCATGCCCTTCTCCGGGCCCACGTCATTGATGCCCGGCACGATCCAGCGGACGTCCACGCCGCGGCGGCCCGCCTCCTGCAAGGCCTGGATGGTGGTCTCCGGCGGCGGAGAGTACGGATTGTAGAACCAGAAATAGTCCTTGGCATGCCGGATGGCCCATTCGAGGCCGTTCCGGATGGGGAGTTTCTGGTCGGCCGGCGTCTCCGGGACGACCTGCATCGTCACGTCGAAATACTGCGGTTTCCCCGGGACCGTGTCCGCCCGGGCGGCCGCGGCCAGGTCCGGGGCCACGTACGGGTCCTCGGCCCGGGGGGCCACCAGCCGCTGCTGCCGCCGGAAAGCCCGGGTCAGGTCGGCCACGACGGGGCCGGTGACCCGGATGTCCACGTCGTGCCAGTCGAAGAAGTATTTGTCCTGGATGTTGCGGCTGCCCACGAGGGCGGTCTTCCCGTCCAGGAGCGTGAGCTTCCGGTGGTCCCGGTGCGTCGCCAGGCTCGGGAAATGGTGGTCCAGGAAGAACGCCGGCTGGTGGAAGATGTTCACCTGCGCGCCCAGGGACCGGAGCCCCTTCAGCGCATCCCGGTCCTCTTGGGTATTGGCCGACTTGTCCAGGATGATCCGGACGTCGAGCCCTTCGGCCGCCCGTGCCGCCAGGATTCCCGCGAGCACGGTGCCGCAAGTGTCCAGCCGGAATCGGTAAGGCTCCACGTAGATGGCCTTCTCCGCCTTCCGGAACTCGTCCTTGAGCAATTCCCAGTTCTCCGCCCCGTCGGCGATGAGGGTCACGGTATTGCCCTGCGTGGGCCGCATGTCCACATCCTTTTCCACGAGGGCGGCCAGCTCCTGATATTCCGGCCGTACACCCGCGTAGCGGGACGTATCCCGCACCTCGGGCACATACGACGCGTGCATCGGCGCACGATAACCGCAGCCGGCCAGCAGCAGGCCGCCGCCAAGCAGAATCAGTTTAGGTAAAGTCCGGCGAAGCATCTCTCCCCTACTTGTTCATCGCCTTCACCACCTCGTCGGCGGCAAGGCAGAGGAGGATGTACTGGGGAGCGGTGTTGATGCAGCTCTCGTTCTCACCCCAGTGGAACGGATAGTCGTCCTTGTTCTCGAAGAAATCCTCCTTCACCAGCAGGCCCGGGACGATACCGCCGGGGATGACGGAGTAGTCCGCGCGGTTGTTGTTGTAGGCGACCTTCTTCGTGTTCACGCCCACGGAGGTCACGAAGGAGACGTTGCTGTACGGATGGCAGCCAAAGAGGAAGTTGAGGCCGGCGAGGACATACTCCGGATCGATCAGGTCCGGGAAGTACTTCCAGATGCGGTAGCAGTTGTAGGCGCCGTTGATGATGGAGGCGTTGCCGGCCCAGCTGGCGCCGCCGATGGACACCCCGTACGGGTTGTCCTGGCCGCCGCGGGTGATGACCTCCACGTAGGCGGGCACGAGGGCCCGGACCTTGGCCTGGAACTTCTTGTCCATGTACGGATAGATCTTGAGGGCCGCGGTGAGGTTCGGACCGCCGATAAACTGGGTGGAGAACATGCCGTTCTGCACGTTGCCGGTGTCGCGCGGGCCGGTGGGCTTGGCGTCCAGCTGCTTCTCCACGATCGGGACGAGGAAGTCCTTGTACTTCTTGTCGCCGGTGGCGATCCACAGCTCGATGGCGGCGTTCAGGCGCGGGTCCCCGCCGAAGCCGCCCCAGCGGCCCTGGACCGGGTTCTTGGCCGGATCGGCGGCGTCAAAGTGCTTTTCCCACAGCATCTTGGCATTCTTCAGGGAGCGCTCGGCCTCCTCCGGATAGTAGTCCTTGAGGGCCGGATAGGCCGCCGCCAGGGAGACGATGTCCTGCATCACGCCCGCGGCGCTGAAACGGCTCGTGAACACGAAGCGGTCGTCCAGGGTGCCGGAACGGTCGCCGCGCACCTCGTAGGGCTTGAGCGTCGGGTCGTAGACCTTGCCGTCGGTGAGCGTCATCGCATCGCCGAGGTGGTGGTAGTGATGCATGTCCGGCTGGCCGATGACCTGCGCCACGAAGCCGATGTTCTCCACCTGCGCGTTGATGTTCAGGGTGCCGTGCATGATCAGTTCCACATTGTCCGGAACGCCGTCCGGGACGTGGATGTCGGCATACTGGGTCTTCTGGTCGATGAGGGTCTGGTCCCGCATCGGCTTGAACTCGCGCCAGATGTAGGCGAGGTCCTGCGTGGTGTTCAGCACGGAGTTGGCCTGGATGTCGAAGTCGCCGGCGTCATACCAGCCGCCCACGGCGAGGCCGGGGATGTGCTCCAGGGGCTGGTACTTGTCGTTTGTCTCGTCCCCCTGGAAATAGCCGTCGTGCAGGCGGACATTGGCCGGGGCCTGCAGGGCATCGTCCATGTTCGCGCGGCCGTGCCAGATCCGGTAGGCCTCGTTCACCTCCATGTGGTCCATGTTCACGACCAGGGAAACGTCCATCGTCGGATGCCACTTGTCACTGTAGATGTCCACGTCGATCGGGAAGGCGTTCGTCACCACACCCTGGTACTCGATGCAGTACAGACCGGGTTC
This sequence comes from uncultured Bacteroidales bacterium, assembly GCA_900318015.1. Taxonomy (GTDB): domain Bacteria; phylum Bacteroidota; class Bacteroidia; order Bacteroidales; family UBA932; genus Cryptobacteroides. The sequence continues at coordinate 1,730 of ONJB01000056.1, read as the reverse complement.
CCGGACGTCGGAGAAGTCGATCTGCACGTAGTTATAGCGGTGGCGGTAGACGCCCCAGACCTTGGCGGGAACCGTCTTCGCGGTGGTCTTGGTGCCGTCCGGGTTCACCTTCAGGATGCGGGCCTCGGGGGCCGGGACGTCGTTGCGGTCGAGCTCGGCGACGGCCACCTTCTTCTGGGCGGGAGAATAGCCCACCTGGGAGAAGCCGATGTTCGCCGGGCGGATCCAGGTGTTGGACACGCTGGGCTCCAGGTACCACTCCACGACCTTGCCGGTCTTGCCGCCGGGCAGGAGCGAACGCAGCACGAACATGCCGTTCTGCGCGAGGTGGCGGCCATCATAGATGCCGATCTCGGTATCGGACTTCACGCCCACGCGGAGCGCCTCGTCCTCCGGGGCCAGCACGATCTGGTGGCCGACGGACATGGGCTTCGCCACGAGGAAGTCGCCGCGGCCGCGGTCGTCGAAGGTGCTCTCGCCGAAGTACTGCGGGATCTTCTCCGACACCGGATGGACCTCCGTGTCATGCATCGGATACTTGGGAAGGATGCGCGCGAGGCCGTCCACGAGGTAGTTCTTGCCGAAGTAGGAAGCCGGGAAGAATTCCAGGTTCAGGCCCGCCTTGCCCACGAGGGCCTCCGGCACGGGCTTGTCCAAGATCACCTGCACCAGGCAGCCGCCGTCCTTGGGCGTCACCCGGAGCTTGGCCACGAAGTCGTAGTCCGCGTGGGTGAGCGTGACCTGGACGAAGTTGCCTTCGCGGTCCACGATCCGGTCGGACACGGTCCCGAAGATGTCCCACTGTTCCGGGGTGTTCATCAGGCGGATGCCGCCGCCGGTGGCGAGGCGCTCGCCGCGCTGGATGATCTCCAGGCCAGCGAACTTCTCATCATAGAAACCGCCGTTGTACAGGTTGTTGTACACGAGCACGTTCGTCCCCCGCGCCTCGAAGTAGCCGAGGTCGTTCATGGTCAGGGTCTGGGCCGGAGCCGGCTTTGCTAGCAGGAGGGCCGCCGAAGCAGCCAGGCAGAAGGTCAGGAATTTACGCATATCTTGGATTGGTTATTGTATTATCTACCCAAAGTGGTGTAAAGATAAAAAATAGTTCTGTCATAAGCAATAAAAAAGAAGGCCGGTCCCCGAAACCGGGACCGGCCTTCCTCATGCATGCAGGCAGGGAATGACTACTGGAAATAGAGTTTGGTCGGCGTGTAACCCTCGCCGGTGAAGAGAATGTGCTTCTGGTCCACCGTGGCCAGGAAATCCGCATCACCGGAGATGTCGATCTCGATGTGATACGTCCCGTCGCCGTTGTCGATCATCCGTTCGCTGTTGGCGCCGACGTCCCCGACATTCCAGCTGGTGTCCCACCATCCGTTGGTCACGCGGACGTTGAACCAGTCGGCGTTCGGGGTCAGCTCGATATAGAACGGACCGGACTTGATCTTGTTCCAGATATCCTCCGGGAACGTGGCGATACATTCGTTGTTGCCATCGTTCCCTTCCAGGCCGAAGCGGTAGGTGCCGTTCCAGCTCACGCCGCCGGCGCCCGGATTCTCCCAGAAGACAACCTGTTTCGGGCCGTCGTCGCCGCCGTCGTCCACCCAGATCTCCTTATAGAAGAAGATCTTCTGCACAGCGTAGCCGCTGCCGGTGAACAGCAGGTGCTGCTCGTACAGCAGGCCGACGAGCTCCGGATCGCTGGTGAGATCCACCGTCAGGGTCCAGGT
>ONJB01000055.1 GCA_900318015.1 uncultured Bacteroidales bacterium | reverse complement strand
GGCTGGACATGTATTCCTGCGCCAGCGCCGGATTGGTCTGGATGGCCGTCATGAGCTGGGTCATCGTACCGGTCATGGCCTGCGACATGGCCCCGGAGAGCTGTTCCTCCATGGAAGCGGCCGCACCCTCCATGACGCCCTGCATGATCGAGCCTGCGTTCTGGAGCATCGAAGACTGGAATTCATCGACAAGGGCGATGTCCCGGTTGTTATACAGGTAGGCGCCTGTGGCGCTGACGGAGGGAAAATAGTTCGCCAGGGCGATTTTCCGGTCATAGCCGGCCATTTCGATCCGGGTGCGGGCCTGCTGGAGATCCTTGTCGGCCTTGAGGGCCATTTCACGGCAGTCATCCAGCGTGAGGTGCTGCGGCTGGGCGGTCAGGGGAAGGACCGGCAGGAGCAGGGCAAGTATGAGAGCTTCTTTTTTCATCTTTGTACCTTTTGACATTATCACAGTCATTTTCATTTCGTCGAAAGCGGGTGCAAAGATACGGCCATTTTACGCCATTTTATGTATAAAATAGCCATTTATATTTGTCTTTTGGTCGAATTTTGCGAATTTTTGCAAATATTCAAAGGAATTCCTTATCTTTGCAAAAAGCGAAAAAAAGAACAATCATGACCGAAGCACCCCATACCATCGACCTTCAGCGGATCAAGGCCCTGGCCCCTGTCATCGAAGAAATGAGCATCGGCGACGACTTAGTCATCGGCGAAGTGAGCGGAAAACGCGTGGAAAACAGCGAAGCCATCCTGCGGATGCTCCAATATCCCGTCCGCTTCGACGGATTCATCATTTTCTATTTGAAAAAAGGGCATTTCACGGTGGACGTGAACCTCAATTCGTATGAAGTGCGGGAGAAATCCCTCATGATCCAGGTTCCAGGGAACATCGTCAAAGTGTCCCAATACGATCAGGAACGGATCGGCGACATGGAAATGATCTTCGTCCTGATCTCCAAGGAATTCATGTCCGGCATCCGGTTCGACTTGCTGAAAGTCTTCCAGGACAGCCTGCGTCTGCTGGACAATCCATGCACCACCCTGGACGCACCCTGGACGAATTCCAGATGTCCCTGGCCAACGACTACTTCAACCTGGCCCGGAAAATCGTCGGCGCCCCTTTCACGAACAAGAAGGAAATCATCGGCTCTCTCCTGACTTCCCTTACCTATCTGTCCACCGACGTCTGGGCGCAGCAGGTGGACGAAGCCCGGAAGAATTCCGATTCCCAACGCTCCGCCCGGCTGAACCAGATCTTCGAACGTTTCATCGCCCTCGTCAACGAACATCACTGTTCCGAGCGAGGCATGGCCTTCTATGCGGACAAACTGTGCTTGACCCCCAAATACCTGTCCAAGCTCATCAAGCAGGCCTCCGGCCGCTCCGCTCCCGACTGGATTGACGACTTCGTCATTCTGGAGGCGAAGAATCTATTGAAATACACCGACTTGGCCATCAAGGAAATCGTCTATAAGCTCCATTTCCCCAACCAGTCCGTCTTCTTCAAGTTCTTCAAGGCCCATACCGGCCTCACTCCTTCCGAGTACCGGAACGCCTGATGGTCCGCCGCCGACCGATTCCCAAGACTCCAGGAAATACGCATGATCCAACCTCTGAAACTATGAATAATATCCTTGTCATCAACGGCAGCCCCAAGGGGAAGAATTCCATTACGCTGCATACGTGCCTTTTTCTGGAAAAGAAGTTTCCCGGGTACAAGTTCGATTATCTGGATGCCGGGCAGAGAATCAAGGTGCTGGAGAAGGACTTTTCCCCCGCGCTGGAAGCCATCAGGGAGGCGGACCTCCTCGTATTCTGCTATCCCGTCTACACGTTCCTTGTTCCGAGCCAGCTCCATCGCTTTCTGGAGTTGATGAAAGGATCCGGTCTGGACCTTTCAGGCAAGGCAGCCACCCAGGTGACCACCTCCAAGCATTTTTATGATATCACGGCCCATCGGTTCATCGAGGACAACTGCGCCGACATGGGCCTCCCTTTCCTGGACGGCCTGTCCGCCGACATGGACGACATCCTTTCCGAGAAAGGGCGGAAGCAAGCCATGGACTGGTTCGAATTCACGCTGTGGAAGCTCTCCAGGGGTGAATTCAAGAAGCCTCGTATCATTGAAGGAAAAGGCATCCGACACCTGGCGACCGTTCCGCAGGCCGTCGGGCATGACGAGGGGAAAAAGGCCGTCATCGTCACAGACCTCCTGCCGGACGATGATGGTCTGAAGGCGATGATCGACCGTTTTATCGCAGTTTTCCCATACGGGTGCGATGTCATCAACATCGAGGATTTCCCGTTCCAAGGCGGATGCCTGAGTTGTTTCAACTGTGCCGCCACGGGAAAATGTGTGTATAAGGATGGCTTCGACGATTTCCTCCGGGGGACCATCCACAAGCACGACGCCATCCTCTATGCTTTCCGGATCAAGGACCATTCGATGGGCGGCCGTTTCAAGATGTATGACGACCGGCAGTTCTGCAACGGTCACCGTACGGTTACCATGGGGACCCCTTTCGGTTATCTCGTGGTCGGTGATTACACTGTGGAAGAAAATCTTCGTCTCCTGCTGGAGGCGAGGGCACAGGTGGGCGGCAACTTCCTGGCCGGAATCGCATCGGACGAAGGCGACGTGGACAAGGACATTGACACGCTTGTTGCAACGGTAGCCTATGCCATGGAAAGACAGTACACCCCGCCCCAGAACTTCCTCGGTGTCGGCGGAATGAAAATCTTCCGGGACCTTATCTACATGATGCGGGGTTTGATGCGCGCCGACCACAAGTTCTTCAAGAGCCATGGCCAGTACGACTTCCCCCAAAAGAAGTGGTGGACCTCCTGGATGATGTACCTTGTGGGAGGAATGATGAACAATCCCAAACTGAAGCGCAAGCTGGGCGGCAAGATGAGTGAAGGGATGATTGCCCCCTACAAGAAAGTCATCGATTCCCTCTGACATGGCTGTATACGCTTTCCTTATGAGCCGGAAGTATTAGCCGCTATTGTCTCCGCCCGTGAATGGATTGGGGTGGAGGGCGTTACCAGGACAGGCCGCTTCCGTCCAGCGGGTTCTTGTCCTTGATGTTTGAAAACTCGCCGGAATTCCACCAGGCGCGGTAGGCATCGGCCGCCTTTCTTTGGGTGGCCGGATAAGCCTCTGTTCCATAATAGACAAGAACGTTCGTCTGCTTGTCGAAGAGGAGCGGGTTCAGGGATGGATATCCCAAATATGCCTTGGGCTTTTCGCCATCGCTTTCGGCCACCCGGATGCCCTCGACCAACCACAGGGCATACATGCCGAGAGAACTCACGGAGAGGTAGGAAGATACTGGGTTCGCCGGTGGATTGATTTCCCGTTTATCGTTCGCATACGAGAGAAGGGTGGGGATCTGAGCCGGGGCAAACAGCTTCATTCCTATTGGGTGTTCGCCATTCCCTTTCAGAAGGCCCGCCATATAGGTGTCCACTTCGTCCTTCTGCCTCTGCGCTTCCGTTTTTCCGCAGGCAGACAAAAGTACAAATGCCAATAAGCCGATGATTCTGAGTTTCATATCGTTCGTTTTCCTCAAAAACCTCCGGAATCCGGAAATCTTGCATGCCCGTTGCAAAAATAAACAACAATTGATAATAAACAAAAAGAAAAAGGGCTGAGGCCCTTTCTCCATAGCGTTACTTCACAATCTCATATTCATCGACACCCGGAATCAATGCAAGTCCGGTTTCTTCGAGGTGTATCTGTCCGGCGGAGTCTATGAAGCGCACGGTGAAGACTTTTCCTTCGAGCCGCTTTGCCTGCCAGTCCATTCCGCCGGCAGTATCCATCTTCACGACTCTGACCCTGGATCCGCGCTTAATCATACCCGGTCCTCCTTCATCGTTTCAGTCCGTCGAGTGTCTCGTTGGGAACAAAAACCCTCGAAAACGTTCCCGCCGGCGTGCTCGAGTTTCTCGCAGGGAACAAAAATGGCTGTTATTGTTCCCGCTCAGAGGCTTTGAAGCAAGTTTAGCGAACCCGACATGAACGGCCACAAAGTTGGGGTCTTGTCAGACTCGAACTCGTTTTTCGGACCCTAAATAACACGCTCATCTACCTATAGTTAGGCAAATAAGCAGGTGTAAAATAGGAGTAAAATTAGAGGTTTTTGCCCCATTTTCGGGCTTATTGTAAAAAAGAAATATGCCCTACAGCGCGCTGTAAGGCATATTTTCATGACGGGGAGCGGAAAACGAGACTCGAACTCGCGACCCCGACCTTGGCAAGGTCGTGCTCTACCAACTGAGCTATTTCCGCAGTATTTCAAAGACTCGTTCTCGTGGAACGGGACTGCAAAGATACGGCAAAAATCTGAATCTCCAAATATTTTTTAAAAAATTATCCGATATACTTCGCAATGAGCCTTACGAGGAGGTCGTTGAGGGGTTCGACCTGGAAGTTGCCGACGGAGGGTTCGATGTGGTCGCCGCCGACGCCACTGTCGTCGGTGAGGAAGACGTAGGTGCCGCCGGTGAGGACGGCGAAGAAGCGGCACATGAACTCGCAATCCTTGGAGGGGCTGCTGCAGAAGACGGGGATGAGCTTGATGCCTTGCTTGGCGTACTCGCGGACGGAGGCCTGAAGGCTTTCGATGACGCCCTGGTGGTCCTGATGGGCGGGGGCGTCCAGGACGAGGAAGGCGATGCGGGCGCGAGCCGATGCGTTCCAGGCGAGGTTCTGGAGGCCTGCCTCCAGGGCTGTGTGGACGGCTTCCGGCAGGTCGCCGCCGCCCGAGGCCCGCTGCATGGCGATGTACTGGATGGTCTTGCGGTAGTCCTCCGTGAAGGGGGAGAACTTGGTGAGGTAGTCATCCTCCTCGTCGCGGTAGAAGACGGTGCCGGTGCGGAGGCCGATCTCGCCCTGGCCGCTTTTCACGCGGTCCAGGATGTTCACCAGGTCCTTCTTGAGGAACTCGATCTCGTCGCCCATGGAGCCGGTGGCGTCCACGATGAAGGCGATGTCGGCGCGTTTCTCCACCGGACGGGCCTTGTCGAGGATGACGAAGTTCACCTCGGCCTCTTCCTGCTGGACGTTCCAGGGGGTGAGTTTCGGGGCCGATGCCTGGGGCACGCCATCTACGACGAGGACCAGGTGGTCCGTGCCGGCCTCGGCATGGAACGGGTCGATCCAGAGGTTGGCTTCGCCCTGATTGTCGGTGAGCGTGCTCCAGACGGCCCGCTGTTTCTGCTCCAGGACGACGCGGACGGCGGGGAGCCGCTTGCCGGTGGCGTCCGCCACGCGGACGGCCACCCGGCGCGGCGTATACATCCCCCAATACGCCGACATGTCGCCGTAGTCCTGCGAGGCCATCAGTCCGCTCCAGAAGTCCCAGTGATCCAGGTCGTTCCATTCGCCGGCCGTGAGAACGCCCGCCTGCCCGCCGGGTCGGCCCTGCCCGCCGTTCGGAGCGGCCATGGGGCCGCCGCCCGCCATTTTGTCCATGGCGTAACTTCCTTCCATGCGGCCCAGTTCATAGCCATCTCTCGAGCAGGAAACCAGGCCCAGCAGGCCTGCAAGCGCAAAGAGTATCGTCTTTTTCATCATTATCAATCAGTTAAAAACCGATAAGAAAATCCACGCGTGGCCCGAACCTTGCATCAAAGCCATTGAAAAATTTGCGGAAAACGGAAAAAAACGATATTTTTGAACGATTAAACTAAACGGCAATAACCATTCAAACCATTTTCTGATATGAAGAAATTCGTTCTGATGTTCCTCTGCGGAACCATGATTCTGTCCGGTTGCGGCATGTCCAACACCGGTAAGGGCTCCCTCATCGGCTCCGGTGCCGGCGCCGCCATCGGCGCAGGCCTCGGCTATCTGATCGGCAAGGACGGCAAGGGCGCCGCCATCGGTGCGGCCATCGGTACCGCCGTGGGCGGTGGCACCGGCGCCATCATCGGCAACAAGATGGACAAGAAGGCCGAAGAACTGGCCGCCCTCGAGAACGCCCAGGTCGAAACCGTCGAGGACGTGAACGGCCTCAAGGCCATCAAGGTCACCTTCGACAGCGGTATCCTCTTCGACTTCAACAAGGCTACCCTCAAGGCCGACGCCAAGAAGAACCTCGACAAGTTCGCGGCTGAGATGGCCGACCTCCCCGACACCGACATCACCGTCCTGGGCCACACCGACAACGTCGGTTCCGCCGAGGCGAACCAGAAGGTGTCCGACAACCGTGCCAACGCCGTGTCCAACTACCTCCAGGGCAAGGGCATCGCGAAGAGCCGCATCGTCGCCGAGGGCCACTCCTTCAACGATCCGGTTGCTGACAACAGCACCGCCGAAGGCCGCGCCCAGAACCGCCGCGTCGAGATCTATATCTCCGCCAATGAGAACATGATCAAGGCCGCCGAGAACGGCACGCTGCAGTAAGCCTTCCCGCTTTGAACGAAAGGAGGATGTCCGCCCGGGCATCCTCCTTTTCTGTTGCCGCCCACAGAATTAATCCATATCTTTGCAACGGCCCCAGAAGGATTGTCCATGAAAAAGATTATCGGTCCGGTGAAAACGCTCTTGGCGGCGGTACTGCTGGTTTCCTGCGCAAAGGTGCAGGAACCTGCGCTGCTGCCGCTGCCGAAGCAGGTCGAGTACACCGGTGGGAGCATCCGGGCTGGCGCGCCCGAGACGCTGTCGATCGTGGAGTCCATCCCGGAGGCGGTTTTGAATGAGAACGAGGCGTATCGCCTGACCATCGACAAGGCCGGCGTCCAGATCGAGGCCGTGACGGAGCACGGCGTCTGGAATGCCCGGCAGACGCTCCGGCAGCTTACGCAAAAAGGACGCATCCCCTGCTGCCGTATCGTGGACTGGCCCAGTTTCCGCGTGCGCGGGTGGATGATGGACGTGGGACGGACGTATGTCAGCTTGGAAGAGCTCAAGCGGGAGGTGGAAGTTTTCTCGCAGTTCAAGGCCAATGTGTTCCATCTGCACCTGACGGAGAACGAGGCCTGGCGGCTGGAAAGCAAGCGGTATCCGCAGCTCAATGCTCCGGAAAGCATGCTGCGCCAGCCGGGAAAGTATTATACGCAGGACGAGATGCGCGAGCTGGACGCCTATTGCCGGGAAAGGGGCGTGACGCTGATTCCCGAACTCGATATGCCGGGCCATAGTAGCGCGTTCGACCGCGCGTTGGGCTTCGGGATGCAGACCCCGGAGGGGAAAGCGGTCCTGAAGGAATTGCTGGATGAGGTCTTCGACACGTTCAGTGAGACGTATATCCATATCGGCACGGACGAGGTGGCTTTCTCGGACACGTGGCTCATCCAGGAGATGGTCGCCTATATCCGGGCCCATGGGCGGAAGGCCCTCTCCTGGAATCCGGGCTGGCCTTATCGGGCCGGCGAGATCGACGGCCTGCAGCTCTGGAGTTCCCGGGGGGAGGCGAAAGTGGGGATTCCCGCGGTGGACTGCCGCCTGCATTATGTCAATCACTTTGACCTCTTCGGCGACATCATCGGCCTGCACACCAGCACCATCTACGGGCAGACAGAAGGCTCTGACGGCATTGCCGGCAGTATCCTCGCCCTTTGGAATGACCGATATCTCACCAACGAAGAGAACATCCTGAAAGAGAATAACTTGTACGCCTCCGTACTCGCCTTGGCGGACCGCGCCTGGCGGGGCGGCGGCTACCAGTATTTCGACGACTTCGGCACGGTCCTGCCCGACGAGGGCCCGGCCCGGGAGGACTTCCTGGACTTTGAAAAGCGGATGCTGGCGTATCGCGGGACAGCCTTGAGGGATGTGCCGATGGCCTATGTCGCGCAGGGGCAGGCCCGTTGGGTCATTTCCCCGGCCTATCCGAACGGCGGCGACCTGGAAAAGGTCTTTCCGCCGGAGGAAGGCGCCTGGGAAACCGACCGCGTGGTGACCGGTTCCGGCATCTACTTCCGCCACGTCTGGGGGCCGGAAGAAGTGGCCGGTTACTATCGGGACCCGCAGCCCGACCATACCGTCTATGCGCGGGCGATCGTCCGGTCGCCGCGCCGGCAGACGGTCGGCCTGCTCTTCGAAACCCAGGACTACAGCCGTTCCGAGCGCGACCCGATGCCCCCGCAGGGCGCCTGGGATTTCCGGCACAGCCGCCTCTGGCTGAACGGGGCGGAGATCCTTCCGCCCGAATGGGTGGGCAACACCGGACGGGCCGACCGCCAGGAGCCCTTCGGCAATGCCAACTGCACGGGGCGTGCACCGCTCCAGGTTACCCTGGACAAGGGTTGGAACGAAATCCTCATCAAATTGCCGGTCGGCGCGTTCTCCACGCCCGAGTACCGTCTTGTGAAGTGGATGTTCACCTGCGCCCTGACGACCCCCGACGGCCGTGCCGCCGCCGAGGTCGAGTATTCAAAAACCCCTGACCGATGAAATGGCGTAATCTGCTCGCCGGCGCCCTCGCGCTGACGCTCGTTCTTGTCCCTGCCGATGCGCGCAGGAAGCCCAAGGTGGAGCCCAAGATCAAGGTCTCCTGTGTGGGAAACAGCATCACGTACGGGATGCGGCTCGATGACCGGGAGCGGGAAAGCTATCCGGCGCAGCTGCAGGCGTTGCTGGGAGACCGCTACGAGGTCGGGAACTTCGGCAAGTCGGGCGCGACGCTCCTGCGTCACGGCCACCGGCCGTATTTCGAGCAGGAAGAATTCCGTCAGGCGATGGATTTCGCCGGGGACATCGTGGTAATTCACCTGGGCATCAACGACACGGACCCGCGCAACTGGCCGCACTTTCGGGACGAGTTCGTGGGGGATTACCTCGCGCTCATCGACAGTCTCCGGAGCGTCAATCCCAAGGCGCGGTTCCTGATTGCGCGGATGACGCCCATCGGCAGCCACCACGCCCGCTTCATTTCGGGCACGAAAACCTGGCACGGACAGATCCAGAAGGAGATCGAGACCGTGGCCGATGTCGCCGGGGCAGAGCTTATCGACTTTTACGAGCCGCTGTACCGTTATCCCTGGTTGTTCCCGGACGCCGTCCATCCGGATGCGGAGGGCGCCGGCATCCTCGCCAAGACTGTCTATCAAGGGATTACAGGCGACTACGGCGGCCTGCGGGTATCGCCGATGTTCTCCGACCACATGGTCCTGCCCCGGGAGAAGGATTTTCTGATCCGGGGGATGGCCGATGCCCGCGAGAAGGTGACGGTTACGGTCGATGGCGAGGTCTTCGATGCAGTGGCCAATAACCGCGGCCAGTGGTGCGTGCTCGTCCCGCAACGTCCGGCGAAGGTGGGCGCGGAACTTCGCATCGAAACGGCCAAGTCCTCGCTGGTGTACCGGGACGTCGCTTTCGGTGACATCTGGCTGTGCTCCGGCCAGTCCAACATGGAGTTCGAGGTCCGGCAGAGTTCCGACGCCGCGCCGCGGCCCGACGCCGGCCTGCGCCTGTACGACATGAAATGCAACTGGCGGACGGACAACGTCGCCTGGCCCGCCTCGGCGCTGGACAGCGTGAACCACCTGCAGTACTTCGCCCCCACGCGCTGGATGCCGGCCTCGGACGCCGCCATCGCCCGCTTCTCGGCCGTCGGCTACGCCTTCGGCCAGATGCTGCGGGACAGCCTGCAGGTTCCCATCGGCCTGATCTGCAATGCCGTAGGCGGTTCCACGGCCGAAAGCTGGATTGACCGGGAAACCCTCGAAACCCGCTATCCGGCCATCCTCAGCGACTGGCTGCATAATGACCTGATCATGGAGTGGGCCCGCGGCCGGGCGGAGAAGAACCTCTCAAACCGGCCAGCCTCCGTCGACGGTTACGGGGTCGTTCCTACTCGCCACCCGTACGAGCCCTGCTACAACTTTGAGGCAGGTATCCTGCCCATGGACCATTACCCGATTACGGGCGTCATCTGGTACCAGGGCGAATCCAACGCGGAAAGGGTGGAGGTTCACGAGGAACTCTTCCCGCTGCTGGTGGACTCCTGGCGGAACTACTTCTCGCAAGATGGCCGATCGGGGTCGGCCATGACGACAACCGTCATTCCCGGCTTGACACCTTACGTCATTCCCGGCTCGACCGGGAATCTGCCGTTTTACTATGTCCAACTCTCCTCCCTGAACCGGACCTCGTGGCCCATTTTCCGTGACTCCCAGCGCCGGCTTCTCGACTCTCGCCCGGGCCTCGGGATGGCCGTCACCTCCGACCTGGGCGACCCGACCGACGTGCACTATCGGCAGAAGCGGCCCGTCGGCGAGCGGCTGGCCCTGCAGGCGCTGGAGAAGCACTACGGCCACGCTGTGAAGGCCGACGGCCCGTTGGCCAAGGAGGCTGCCGAAGTCGGGCCGGATGTTTACGTCGACTTCTATCCGCAGGATGCGCTCCGCTCCGCGGACGGCGGCCCCATCGTCGGCTTCGAGGTCCAGGACGCCGCGGACGGGCATTTCCACCCGGTCGCGGCCGAGGTCTCAGGCGGCCTGGTCCGCCTGGACTGCGCCGCGATCCGCGCCCCCAAGGCCGTCCGCTACGCCTGGCAGCCCTACACCCGCGCCAACCTCGTGAACGTCGCCGGCCTCCCCGCCTCCACCTTCCGCCTTCCGGTCCGTTGAGGCCATCGTAAGAAACGCATAAAATACCCCCTGAAACAACACAAGTTATCAACAGCTTGGGTCGTTTCGGGGGTTTTTCGTGTATATTCGTATCGCACGGCAGCGGAGGAAATTATATTTTTCAGAATATTATTTTGAAAATCAGAACAACTCTCTTATCTTTGTGGCGAAGGACATGCGGATCTTTACAGAACAGACCTTGAAGGAATACATCGGGAACCATCCCGATGCGCGGGTGGCCCTGCAAGAATGGGTCAGTATCGTGAAACGGAGTGAATGGACTTGTTTCGCCGATATCCGGCAGACATTCGGCACCGTGGATGCCGTAGGAAACCAACACTTTGTATTCAACATCAAAGGGAATCGGTATCGGTTGGCCGTCGTCATCAAGTTCACCATCCGGTTTGTGTATATCCGGTTCATCGGGACCCATGAGGAGTATATGAAGATAGACTGTGCAAACATTTAGGATATGGCCAAGATAGAGCGGGAGGCCCAATATGAATGGGCCGTCAAAAGAGTGGAAGCGCTGCTTCCCCTGGTTGGAGATGATGCGCCGGAAGACGATCCGGCTCGCATTGAGCTGGAATTGTTGTCCGAATTGGTCTCCGAATACTCCGAGGAGCATTTTGCCATCGGAGAGCCTTCCTTGGTGGATATCCTGAAACTGCGGATGTACGAGATGGGCCTGACACAAAAAGGGCTGGCCGACCTGCTCGGCATCAGCCCTTCCCGCCTGTCCGACCTGCTGGCCGGCAAGTGTGAACCGACCATCAAGACCGCCCGCACGATCAGCCGCAAACTGGACATCGACGCGGCCATCGTCCTCGGGGTCTAGGTGTGCTCGTACAGGTCCATCGACGGGACCTGTACAAGCAAAAACACCCCTAAAATGCCCGTACCGGTCCCGCCCATGGACCTGTACGGGCACTTGACGCATAACGCAGCCTCCCGGCGGATCGCGGGCCGGCCTAGAAGGCGTAGACGAAGATGTAGAAAAGCATGACGCCGGCGGCGACGAGCTTGGCGCCGGTGCCGAAAAGGAAGCCCAGGAAGGCGCCGAGGGCCGATTTGATGGAGGTGGCGGTGTCTTTTTGCGCGACCACGAGCTCCGCGATGAAGGCGCCGAGGAGGGAGCCGACGATCATCCCGACGGGCGGGACGATCAGGCCGGCGAACAGGCCGATGATGGCGCCCCAGCCGCCGGCCTTGGAGCCGCCGGTCAGTTTCGTGAAGTAAGCCGGGACCACATAGTCGAGGATGGTGATGACGATGGTGACCGCCAGCCAGATAAGGAGGAAGGTCAGGGACATCTCATTGCCGGCACCGTCGGTGCCGCCGCCCCAGATATAGATGAGCAGCAGGCCCACCCAGCTCAGGGGCGGACCGGGCAGGCCGGGAGCGATGCTTCCGACGATGCCGACGATGCCCAGCAGGAGGGCGAGTATGGCGATAAAGGTTTCCACTTTGCAAAAGTATTGATTATCTTTGTAGGAAACAAAACCCATACCGATATGTTTGCGAAAGACGTATATGTGAACCGCCGCCGGACGCTCCTCCAGAAGATGCGCGGAGCGGGCGAAAGCGGGGTCATCCTGCTGGTCGGCAACGCCGAGGCGCCCGCCCAGTACAAGGACAACTGCTACAAATGGCGCCAGGACAGCACCTGGCTCTATTATATGGGCCTGGACGACCCGATGTACGCCGCCATCCTGGACATCGACAGCGGCGAGGAAACCATCTATGCCGACGACGTCGAGATCGGCGACATCATCTGGATGGGTCCGCAGCCCACGGTCGCTTCCAAGGCGGCCCTCGTGGGCGTCGCCAACTCCGCCCCGTACGCGCAGGTGGACAAGGCCGTGAAGGCCGCCATCAAGGCCGGCCGGAAAGTCCATTACATCGCGCCTTCCCGCTACTTCAACAAGCTCCGGCTGATGGAGATGATCGGCCGCGCCCGCATCGACCTGGGCGTCTCCGAGCCCCTGACGAAGGCCATCATCTCGATGCGCCTGATCAAGGAACCCGTGGAGATCGCCGCCATCGACGCCGCGTGCGACCTGGGCTTCAAGATGCATTCCGTCGCCCGCGACAGCATCCGCCTCGGGATTGTCGAGCAGGACATCGTGGGCAAGATGGAAGGCGTGGCCCTCGCCGAGGGCTGGGGCGTCTCCTTCCCCACCATCCTCACCCAGCACGGCGAGACCCTGCACAACCATATCCACGACAAGGTCATCGAACCGGGCAAGCTGATGGTCATCGATGCGGGCGTGGAGAGCAACGAGCATTACGCCTCCGACTTCACCCGCACCTACCCCACCTCCGGCAAGTTCACCCCGAAGCAGCGCGAGGTGTACCAGATTGTCTGCGACTGCAACGAGCTGGCTTTCAACCTGGTAAGGCCTCCGCCCTCGGCCTCGTGCACGGCGACCTGGACGAGATGGTCGCCCTCGGCATCGCCGGCCTCTTCCAGCCGCACGGCCTGGGCCACAACATGGGCCTGGACGTCCATGACATGGAGGACCTGAACGAGAATTGGGTGGGCTACGACCCGGACCAGACCCGCGCGAAGCAGCTGGGCCTCGGCAGCCTCCGGATGGCTCGCCGCCTGCTGCCCGGCCATGTCATCACCGACGAACCCGGCATCTACTTCATCCCCGCCCTCATCGGGCAGTGGAAGCGCGAAGGCACCGGCAAGGGCTTTGTGAACTTCGAGAAACTGGAATCCTACTACGACTTCGGCGGCATCCGCCTGGAAGACGACGTCCTCGTGACGGAGGACGGCGCCCGCCGGCTCGGCGCCCAGCGCCTCCCGATCTTCCCCGACGACGTCGAAAACGCGATGGCCCGATGAACCGCGAATCTCTCTTCTCAGGCATTCTCATCGGCCTGGGGGCCACCGGCTACCTGGCGCTCGGAGGCATTCCGGGCGCCGTGATCTTCGCGTTCGGGCTCGTGTGCGTGGTGCTTTTCGGCGTCCCGCTCTATACGGGAAAGGCCGGTGTCACGAACGACATTCCGGCCCTGGTAAGAATCTGGCTGTTCAACATCATCGGCTGCGCCCTCCTGGGCCTGCTGGTGTTCTCCCTCGGCGGCGCCCCTGTGGAGCGCGCGCAGGACATGGTGGCGGGACGCATCGCCCAGGGCCCCTGGCGCAGCTTCCTGCGGGCCGTGGGCTGCGGCCTCATCATCGACATCGCCGTCTGGCTATACAAAAACAAGGGGTCCATCCTCCCGATCCTGTTCGGCGTCCCCTTGTTCATCGTGTGCGGTTTCTACCATTCCATCGCCGACGTGACATACATCGTCGCCGCCTGGAAATGGAGTCCCGCGCTGCTGTGGTATTACCCGCTGATCGTGCTGGGCAACTACGTCGGCTGCAACGTCCGGCGCGTTACTCTGCGTAATTCTTAAGCTGGTTCATCCACCGGTTGAGTTCGTTGCCCGTCAACCCCAGCACGCTCTGGAGGAAGTCGGTCACCGCCCCCGCATCCTGCTTGAGCAGATCGAGCAGGCCGCCGGCGTAGGCGCCGAGGCTCCCGAGGAAACCGATTCCCTTCTTGATGCCATGGTCCACCAGGATGCCGTGATAACGGCCGATGGCGGCCATCGCCTGCTGCTTCTCGGCGATGGAATACATGCGGTAATTGTCCACATACTCCCGGAGCAGGGCTTCATACTGCCGGTTCACGCGGTCCCACTGGTAGGGACGGTAGCGGTCGGCGTTGCGTTCGACGCGGTCCACGAAGCGCTCGAGCTTGGCGGGCGCCCGGAGCGTCGCGCAACTGGCGGCGGTCAGGGCCACCAGGATCATCAGGATGTATTTACGCATAGTCGTTCAGTGTTTTCAGCCAAAGATAGCAAAAATTCTGCCAAGGCCTATTCCTTGACCTTCAGGACCTCGCCGGCCTCGCGGGCGACGGTTTCCTTCCAGAGCTCGGTGTAGCCGGGCTGTTCGACCTTGGCGGGCAGGCCCTTGCCGTAGTCGGAGTGCTTGAAGGAGCCGTCTTCGTTCTGGGG
Organism: uncultured Bacteroidales bacterium; assembly: GCA_900318015.1. Classification (GTDB taxonomy): domain Bacteria; phylum Bacteroidota; class Bacteroidia; order Bacteroidales; family UBA932; genus Cryptobacteroides. The sequence goes on along the minus strand of ONJB01000055.1, from coordinate 3,100 downwards.
CTTCACGTTGCCGTCCATGAACTTGACGAGGAGTTCCTCTTCCAGGGCCACCCAGGTTGCGAACTGGTCCTGCGCCGTCTGTACGGAATAATCCGTGACGTAGCGCGTGACCTTGGCGAACGGGGTGCGGGAGACCATCACGTCCCGCTTGGAGGAGAGCTTGTCCTGCAGTTTCAGGACAGCCTGGTTGTACAGCGCCACGGCGGCGCTGTCCACGCTGTGCGTCCTGCGCTCCATCTGCTCCGTCTCGAAGGCGTCGATCTTCTTCCGCACGTGCGGGGCCATGATGTTGTACATCTTGTAGCAGGCGTTCGAGATGCGGTTATTGATCCAGAAAGAGGCAGTGGGGGAATAGTGGAGCAGGTCGCCGTTACCCACGCGGAAGCATTCCGGGACCTGGGTGATGGACGTGTAGATCGGAGTCACGTAAGAGGTGGCCGCATCGTCGGTACCGAACCACAGGATGCCGCCCACCTCGTCGGGGACATAGTCGCGGGCCTGACCCACCATCCAGAAGCCCGTCTGCTGGGTGGCAATGGCGCGTTCGTTCAGGTAGGTGCCGCCCTCGGCCTTGTATTCCATCGGGCGCCAGCGGTACGGCAGGGCGTTGCCGCCCGCACCGATGTCCTGCGTCATGTCCATGGGCGTGCCCTCGTAATGGTCGCGCATCACGTCGGCCACCGCCTTCACGGAGACTTTCTTCCGCGGGTAGATGAACAGGGGCAGGTCTCCGTCCAGGTCGTAGCCCATCGCGTAGTCCAGGAAGTCGGACGCGTCCTTGGTGACGGCCTTTCCTTCGGAATCATAGTAGGAGAACCAGCCGTCGGAGAGGATGTTGAAGGCGCTCCAGACGCGGGCGTCGCAGCCGCGGACCGTGCCAAAATCGGCGGGGCCATAGGCCTTCTTGAAGCTGAATTCCTCGTCGGGACCGTCGAAATAACCCTTGCGGCGGGCGAGGGAGATGACATCCTTCGCATACAGGCAGTTGTCGGGATCGTTCAGGGGGAAGGCACCGATGCGGGCCTGGTTGGCGTGGGCACAGATGGCCCCGTCCGGCACGCGGAGAGCCACCCACACGATGCCCTTGTCGATATTGATGCCGTTCCGCATGTTCATCCCCTTGCCGATGAGTTCCATGATCCAGGCCTCGTTCTTGTCGGCGATGGAGAAGGTCTCGCCTTCGGAGGCATAGCCGTATTCGTTCGCCAGGTCCACGATGATGGAAATCGCCTCCCGGGCGGTCGAGGCCCGCTGCAGGGCGATGTAGATGAGGGAACCGTAGTCGATGCAGCCCCGGCGGTCCATCAGTTCCTCGCGGCCGCCCCAGGTGGTCTCGGTGATGATGACCTGCTTCTCGTTCATGTTGCCCACGGTCTGGAAGGTGTGGGGGACCTGGTCGATGTCGCCGAGGTACTTCCCGCTGTCCCAGTCATGCACCTGGAGCACGGAGCCGGCCTTCCAGTCCGCGGCGGGGTGATAGTACAGTTCGCCGAAGAGGTAATGCGAGTCCGCCGCATAGGTGACCAGGGTGGAGCCGTCCTTGCTGGCGCCCTTGGTGATGATGACGTTCGTGCAGGTATTGCCTTCCAGCGCGGGAATCAGGAAAAAAAGCGTGGAAAGGACGAGGGTCAGGTGCGGTTTATGCATCGTATTTGGGGGTTTGTTCAATAATTGTTAATTTTGCCTGCTTGCAAGCCTTTGCAAATTTATGAAAATTTATCATCGGATGAAACACTTATGGATGCTGGCGGCGGCCCTCCTCGTGGGCTCCGTCGCCCTGCGTGCCCAGAATCAGGGCCCCCAGACGGAGGAACAGAAGGAGAAGCAGCTGATGGAATACATTGACCGGGAGGTCAAGCGCCTGTCTGAACAGCTCACGCTCGAATACTGGCAGGAGTTCTACGTGGATTCCACGCTTACCCACGATTACCACGCCATGCAGGAGGAACTGGAAGAGCTCCAGAAGGCGAAGGTCGGGAATGCCGACATCTACCAGGGCGTCCAGGACAAGTGGATGCAGCAGATTGACGACTCCTACCACCGCTTCTTCAACGAGGAGCAGTGGAAGAAGTACTGGAAATCCACCGGCCAGCGCAACCAGAAAGCCCGCGACAAGCGCAAGGCCAAGGCGGAAAAAGCGTCTGCCGAGCTCAAAAACGCGGGAAAATAGTTATCTTTGCGGGATTTTAGACGAAAACAAGGTATGAAAGAAGCGATCGAACAGATCCAGAAGCAGCTGGCCGAACTCAAGGCCGCCTCGCAGAAAGAAGTGGAGGACGCCCGAGTCCGCCTGCTGGGAAAGAAGGGTTCCATCACGGCGCTGATGGAGGAGTTTCGGACCATCGCCCCGGAGCTCAAGCGCGAATATGGCCAGAAGCTGAACGAGCTCAAGAAGGCCGCCACGGCCAAGATCGAGGAGCTCAAGGAGCAGGCCGCGGCCGCCGCCGTGGAGCTGGCCCCGAAGCAGGACCTCTCCATGCCGGGCGACCCCTTCGAACTGGGTTCCCGCCATCCCGTCTCCATCGTCCGCCAGGAAATCGTGGACATCTTCCGCAAGTTCGGCTACGACGTGGCCGAAGGCCCGGAGATCGAGGACGACTGGCATGTGTTCGAGGCGCTCAACTTCCCGCCGAACCATCCCGCCCGTGAGATGCAGGACACCTTCTTCGTGTCCAACGGCCACCTGAATCCGCTCCTTCTCCGCACCCACACCTCTTCCGTGCAGGTGCGCACGATGGAATCGCAGCCCCTCCCGATCCGCGTGATCTGCCCGGGCCGCGTGTTCCGCAACGAAGCGATCAGCGCCCGCGCGCACTGCATCTTCCACCAGGTGGAAGGCCTCTATATCGACAAGAACGTCACTTTCGCGGACCTCAAGCAGGCCATCCTCCTGTTCGCCCGCGAAATGTTCGGTCCGGACACGCAGATCCGGATGCGCCCTTCCTACTTTCCGTTCACCGAGCCCTCCGCGGAGGTCGACGTGAGCTGCAACTTCTGCCACGGCAAGGGCTGCAACATCTGCAAGGGCACCGGCTGGCTCGAGATCATGGGCTGCGGCATGGTGGACCCGAACGTCCTCGAGGCCAGCGGCATCGACTCC
>ONJB01000052.1 GCA_900318015.1 uncultured Bacteroidales bacterium | reverse complement strand
TCAGTTATAACTTGCAAATATACGAAATCTTCCCTACTTTTGTGTTCCAAATTCAGTTTTGATCATGTATAACCCCAAGTCCGCCCACGCCGAGGAATTCATCGACCACCAGGAAGTGCTCGATACCCTCGAGGAAGCCGCCCGAGAAAGTGGCAATCACCAGCGTGTGCTTGAAATCCTGGAGAAGGCCGCCCTCTGCAAGGGCCTGACCCACCGGGAAGCCGCCATCCTGATGGACTGCAACGAACCCGGACTGGAAGAGAAGATCTACGCGCTCGCCGCTTCGATCAAACACCGTTTCTACGGCAACCGGATCGTCCTTTTCGCTCCCCTGTATCTGTCCAATTACTGCATCAACGGATGCACATACTGCCCTTACCACGCCAAGAACCGCACGATTCCCCGCCGGAAGCTCTCCCAGCAGGAGATCGAGGAGGAAGTCCGCGCGCTGATCCGCATCGGACACAAGCGCCTCGCGGTCGAGGCCGGCGAGGACCCGCGCCACAACCCGCTGGAATACATCATCGACAGCATCAAGACCATCTACAGCGTCCGCGAAGGCGGGAACAGCATCCGCCGCGTCAATGTCAATATCGCGGCGACGGACGTGGACTCCTACCGCAAGCTGCACGAAGCCGGCATCGGCACATACATCCTGTTCCAGGAAACCTACAACAAGGAGAACTACCAGCGCCTGCACCCCACCGGCCCCAAGAGCAACTACGAGTGGCACACCGAGGCGATGGACCGCGCGCAGGAAGGCGGCTGCGACGATGTGGGCATCGGCGTCCTGTTCGGCCTGAGCAGCTACCGCTACGAGCTCGTAGGCCTGCTGATGCACGCCGAGCACCTCGAGGCCCGCTGGGGAGTGGGCCCGCACACGATCAGCGTCCCGCGCATCTGCCCGGCCGACGACATCTCCGTGGGTGACTTCGACGCCCTCCCGGACGCGATCTTCCACAAGCTGGTCGCCGTCCTCCGCATCGCGGTCCCCTACACCGGCATGATCGTCTCCACCCGCGAATCCCAGCGGATGCGGGAGCAGCTCCTGAACTGCGGCATCTCGCAGATCAGCGGCGGCTCGCGCACCAGCGTCGGCGGTTACACGACGGAGGAACGGCATGACGAGACCGCGCAGTTCGACGTCTCCGACACCCGTCCGCTGGACGAGGTGGTCCGCTGGCTCCTGGAGCAGGACCACATCCCGTCCTTCTGCACCGCCTGCTACCGCGAAGGCCGCACCGGCGACCGCTTCATGTCCCTGTGCAAGAGCGGCAAGATCACCTACTGCTGCACGCCGAACGCCCTGATGACCCTGAAGGAATACCTGATGGACTACGCCTCCCCGGCCACCCGAGAAGAAGGTGAACGGATGATTGCGAAGAGCCTGTCGGACATTCCCGAAGGCCGCATCCGCGAGATCGCCATCGAGCGGCTGAAGCGCATCGAGAACGGCGAAAGAGATTTCCGATTCTAGGATGGACCGGCTGCAAATCGCTTTCTTCGGGGCGACGAACAGCGGCAAATCCACGCTGGTGAACGCCCTGGCGGGACAGGAAGTCTCGCTGGTGAGCGAATTGCCCGGCACGACCACGGACCCGGTCCGGAAAGCCATCGAGCTTCCGGGACTGGGTCCCTGCGTTTTGGTCGATACGGCCGGCTACGGCGACCCCGGCGCCCTGGGCGCCGAACGCGAACGCCGCAGCCGCGCCACGGTCGACGCCACCGATATCGCCGTCCTCCTCCGTTCCGGCCACCCCGAAGACGACCGCTGGGTGCAACTCCTCCAGACGGCGCAGGTCCCGGTGGTGGAAATCCGCTCCCGGGCTGAAGCCAATGACCAGGCCGGCTTGCTGCAGCGGCTCCAGGCCGCGCGCCCCGACGAAAAGCCCCGCCTCCTCACCGGCGGCCTCGTCGGCAAGGACGACGTCGTCGTCCTCGTGATGCCGCAGGACAGCGAAGCTCCGAAAGGCCGCCTCATCCTCCCGCAGGTCCAGGTCCTCCGCGAGCTCCTCGACCTCGGCTGCATTCCCGTCTGCTGCCAGCCGGAAGGCCTGCAGCGCGCCCTGGACAGCCTCAGCGCCCTGCCAGCCCTCACGATCACCGACTCCCAGGCCTTCGCCAAGGTCAATGCGATCCTGCCGCCGGACGCTCCCCTCACGAGCTTCTCCATCCTCCTCGCCGGCGCCAAAGGCGACATCCGCACCTTCGTGGAAAGCGCCAAGGCCATCGGCACACTGAAGCCCGGCGACCGCGTCCTCATCGCCGAAGCCTGCACGCACGTGCCTGATACTGAAGATATTGGCCGGGTGAAAATCCCTAATCTCCTCCGCAAGAAAGTGGGCGGAGACCTCGCGGTCACCATCGCCGCCGGCAACGACTTCCCCGACGACCTGACCCCCTACCGCCTCATCATCCAATGCGGCGGCTGCGTCGCCACCGAACGCCTCCTCCGCTCCCGCATCCGCAAAGCCATCCTCGCCGGCGTCCCCATCACCAACTACGGCATCGCCCTCGCCGCCCTCACCGGCATCCTGGACCGGGTGGTCATACCCCGGTCTTAGGAGGGATATCAGGTGTCCGGGGGCTTGTCCACCCCCGGACAAGTATAGGGGGAGGGGCCCGACGGATACAAGTTATTTGCGTAGCAAATGACGCAGGAGACGTTGGGAGGGGCCGAAGCGAAGCGGAGTCCCCCGGACACCTGATATCCCTCCCCTATTCGTTCTTATTCGGATCTTTTACGAACCGATATTCTCGTGGATGAGCTCCGTGAGACTCTGGATGATTTCGTAGTTGTTGAGATTCATGCCCTCGAAGACTTCCTTGACCTCGGCGGTGGAGAGCTCGAAGGTGTCGTCGTCCGTGATGTAGCGGATGATGAAGTTGATGTCCTGGTACTGGCAGATGAAGTTCGCGAAGCAGCCGGACAGGTCGCCCTTGGGCTGGAGGTCGATGTGCGAGCGCTGGTAGGAGGCGTATATTTCCGTCCCCACGCCCACCTTGGACTTCAGGTAGAACTGCCCGTTGCACATCTCCGAATGGAACTTCAGGAGCGCGATGCCCATCCCGATCTTGCGCTCCTTACGGCAGGAGTAGAACCGGTCGTTGATGGCCTGGATCATGTCATCCGGCATGCCGCAGCCATTGTCGATGATCTTGATGGAGAGGAGGTCGCGCGCCGCGCTGTCCTCCATTTCGATGGTGATCTCGGTGGCACCCGCCCGGATGGAATTGTGGGTGATGTCGATGATGTGCAGGTCGAGACTTTTCATGTTACAGGATCACGGGCTCTCCCTGACGGAGAGCGTCCTTGAAGTTTTCAAAGCTGAAAGAGGGCATCTCCAGGACACTGTAGATCTTGCCGATGTCCTCGACATAATGGGCGTCGCTGCTCTGGATGAAGTTGAAATCGCTGAACCAGGGACAGTCGTCCAGGAACTTGTAATTGTTCCGCTTGCAGTAGTAGCTCAGTTCCATCGCATGGAACTTCAGGCCCGACGGGACAAATCCCAGTTGCGAGCTGAGGCTGAAGGTCGGGCGGTCGATATGGGCGGGGATGAAGATGCCCCCGAGCTCATAGACCTTCTTCTGGAGCTCCAGCATCGGGAGGTCGAGGGCGTTGATCAGCAGGTGCGGGACCTGGTCCAGGACATTCTCGTCCTCGTCCACCACCAGCTGGTAGCCGAACTTGTCCACGTCGTTCTCGAAAAAGATGACCTTCGAATCCAGGAAGGCCTGGAACTCGGAGAGCTTTTCCACCGTGGGCATGAAACCCAGACAATGGACCTCCTCCTTCGTGGTCACCTCCGCGCCCATCAGCACGTGGAGTCCCACCTTCTCCCCGAGGCGCCGCGTCACATCGGCGTTCAAGGTGGAGTTGTGGTCGGTCAGGCCGATGATGTCCAGCCCCTTCGCCTTCGCCTGGGCGACGATGGCGGAGGGGCTCATCTCGATGTCCCCGCAGGGGGAAAGCACCGAGTGGATATGCATGTCGGCCCGGAATTGCATGGGCGCTATCCGATGAGGGCGTAGAGCTTGCCGCAGACCTGGTAGGTGGCGTCCTTGCTGACGAGGATGCAGATGTCCTCGTCCTTCGCGTGCTCGAGCATGTCGTCGTCCGGCTGGCCGCCGCGCACGAGGATCACGGCCGGGATGTCCTTCAGGGAGGCGATGGCCGTGACGTTCTTATGGGTCTGCATCGTAATCCATACCTGGCCGGAACGGGCGTTGCCCATCACGTCGCTGAGGAGGTCGGAGGCGTAGGCCCCGGAGACTTCCGCGTCCAGGTTGGCCTCGTTGAGGCACTGCAGGTCCAGCTTTTCGATGATTTCCTTGACTGTCATATCACTGATTGTCTTTGTTTTCCTTGTTGATTTCCTTGGTCTTGACGCGGTCCCCCCAGATGCTCCGGATGGCATCCTCCGAGGCCTGCGAATGACGGTTGATGAAAATGCAGGTGTCGATGCCGGCGTCCCCGCGGACGATGTCCTCGGCCAGCGCGGCGCAGGAAGGCGCCCCGCACGCCGAGCAGTTCACGCCCGGAAGGGCCTTCTCGATCTTCTTCATCCGCTCGGCCATCTTGAAGGCTTCGGCGAAGTTGTCGTTGAGCTTGAAGATGGACCGGGGCTTGATCTCGGGAATGGTCATCACGTCGATCATCTCCTGCGTCAGGGACGTGTCATCCACAGTCGGTGTCCGGAGCTTGCTGCGCTCCAAGCGCTCGAAAAGCCGCGCCCGGTATTCCAGCCGCTTGCGGGCCACGAACCGGTTGTTGATGGACAGCACGCCGCCCACGCAGCCCTGGTCGCACATCCGCATCTCCACCAGCCCGGGCGCGTCCACGGCGTCGTCTTCCAGCTTCTCCAGGAAGTCCAGGACGTTCTTGAGCCCGTCCACGGCGTAATGCGCGCCCTTGAAATGGGGCGCTTCCCCGCCGGAAAGGGACCACAGGACGTCCTTCGACGTGAGGGCGTGGTTGATGGGCTGGGCATTCTTGTCCGAATCGTGCAGCATGAGCAGGACCTTGTTGTACAGGAAGTCCATGTTGATGACGCCCGACACATAGGTTTCCTTGCCGCTCACCGGATACTTGACCGCGGCGATCTTGGCCGCGCAGGGCGTCACATAGAAGACGCCGATGGAGGAGCGGCTGGCGCCCTCGTCCATCAGGCGCTTCGTGATGACGCGGGAAGCGAGTTCCAGCGGGGCCCGCACGTGGATGACATTGTCCACCAGCGAGGGGAACCGCACCTGGATGAGGCGCGTCACCGCCGGGCAGTACGGGGAGATGAAGGTCGTGATCTCAGGGTGCTCGTCCATGTACATGTTGTAGAGCTGGACCATGCGGCTCATTTCGTGCTCCACTTCATAGATATGGGTGAAACCCAGCTTCATGATGCAGGAATAGATCGCCTTCGTGTTGTACTTTTCCTCGAACTGGCCGATGAAGGTGGTGGGCACCAGGCAGACGCGGTACCGGTAGTTGAATAACCGGCCGAAGTCGTCCTGCTTGATGTAGATGGCCTTGTGCGGACACACCTGCATGCACTCTCCGCAGTCCACGCACTTGTTGTCCGTGATGACCGCCTTCCCGTTCCGGATGCGGATGGCCCCGGTCGGGCAGGAGCGCATGCAGGTGGTGCACCCCTTGCACAGGTAGTCATTGACCTTGAGCGAATGTCTGAAATAAGTTTCTTCGGAAGCCATGGTCTCAGGTCAGGTAAACGGTCATGGTGACGGTGGTTCCCACGCCCACCTCGGTGTCGATCTTCAGGTCGTCCGTGTTCTTCTTGATGTTCGGGAGGCCCATGCCGGCGCCGTAGCCCATTTCACGGACTTTCGCGGAGGCGGTGGACCAGCCCTCCTGCATCGCAAGGTCCAGGTTGGGAATGCCCGGGCCCTGGTCGGCGACGACCATCACGATCTTCTCCCCGTCGATGTCCACGTCGATCGTCCCGCCGTAGGCGTGCGCCACGGCGTTGATCTCCGCCTCGAAGAGGGCGACCACGGTCCGCTTGATGTTGGCGGGGTCCACGCCCAGCTGCTTGAGGGTGCGCTTGACGCTCGAGGAGGCCTGGCCGGCATCGGTGAAGTTGCCGCGTTCGATGTTGAAGGTGTAATGCATGGCTAATAGAGAGGCTCGATGCCGGCGGCATAGAGGATGCCGCTGAGCTTGAAGATACTGTACTTGGACTTGATGATCGTGATGTCGGCGTCCTCGGCGAGCTCGAGCATGTCCTCGTCGGGCTGCTTGTCACGGCCGATGAGGACGACCCGCAGGTCCGCCATCTCGCTGGTGCGCATCGTCTGGTTGTTGCAGAGGCCGGTGATGAGCACGGTGTCGTCCATGTGGAAACGCAGGACGTCGCTCATCAGGTCGGAGGCGAACGCCTTCTTGACCTCGTACGTCTCGTCCACGGGCGCGCCGACGATCTCCCCATCCACAAGTTTGGCTATTTCCTTGACTTTCATCGTGTTGGAATTTATTCGGGCCGACTCACCCAAGAGCCGGCCCGAAATGAGGTCATAGATGCTTGTCTTACTCGGCGTATTCGGCCAGGATCTCCTTGACGTGCTCGGGGACCAGGCGGCCGTAGGTCTTGCCGTTGATGGTCATGACCGGGGCCAGGCCGCAGGCGCCCACGCAGCGGAGGACATCCAGGGAGAACTTGCCGTCCTCGGTGACACCGCCTTCGGAAATCTTGAGCTCGCTCTTGAGCGCGTCCAGGATCTTCTCGGCGCCCTTGACGTAGCAAGCCGTACCCAGGCACACGGAGATGGCGTACTTGCCCTTCGGCTTCATGGTGAAGAAGCTGTAGAAGGAGACGACACCGTACACCCGTCCGACGGGGATGCCCAGGCAGTCGGCAACCACCTGCTGGACTTCTTCCGGCAGATAGCCGAAGGTGCCCTGGGTCTTGTGCAGGACATTGATCAGCTCACCCGGATTATTGTTGTAGGAAGCACAAATATCCTTGATCTTCAAGTAATTGTCTTCAGTTATTTTTACTTTGGGTCCAACCATGGTTCAATGATTTAGTCGATGTCAAACTTGATTTTCTTGTCGAAGTAGATGGTGTGCAGCAGGTGATGCGACTTCTCGGAGCAAGGCTCGCCATAGAACTCCTTGTAGATCGCCTGGACCTCGGGGTTCTCGTGGGACTTGCGGAGCGGCATCCGGCGGTCGGCCTCGTAGATCGCGGCGTGGCGGGCCCGGATGATGGACGCGTCGCCGTGATGGTAAGGCTGGCCGGCGCCGTCGATGCAGCCGCCGGGGCACGCCATGACCTCCACGAAGTGGTACGGGCATTCGCCCGCCTTGATCTGCTCCATGATCATGCGCGCGTTCTTCAGGCCGTAGACGACGGCGACCTTCAGGTCGGCGACGCCCGGCACCGGAATCGTGGCCTCGCGGACACCGTCCAGGCCGCGGACTTCTTCGAAGTCGATGCGGGGCAGGGTCTCGCCGGTCAGGACCTCGACGGCCGTACGCAGCGCGGCTTCCATGACACCGCCCGTGGCGCCGAAGATGACGGCGGCACCGGTGGATTCGCCCAGCGGGGAGTCGAACTCGGCGTCCGGCAGGCTGTTGAAGTCGATGTTGCAGATCTTGATGAGGCGCGCGAGCTCGCGGGTCGTGATGGAATAGTTCACGTCCGGATCGCCGTTCACGCCGAGCTCCTCACGCTCGCACTCGTACTTCTTCGCCACGCAAGGCATGACGGAGACGCAGACGAGGTTCTTGCGCGGGACGCCGATCTTGTCGGCGAAGTAGGTCTTCACCGTGGCGCCGAACATGCCCTGCGGGGACTTCGCCGTGGAAGGATAGTCGCGGAGTTCCGGATAGAACTTCTCGAAGAAGTTCACCCAGGCCGGGCAGCAGGAGGTCATCACCGGAATCTTGACGTTCTTGTCGCCGGCGAGGTAGGCCTTAAGGCGGCCGATGACTTCCGTGCCTTCCTCCATGATGGTAAGGTCGGCGGACCAGTCGGTGTCGAAGACATAGTCGAAGCCGATGGCCTTGAGCGCGGCCGCGATCTTGCCGGTGACGATGCTGCCGGCCGGCATGCCGAACTCTTCGCCGAGGGCCACGCGCACGGCGGGGGCCACCTGGACGCAGGTCTTCACATTCGGGTTCGCGATGTCGCGGAGGATCTTGCCGGTGTTGTCCACCTCGGCGAGGGCGCCGGTGGGGCACACGGCGACGCACTGGCCGCAGAGGACGCAGTTGGTGTCCGTGAGGTTCTTGCCGAACGCGGTGGAGACCACGGCCGGGAAGCCTCTCTCGATGGCGCCGATGGCGCCGACGCTCTGGTACTCGTGGCACACGGACTCGCAGCGGCGGCACATGATGCACTTGTTCGCGTCACGGACGATGGAAGGAGAGAACTCCTTCGCATACTGGGACTGCTGGCCCTTGTAGGGGATGTCGCGGATACCCATGTCCGCGGCCAGGGCCTGGAGCTCGCACTTGCCGCTCTTGGGGCACTGGAGGCAGTCATTGGGATGGTCGCTGAGCATGAGCTCGAGGACGGTCCGACGCGCGTTGAGCGCCCGGAACGAATTGGTCTTCACGACCATGTCCGGCATGCATTCGGTGATGCAGGCCGGGGCCAGATTCCTGCGGCCGACCACTTCCACCACGCACACGCGGCATCCGCCGGGGCGGTTTTCGAGGGCCAGGCCTTCCAGTTCGAAATGGCAGAGGGTAGGAATCTTGATACCCATCTGCTCGGCAGCTTTGAGAATGGTCGTACCGCGCGGCACTTCCACTTCCCGGTTGTCTATAGTCAATTTGATCGTATCCATGTATTGTTCCTCCCTTATCTGACGGTGATAGCTCCGAATTTGCACTTCTCGACGCAGGTGCCGCACTTGATGCAGTCCAGCTGGTTGATGACGTGCGGGTTCTTGAGGGTGCCGCTGATGGCGCTGACGGGGCAGGCCCGGGCGCAGGCCGTGCAGCCCTTGCACTTGGCCGGGTCGATCATATACTTCTTGAGGGCCTTACACTGGCCGGCGCGGCACTTCTTCTCCGTGACGTGCTCCACATACTCATCCCAGAAGTTGTTGATGGTGGAGAGAACCGGGTTCGGGGAGGTCTGGCCGAGGCCGCAGAGGGCGGTGTCCTTGATGACCGCGGAGAGGTTCTTCAGCTCCTCGAGGTCTTCCATCGTGCCATTGCCGTCAGTGATCTTGGTGAGGATCTCCAGGAGGCGGCGGTTACCCACGCGGCACGGGGTGCACTTGCCGCAGGACTCGTCCACGGTGAAGCCCAGGTAGAACTTCGCGATGGCGACCATGCAGTCGTCCTCGTCCATGACGATCATACCGCCGGAACCCATCATGGAACCCGCGGCCACGAGGCTGTCGTAGTCGATCGGGGTGTCCAGGTGCTTTTCGGTGAGGCAGCCGCCCGAAGGACCGCCGGTCTGGACGGCCTTGAACTTCTTGCCGCCCTTGATGCCGCCGCCGATCTCGTAGATGATCTCCCGGAGGGTGATGCCCATCGGGACCTCGATGAGGCCGACGTTGTTGATCTTGCCGGCGAGGGCGAAGACCTTCGTACCCTTGGACTTCTCGGTGCCGATGCTCGCGAACCAGTCCGCGCCCTTGTTGATGATGACGGGGATGTTCGCATAGGTTTCCACGTTGTTCACGTTGGTCGGCTTGCCGAGGTAACCGGACTGGGCCGGGAACGGGGGTTTGAAGGTCGGCTCACCGCGCTTGCCTTCCATGGAATGGATGAGCGCCGTCTCTTCACCGCAGACGAACGCGCCGGCGCCGTAGCGGAGCTCGATCTCGAAGTTGAAACCGGTGCCCAGGATGTCCTTGCCCAGGAGGCCGTACTCCTCGGCCTGCTGGATGGCGACCTGGAGACGGTGGATGGCGAGGGGATACTCCGCGCGGATATAGATGAGACCCTTGTCCGCGCCGATGCAATAGCCGCAGATGGCCATGGCCTCGAGGATGGAGTGCGGGTCGCCTTCCAACAGGGAACGGTCCATGAATGCGCCCGGGTCGCCTTCGTCGGCGTTGCAGACGACGTACTTCTGCTCGCCCGGACGGCTCTTCGCGGCGATCTCCCACTTCAGACCGGTGGGGAAGCCCGCGCCGCCACGGCCGCGGAGGCCGGACTTCTTGATCTCGGCGACCACCTGCTCGGGGGTCATCTCGGTGAGGCACTTGCCCAGGGCGGCATAGCCGTCACGCGCAATGGATTCCTCGATGTTCTCGGGATCGATGAAACCGCAGTTGCGCAGGGCGATGCGGAGCTGCTTCTTGTAGAACTCCATGTGCTTGGAGTCGGGCACGCTCTGCTTGGTGTCCGGCGCCACATAGAGCAGGCGCTGGACCTTGCGGCCCTTGATGATGTGTTCCTCGATGATTTCCTTCGCATCGGACGGCTTGACCCGGGTGTAGAAGGTGTTGTCGGGAATGATCTTCACGATGGGACCTCTTTCGCAGAAACCGAAGCAGCCGGTAACGACCACTTTGGCGAAATCGGTCAGGTCGTGGGCCACGAGCTCCTTGTTGAGTTCCTCAACGATCTCATGGCTTGCGGATGCGGAGCAACCTGTTCCACCGCATACCAGGATATGCATTTTTACTGCCATAATCGCGCTTGGGGGAGATGAAGGTTAGATGGATCTGTAATTGGCGGGCAGGATGCCTTCGATGAGTTCACCGCCGATGATGTACTTTTCGATGATTTCCTGGGCGCGCGGGATCTTCACGTCTCCGAAAACGACCGGGTCCTTGCCGGGGATGGTGACCTCGACGGTGGGTTCCGCATAGCTGTAGCCCATGTCACCCACCTGCATGACCAGCGCCTTGATCTGGCGCTTGTCCAGTTCCGTGATGAGGTAGCTCATGGTTTCCTTTGCACCCGAGGCGATACCGCTGGTGGCCATTCCGACCTTGATTTGAATGATAGCATCGGAAGAGTCGCTGTTCTCACGCATCGACATCCTCGCCTGCATACCCTCTTTCATCTTGCGGAGGTCCGCAAGATTCTTGATTTTATCCATAGGGTTCCTCCAATTTAAGTGTGTTAATTGATAATTATTGTTGTAATTTGGTTATAGTCCAAGTATAGTGTTTTCAATTTGCTAATATAGAGAATTGTTTTCAATTATCCATCGATTTTTCCTTAAAAATGGAAACCCCGGCACAAAAAAAGGGAACCGGCCCGAAATGGGCCGGTTCCGCGTTTCAATGGGTTCCGCCTTCCTAAAACGGGAGATCTTCCGCGCCTTCGGAATCAGCGGGCATGTCCTCGAGGGTGGGAGCCGGAGCCTGCTGCCAGGCCGCGGCCTGCGGCGCGGGCTTCGCCTGCGGGGCGGGCTGCTGGGCCGGGGCGGCGGGCTGGGCGCCAGCGGGCGCGATCTTCCAGATCTGGAGATCGTTGTACCAGCGGCCGTTGTACTCGCGGCTCTTGAGGTTGAAGGACACCTTGACCTTGTCCCCGACCTGGTACTTGCCCAGGTCCTGGACCTTATCCTGCCCCCAGGCCGTGAAGCAGGCCTTGGCGGTGAAGTTGCCGTCCGGATACTCCAGGATGAACTCCTGCTTGGCCCAGGGGCCGCGCGCGGAGTTCCCGGACTGGACGGGAAGCTTCTGGGCGAGGGTTCCTTCGATTTCGAGTGCCATGACGCTGCTTATTTAACGGGTTCCTCGACCGGGGCGACGTAGTTGCCGACCTTGTTCAGGGTCACGTCGAAGACGAGCGTGGAGTTCGGCGCGATGCCGCGGGTGCCGTACTCGCCGTAAGCGAGGTTGCCGGGGATGACGAGCTTCACCTTGCCGCCTTCACCGATGAGCTTCAGGCCTTCGCCCCAGCCCTGGATGACGCGGTTGAGGGTGAAGTTGATGTCCTTGTTCTCGTCGAACACGGTGCCGTCCAGCAGGGTGCCCTTGTAGTCGACCCACACGGTATCCTGGTCGGAGACCGCCTTCTTGTCGCTGCCGGCCTCGATGATCTGATAAGCAAGACCGTTCTCGGTCTGCTGGGCGCCTTCTTCCTTCAGGAAGTTCTCGATGTACTTCGCACCCTTCTCGGTGTTGAGGGCGCCGGTGTAGGCGCGGCGCTTCTGGATGTAGCCGTCCAGCACTTCGTTCATCTGGTTGGGATCGACCTTGAACTGCTTGAAGAAAGCGGAATCCTGCGGGGTTCCTTCGGCCTTCATCCAGTCCTTGATGCCCTTGAGCATCTGGTCGTAGTTGATCTCACCGAAATCGTTGCCCTTGATCCAGGAGCCGAAGTTGACACCGATCAGGTAGCTGGTGGAATCGGTCAGGGATTTGCTGGGAAGGAGGGCTTTCACTTCCTTGGAGCCTTCCGCGGCGGGGGTGCCGCAAGCCACCATCAGCACAGCGGCCGACGCGATGGCGAAAATCTTGGAAATTTTCATGTTTTATCAGTTTTTTGACTTGTTTCTCTTGACTACGGCTCCTTTGGAGCCATTATCTTGCAAATATACGGCTTTTTATTCAAATAGCATCAAAAAATAATTTTTCGGCTTCCGGGCCGCTTTCATTTGCTTTTGTGGTCGGTTTTTGTTATATTTATTCCCGAAAACCACGAAACTATGGCCATCGACTCCAGCATCCTTCAGTCCAAATTGAAGCACTTCTTCGGCTTCGACGCGTTCAAGGGTGACCAGGAGCGCATCATCCGGCACCTGATCGACGGGGGCAACGCCTTCGTCCTGATGCCCACCGGCGGCGGCAAATCCCTGTGCTACCAGCTGCCCGCCCTGGTGATGGAAGGCACGGCCATCGTCATCTCCCCGCTCATCGCCCTGATGAAGAACCAGGTGGACGCCATCCGGGGCTTCGTGGAATCCGGCGACGGCATCGCGCATTTCCTCAACTCCTCCCTGAGCCGCACCCAGGTCGCCGAAGTCCGGGAGGACCTGCTGAGCGGGGTCACCAAGCTCCTGTACGTCGCTCCGGAATCCCTCACCAAGGAAGAGAACATCGCCCTCCTGAAGGAGATCCACATCTCGTTCTATGCCGTGGACGAGGCGCACTGCATCTCCGAATGGGGCCACGACTTCCGGCCGGAATACCGGAAGATCCGGTCCATCATCGAGGACATCCAGCCGGCCCCGGTCATCGCCCTCACCGCGACGGCCACGCCCAAGGTCCAGAGCGACATCCTCAAGAACCTCCGCATCACC
>ONJB01000051.1 GCA_900318015.1 uncultured Bacteroidales bacterium | reverse complement strand
GAAGAAGAGTATCGCGTATTCGATCTTTTATGATGCCATCGACATGGTGGGCGAGAAGATGAAAGATTCTGACAAGGCTCCTCTCGATATTTGGAAGAAAGCGCTCGAGAACGTGACCCCTCAGATCGAGGTCAAGTCCCGTCGTATCGGCGGCGCGAACTTCCAGGTGCCGACCGAGTTGCGTCCGGAACGGAAAGTCTCCGTGGCCATGAAGAACATGATCTCGTTCGCCCGCAAGCGTTCCGGTCACTCGATGGCAGAAAAGCTGTGCGCCGAAATCGTCGCCGCGTTCAACAACGAAGGTGGCGCCTTCAAGCGCAAGGAAGACATGCACAGAATGGCTGAGGCCAACAAGGCCTTTGCACACTTCCGTTTCTAAACAAACAACACTGCGTGCTGAATGGCAAAGAGAGATCTTAAATACACCCGTAACATCGGCATCATGGCCCACATCGATGCCGGTAAGACCACCACGTCCGAGCGCATCCTCTACTACACCGGAAAGACCCACAAGATCGGTGAGGTCCACGAAGGTGCGGCCACGATGGACTGGATGGTCCAGGAACAGGAGCGGGGCATCACCATCACCTCGGCCGCGACCACGGCGTTCTGGCACTACAACGGAGAGACCTATCAGATCAACCTGATCGACACTCCCGGCCACGTCGACTTCACGGTGGAAGTGGAGCGTTCCCTGCGCGTCCTGGACGGTACGGTGGCCACTTTCTGCGCGGTCGGACGCGTCCAGCCCCAGAGCGAGACCGTCTGGCGTCAGGCAGACAAGTACGGCGTGCCTAAGATCGCCTACGTGAACAAGATGGACCGGGTCGGCGCCGACTTCCTCGCCTGTGTCGAGGAAATCAAGCAGAAGCTCGGTGCCACCGCCGTTCCCGTCTGTCTCCCGATCGGTGCCGAAGACAAGTTCGAAGGCATCGTCGACCTCATCGACATGAAGGCCATCTTCTACGACTCCTCGGAGGGCGAGGCCGCCCGCTGGAGGGACATCCTCCTGGAGGCCGCCGCCGAGTGCGATGAGACCCTGATGGAGAAGTACTTCGAGGATCCCGACTCCCTCACCCGCGACGAGATCATCGCCGCCATCCGCAAGGGAACGATCTCCATGCAGATCGTCCCGGCGTGCTGCGGCTCCTCGTTCAAGAACAAGGGCGTCCAGTTCCTCCTGGACAACGTGATGCGTTATCTGCCTTCTCCGCTGGACAAGGGAGCCGTCTCGGGAACGAACCCCAAGACCGGGGCCGAAGTCACCCGCAAACCCTCCGCCGACGAGCCGTTCGCGGCTCTCGTGTTCAAGATTGCCACCGACCCGTTCGTGGGCCGTCTGGCCTTCCTGAGGGCTTATTCCGGACACCTCGACGCCGGTTCCTATGTGTTCAACACCCGCACTGGCAAGAAAGAGAGGGTGGCCCGCCTGTACCAGATGCACTCCAACCACCAGAACCCGATCGAGTTCGTGGAGGCCGGTGACATCTGCGCGGCCGTGGGCTTCAAGGACCTCCGCACCGGTGACACCGTGTGCGACGAGGACCACCAGATCACCCTCGAGTCGATGGAATTCCCGGATCCGGTGATCGGCATCGCCGTCGAACCGAAGACCCAGAAAGACCTCGACAAGCTCGGCATCGCCCTCGGCAAGCTCGCCGAGGAGGACCCGACCTTCACGGTCAAGTCCGACGTCGAGACCGGCCAGACCGTCATCAGCGGTATGGGTGAGCTCCACCTCGACATCATCGTGGACCGTCTCCGCCGCGAGTTCGGAGTGGACATCAACCAGGGCGCCCCGCAGGTCAACTACAAGGAATCCATCACCGGCAGCCACCAGCTCCGGGAGGTGTTCAAGAAGCAGACCGGCGGTCGCGGCAAGTTCGCGGACATCATCGTCAACATCTCTCCTGCCGACGAAGGCGTCACGGGCCTTCAGTTCATCAATTCGGTCAAGGGCGGCAACGTCCCGAAGGAATTCATCCCGAGCGTCGAGAAGGGCTTCCAGTCCGCGATGCTGAACGGCGTGCTCGCCGGTTACGAGGTGCCTTCCCTGAAGGTCGAACTGCTCGACGGCAGCTACCACCCGGTGGACTCCGACCAGCTCTCCTTCGAGCTGGCGGCCCGGATGGCCTTCCGTCACGCCTGCCCCAAGTGCCACCCGGTCCTCCTCGAGCCCATCATGAGCCTCGAGGTGGTCACCCCGGAAGAGTACATGGGCGACATCGTGGGCGACCTGAACCGCCGCCGCGGCCAGATTGTTGCGATGGACTCCACCGCCAACGGCGCACGCATCGTCAAGGCTTACGTTCCGCTTGCGGAGCAGTTCGGTTATGTCACCGTCCTGCGCACCCTTTCTTCGGGTCGCGCGACGAGCACGATGACGTTCGACCACTACGCCGAGGTCCCGGCCACCCTGGCCAAGACCATCGTCGAAAAGAGCGGATACCGTCCCCTTGACGAAGAGTAATCAGACAAATCAAAAAGTTTATAGAAATGAGCCAGAAAATCAGAATCAAACTCAAGTCGTACGACCACATGCTCGTGGACAAGTCCGCCAGCAAGATCGTCGATACAGTGAAGGCTACCGGTGCAAAGGTCAATGGTCCCATTCCTCTTCCTACCAGCAAGAAGATCTTCACTGTGAACCGCTCCACCTTCGTGAACAAGAAGTCCCGCGAGCAGTTCGAACTCGACTCCTATGTCCGTCTTCTGGACATCGACGATTCCAACGCGAAGACCGTCGACGCTCTCATGAAGCTCGAACTCCCTTCGGGTGTCGAAGTCGAGATCAAGGTCTGAGGTCCTAATCGATCTTAAACGCGACAACCCCGCCGTACTGAGGTACAGCGGGGTTTTTCGTGTGTTTCGGGGAGCGTGTCAGTCGTCCGAGTCGCCCATGATGATGACGAGGCGGTCGCCAATCTGCAGGGGCATGCTGCCGTGGGGGACCAGGTAGGAGTCGCCCCGCCGGACCATCATCACGCGGATGCCGTGGGGGAGTCCCAGGTCGCGGAGCGTCGGCCCTTTCTTCAGGTCCTCCTCGGTCACGGTGTGGTCGCGGAGCATGCCCATTTCCTCCGGAATCTCCATTCCGAACGTCTCCACCTGGGGATCCTCCTCGTAGCTGAGCCGGAGCATCCGGGCGACCGGGCTCAGGGTCATCCCCTGCAGCAGGAGCGAGATCAGGGTGATCAGGAAAACCATGTTGAACATGTCGTCCGCCCCCTCCAGCCCGGCGACCACGGGGCACAGGGCGAAGAGGATGGGGCCGGCGCCCTTGAGACCCACCCAGGAGGTGAACAGCTTGGCCCGGGTGGACAGGCCGCGGAAGGGCAGCAGGCACAGGAACACGCTGGCGGGCCGGGACACGAAAATCATGAAGAGGCCGATCACGAGGGCCGGGACCAGCATCGGCAGCATCTTGGACGGCCTCGCCAGGAGGCCGAGCATCAGGAACATCACCAGCTGCATCAGCCACGTCATGCCGTTGAAGAAGTTGAGGATTTCTTTCCGGTGGGGGATGTCCGCCCGGTTGCCGATCATGAGGGCGGTGACGTACAGCGCGAGCAGGCCGTTCCCCATCAGGAGACCGGCGACGCCGTTGGCAAAATAGCCCAGGCTGAGGATGAGGATGGCGTAGAGGGGGCTGCTCGCGAGCCGCAGCCGGCCCAGGATCCACCGGCCGGCGTAACCGACGCCGAAGCCTACGCCCGCGCCCACGACGATTTGCAGGAAAACGAGGCCGAAGCCGGTCATCACCAGTTTCCCGGCGCCCAGGGAGTCCGGGGATTCCGTCATCAGCTGGGTGAGGACGATGGTGAGGAGATAGGCCATCGGGTCGTTACTGCCGGATTCCATCTCCAGCATCGGCCCCAGGTTCTCCCGCAGGTGCAGTTTCTTGCTGCGCAGGACGGAGAAGACGGAGGCCGAATCCGTGGAGCCCATCACGGCCGCCAGCAGGAAGCAGCCGGTCAGCGACATGCTGACGGGGATGGCCGCATCGGACACCAGCCAGATGAAGACGCCGGAAAACAGGATGGTGAGCAGCACGCCCGCGGTGGAAAGCAGCGCCCCCTGGCGGACGACGGGGCGCGTCTCCTTGAAGGACGTCTCCAGTCCGGCCGTGAACAGGATGATGGTCATCGCGAAATGGCCGATGTTCTCCGCGAGCTCGAAGTCGTCGAAACGGACTCCCAGCACGTCCTCGCCGGCCACCATGCCCAAAAGGAGGAACAGCAGCAGGGAGGGGACGCCGTAGCGGGAACCGACCTTGGTCACCAGGACGGCGGCGAAGATCAGGATGGAGAAGAGCAGCAGCAGATGCTCCGACACGAGGTTCACGGCGAGCGGCAAGATCATCAGGTCCATGGCTCAGAGGTTGATAATCATGGTCAAAACATTCTTTCCGTCCCGGCGTTCATAGCGGATGCTGTCCATGATGGAACGGACCAGGTGGATGCCGAGTCCCCCGATGGGGCGGTCTTCCAGGGGCGCCGAAAAGTCCGCCTCGGGGACGGCGGTGGGATCGAAGGCCTTCCCCCGGTCGACCAGGGTGAACCGCAGCTGATTCCCCTCCCGGACGGCATCCAGGTCCATGGTTCCGGCGGTTCCTTCGGGATAAGCGTACATGATGACGTTGCAGACGGCCTCCTCGAGCGCCAGGTTGATTCTCGCGGCCAGTGCGGGGGTCAGGTCGTATTCCTCCCGGACCCGGTCCACGAATCCGGTCAGGAGGGAAACCTGCCGAAGATCGTTGACCAGCGTCAGGCGCTGGGTCGCGCCGTCCTTATCCGGGAATTTTTCCATAGGAGACCTGTTCTTTGCAAAGATACATTTTTTGCCGATAATCATTGTTGAAAAAGGTTTTTTTCGTAACTTGGTTTCTTCATCATAAAACGAACTGGAAAGATGGACAGATTTAGTCTGGTGCGGGAATCCTTCATGAAGAAGGCGCGGCCCGTGGACACTCCCGAGGGGAGGCCGTCCGAGTATTTCGGCGAATTGACCTTCGACCGGAACAAGATGCAGAAGTATCTGGACGCCAAGACGTTCTATGCCTTGCTCGAGTGCATCGAGGGCGGCAAGCCGCTGGACCGGAAGACGGCCGACGGCGTCGCCAGGGGCATGAAGGAATGGGCCTTGGAACATCACGTGACGCATGTCACGCACTGGTTCCAGCCCCTGACCGAAGGCACGGCGGAAAAGCACGACTCCCTGATCGACTATGACGGCCAGGGCGGCGTGATCGAGACTTTTGACGGAAAGGCCCTCGCGCAGCAGGAGCCGGATGCGTCGTCGTTCCCCAGCGGCGGCCTCCGCGCCACCTTCGAGGCCCGCGGCTACACCGCCTGGGACCCCACCTCCCCGGTCTTCATCCAGGACGACACCCTCTGCATCCCCACGGTGTTCATCTCCTACACCGGCGAGGCGCTGGACTACAAGACCCCTCTGAAGAAGGCCCTGAAGGCCGTCACGGACGCGGCGCTCCCCATCTGCCGCCTGTTCGACCCGGCCGTCGGCAAGGTCTTCTCCTATCTGGGCTGGGAACAGGAGTACTTCCTCGTGGACGAGGGCCTGTTCGCCGCACGTACGGACCTGATGATCACCGGCCGCACCCTGTTCGGTCACAATTCATCCAAGGACCAGCAGCTGGACGACCACTATTTCGGCGCCATCCCCTCCCGCGTCGCGGCCTTCATGCGCGACCTGGAAATCGCTGGCCACAAGCTGGGCATCCCCATCAAGACGCGGCATAACGAGGTGGCGCCCAACCAGTTCGAGCTCGCGCCCATCTACGGCGAAACGAACCTCGCGAACGACCAGAACCAGCTTCTGATGAACCTGATGCACAACCTCGCGCGGAAGCACGGGTTCGTCGTGCTGCTGCACGAGAAACCCTTCGAAGGGGTGAACGGCTCGGGCAAGCACAACAACTGGTCGCTGGGTACGGACACCGGTACGCAGCTCCTGGCCCCGGGCAAGGATGCCATGGGCAATCTCCAGTTCATCACGTTCTTCGTCAATGTCCTGGCGGCCGTGCAGAAGCACAACGCCCTGCTGAAGGCCTCCATCGCCAGCGCGACGAATGCGCACCGCCTGGGCGCGAACGAAGCGCCGCCGGCCATCGTGTCGGCCTTCCTGGGCCGGACGATGACCCAGGTGCTCCGCAAGCTCCTCGATGTGCCGTCCGACACGCCCATCGAGATCGCCGGCAAGAAGGGCTCCCGCATGGGCCTGGTCGAGATTCCGGAGATCTTCATCGACAACACCGACCGCAACCGCACCTCGCCGTTCGCCTTCACCGGCAACCGCTTCGAGTTCCGCGCGGTAGGCTCCAGCGCCAACTGCGCCGGCGCGATGACCACCCTGAACGCCGCCGTGGCCGAACAGCTGCTCGACTTCAAGGCGGCCGTCGATCAGGAACTCGCCACCGGCAAGTCCCTGCAGGTGGCCGTGATGGACACCCTGAAGCCCATCATCGCCAGCGTCATCGACACCATCTGCTTCGACGGAAACGGCTATACGGACGAGTGGAAGGCCGAAGCCGCCCGCCGCGGCCTGGACACCGAGGCGTGCGTCCCGGAGATGTTCAAGGCGTTCCTGACGCCCTCCTCCGTGGAGATGTTCGCCCGCACCGGCGTCTACTCCGAGAAGGAACTGGATGCCCGCAACGAGGTCAAATGGGAAACCTACGCCAAGAAGGTCCAGATCGAGGCCCGCGTGATGGTGCGCATGGCCATCAACCACATCATTCCTGCCGCCATCGCCTACAAGGCCTCCCTCCTGAAGGAAGTCTCCCTGTACGACGAAGTCTATGACGACACGGACGGCTGCGCCACCGAGCTCGCCATCCTGGATGACATCACCCGCTACGTGGAAGAAGTCCGCCAGCGCGCCCGTCAGGTCGAGGACGCCCGCGTCGAGGCCGATGCCATCGAGGACGCCTACTCCCGCGCCCGCGCCTTCTCCGACATCGCGAACATGCTCTTCGCCCTCCGCAAGCCCATTGACGCGCTCGAGGAAGTGGTGGACGACAAGCTCTGGCCGCTCCCGAAGTACCGCGAGCTGCTGTTCATTTCGTAAATTGCCGAAAGTTTGCTAATTTTGCACCGCAAAACGGGCGCTGGCCGTATGCCTCCCGCCCGCCGGCCGGCCCCTTAGCTCAGTTGGTTAGAGCAGCGGACTCATAATCCGTGGGTCGCGGGTTCAAGTCCCTCAGGGGCCACGCAAAAGGAGACAGCGCGCGCTGTCTCCTTTTGCGTGCCCCCATTCTCCCCCTGTCGCTGCGCAGCCCGCCTTTGTTCTTTCACTTAATTGACTTATATTTACTCCGAGAAATCTGTATGAAAACGATGATGCGGACACGACTGACCCTTCTTTTGCTGCTGCTGACCGCCTTTTCGGCGGCGGCGCAGTTTCCGCCGCGCACGGTGACCCATTATCCTGCCGTGGAGCCGGCGGCGGAGATCCACTTCGTGGACGGCAATGTCGGCCACTATGCCATCATGCGGATCGGACAAGACGTGATGCGGGTGGCGGTGGGTGGCGACCAGTCTGCCCGGATGCCTTTGACCTATGTGGAAAGCATCCGGTTCCAGGACGGATGCACCCTGTATTACGACCGGGGAGAACTGCAGTTCGACCGGCTCGTCCAACCGGCCCGGCTCAAGAATGAAGGGGGAGACGCCGTTCTCGAGGGCGTCCTCAAGTTGACCGGCCCCCAGGCGGAATCGCTGATGGGCCCGGACCTGTACAGGCAGTACCGGAAGAACTCCGGACTGACGCTGGCGGGAGCGATCACCATGGCCGCCGGAACGTTGATGCTGATGCCGTATATGGGAAAGACGGTCATGTTCTTCGCCACGGGCCAGAACCCGGCCCCGATCAACTCGTTCAAAGACATGGGCTCTCTCGGTAAGGGCCTGACCATCGGCGGCGGCACCGCCCTTCTGGCCGGCGTCATCATCTACATCATCGGCAACAGCGGTTGCAACCGGGTCGTCGCCACCTACAACGACGGTCTCGGCCTGGCCTATACCTTCTGATCCCAATAATGACCGCGCTTTGGGGAAGAATCCGTATATTTGTCTTTCCCAACACTTGCAAGATGCAGCTTAACCGAATCTTACTTACCCTTGCGGCCGCCGTCACACTCCTTGTTCCCGCCCGGGCGCAGGAGAGCCGGTTCCGCGCGTTCATCGACCGGATCGCTGGCCCTTCCCCCGAACTGGCCCCGGAGGCCATCTATCAGCCCCAGCCCCGTTTCCATTTTGCGCTGACGGGAGACGTCCGTGCGGCCGTCATGAAAGAAGAGAAGCGTTTCACGGTCGGGGTCGGCCATTTCGACGGGTATAATTTCGTCCAGGACATCGTTCCTGCCCGGATCGCGTCCTCCCTGACCAGCGACATCGACTGGGCCGTGGGCTTCCAGGCGGGCTATGGGAACCTGGGCCTGGCGCTCAGCAAGAAGATCAAGGGGAAAGGGAAGGACGATTATTTCTCCTTCGACTACGTCGCCGCCGGTTTCGGCATCCAGGTGCAATATTTCAACCTGCTCCAGCCGGTGACTTACCAGTATACGGTGGGAGATGAGGGACACTGGGCTTATATGGACCAGACGGGAACGACCGAGAACCCCGGCAATCTGCGCACGTTCATCGTCGACGCCTTCTATGCGTTCAACCGCCGGACGTTCGCCTATTCCGCCGCTTACAAGGGGAACCTGTTCCAGCGCCGCAGCGCCGGCAGCTGGATGTTCGGCAGCAAGCTGATCCTGGGGGACTACGGCATCGACCCGTCGGAGCCCATCGCCGGCTGGGCCGGCCAGCAGTCCCTGCAGACTTCCGCGCAGGTGGCATTCGGCGGCGGCTACTCCTACAACCTCGTTCCGTACCACCGGCAACCGACGGGAGACCGCGACAAGGGCCTCCGCAACCTGACTGTCAACGCGACGTTCCTGCCCATGGTGACCCTGTTCAACCAGTTCACCTCCAAGGCGTTCCGGCTTGGGGAAAACGGCAAGTATTCCGAGTTCCACAAGAGCGTGATGAATGGCAAGCTGCTGGTCAACTATGTCGCCCGCATCGGCATCGGCTGGTCATACGACCTGTACACGGCCAACCTTTCGGTCAGCATGGACAGCTTCTCCTACAAAGGAAACTCGGAAATGTCCGTTGGCGATATCATCGCCGACAAAGTGGCGACGTCCGGACGGTTCGCCCGGTATACCTTCGCCGTGCGGGTGGGCAAGCGTTTCTAGAAATCGAATCCTACCGACAGGGCAACGGAGAATCCGGTCTTGTCGCACCACTGCGCCCCGAGCTTCATCGGGCCGACAATCGTCTTCTGTCCGATCTCTGCACCGACGGCAAACGCCGTGGGACGGGTCTTGAACAGGTCCGCGATCTTGCTCTTGTCCTGTAACAAGCCGCCACGCACGGTGAGGAAGTTCTTGTGGTTCAGCCGGAAACGGACATCCAGCTGGGCGGTGGCGGCGAAATTGCCGCACACGAAGAATCCCTGGCTGAATCCGAAGAACGGAAGCTGGTGGTCGATGTACCGGCTCGCCAGCGTGCCGCCCGCGGCCAGCGTGTGGATGAAATTCATGTGTCCGGGCTGCTCCGTCTGCCAGCCGAAATACATGGTGGGCTGCAGGACGACGACGCGGCCGATGGGCCATGCGGCGGATAGCTGGGCCATTCCGACGCTGTAGGGAGGGACTTCCCCTTCATAGTGGTCGCCGGCCTCCATCCCGTCGTCTTCCAGATAGATGGAATAGCCGTCGAACACGTAGCGGGTGTCCAGCTTGAACCGGAAACCGCGGGTCGGGAAATAGCTTTCGTTGAACGTGTCGTAGCGGAGGGAGGCGAAGGTGGACAGCCAGCGGCTCCGGAAATCCCATCCCTCCCAGTGCATCTCGTTGTCCAGATAATTCTCGTACGGCTCCATCTCGTAGGCGGCGCCGAAACGGACATTTCCATAGACCATCCGGGCGTCTTCGGCATACAGTTCCAGGCGGGAGTTCACCCCGTTGTAACGGGCCTTCGAGAACACGCGGGTATTGGCGATGTCGTCGTCCATCCGGTACGTGAAGTTCCGGTAGGAGTTCTTCCAGGCGATGCCGAGGACGGGCAGCGGCGCAAGCGCCTTGTAGGAGAGGTCCAGGTCCACCTGCGATACCTGGCCGATCTTGAGTTCCGAGACGAAGCGGAGTCCGGACAGCCGCCGGGTGCCGATGCCCAGGTGGGCGCCCAGGTAGATCGCTTCGTCCAGGTCCACGTGGAGGCTGACGCCGGCCTCGTTGGTCTGGCCCTTCTGGCAGTCGAAAATGAGCGTGTAGGGCTCCTCCGCGCCGCTGACGCGGTAGGTGACCGACTCAAAAGCCTTCGTACCGTACAGGGCGGAGAGGACCTGTTCGATCTCTTTCCGGCCATACAGGCCGTCCCGCGGCAGCAGGGCGGGGCTGATGATGTAGTCGGATTCCTTTTCGGTGACCCCCTCGTACTGGATTTCCCCGATCCGGACCTTGTGTTTCGAGAGGTCGATGGCTTGGCGGTGTTCCTGCTCCGGTGCCGGCGCCGCCTCGCCCGGCTTGGCGCCGACCCGCTTCGCGATTCTTTCGAAAGCCTCCTTGTTCTCCACGGCCTTGGCATAGCCCTGGGCGATGATGTCATCCACGCTCGCGGAGTCGAAGGACAGCATCGTGTAGCCCTTCAGCTCGTGCTGGAGCAGGATGTCCGTATTCTTCCGGTTGGCTTCGCAGATGTCGACGGACATCAGGGTGATGTTCTGCAGGATGAGGTTCGCGAGGCCGCCGAGGTCGGCCAGGGTGCGGGGCGTGGGCATTTCCGAGCCGATGACGATGTCCGCGCCCATCGCCTTCGCGAGGTCCACCGGGAAATTGTTGCGCGTACCGCCGTCCACCAGCACCATTCCCTCGATGCGCACGGGCCGGAAATAGCCGGGGATGGCCATCGTGGACCGCATCGCATCCACGAGGCTGCCTGCAGTCCAGTTCTTCTCGTTCATGCTCAGCATATCCGTGGCGACGCAGAAGAATGGAACCGGGAGCTCGTCGAAAGCCACGGAATCCTGGTAGCCGACGGTGACGGAGCTGAGGGTGTTCCGGACGTTGTATCCGAACAGGAAACCGTCCGGCAGGCCCATCCCGACCTTGGCCATCATCTCCTGGCTCATATCGCCGGTACGGGTGTCGCTCTGCTCGTAATTCTTGTTGTAGCGGGTTTGCCGGTCGATCCGGGTCCGGATGTCCTCATCGTCATAGTGGAACGGAATCGTCATCGCGAAACGCTCCTTGTTGCGACGGACCTTGTAGGTCTGGAAGCTGTCCGGAATCTTGTCGGACATCATCACGGTCCAGTCGATGGCGCGGACCAGCGAGTCCAGGTACTGCGCCCCGAAACCGAGCGAGTAGAGGCCCGAGACCAGGCCTCCCATGCTGGTGCCGCCCACCATGTCCACCGGGATGCCCATTTCTTCCAGGTACCGCAGGACGCCCAGGTGCGCCATGCCGCGCGCGCCGCCGCCGCCCAGCACGACGGCCACGGTGGGACGGTGACAGGTCCGGCGGATGGAGTCCATTTTCGCCCGGACGCGGACGATGGCCAACGAGTCGTCTTCCGGGTCGACGCTGGGGGCGATGAATCGGGTCTGCGCCGTGCCAATGACGGCGCTCAAGCTCATGCAGGCAAGGAGCAGGGCGCTTTTGAGAAGTTTCATAGCCGGGAATGGAGTCTAGTCCTTCAGCGGAGTGAGGTAGACATTGCGGATTTCGAGCGGGCCGCCTTCGGACTGGAGGCCGATGGGGCCTTCGGAGCGGTCAAAATGGGCCTCGTTCATGAGGACGCCGTTGACATAGGCCTGGATGAGATTGCCCTTGCAGACGATTTCGGCGGTGTTCCACTCGCCGGCGGGTTTCTCGGCGCTGTCCACGGTGCTGCGGAGGAAGCGTCCTTCCTCGAGCTCTTCGAAGGCGGAGCCGCCGGAGGCGATCATGTCGCCGGCGCGGCCGTTCATCAGGTTGACCTCGGCGCAGCGGGGCCAGACGGCGTCGATGGGTTCGGCGTGCAGGAAGATGCCGGAGTTGGAGGGCTCACCGGGCCAGCGCCACTCGAGGTGGAGCTTGTAGTCGTCGTAGGACTCCTCGGTGATCATATAGCCGAACGGCTGGCCGGAGATGGTGATGACGCCGTCCTTCACGCCGAACACGTCCGTCGCGGGAACGTCGCTGTCGGGCGCGAGATGGAAGGCCCATCCGTCCAAATTCTTGCCGTTGAAGAGTTTCGTTTCGCGCTCCCCGCAGGAAAGGAAGCAGAAGATGCCCAGGATCAGGAGGGCGGCCAGGTTCCGTTTCATGGTATGCTTGAATTGGTTATTCTTACAAAAGTACGGAATTTTCTTCTAAATAGCCAATTAGCAGGATATTTGCAGCCAAGCGCATCGCTATGAGATGGATTCTTTTTCTTGCCCTGTTTATGGCCGTGTCCTCCGGTCCGGAGGTAAAGATATACAAGGGAACCTCGACCTTCTTCTCGGACGTCCTGTACACGGTCCGGGATGGCAAGGTGTACAAGGAGCGGTCTGCTTTTTCGTCGGACATCGTGTGCTCGGTCATCGGCCATGAAATCCACGAAGGAGACAGCAAGTTCACCTCGTCCGTACGCTACACGGTCCGCGATGGGAAAGTGTACAAGGGGACCAGCCAGTATACCTCGGACATCCTCCTGACCATCCGGGACGGTCGGATCTACAGGGGGACATCGACCTACAGCAAAGACATCCTCGCCACCATCCGGGACGGGAAAGTGTACGCCGGGACCAGCCAGTACACCTCCGACATCCGCTTCACCTTCGACGGCCCCCTCCTTCTGGAGGAGTTCGTGGCCGTCTGGTTCGCGGTAATGTATGTGTGGTAAGGATTTCTTGCTATCTTTGCAAGCGATATGCTTGGAACCATCGTCAATACCGCCTGCATCGTCGCGGGTACGCTCATCGGAACCCTGTTCAAGAAGGGGCTCGGGGAGAAGTATACCAAGACGCTGTTCAACGCGATGGGCCTGGCCTCTCTCGCCTTGGGTGCGAATTCTTTCGTGGCGAACATGCCCAAGAGCGAGTTCCCGGTGCTGTTCATCCTGAGTCTTGCCATCGGCGGCCTCATCGGCACCGCCCTGGACCTGGACGGAAGGGTGAAACGCCTGCTGGCGAAAAAGGGCGGCGACAGCTTTGCGAAAGGCCTTATTTCGGCCTGTCTGCTCTATTGCATCGGCACGTTCTCGATTGTCGGACCGGTCCTGAGCGCCCTGCAGGGGGACAATACTTTCCTGTTTACGAACTCCACGCTGGATTTCGTGACCTCGACCGTGTTCGCCACCACCTACGGCATCGGCATGATCCTCGCGGCGCCCATCCTGTTCTGCTGGCAGGGATCCATCTGGCTGGCGGCCACCCTGGCCTCCTCCAGCCCCATCTTCCAGGGCACTTTGGTCAATGAGCTCGCCATCGTGGGCGGCGTCCTCATCATCGCCTCCGGCCTGTCCATCCTGGACATCAAGGACTGCAAGACGCTGAATTACATCCCCGCCCTGCTCGTTCCCATCCTCTGGTTCCTGGTGAAAGGACTGTTCTAGGACGTCGCTTTCCGCCCGGATGTTGATAACTTTTTTCGGAGAATTCGGGGCAGTGTGCTATCTTTGTTATCCAAGACCGTAGCGCCATGTCCTTCGTCCATCTGCACGTACATACCCAATATTCCATCCTGGACGGCCAGTCGTCCATCGACAACCTGTTCAACCGCGCCGAGGAGCTCGGGATGCCCGGGCTCGCGATCACGGACCACGGGAACATGTACGGGGTGAAGGAGTTCTTCAAGTTCGCGAAGAAGCATCCCTCGGTGAAGCCGGTCATCGGATGCGAGGCGTACGTGTCGGTGGGGGACCACCGGGTGAAGGAGAAGGGGTATTACCACCTGATCCTGCTGGCGAAGAACTACGAGGGTTACAAGAACCTCGTCAAGATCGTGTCCACGGCCCACATCGAGGGCATGTACTACCGGCCCCGTGTCAGCCATGAGGTGCTGGAGAAGTACCACGAGGGCCTGATCTGCAGCTCCGCCTGCATGGCGGGCGAGGTGCCGCGCGCCATCCTCGCCGGCGACATGAAAAAGGTCGACGAGGTCATCGAGTGGCACAAGAAGGTGTTCGGCGACGACTACTACCTGGAGGTGATGCTCCACAAGTCGGAGGTCCCGGGCCTGTCGCGGGAAGTGTATGACAACCAGATGATCTACAACAAGGTCATCTTCGAGCTGGCGGAGAAGCACCACGTGAAGGTCATCGCGACGAACGACGTGCCCCGTCCACGACCGGCTCATCTGCCTGACCACCAACTCCTACATCGACGATCCCGACCGCCTGCGCTACACCCAGCAGGAGTACCTCAAGAGCGAGGAAGAGATGCTGGCCCTGTTCCCGGACCATCCGGAAGCCATCTCCAACACCCTGGAAGTGCTGGGCAAGGTGGAGGCCTATTCCATCGACAGCGACCCCATCCTCCCGGTGTACGAGATCGACCCGGCCTTCATGCAGGACATCGATGCGCAGATGGAGAAATACAAGGACGTCATCGACGCGGGCCGGTGCGACAAGAAGGGCAACTACCGCGGCGACGGCTTCTGCCATTCGGTCGCCTATCTGTGCCATCTGACCTACAAGGGCGCCCACGAGCGGTACGGCGAGGAGCTGAACGAGGAGCAGAAGGAGCGCATCGACTTTGAGCTCAAGACCATCTCCCGCATGGGCTTCCCGGACTACTTCCTGATCGTCCAGGACTATATCGCCGCCTCCCGCGCGATGGGGTCCATGGTGGGCCCGGGCCGTGGTTCCGCCGCGGGCTCGGTGGTCGCCTACTGCCTGAAAATCACCAATCTGGACCCGATCCGGTACCAGCTCCTGTTCGAGCGTTTCCTGAATCCGGACCGCATCTCGATGCCGGATATCGACGTGGATTTCGAGGACCTGACGAAGGCCCACAGCTACGTGGAGAAGAAGTACGGCGCGGACCACGTGTCCCGCGTCATCACCTTCGGCACGATGGCCGCGAAGAGC
>ONJB01000049.1 GCA_900318015.1 uncultured Bacteroidales bacterium | reverse complement strand
TTGCAGGTAACATAGTTCAAAAACTTTAATCGTCCCGGTTTGGAGGCCCTCCTGCGGACCCTTATTCCCGGAGTTCCTTATCGGAACCGCATAAGGGAATTGCAAACCCGGGACCAATGCCGGAAAAGTGGACAAAACGGCACGGGAGGTGACAGAAAGTCCATTTTTGAGACAAAATGACAAGTGGCCGGGCAAAGTGGCAAGTGGCCCGGAATCGGGGCGGGACGACGGTGGCGCAGGCTCCATGACAGCTTTCAGCGGCTCGCGTAGGCGGGAAGGCGCTTGACGTCGAACTCCTCCTTTTACGGGACCGGCCCGCCGGTCCCGTAACGTCGTCAAACAAACTCCGTCATCCCGTTCCGGGACCGCACCTTCCCGCCTGCTCATCCGGTGCTGAAAGCTGTAATTCCGCCTGCGCCGCCGTCGTCCCGAGAGATCGATTCCGGGCGTCGAATGGAAGGGATTGATGGACTGTGTGTTAACGAAAAGTGACTTGTCAAATCTGATCAGTCACTTATTTGTAATTCTCTTTTTATCAGGTTGTTACGTTCGACGCATCGCATTCCGGTTTGCGATTTCGTCCATGTGGTTTTTTGCAAATACTTATTGAAGGATATAGCTAGATATCTACCTTGGGCCCTGGCCGACTTCTGTCGGGAGGACCCACTTTTGTGGCACCCAGTTCTTCTGCTATGATTGCATACTTTTGATAGTCTTTTTCCCGAACGAAAATGGGGACTCTGTGAATTGCCCCATCAACAGAAAGATACTCGTAGGTCCCCCAACGGCGGAATTGCCCCCTAATCGTCATTCCATCATAATAGTCATCAAATTCAGTAATGATGCAAACGACATCGTTCTTGTCGGTCACCATTAAGGCACTATGGCGGTTAATCATCTGGAGGGTCTTACCGTGCAATCTTGCCGACTTTCTACCAATGTTGTTAACCTGCTTTTTACTGTGAGACACGATTGCTGAAGTAATGCAGGACGAGCATAAGATTGCGGCAAGCAAACATGCCAATATGCGTAATGCGCTTTTCATCTGCTTAATTATCAAAGATAGGGGATTCTATACTTTTGCCTTTTCCTTGAAATACTCCCTCAGTTCCTCATCCTCGCAATACACGAAACAGCCCTTTTGGCCGCGTGTGAGAAGGGTTTTGTAGGTGTTGAGGATGAGGCGGCGGGCATCCTCGTCACTGGCGCTACGGATGCCGGAGGATTTGTCATCTTTCGAGATGGCGAGTTTGTTCGTGACGACGAGGCCGGTTGCCTTGTCGTAGGTGAGGTCTTTGCCAATGAGGACGCCCACGTAGTCGAATTCCAGGCCTTGGGCAGTGTGGATGCATCCGACTTCTTCAAAGGAACGGGGATTGATTGCCCAAATCTTGTCGTTGGCCAGGTTCCATTTCGCTTGGAAGCCGCCGGGGAGATCGATGTCGATGTCGCCGCGGCCGTTCTTGACATTCCAGTCATAGCAATAGCCCGCGACCATGCGCGCCTTATTATCGATCTCATTTTTCTCCCGGAGGGTATCGCGCATCTTGACAGGGTCGTCAAAGATACGGAAGTCGTAATTCAGTTCGGACAGGGAAACTGGAAGAGTCTCTTCTCCGCGTTGGAGGAGATGGTCGATGAACTGAATGTAGGCATCGCTGCCGTTGCAGCGGAATTGGGATACGAGTTTGGTCTCTTCACGCATGATAATCGTGGAGCCCAATGCCTTGCACCATTTGCTGATTTCCTGGACGCTTCCGATGTCCTTGGTCGTAACGGCTTGGTCTTCGTCGAGCATGAAGATGGTGAGCAGGGATGCGTTGATGCATTCCTTTACCTGGTTCTCTCCGTTCCAATCCCCATACATTTTCTTGACAAGCCGATGGGCTTCGTCTACGATCAGGCAGTCATAGGAGTTGGCTGGCGCTTGCGATAGCCCGAAAGGAGAGCGGAACAACTGGCTGATTTCGACGATGTTTTCGGCTTTGTTACCAGATAGGATGGATAGGAAAGCCTGTCGCGGAGCACTGTTCTTGGTGACATATGCAGCGTTGCAAGCGCATGTGATGAAGTGCATGAGCAAATTGACCGCGAGGACCGACTTCCCGGTTCCGGGTCCGCCTTGAATCAGGATAGTGCGCTTTTTCCGGTCTTTCAGACACTGGAGCATCGTTCGGATGCACATGTCGAAGCAGACCGCCTGCTCGTCCAGGAGGTCGAAGACGGGCGTGCCCCGGACCATCGTGGAGAGGGCATCCTGCAAGGATTGGGTGGGACGGATTCTCCCGTTTTCAATCAAGTAGAGCAGGTCTCCGTGAGCCGATTTCTTCGTGATGTACTTCTTGACGAATTCGGTGAATTGCTGTACCTCGTCCATGATGAAAAACGGAGCAGAAGTGAACCAATCCTTGTAAATGTCATCCGAAAGTGCCGACTTGTATTTCGGCATGTAGTTATGCAGATAGGCGCAAGGAACCAGATGGATATTCCGCTCGAAAATCGTTTGGGAATAGTTAAGCAGGAACCGTGAATAGGAGTAAGCCTGATAGGAAGGATGACAGACGATTCTGTTATCGTTGGCGACATATGTCCGAACGCTGAAATGCATCTCGTCATCGACCTTCTCCGCCTTGGTCCATTGCTTCAGTTCCACGATGACGATGTTTTCCTTGTCTTTCGTATCAGCGCCGACAATGATGAAGTCCACGCGCTTCGATGTTTGGGGGATGTTGTATTCGATGGCAATTTGGACTTCGTCATCAATCTCGGAATCGTCGACGATGTTGCGCATGAAATTCATTGAATTCTGCCAGGATGCGAATTCTCGATCCTGCCCTGCGTTCAGTCCTTTCTCCCGGATGAGATTGAGAATCTTCGGGGCAATTTGATTGGACTTGACATCTTGGACGAACGTCCGTTTGTCGGCATTATAGACTATCATTGCGTTTGCCAATTAAAGC
This sequence comes from uncultured Bacteroidales bacterium, assembly GCA_900318015.1. GTDB lineage: Bacteria > Bacteroidota > Bacteroidia > Bacteroidales > UBA932 > Cryptobacteroides. The sequence continues at coordinate 10,993 of ONJB01000049.1, read as the reverse complement.
TCATCATATTTTTTTGCGCTGCCTCGGGCTTTCTCCACAGGATACTTTTGTGCATTCCGCTGAAGTTTCTCCAGCATGATCTGCTTGATGTCCAGGCCGTATTTGTCCGCCATTTGGAAGGCAAAGTTCAATACGTCGGCAAGCTCTTCCTTGATCTTGTCGATGGACGCGTCTTCCGGACTCTTCCAAAGGAAGCATTCCAGCAACTCGGACGCTTCTATGGACAATCCTATGGCGAGATCTTTCCCGTTATGGAACTGGTCCCAGTCCCGCTCCTGGTTGAACTTGCGAAGCTCGGCCAAGATGGCATCAATATCGTTCATTCTTTATTTGAAACTAACTCATACAAAGATAACAAAAAACAACATTATCATGCGATTGGTCGTACGATGAAGATGGTTGAGGCCTTGAAGGCTAGGCACTATTCCCCCGCGACGTCGCTGACGCAGGCGAAATTACAGCTTTCAGCACCGGATGAGCAGGCGGGAAGGTGCGGTCCCGCAGGGATGACGGAGTCTGTTTGAGGACGTTACAGGCCCGGCTCGCCGGGACTGTAAAAGGACGAGTTCGACGTCAAGCGCCTTCCCGCCTACGCGAGCCACTGAAAGCTGTCATGGAGCCTGCGGCAGCGACGTCGCGGGCAATCGATTTTCGTTTCTTCCTTCCCAGACCAGGTGGGCGAAATCTCAATATAAATATTGTACAATATAAATATTGTGTCTATCTTTGTGAAAAGATTTGAGGCCATGAGGTCTGGGCGGAACCATAAGGCAATTGAATTCCTGCAGTCGCATCAGTCCGGTGCAACGTCGAAATGGCGTGCGGATGCGGAGTGGCGCAGAGACAACGAGTTCTGGTTGACATATTCCCGGCACATTACCCTGCAGGTTCTCCGCGGAATGGATGAGCAGTCCGTGACTCAGGCGGAATTGGCTCGCCGGATGGGGTGTACGCAGCAGTATGTCTCAAATCTGTTGAAAGGCAGCTCCAACATGACGCTTGAGACCATTGCCCGACTTGAGATCGCATTGAATCTGGATATCTTGAAAACCGCACTGGCGGATATCGACAAATATGCTGCTCCGAATCATCCCCACATCCATGGCGCAAAAGCCCGGGAAGTCCCCGAGGCATCAGGAAACTCTTCGCCGGTTTCTGCGGCTAAGAAGGATACTAGTGATGAGGATGGTTATTAGCATATCTATTCTTATGATGCGAAACGGGGCCCTTTCGTTTCACTCGGGGTGAAAAATATGCTTTTTTGCTATCTTTGTGGTTGAATGAACCACAACACGATCTTGTCCATCATCATGCTTTCCCTTCTCCCTGGACTCTCGCAGGGCCGGGAGCTTGCGCTTCGGACGGTCGGGATCGAGGCGGGGGGCCGGGAGATGAAGATGAAGGTTTTGCAGCCCAAGGAGGCCGATGGGCCTGTGCCCGGGATCCTCTGGATCCACGGCGGGGGATACATCACGGGCGGGAACTATATGGTGCTCGTGTCCTGCGGGAAGATGCTGGCGGAGCGCTATGGCGCGGTGGTGGTCAGCCCTGAATACCGCCTTGCGGGAGAGGCGCCGTATCCGGCTGCGTTGGAAGATTGCTATGCTGCGCTGGTGTGGATGTATGAGCATGCCGATGAGCTGGGCATCGACCGGACGAGGATCGTCGTCGGTGGCGAGAGCGCTGGTGGGGGACTCACGGCGGCGGTATGCCTCTACGCCAGGGACAAAGGGGAAGTCCACATCGCCCTCCAGTTGCCGCTCTATCCGATGCTGGACTGCGAGGACACGGCATCATCGGCCGATAACCCCGGATTGACTTGGGGCACGAAGCGGAATCACAAGGGGTGGCGGAAGTACCTGGGCGATCTTTATGGTACTGCCCATGTGCCCGCCTACGCATCCCCGGCCCGTGCGACGGACTATTCGGGTCTCCCTCCCTGCTATACCTACGTCCTGGACGGGGAACCGTTCTATGAGGAGACGCTCGCCTATGTGAAGCATCTCCAGGCCGCCGGGGTAGATGCCCGGGTGGATGTCTATCCGGGCGATACCCACGCCTTCGACCTGCTCTTTCCCTGGCAGGAACGCAGCCGGCAGGCGAAACGCCGCCTTTGCGATGAGTACGAACGCATCATGTCCATACACAAGTTGCCATGAGAACCTACCACAACATCCCGCGGCCGGCGTTTACGCCGGAGCGGATCACGTCACTTCGGGCCGATGAGGTCTTTGTCTTCGGGTCGAATCTTGCCGGCATGCACGGGGGAGGGGCGGCTCGGGTCGCATACGAGCGGTTCGGGGCCGTGTGGGGTTGCGGGGTCGGGCTCCAAGGGCAGTCCTATGCCATCCCGACTATGCAGGGCGGGGTCGAAACCATCAAGCCCTATGTCGATGCGTTCATCGACTTTGCCGTCTCCCGGCCCGACCTGTTCTTCTACGTTACCCGCATCGGGTGCGGTATCGCGGGATTTGTGGACGCCGAAATCGCGCCGCTCTTCGCCGCCGCCCGCGGGGTTTCCAACATCTGCCTCCCGGAGAGTTTCGCGTAGATACAATTCTGCGGAAAGATTGCTATCTTTGTAATCAAACACTTAACACGATAACATTATGGCTAAAACTAGAGGTCGCGATTTCACGCACTGGACCCAGGAGGCGTCCGTAGGTGATAGCAGTTCATCTTCTACCTCCACAAACACCCGTCCCACCAGCTCGAACACGGTAACCCGTCCTACCTCGAATACGGTTTCTCGTCCTACCACCTCGAGTACGGTTACCCGTCCCACCAGCTCGAATACGGTAACCCGCCCTACCTCGAATACGGTGACCCGCCCTTCCGGCTCAGGTAGGCCTTCCCGTCCTTCTTCTCCGGGTCGGGGTACCACGGAGAGCGGCCGGGTGGATGCGCCTGTCGGAAAAGGACAGTACATCAACACCATCGAGGATGCGACGACGATGGAGACCCGGTTCCTGATCGACGTGAAAGACCCCGGCCGTTACCCCGAGCAAGTGGCTGAACTGGTGGTCGGACCCGGATGGCGAAAAGTGGTGTCCGACTATGCTACGGATATCAATATCTCCATGCCGGAGCAGTGCAAGGATCAGGTGCTGACCAATGCAGCCCAGGTGATCGCCTTGGGCGCGAAAGCCCAGGTGGAAAAATCCGTGATGCTCGAATTCCCCTTCCAGGGACTGGAGAAAGGGTGTACCGTCGCTGATCAGGGCGAAGTGTACATCGAGTACAAGATGACCGTCAAATCCTTTGGACGCTTCCGGAGCAAGGTGCAGGAATTGGTGCTCGGAAATGAGGTCTCCGGCAACCTGCAGCTCAGTCTTCCGCTCGTCCTGGAATATCCCGAATGGCAGAAAGACAAGATGCTGGCGCTGGCTCAGAAGATGTTGGACCTGGGTGCCGCCATCGACATCACGAAACTGCTGAGATACACCGTTCCGCTTAACTAAGACCCCGGCCATCCGCCGGCCTTTCCGATGACTTCGATCGATCCCGCATACCTGCGTCCGCGGCTGCTGCAGCGGGCGCAGGAGAGCCACAAGGGCGACTTCGGGCACCTGCTGATCGTGGCAGGGTGCCAGACGATGCCCGGCGCGGCCGTGCTGGCAACGGGCGCGGCGGTGCGGTCCGGGTGCGGGCTCGTAACGCTGCATTCCACGTCGCGGGCTTTGCAGGCCGTGGTGAACCGTTTCCCGTCGGCGATGCTGTCGGAGGAGCCGGGCGAGGCGTTCAGCCGGGTGCCCGTGCCCCTGGACCGATATGCCGCCATGGCGGTGGGACCGGGCCTCGGGCGGCGTCCGGAGACGGAAGATGCGCTCCTCATGCTGCTGAAAGCAGCCCGGGATCGTCGCGTGCCGATGGTCCTCGATGCTGATGCGTTGAATATCCTTTCTGAGGTGCCGGACTGGCAGGCATGCCTGCCGGCGGGTGCGGTGCTCACGCCGCACCTGGGTGAGCTCCGGCGGCTGCTGCCTTTCGGCAGCGACGCGGAGCGCGACCGCCGGGTGCAGGCGCTTTGCATCGCCGCCGGCTGCACGCTCGTGATGAAAGGTTCCCATACGAAAGTTTTTACGCCCGACGGGGATTGCCTGGTCAATACGACCGGCAATCCCGGCCTGGCGAAAGGCGGGAGCGGGGATGTCCTGACGGGCCTCCTCGGCGGGCTCCTCGCGCGCGGCTATGCCGCGCCGGACGCCGCCGCGCTCGCCGTCTGGCTCCACGGCCGCGCCGGCGACCTCCTCACGGAGAAGCGCACGGCGGAGGCCTACGCGAGCCTGGACCTGGTCGACTGTCTCCATCGGGGATTCAAGGAACTGTACGATGGGGGAGAGTAGGGCCCGGTATCATCTGCTCGCGCTGGCCGTCGTGCTCGTGTGGGGCGTCACCTTCGTGTGCACGAAGGTCCTCATCGGCGCGGGCCTGCATCCCGTGGACATCTTCTGGATCCGGTTCGTCCTGGCCTACGCCGGGATCTGGCTGTACATCCTCCTGACCGGGCGGGACCGGACGCTGTGGTTCGGCTGGAAAGAGGAGCTCGTATTCCTGTTCCTGGGCATCACCGGCGGCTCCTTCTATTTCCTGACGGAGAATACGGCCCTGGCCCACACGCAGGCCAGCAACGTCTCTTTCCTCGTTTGTTCCGCTCCGCTGTTCACGGCCATCTTCACCTTGATCTACCGGCGGTTCGGCCGCGGCCGTTTCGCCGACTCCCTGGAGAAAGTCCGGCTGGGCTGGCCGCTCATCGGCGGTACGGTCCTCGCGCTCTCCGGCATGGCGCTCGTCGCCTTCGAGGGCTCCCGCCTCCGCGTGTCGCCCCTCGGCGACCTCCTCGCCATCGGCGCGGCCCTTTGCTGGGCCCTGTACAGCCTGTTCATGGGCGAGATGGCGCGCCGCTACGGCACGGTCACCGCTACCCGGAAAGTCTTCTTCTACGGGCTCCTGACCATCATCCCGTTCCTTTTCGGCTCCGACCGCGGCTTCTCGCTGGAGCTCTTGCGGCCGTTCCCCGTCTGGGGCAACCTCCTCTTCCTGGGCCTCGTGGCCTCCCTGGCCTGCTTCATCGCCTGGAACCTGGTCATCGACAAGCTCGGGAACGTCAGTTCCACCAATTACGTCTATCTCAATCCCGTCTTTACGCTCCTGACCGCCACCCTCTTCCTCGGCGAGCGGATGACGCCGCTCTCCGCCCTCGGCTGCGCCGCCATCCTCGCCGGCGTCATCTGGGCCGGATCCGGAAAGACGGACTAACCCCGATCGTCATGAAGCGTCTTTCCTTCCTTCTCCTGCTTTGCGCCTGGCTTCCGGCTGCCGGCCAGTCCTTCGAGCCCTTCACCTTCGTCCAGATGAGCGATCCCCAGATCGGCTTCTTCGACCGGTCCCCGGGCTATGGCCAGTCGGATTCCCTGATGATGGCCGCCGTCGCCGCCGTCAATGCCGTCGATCCCGTCTTCATCCTGATGACGGGCGACCTGGTCAACGACCCCTACGATGCCGTGCAGGACTCCATCTACCGGGTCCGCCTTGCCGGCTTGAAGGCTCCGGTCCATGTCATCCCAGGCAACCACGACATGAAGGGTTTCAGCGAGGAGGAGCACGCGCATTACATGTCCATGCGCGGTTCCGACCGGTTCTCCTTCCGGTCGCATGACTGCGCTTTCATCGGCTTCGACTCCAACTGCATCCTGGACAAGGCGACGGGGTTCGAGGCGGCGCAGAAGGCGTGGCTCGAGGCCGAGCTCGCCGCCGCCCGCGGCGCCCGCCACATCTTTGTCTTCCTGCACTGCCCGATCATCCGGGAGGCCATCGACGAGCGGGTGGACAATTCCAATTTCCCGGTGGAGAAGCGCGAGGAGTATATCGGCCTGTTCAAGAAATACGGGGTGACGGCGGTGTTCGCCGGGCATACGCACCAGGAGTATGACTGCGTCTACGATGGCATCCGCTTCATCACCGCCGGGCCCGTGGGCAACGCCCTGGGGCACGGCAAGCCCGGATACGAAGTGGTCCGCGTCACGGCCGACGGCTTCACCGCGGAGTACGTGCCCACGCCCGGCGTCAAGGTCCGCCGCCCGTCCTTCGGGGGCGGCTTCCCCGGGGGGCGGCCTGGCGGGCGTCCTGGAAGAACGAATTGAAATACAAGAATATACTATGCTTAAAATCGGAGACAAGATGCCGTCCTTCGAGGTCGTGGACCAGGACGGGAACGCCGTGAAGTCGGAGGATTTCATCGGCAAGGGCCGCAAGACCATCATCTATTTCTATCCCAAGGACAATACCTCCGGCTGCACCGCCGAGGCGTGTTCCTTCCGCGACAACTATGCGGAGCTGACGGCCGCGGGGTACAATGTCGTGGGCGTGAGCAAGGACAGCCAGAAATCGCATGCCGGCTTCCGGGCGAAGTATGAACTTCCGTTCCGGCTTCTGGCGGACACGTCCCTGCAGATGCTCCAGGACTTCGGTGCCTGGGGCGAGAAGAAGATGTACGGAAAGACGACGATGGGCACGCTCCGCCGCACCTTCATCTTCGACGAGGACGGCATCCTCGAGCGCATCATCGAGAAGGTCGATACCAAGAACGCCGCCGCGCAAATCCTCGGCTAGGCCCATGGTCAAGCTCATCATCCTGGACTTTGACGGGACCCTCGGGGACACGAGGGCCAATATCGTGCTGACGATGCGGCAGACGCTCGCGAAGCTCGGGTATCCCGAGCAGGACGAGGAGACGATTGCCGCCACCATCGGCGTGCCCCTGGAGAAGGGGTTCGAGCAGATGCTCCCGGGCATCGACGCGGACGGGGTCGCCCTGTGCGCCCGGACGTACCGGGCCATCTTCGCGGAGAACCGCAAGTCGCTGATCCCCGGCGTGTTTCCGCATGTGCCGGAGACGTTGGCGGCGCTTCAGGAGGCAGGGTACGTGCTGACGATCGCCTCGTCCCGCAGCTATGGCTCCTTGAAAGAGTTCCTGCAGGAGATGGGCCTGGCCTCCTACATTACCTATGTCCTGGGCGCGAACAGCGTCACCCATGCCAAGCCCCATCCGGAGCCCGTCCTCAAGACGATGGCGGACCTGGGTTTCCAGGCCGATGAGACCCTCGTCGTGGGCGACATGCCCGTGGACATCCAGATGGGCAAGGGTGCGGGCGCCCGCACCTGCGCCGTCACCTACGGCAACGCTTCCCGCGCGGACCTCGCCGCCGCCGGACCGGACTGCATCATCGACGATTTTTCCCAAATGCTTGACATCGACCTGACATGAACTCCATCGGCAACCTTCTCTGGCTCATCCTCGGGGGCATCCTCGTCGCCATCATCTATTTCCTCGTGGGCCTCTTGATGTGCATTACCATCATCGGCATTCCGTTCGGCGTCCAGCTATTCAAGCTGGGCAGCTACGCGCTGTGGCCGTTCGGACACGAACTGGTGGACAAGCCCGGCGAGCCGGGCTGCCTGTCCATCGTCATGAATCTGATCTGGATCCTGCTGGGATGGTGGGAGATCGCCATCATCCACCTGGTTTTCGGACTTATCTTCTGCGTGACCATCGTGGGGATTCCCTTCGGCATCCTGCACTTCCGGATGGCGATCAACTCCATCTTCCCGTTCGGGAAGGAGGTCCGCTAAAACCACTCCACGTCCGTGAGGTCCAGCTTGTTCCCGGGCAGGCCGTGGATGGGCGTGTAGTAGAAAGCATATTCTTCCAACTCCCGCGGAATGCGGTTCAGGAACAGGAGACGCGGCTCGCCGTAGTCCCCGGAACTGCCGTACAGGGTGATGGTCTTCCGCGCGTCATCCTTCTCGTACCAGCCCCCACCATGGATTTTCACATACCCATGGACCTTCTCATAGGCCTCGAACAAGTCCTTATGATTCCACACCATCCCGTACACAAACGTGCCTACGAGCGGCTTCTTGGGATCCGAAACGAGGATGAACTTGGGGTACATGGGCGATTCTTTCTTTGCTGCAAAGATACGGAATTCCTCAGAAATGCTCCGCTCGACAATACCCTGATGGACGGAGTGAAATATTCCGATGGACAGAGTAACCATTGTACACATCAGCAGCGTACACGGAACTGGAAGGTCATCACCATCGCTGGTGTCAGCGTCAACCCGAAATTCGCAGAGCAGGTCAATGTGGCTCTGACACCCCTGAGAGACGGAATCGGATGCTTTGCCAGCCAAAATCGTCGCGCGAAGCATCGCACTCGGCCACTGAGGTGCATAGAATGAGGGTCGAGATGCTTTGCGAATTTCGGGTTGGGGGAATGACTGGTGGTTGGGGAAAAGTTTGTGGGAAGGGCGCCTCCGCGAGCGGATCGCTCGGGGAGCACAGAACGTCCGCCTTTAAAGGCTTTACGCCTCCTCGGCGATGCGGAAGATGGCGGGGGAGAGATGGCAGTAGCCGGTGGGGTTCTTTTCCAGGTAGTCCTGGTGGTATTCCTCAGCGCGGTAGAAGTTCTGCAGGGGAAGGAGTTCTACGGCGAGGGGCTGGCCGAGGGCGGCGGCGCAACGGTCCAGGGCGGCGGAGATTCCGGGCACCTGGGCCTCGGTCACGAAATAGACGCCGGTGCGGTAGCGGGTGCCTTCGTCCTCGCCCTGCTTGTTGAGGCTGAGCGGGTCGATGGCCCGCAGGAACAGCTCCGTCAGGCGTTCTTCCGTGATGATGTCCGTATCGTATTGCAGGTGGACCGTTTCGGCATAGCCGGTCTGGTCCGTATAGACTTCCTTGTAGGTGGGGTTCTCGGTGAAACCGTTGGCGAAACCCACTTCGGTGAAGATGACGCCCTTCACCTTGGCGAAAAACTTTTGGGCGCCCCAGAAGCATCCGGCGGCGAAATACAGGTCTTGGGTCATAGGACTTCTCGTTACGGCCTCAAAAATACGCAAAAAATCCGTAACTTTGTAAGCTTATCATTTTGGACATGCCAGCAGAAGGGAATATCATCATACGGAGGGCGAAGGTCAACAACCTCAAGGACATAACGGTGGAGATTCCGCGGAACCGGCTCGTGGTGGTCACGGGCATTTCCGGGAGCGGAAAATCGTCCCTCGCGTTCGACACGCTGTTCGCCGAGGGCCAGCGCCGTTTCGCCGAGAGCCTCTCCTCCTATGCCCGCCAGTTCCTGGGCCGCATGTCCAAGCCTGACGTGGAGATGATCGAGGGAATCCCCCCGGCCATCGCCATCGAGCAGAAGGTGAACATCCGGAATCCCCGGTCCACCGTCGCCACCACCACGGAAATCTACGACTTCCTGCGGCTGCTCTTCGCCCGCATCGGCCGGACCTATTCTCCCGTGAGCGGGCTGGAAGTGAAGGCCCATACCGTCCAGGACGTCCTCCGCGACATCTTTGACGGCGAGGCGCATACCGTCTACATCCTTTCCGACATCCGCTGGAAGGACCGCAAGGACAAGGTCGAGCTCATGCTCCAGCTCAAGGAAGAAGGCTACGGCCGATTCTTCGACCTGGACACCCAGGAGGCCCTCCGCATCGAGGACGTGATGCCGCTGGACGGGAACTATCCCGAGAATCTGCATCTGCTCGTGGACCGTGCGAAGATTCCCGGTCAAGCCGGAAATGACGGTGTCGTCATGGCCGACCTGATCGGCCATCTCGACGACCTCCGGACTCGCCTGCTGGATTCCGTGCAGACGGCGTTCGACAAGGGGGAAGGAGATATGTCCATCGTGCTGGACGGGAAGCGGAAGGCGTTCTGTTCCAGGTTCGAACTCGACGGAATGACGTTCCGCGAGCCGGACGAGTATCTGTTCAGCTTCAACAGCCCGCTTGGGGCGTGCCCCGTGTGCGGCGGCCTGGGGAAGATCATCGGCATCAGCGAAGACCTTGTCATCCCGGACAAGACCAAGACCATCTACGACGGCGCCGTGGCCTGCTGGCGCGGCGACAAGATGAGCTGGTTCAAGGATCTCGTGGTCAAGAATGCCGAGAAATACGACATCCCCGTCTTCACCCCGTACTGCAAGCTTACGGAAAAACAGAAGAAAACCCTCTGGACCGCCCAGAGCGGCGGCGTGATGGACGAGAGCGCCATCGTGGGCATCGACGAGTTCTTCGAGTGGGTGAACCAGAACCGCTACAAGATCCAGTACAAATACATGCTCAGCCGGTACTCCGGCCGGACCACCTGCCATGCCTGCGGCGGCAGCCGGCTCCGGAAGGAGGCGCTGTACGTCCGCGTGGGCGGGAAGAACATCCACGAACTCCTGTCGATGACCATCGACGAGTTGCTCGCGTTCTTCGAGGGCGTGAAACTGACCGAGTATGAGCGCGGGATCGCCGGCAAGTGCATCGAGGAGATCGTCTTCCGGCTGCACTGCATCCAGGATGTCGGCCTCGGGTACCTCACCTTGAGCCGGGCGATGAACACCCTTTCCGGTGGTGAGAGCCAGCGCGTGAACCTCGTGACCGCGCTCGGAAGCTCGCTGGTCGGGTCCATGTACATCCTGGACGAGCCGTCCATCGGCCTGCACCCCCGCGATACGGACCGTCTCATCGCGGTCCTCAAGCGTCTCCGCGACATCGGCAACACCGTCGTCGTGGTGGAGCACGACCCGGAGATCATCCGCGCGGCGGACCTCCTCGTCGACATGGGTCCGAAAGCCGGTGTCCATGGCGGCGAAGTCGTCTTCCAGGGCGTCGCGGAACAGTTTACCCCAGAGGAGTTGAAGCGCTCGCTGACACTCCAGTACCTGACCGGCGAACGGAAGCAGTACATCCGCACGAAGCGGCCCTGGCAGTATTCCATCACCGTGAACGGGGCGATGCAGAACAACCTCAAGGACATCGACGTCCAGTTCCCGCTGGGCGTGCTGACGGTCGTCACCGGCGTGTCCGGCAGCGGCAAGTCCTCGCTGGTGGGCGACATCCTGTACCCGGCCCTGCACCGCCGCATCAACGAGACCGGCGACCTGCCCGGCACCTTCAAGGGCCTGTCCGGCAACCTGGACCGCGTCACCCGC
>ONJB01000042.1 GCA_900318015.1 uncultured Bacteroidales bacterium | reverse complement strand
ATTTCCGCCCCAAAGCAGTCCACGGTTATCCTGGAGAGGGTTGTTACCGTCCTGACCGCTGATTGTAGTCCCACCTTTGACTCCCACGTTGCCGAACCATCCTTTCTCGTATTCCTTTTTGAGGCCGACGTCCAGCACCTTCTCCCGGCTCCCATCCTGGATGCCGGAAGCCCGGGTGGCTTCTGACTCACGGTCAATGACCCTAATTTTGTCTACCACCGCAGCTGGAAGGTTATTCAAAGCTGTACTCTGATCTCCGAAGAAGAAGGTGCGTCCGCCCACTGTGAGTTTGTCGATTTCCTCGCCATTGAACTTCACCTTCCCGTCGTCAGTGATTTCCATACCAGGCATACGCTGGAGCAGATCCTTCAGCATCGCATTGGCTCCAACCCGGAAGGAAGAAGCGTTGAATTCAACAGTATCCTTTTTGATGACGATAGGATTGCCCACATCGGAAACCACAGCTGCCTGCAGGAACTGCTCGTCCACCTGTAGCCGGATGGTGCCCAGGTCCACCTTCTCCTCACGGAAAAAGCGCTCCATCACAACCGGCTTGTATCCCATCATCTCCACGTGGAAAGCATAGCTGCCGAAGGGTACTTCGTCCAGCTTGGCTTCACCATTGGCGTCCGTGAGGGTGAAATTCGTGATTGTGGTGTCCTTTGATGGGACGACATAGACCGAGGCGTATGACACCGGTTCATTGGTCAGTGAATCCAGAACCGTGGTCTTGATTTCGCTCATACGTTCTTTGAGCATGTTTTCATTGAAAATGTACACCTGTGCATGAGCAGTCATACCGAGACACAAGGACATAGTGAGGGCTGACAAGAATCTTCTCATCATCATAACAGTCTTATTTTAAGGGAATTATTTTATTCAGTATCTACGGAATACGTTCGTCCGTTAATTGTGATTCTCTTGACTGCTTGACCGTTGACAGTGATTCTTCCGTCCGCATCGACTTTCGCGCCAGGAAGCGTCTTCAAAAACTGCGTCAAATCAGTTTTATTCTTCTTCGTCGTAATTTTGATGACAGTCACGTTCTCGCCATATTTCAGTTGCTCGGGAGACCCATCCTTGACCACGGTAATGCTTTCAATGTCAAATGGCGAGATGGTGTTAAACAGAGAAGCATCTTCAGACTCTTTTCCATCGATTATGTAGATGATTCTCTTACTCAAAACCTTGAAGGCCCCGTTCGAAACGAAAATTGAATCGGCACTAAATGTTGTAATCCCACTTAAATCAGGGATTCTTAGGGAATCAAGCCGAGCCAACGGCTTCAGCGGGGAAAACGACCCAGAGACTGAATACACAGATGGCGATGTGGTGATGGCGTGAACCGTAATGGCATTGCGCCCGGAACCCTTCGTGGTGATCTTGTAGTCCCGGATGGTTCTGTCCTTGAGCTGGGAGCCGTCGAAATTCTCCACGGTCTCATTGTCGATGATATAAATTGTCTGCTGGGCACGCAGTGTCCATGCTCCTATCAGCAGGCAGATGGAAAGAAGGAGTATCTTTTTCATGGGTGATCTTCTTACTTGTTCAATGCAACGAGATTAAAGGATTTGCCTCCATCCAGTGGTGTTAGGATGGGGAAATGGGCGGTCATCACAAACCCGTCCCCAACGGGCTTGAATTCCAGGTTCTCGGCTTCCGCCGGGTTGAAGTTGGATAAAAAAGCTATCTGTTGAATCAGCTCAGTGTAGTCATTCTGAGGTGTAGTCGGCACGCCGGTTTGTTTAGGCTTGCCCGTAAACAGGACAACGGCAGCAATGGCAGCGGCAACCCCGGCCATGGAAAGGCCCCAGGTATAGAACGGCCGCACCCTTGAAGGCCTGACCATACGGTCATACTCATCGCCGGCTTCCGGCAGTTCAGAGAATTCGATGGGCCTGACAGCCTGCATCATCTTATATACCGCCATCTCTTCCTCATCGGCAGGAGGCGTAGTGGCAAAGGAGGCGGCAAGTTCCTGTTCCTGTTCGCAGGTCGTTTCTGCGTCCAGATACAATCTAATCAAGTCTTTCCGGTCCATTGTATTACTTCGTGTTAAAGGTTTTCATTAATTCTTGTCTCGCGGCCGATATGGAACTCTTCACCCCGCCTTTCGTCCTTCCTGTTATGGCGGCAATCTCCTCCAGGGAGAGTCCGGTAGCTCGCAATTGCAGCAATCGCCTTGTACCGGCAGGAAGTCGCTCCAGCGCCTTGTCAGCCATCCTTTCAGCCTCTGATTGCTCTATCTGCGCAGAAGCATCCCTGCCATCCGATAACCATTCCGGATACACCCCGCTTCTCACAGGACCTTTCTTACGCCAAAGAGAAATGCAACTGTTCTTTGTCGTTGATACGGCCCAAGCCTCGGCACTGCGAATCTGTACACCGTCACGTCTTGCCATCCAAAGCCGCAGCAGCACATCCTGCGCCACATCCTCCGGATCACCGTCCAGCCGGGATGCACGGAAAAACTTCCGCGCCATTGCCAGGACTTTGGGCCTTATCTCTGTGAGTTCTATTTCAAGTGCTTTATCCATACTTCACAGACATAGACGCAAAAACCGCAAAAAGTCAAGTAGATATTTCGACTTTTTTTTATAGGCGGCTTAATCCTCTGCCCTCAGATACCCATGCCGAACTAAATCATCCCGGCTCCGAACAGGACTAGTGTAACCGTCTGCAATCACGAAAAGATTGTCCGCCACGGAGGAGATGGCGTCATAGTTATGGTCGGTGACGATTACGCCGTGATCCTTGCTGCGCTCCCGGATCAGCGCCTTTACCTCATCAATGTTCACAGGATCAACCTGAGTAAACGGTTCGTCCAGGATGTAGAAAGGCGCATCGCTCAACAGTACCAGATACAATTCGGCCAAGCGTGCTTCGCCGCCGGAGAGCTCATAGATAGGAGAATCGTAATGGCGGGAAAACCTCGGCACTCTATTGACAAATGTCCAGTAGTTCACGTCATACAGGTCGAAGGCTCTGTGTAGTTGCATCCCTTCAGGAATCAGACGTCCTTGCGGCAGATACTTGATATGTTGGCCGATGGTCTGCCTGTCGATAGGACTTTCATCAATGCTCACCATCACGTTCTCTACCCGGAGGCCACCCATGAGGGCACGGAACATACAAGACTTGCCGGCACCGTTACGACCAAGTAGTCCAGTTACCAATCCAGTCTCTGAGGTGATATAACCACCGCTCAGGACCGTCTTATGACCGAAACGGACCACCACACTATCCACTATGAGTTTGTGCTTATCCATAGATCAGATACACAATGGCCATGAGAACGGCAAGTGAGAGAAAGTCTATCAGAATGACACTGATGAGCAGTTTCCTGCGTGAAAGGCCCAGGTTGATGTAGAAGAAGATGGTGTCCCGGTCACGGAATTGCTTCACCAAATACAGGGTAATGGCCATAAGAGCCACTTTCAGAATAAAAGAATCCACCATGAAAGTGTATGAAAACCCTAAGGTTTGGAATCTAGCGCAAACCAGGTTATACACAGCACCAATCAAGAATATGACTTTCCCATAGCGCCAAGTGAGTGATATGCGGTCCCGGAGGGTCATTCTTCGTCGATAGTGAAATCAGGCGATGAATTCAGCAAAAAACAAGCCAGCTTGTGTTCCCTTACATCCATCGCCTTTCTTCCCTTTTTAATCGCTTTCTTTCGTATGAGGAATTCCAAAGAGACCCTCTATCTCAAGCTGTATGTCTCCGCCATTTTTGCTTTCCAGCGCATGCCGCTTGTTGGACCTCATTGTTGAAGGTTTAATCCCCATATACGAACCGAAGAAGTCATCATAATTCTTTACTCCAGCATGATCGCACAGGATGGATATAGCTAGGGCTAGATGTTGCTTCTTGATTTTCGGCATCGGCTTGACGTTTTCACCCAACCACCCAGCATCGATTAATTTGAGTATGCCTTCGACTAGCACTTTGTTTCTCGATAACTTTTCCGGAAGAATGTCTATTAGCCGACCTGCCCGGTCGTATGGAAATGTCATGTACTTTCCGGAGCAATAGTCTTTGTGCATTTGACTGAACCATTGCAGAGTAGATTGTCCTTGCGTGAAATAGAACCGATAGTATTCCGGTCTGGAAAGCATCTGAGAGACGGTTTCCTTTTGGAATTTGATGTCCTTCTTTCTTTCAAGTGGGCCGAAAACGGGCTCGTAGTCTTCAATAATCTTTGCCGCCTTCCTCTGGAAATACTCTTCGCTGTCCTGAGGCTGAGCTTTCAGCCCCTTCAAATAGCAATCGCGTATCTTCACCATCATCCTGTATTTGTTGTCCAGGAGAAGGAAGTGATCCGGATTCTTGAACGACCAATAGACGAACCACACAAGAAGAGCCGCCGAGAGCAAGTAAACGATAAGGAGAAGGATATTCATAACGCAATCTATTTGAGGTAGTTGGAGAAGGTCTTCATTGCGTCATCTTTTGTCCTTTCCGCAACTTCGATGTACGGCTTCATCGCCTTATAGTCAGAATGCCCCGTGTATTTCATGATGACTTGTGGCGCTATTCCTGCGGCCAAGGCGGTACAGATAAATGTCCTCCGAGCAGCATGAGTGGCAATCAACTTCCATTTGGGGAAACAGACATCTTTTCGTTTCCCATCAATGTACTGGACAACGGTCACCGGCGAGGTGAACTCGCACAACTCACAGATATCCTTGAGATACTGGTTCATCTTCTGGTTGCTGATGACAGGAAGGGCCAGTCCGTCGAAGTCGAATGCGGCATATTTGTCCAGAATAGCCTGGGCCATTTCATTGACAGGGATATTGACGGTATCGTCCGTCTTGATGGTCGTCAATTGGATATACCCGTCTTTGATGTTCGTGCGTTGTAACTGCGCAAGGTCTGAATACCGTAAAGAGGTTAAGCAGCAGAAGCAGAACAGATCCCTGACTTTATCAAGGGAAGCCTTCTCTATTACTTTCTTCTTATACTCTTCTCCTTCCATATTGTGGAGGGTTACCTCCGTCCCATTCTTGGGAATCTTGAATTCGTAAAGCTTCAGGAGTTCATCTTTTTCCAAGAAGATCACCGGCTTCTTCGTGTCCTTAAGCCTCGCGCGATACTTTGAGAATACCTGGTTCGTGGTGTATCCCTTCTCGACACACCAGCCCAGATACCAGCGGAGGAGGCTCAATTCTTTTCTGACGGAAACATCGAGCATGTTGATTTCCGTTGCTCCAAAGCGGACGTATGCGTCAAGAGTCTCCTTGTCGAAATCATCAAGGGTAATGTCCTTGTTGAATTTGGTCATATGGCTCCGGAGCGTTCCCCATTTCTTGACGGTATTCAAAGCCCATTTGTGGTTTATTTTCCCATCGAGAATGAACTCGTCAAAGTGCTTGAAGAAGCCGACCGAGCCGCTTTCCTCCGTCTCTTCTCCCTTAACTTGCCTTCCTATTACTTCTGCAAGCTGCTTCTTGATCTGTTCCTTGGTCAGCTTCGCATTGTTGGCCTCAAGGGTGTCGAACTTGGAAGAGATTGCCGATATCCTGGAGTTGATGGTATTGAACGGAACCTTCCTGGCATTGCTTGCACCGTGTTTCACCTTCATTTTCTCGTCATCCCATTTATTGGGGCTGATGCTGTACCCTATACTGGAACAGAACCTGCACCCATTGAGGTAGATGGATGTGTAAATCGGGTGGTCGCCTTTCTTGTCCGGCCTCGTGAAAAGATAGAACGTTACAGCCATAGCTTGTAAAAACTTTTTACAAGACAAAAATACAAGCTATTTTCCGAAATACCAAGCAACATTAAAAAAAGTCTAACAACAGCAACTCGCTAATTGTTAGACTTTTCCGTTTGCAAGAAATGCTTGAAAAACTTCAAAAACATTCCTTCGTGCCCCGGGCGGGAATCGAACCCGCACGGCCGTTTCGGGCCAAGGGATTTTCGTACCACTGTGGCTCTCACCACCAGGACGGCCAGGCCGTACCTGTTTGGGGTCTGGACTATTCCTTCACCATAGGACTGGGTCCGTTAGGTGTGTCGTGTCTAGTCTCTGCACCTTCCTCCTGCCGGAGGCTTGGCTCAAGATTGCCTTCAGCGCGACCTGGTAAGGTTTCCTTGAATTTACGACATTCTACATCCCTCCTTTCGGAGAGTGCACTCAATTATGTTTAAGTCCCTCGTGTCTACCATTTCACCACCAGGGCGATGGCCGGTCCGCGAAGGGGCGGAACGGACTGCAAAGATAAGGATTATTTCTGATAATGGGAAACGGACCGTCGATGGTGGTCCAGGATGGGGGACACCGTCGGCAAAAAACCGGGTAAAACGCGGAAGGTGGTCCAATCGTTGGACCACCTTCCGCACTGGAGTGGAAAAGCCCTATTCCGCGAAGAGGGAAATGATGTTCAGGATGACCTTCGAGGCCGCTTCCATGCTCTCCAGGGGGACGAACTCCATCTTGCCGTGGAAATTCAACCCGCCGGCGAAGATGTTCGGGCAGGGGAGGCCATTGAAGGAAAGGTTCGCGCCGTCGGTGCCGCCGCGGATGGGCTGGATCTTCACCGGGATCCCGGCCATCTCCATGGCCTTGACGGCCTTTTCCACCACGAAGTAGTGCGGTTCCACCTGCTCGCGCATGTTGTAGTACTGGTCGCGGAGGTTGAGCACCGCCGTGCCGGCCCCGTACTTCGTATTGATGAAATCGACGCAATCAGCCATGAGCTTCTTCTTCGCCTCGAACTTGGCGCGGTCGTGGTCGCGGATGATGTAGGCGATGTCCGCCTCCTCCACCGCGCCGTTGAAGGCGATCAGGTGGAAGAACCCTTCATAGCCCTCGGTGTATTCCGGGCGCTGGTCCACGGGCAGCAGGGCGCAGAGCTCCTGGCCGATGTGGAGGGCGTTCTTCATCTTGCCCTTCGCGTAACCCGGGTGCACATTCCGGCCTTGGATGTGGATCTTGGCCGATGCGGCGTTGAAGTTCTCGAACTCCAGTTCGCCGATCTCGCCGCCGTCCATCGTGTACGCGTAGTCCGCGCCGAAGCGGGGAACGTCGAACTTCACGACGCCGCGGCCGATCTCCTCGTCGGGGGTGAAGCCGATCTTGATGGGTCCATGCTTGAATTCCGGGTGTGAAACGATGTACTGGACCGCGTCCATGATCTCTGCTACGCCGCCCTTGTCGTCGGCGCCGAGGAGCGTCGTCCCGTCGGTGGTGACGAGCGTCTGGCCCACATAATGGAGCATTTCCGGGAACTCGGACGGCTTCAGGGCCAGTCCGGGCACGCCCTTGAGGGCGATCTCCCCGCCGTCATAGTTCTCCACGATCTGCGGCTTGATGTCCGCACCCGAAGCGTCCGGGGCCGTATCGACATGGGCGATGAAGCCGATGGCCGGCACCTTCGCCTCCACGTTGGACGGGATGCTTCCCATCACATACCCGAACTCATCCAGCGTGGCCTCCACGCCCATCGCGTTCAGCTCCTCGCACAGCATCCGCAGCAGGTTCAGCTGCTTCGCCGTGGACGGCTGGCTCTCTGATTCCTCATTGGACTGTGTATCCACAGCCACATACCTCAAAAAACGATCAAGTATCTTTTCCATTATTTCTTAACTTTCATTGAAGAATAAATCATGTAAGCAATCAAGAGCAGGAACGGCACGATGGCGATCGCCTCGCCGTATGCGGCGTTCCACTCCGTGAGGAACAGGTCCACGTTCGCGAAGCGGAGGATGGCGCTCACCACGCCCATGAGGGCGCCGCCGGCAATGAAGCCGGATGCGATGAGCGTGCCCTTTTCCTGCCGGGCCGTATTGACCGCGGCGTCCTTGGAGCGCGTGCTCACGTACCAGGAGATGGCGCCGCCCACCAGCAGCGGGAGGTTCAGGTCGATGGGGATGAACATGCCCAGGGCGAACGGCAGGGCCGGCACCTTGAAGAGCGTGAGGAGGAGGGCGATGGCCGCGCCGATGCCGTACAGCAGCCACGGGGCGCCGCCGCCGTTCATCATCGGCTGGATGACCGCCGCCATGGCATTGGCCTGCGGGGCCACGAGGGCCTGGTCGCCGGTGAAGCCGTAGGTTTTGTTCAGCACCAGCATCACGCCGCACACCGTCACGGCCGAGACCGCGACGCCGAGGAACTTCCAGCCTTCCTGCTTCTTGGGCGTGGAGCCGATCCAGTAACCGATCTTCAAATCGGTAATGAAGGAGCCTGCGACCGACAGGGCCGTGCACACGACACCGCCGATAATCAGCGCGGCGGCCATGCCGGCGTTGCCCTTCAGGCCCACGGCCACGAGGATCAGGGAGGCGATGATGAGGGTCATCAGCGTCATGCCGGACACCGGGTTCGTGCCCACGATGGCGATGGCGTTGGCCGCCACCGTCGTGAACAGGAAGGACACGATGGCGACGATGAGAAGGCCCACGATGGCCTGCCAGACATTATTCACGACGCCGCCGAAGGCGAAATAGGCGAAGATGGCGAGCAGGGCGAACACCACGCCCCAGACGATGGTCTTCATCGGCAGGTCCTCGTCCGTGCGCTCGACCTTGTCGGCCACGGCGCCGGGCTTGCGCTTGAACTCGGAGACCGCCAGGCCCGCGGCGCTCTTGATGACGCCGAAACTCTTGATGATGCCGATGATGCCGGCCGTCGCGATGCCGCCGATGCCGATGTGGCGCGCGTAATCCTTGAAGATCTGCTCCGGGGCCATCTCGCCGATGGTTGTCATCACGCCCGTGCCCATCAGGTCGATCACGCTGCCGCCCCAGATGAGGTTCATCAGCGGGATGATCACCAGCCACACGAGCAGGGAGCCGCAGCAGATGATGAAGGCATATTTGAGGCCCACGATGTAGCCGAGGCCCAGCACGGCCGCGCCGGTGTTGATCTTCAGGACGACCTTGGCCTTGTCGGCCACGGCCTGGCCCCAGCCCATCACGGTGGTGGACAGGGTCTCCGCCCAGGTGCCGAAGGTGGCGACGAGGAAGTCGTACAGACCGCCGATGAGGCCGGCCCAGACGAGCGTCTTCGCCGAGGAGCCGCCGCTTTCACCGCTCACGAGGACCTGCGTCGTCGCCGTGGCCTCCGGGAACGGGTACTTGCCGTGCATCTCCTTCACGAAATACTTGCGGAAAGGAATCAGGAACAGGATGCCCAGCACGCCGCCCAGGAGGGAGCTGAGGAACATCTGCCAGAAATTCACCTCCACCCCGAGGATGTAGATGGCCGGGAGAGTGAAGATGGCCCCCGCCACGACGGCGCCGGAGCAGCCGCCGATGGACTGGATGATGACGTTCTGGGCCAGTCCGTCTTTCTTCTTGAGGGCGCTCGTGAGGCCCACGGCGATGATGGCGATGGGGATCGCCGCCTCGAACACCTGCCCGACCTTGAGGCCCAGGTAGGCCGCCGCGGCGGAGAACAGCACCACCATGAGGATGCCGAGACAGACGGAATACGGGGTGACCTCGGCATACTTCTTCGCCGGGTCCAGGATGGGGACGTACTTCTCGCCGGGCTTCAGCTCACGCTGCGCGTTTTCCGGGAGCGATACAGGTTTCTTGTCTTCCATGCGTTCTTTGTGTTTCCACAAAATTACGCATTCTTGACGAGATTTTCAACGGCTTGGTTTACACGGTCGAACGGGAACTCGGCGAGCCGGGCCTGGAACTTCGCCCGGACCTCGGCGGTGCACAGGTTGCCGATGGAACCTTCGTGCGTGTGGTGGAGTTCTCCCTCATAGTGGAAGGTGCCGTCCTGCACGGCGAGGCCTACCTGGCGGTAGGCGTCGCGGAAGGGGACCCCGGCCTCCACGAGGCGGTTCACTTCCTCCACGCAGAAGGCCTGCGCGTACAGGGGCTTGTCCATGAGCCCTTCCGTCACGGTGATGCCCGGGAGGGCGAAGCACAGGATGTCCAGGCAGCTGTCCAGTTCATCGAACATGGGCAGATACACTTCCTTCAGGAGCTGCATGTCGCGGAAATAGCCCGAGGGAAGGTTGCCGGTAATGTGCCGCAGCATCGCAGGGATGCCCTGGATGCGGTTGCAATGGCCCCGGACGAGTTCGAACACGTCGGGATTCTTCTTCTGGGGCATGATGCTGGAGCCGGTCGTGAAGGAATCCGGCAGGTGGATGAAGCCGAAGTTCTGGCTGGTGAACAGGCAGCCGTCCACGGCGAGCCGGCCGATGGTCTCGGCCACGGCGCTGTAGGCCCAGGCGACCATCCGTTCACCCCGTCCCCGGGACATCTGCGCATAGATGCTGTTGTAGTCCAAGGTGCTGAAGCCCAGCAGTTCCGTCGTGCGGGCGCGGTTCAGCGGGGCGGAGGATCCGTACCCGGCGGCGCTGCCGAGGGGGTTCTCGTCCATCACGTCCCAGGCGGCCTTGAGCATCACCAGGTCATCGGCGAGGCTTTCGGCGTAGGCGCCCAGCCACAGGCCGAAGGAGGAAGGCATTGCCACCTGCAGGTGCGTATAGCCCGGCATCAGGACGTCTTTCAGTTCCTCGGATTTCTCCTGCAGCAGGTCGAACAGCGCGGCGACCTTGCGGACAGTCTTCTCCAGACGGTCCCGGGTGAACAGCTTGATGTCCACGGCGACCTGGTCGTTGCGGGATCGGCCGGTATGGACCTTCTTGCCCACGTCCCCGAGCGCGGCGGTCAGCCGGGCCTCCACCTCCGAATGGACGTCTTCCCCTTCGATGGTGAAGCGGCCTTCCACGGCCTCCTGATGCAGTTTCTCCAGCTCCGGCAGCAGCACGGCCAGCTCGTCCTTGCCGAGCAGTCCCACTTCCGAAAGCATGGTGATATGGGCCATCGTCCCGAGGATGTCCCACGGGGCGAGCATCAAATCCAGTTCCCGGTCCTTCCCGACCGTGAATGCGTCGATCTCCGGCGCGTTATCGAATCCTTTCGACCAAATTTTCATACGGATAGACCATCCAGAAGTTTTACATAAATATCCACCGCTTTGGCAATGTCGTCGACCATTACGTACTCGTCCGCCGTGTGGGAGCGGGGGGAATCGCCGGGACCGAGCTTGACGGAGGGGAAGCGGCAGAGGGCCTGGTTGGAGAGGGTGGGCGAGCCGACGGCCGGGAGGCCGAGGGCGAGCCCGCGCCGGACCAGCGGGTGGTCCGCCGCTATGGACGAGCCGTGCAGCCGCGTGGAGCGCGCCTTCACTTCGCAAGGGGCTTCCGCCTGGATCAGTTCCAGGAGTTCCTCATTGGTATAAAGCCCATTGGAACGGATGTCCACGACGAAGGTGCACAGGTCGGGAATCACGTTGTGCTGCGTGCCGGCCTGGACCTGCGTCACGGTCATCTTGACCGGGCCGAGGACGTCGGAGACCTTGTCGAACTGCTTGTTCCGGAACCATTCGATGGCGGGAAGAGCCTGGTAGATGGCATTGACGCCGGTGTTCCGGGCGGCGTGTCCGGCGACGCCTTTCACCGCGCAGTCCAGCACCATCAGACCTTTTTCCGCCACGACCATCTCCAGCGAGGTCGGTTCCCCGAACACGCCGCAGGCGATGGGGCCGCAGGCCGCCTCGATCTCCTTCAGGGAGATCTCCAGGCCGCTGCGGCCGCTGGATTCCTCCTCCGCGGAAAGCGAGAGGACCAGCGTGTAGGGCTGCGGCTTGGCCGTGAGGCGCTTGAACGCCTCGATGAGCGCCACGACGGAGGCGCCGTCGTCGTTGCTCCCGAGCCCGTACAGCCGGCCGTCTTCGACGGCGGGCGTGAACGGGTCCCGGGTCCACCCGGCGACGGGCTTCACTGTGTCGATGTGCGCGTCCAGGAGGATGACCGGTCCTTCACCGCGGCAGCACCAGAGGTTGTTGCCGCAGCGGTGCGGGGTAAAACCCTCCGCGGAGAGCCGCGCCTGGAGGAAGTCGGCGACCGCCTTCTCGTCCCCGCTGAGCGAGGGGATGGCGATCATCTGCCGGAGAAGGTCCGTCATAGGAGTTCGTCTTCGTGCCGGTTGTAGTACACCCGCAGCGGCGTGGAGAGGACCTTGATGAATCCCTTCGCATCTTCCGCAGTCCAGCCCTTCTGCATTTCCCCGTACTCGCCGAACTTGGTCTTCACGAGGTCGTTGACGCTCTCGACGCCTACGGTCTCGAACTGCTTGGGCCCGTAGTTAATGATCACGGTGCCGGACACATAGCGCTGACTGGACTCGAGCATGGCCTCGATGTCGCGCATCACGGGCTCCAGGTACTGGCTCTCATGCAGGAACATGCCGTACCAGGTGCCTACCTGGTCCTTCCAGTACTGCTGCCACTTGGACAGGGTGTATTTCTCCAGGTACTTGTGGGCGGCGATGATGAGCATCGGCGCGGCGGCCTCGAAGCCCACCCGGCCCTTGATGCCGATGATGGTGTCCCCGACATGGATGTCCCGGCCGAGGCCGTAGCCTTCGACGGAGGCTTCCAGGGCCTGGATGGCGGCCACGGGGGAATCGAAGGTCTTCCCGTCCACGGAGACGAGCTGACCTTTCTCAAATCCGAGCTTCACGGTCTTCTCGCCGGACTTCGTGACGGGTTTCAGATAGGCCGATTCGGGCAGGCCCTGCGCGGAATCCAGCAGTTCGCCGCCGCAGATGGACGTGCCCCAGAGGCCCACGTTGTAGGAGTACTTGAGCTTGGCGAAATCGGCCGGGAAGCCGTGCCCGTTGAGGTAGTCCACCTCTTCCTGGCGGCTGAGGGCCCGGTCGCGGGTGAGGGTGATGATCTCCATCTCGGGGCACATCACCTGGAAGGTCATGTCGAAGCGGACCTGGTCGTTGCCGGCGCCGGTGGAGCCGTGGGCGATGGCATCGGCCCCGACCTCCTTGGCGTAGCGGGCGATGGCGATGGCCTGGAAGATGCGCTCCGACGATACGGAGATGGGGTAGGTGCCGCCCCGGAGGACGTTTCCGTACACCATATACTTCAAGCTCTTCTCATAATATTCATCCTTGACGTCCAGGGTGGCGTAGGCCTTGGCGCCCAGCTTGTAGGCGTTCTCTTCGTTCTTTTTGAGCTGGGCGGGGGAGAACCCGCCGGTATCCGCGCAGGCGGCATAGACTTCATGGCCCTGGTTGGCCAGGTACATCACGGTATAGGAGGTGTCCAGACCTCCGCTGTAAGCGACGACGATTTTCATTGTATATAACGGTTTTTGATATCAGGGAGAAGGGGGGAGAGGGCGTCGAGCACGCCTTCGGGGGAGGATCCTTCCCGGAGGATCAGGAGGATCGTGTCGTCCCCGGCGATGGTCCCGAGGACCGGGAAGACCATGTGGTTGTCGATGAGGACGGCGACGGCGTTCGCCAGGCCCGGCCGGGTGCGGATGACGCCGAGGTTTGCGGAAAACTGGATCCGGAGGATGCCGGAGGCGAAATCGGCGGAGAGACTCCGTCCGCGGGCCGGTACGACATAGCCTTCGCCGGGGACCTTGGAGATCCGAAGTGCTTTCAGGTCGCGGGACAGGGTGGCCTGGGTGGAGGCGATGCCTTCCTCCCTCAACCGGGCGGCGAGCTCTTCCTGGCTGAAGATGCGTCCGGCCTGGATGATGTCCAGGATGGCCTGCTGTCGGATTTTGGTGTTGTTCTGCATATTTGGTGGATATCTATCCGGTTTTTTGCAAAGGTATGCATTTTTATTGGAAATATTTGCATAATATGAAAAAAAAATTTTAATTTTGTCCCCGGTTAGTTCAATGAACGCGTCTATGGAATTCCAAGTTATGGTGGCCCAAGAGTGCCACATGGCCTTCTCCGAGGCCATCTGTCAAGAAATTTACGTCTCCTCCCTGGAGCGGAAAACGGGTATCGCGAACCGGTCCCCGGAATACATCAATGAAAAAATACGCGCGGGAAAGGCCGTGATCGCCCTCACGGAGGACGGCGAATTCGCCGGCTTCTCCTACATCGAATCCTGGGGCGGCAAGAGCTTCGTCGCGAACTCCGGCCTTATCGTCGCGCACAAGTTCCGCGGGATGGGCCTCGCCAAGAAGATCAAGGAACAGACGTTCATCCTGTCCCGGAAGCTCTTCCCCGATGCCAAGATCTTCTCCATCACCACCGGTGCGGCGGTGATGAAGATGAACTACGAGTTCGGCTTCCGTCCCGTCCCGTTCTCCGAGCTTACGGACGATCCCGAGTTCTGGAAGGGCTGCGAAGGCTGCCGCCATTTCGGCATCCTCAAGGACCGTGAGTACCGGATGTGTCTGTGCACGGGCCTCCTGTACGATCCCAAGGAGCATCTGACCATCCACCATCCCGGGGAGGAAGCATGATCCGCGCGGGCATCATCGGGGGAGCCGGCTACACCGCCGGCGAACTGGTCCGGCTGCTGGTGAACCATCCGGCGGCCGAAATTGCCTGGATCCATTCGGAAAGCCAGGCGGGAAAGGCCGTGGCGGAGCACCACCTCGGCCTCGTGGGAGACACGGACCTCGCCTTCACCGACGTCATCGACCTGGAAGGGATCGACGTCCTTTTCCTGTGCTCGGCTCATGGAAAGAGCCGCGCCTTCTGGGAGGAGCATCCCTGCCCGGCGGGACTCAAGGTCGTGGACCTGGCCCAGGACTTCCGGGACGAATCCGACGGCTATGTGTACGGTCTTCCGGAACTGAACCGCAGTCGGATCGCCGGGGCGGAGAAGGTGGCCAATCCGGGCTGCTTCGCGACCGCCATCCAGCTGGCGCTCCTGCCGCTGGCGAAGGCCGGCCTTCTCGGGGGCGATGTCCATGTGCAGGCGGTCACCGGTTCCACCGGCGCCGGCGTCAAGCCCGCTCCCACGACGCACTTCAGCTGGCGGGACAACAACCTGTCCACCTATAAAGTCCTGACGCACCAGCACCTGGCGGAGATCCGCCGCAACCTGGGTGTCGGGGACAACCTGCATTTCATCCCGGTCCGGGGCGATTTCCCCCGCGGCATCTTCGCCGTTGCGGAAACCGCCTGCGCGCTCTCCCTGGAGGAAGTGACGGCCCTGTACAAGGCCTTCTATGCCGATGCGGCCTTCACCCATGTGCTCCCCGGCTCCGTGGACCTCAAGCAGGTGGTCAACACGAACAAGTGCCTGATATCCCTGGAGATGCACGACGGCCAGCTCGTCGTCACCTCCGTCATCGACAACCTCCTCAAAGGCGCCTCCGGCCAGGCCGTGCAGAACATGAACCTCCTGTTCTCCCTCCCCGAAAACGCCGGCCTCCGCCTCAAGGCTTCCGCATTTTGATATGGACTTATTCAATGTATACAAACGGTGGAACATCGAGCCCGTGCGCGGGCAGGGTTCCACGCTGTGGGACACCGACGGCCAGGAATACCTGGACCTGTACGGCGGCCACGCCGTGATCAGCATCGGGCACTGCCACCCGCATTACGTGGCGGCGATCCGGGAGCAGATCGGAAAGCTGGGTTTCTACTCCAATGCAGTGCAGAACAGCCTGCAGGACACCCTGGCCGAGAAACTCGGAAAGATCAGCGGCTATGACGCCTTCCACCTCTTCCTATGCAACAGCGGGGCGGAGGCCAACGAGAACGCGCTGAAACTGGCGTCGTTCCACACCGGCCGTTCCAAGGTCCTCGCCTTCGGCGGGGCCTTCCACGGGCGGACCGCCGGCGCCGTGAGCGTCACGGACAATCCCAAGATCCGCGCCCCGTTCAATGCCACGCCCAACGTGGCCTTCGTCCCCCTTGGGGACCTCGCCGCCGCGGAGAAGGAACTGTCCACGCAGGACTACGCCGCCGTCATCATCGAAGGCATCCAGGGCGTCGCGGGCATCAAGCTTCCTTCGGATTCCTTCCAGAAGGACCTCCGGGCCCTGTGTGACCGCACCGGCACCCTCCTCGTGCTGGACGAGATTCAGTCCGGCTGCGGCCGGACAGGCCGGTTCTTCGCCCACCAGTACGCGGGAGTGGAGGCGGACCTCGTCACCATGGCCAAGGGCCTGGCCGGCGGCATCCCGATTGGCGCCGTCCTGATCAGCCCGGCCATCCAGGCTTCCTACGGCCTGCTGGGCACGACCTTCGGGGGCAACCACATCGCCTGCGCGGCGGCCATCGCCGTCCTCGAGGTCATCGAGGCGGAGGGACTGGTCGCGAAGGCGGAAAAGCTTGGCGCCTGGTTCGAATCGCAGCTTGTCGGCGACCCCGCCCTGAAGGAATACCGGGGCCGCGGCCTGATGATCGGCCTGGAGATCAAGCCCGAGTTCAAGGGCCTCCGGGACCGGCTCCTGTATGAGAAACACATTTTCACCGGCGCTTCCGGGGAGAACGTCATCCGGCTTCTTCCCGCCTTGAACCTTCCCGAGGAGGGCGCGCGGCAGTTCGTGGAAGCCTGGAAAGCATTGACCCAATGAAGCATTTTACCAGCATGAAGCAGCTGGGCGACCTGAAGGCCGCCCTCGCCGAAGCCGCCTACGTGAAGGCGAACCCCTTCGCGGACCAGGCGCTCGGCCATAACAAGACGGTCCTCCTCGTCTTCTTCAACAACAGCCTGCGTACGCGCCTGAGCACCCAGAAGGCCGCCCTGAACCTGGGGATGAACCCCATCGTCCTGGACGTGAACCAGGGTGCCTGGAAACTCGAGACCGGTCGCGGCGTGGTGATGGACGGGGACAAGAGCGAGCACATCCTGGAAGCGATTCCCGTGATGGGTTCGATGTGCGACATGATCGGCGTTCGCTCCTTCGCCCGGTTCGAATCCCGGGACGACGACTACAACGAGGTGATCCTGAACCAGTTCATCCAGTATTCCGGGAAGCCGGTCTTCAGCATGGAGGCCGCCATCCGGCATCCGCTGCAGACTTTCGCGGACATCATCACCATCGAGGAGTACAAGACGAAACCCCGCCCGAAGGTGGTCATGACCTGGGCCCCGCATCCGCGGGCGCTGCCGCAGGCCGTCCCGAATTCCTTCGCGGAGGGCATGTCCATGACCGACTACGACTTCGTGATCGCCAATCCGGAAGGCTACGACCTCGCTCCTGAGTTCGTGGGCAACGCTAAAGTGACGCATGACCAGGACGAGGCCCTCGCGGGCGCCGACTTCGTGTACGCGAAGAACTGGGCTCCGTACCGGGAGGATATCTATGGCAAGGTCGTGAACTATGACATGGGATGGACCGTGACCAAGGAGAAGATGGCCCTCACCAACGACGCCTTCTTCATGCACTGCCTGCCGGTGCGCCGCAACATGATCGTGTCCGACGATGTCATCGAGAGCCCGCGCTCCCTGGTGATCCCGGAGGCGGCGAACCGCGTGGTCTCCGCCCAGACCGTCCTCAAGATGCTGCTCCAGTCGCTATGATCCGGGTGGTGAAATGCGGCGGGCAGGTCCTGGACGACGACGCCTTGCTCGAGGCTTTCTGCCGGGATTTCGCAGCCCTGGAAGGGCCGAAGGTCCTGGTCCATGGCGGCGGCGCCCTCGCCGGCCGTTTCCAGAAAGCCCTCGGGATCGAGCCGGTCAAGTATGAAGGCCGGCGGGTGACGGACGACGCCACCCTGCAGGTCGTGACGATGGTCTATGCCGGCTGGTGCAACAAGCGGGTGGTGTCCCTCCTGCAGGCGGCCGGCTGCGATGCCATCGGCCTGTCCGGCTGCGACGGTTCCGTGGTCACGGCCTCCAAGCGGCCGCCCCTCACCCTGTCCGACGGTCGGACGGTCGATTTCGGCTGGGTGGGCGACGTCACGCCCGCGAGCGTCCGCACGGACTTCCTGCAGCTGTTGCTGGACAACGGCCTGACACCGGTCCTCTGCGCCATCAACCATGACGGTGCGGGCCAGTTGCTGAACACCAACGCCGATACGGTCGCGGCCTCGGTAGCCGCCGCCCTCGGCGCCGGTCTGACGACCTGCTTCGAACAGCCGGGCGTCCTCGAGGACCGGAATGACCCTTCCAGCGTGATTCCTTTCATCGACAAGGATACTTACGCTTCCCTGAAGGCCCGCGGCATCGTCGCCGACGGGATGATTCCCAAGCTGGACCAGGCTTTCGACGCCCTTGACAAGGGCGCGGCCGAGGTCCGCATCTGCCACAGTTCCGCCCTCCTGGGGGACGGCGGGACCCTGATCCGATAGCGTATGGAACGCAGGAAAGCGGAGCTCCGGCTCGGCAACGGCCGGGTCCTGGAAGGCTGGAGCTTCGGTTACGACGGCCCGGCGACCGGCGAGGTGGTGTTCTCTACCTCGATGGTGGGCTACCCCGAAAGCCTCACGGACCCTTCTTTCCAGGGACAGATTCTCTGCGTCAGTTACCCGCTCGTGGGCAATTATGGGACGCCCGACATGAGTACGGGCCCGGACGGGCTTTCCCTCCGCGCCGAGTCGGAACGGATCCATGTCCGCGGCCTGGTGATCGCCGATTACAGCGAGAACTACAGCCACTGGGATGCGGTCGAAAGCCTCGGTGACTGGCTGAAGCGGGAGCGTGTGCCGGGTATTTCCGGCATTGACACCCGCGCCCTCACCCGCATGATCCGCGAAGAAGGCGTCATGCCGGGGGAGATCGTGATCGACGGTTGTCATTCTGAGGAGGCCGCTGGCGGCCGACGTGAGAATCCGGAGAATCTGGTCGCCCAGGTCAGCTGCCAGGAGGTCCTCCATTACGGGAAGGGCCCGAAACGGGTGGTGCTGGTGGACTGCGGCGTCAAGCACAATATCCTGCGGTGCCTGGTTTCCCGGGGCATCGAGGTGGTGCGAGTGCCGTGGGATTACGATTTCACGGGCATGGACTATGACGGCCTGTTCCTGTCAAACGGCCCCGGCGACCCGGCGGTGTGTACCGAAACCATCGCCCATCTGCGCCAGGCGCTGCAGGGAGACCGGCCGGTCTTCGGCGTCTGCCTCGGGAGCCAGCTCATGGCCCTGGCGGCCGGCGCGAAGACTTTCAAGCTGCCGTACGGTCACCGCAGCCACAACCAGCCCGTGCGCCGCGTAGGCACGGACCGGTGTTACATTACGTCCCAGAACCACGGATATGCCGTGGACCCGGCCACGTTGCCGGTAGACTGGGAACCTTTCTTTGTCAACCTGAACGACGGAACCAACGAGGGCATCCGGCACATCTCGAAGCCCTTCTTCGCCACGCAGTTCCATCCGGAAGCCTCCGGAGGCCCCGTGGACACGGAGTTCCTGTTCGATGATTTCCTGTCCCTGCTATGATCCGCAAAGTGCTTATCCTGGGCTCGGGCGCGCTGAAGATCGGCGAGGCCGGAGAATTCGACTACAGCGGTTCGCAGGCCCTCAAGGCCCTGCGTGAGGAAGGCATCCGGACCGTCCTCGTGAACCCGAACATCGCGACGGTCCAGACCTCGGAAGGCGTGGCCGACGAGGTTTATTTCCTGCCGGTGACGCCGGCCTTCGTGGAAAAAGTCATCCAGAAAGAGCGTCCGGACGGCATCCTCCTTTCCTTCGGCGGCCAGACCGCGCTCAACTGCGGCGTGGCCCTGTTCCGCAGCGGCGTCCTGAAGCGTTACGGCGTCCAGGTGCTGGGAACCCCCGTGGAAACCATCATCGACACGGAGGACCGGGAACTCTTTGTGGCCTATCCCGTCATCATCCGGGCGGCCTACGCCCTGGGCGGGCTCGGCTCCGGCTTCTGCGAGGACGAGGCCCAGCTGGACGCCGTCGCCACCAAGGCCTTTACCTTCTCGCCGCAGGTCCTCGTGGAGAAATCCCTGCGCGGGTGGAAGGAGATTGAATACGAGGTGGTCCGCGACCGCTTCGACAACTGCATCACGGTCTGTAACATGGAGAATGTGGATCCGCTCGGGATCCACACGGGCGAGAGCATCGTCGTCGCCCCGTCCCAGACCCTCACCAACGACGAATACCATTTCCTGCGGAAGACTTCCATCGACATTGTCCGGCATCTCGGGATCGTCGGAGAATGCAACGTCCAGTATGCCTTCAGCCCCGACGGGGAGGATTACCGGGTGATCGAGGTCAATGCGCGGCTCAGCCGTTCCTCGGCCCTGGCCTCCAAGGCGACGGGCTATCCGCTGGCGGCCGTGGCGGCCAAGCTGGGGCTGGGGTATGGCCTGCATGAACTCAAGAACGCGGTCACCAAGACGACCCCGGCCTTCTTCGAACCGGCCCTGGACTATGTCGTCGTGAAGATCCCGCGCTGGGACCTGGCGAAGTTCAAAGGAGTCTCCCGGGACATCGGCCCCGGCATGAAGAGCGTCGGCGAAGTGATGGCCATCGGCCGGACCTTCGAAGAGGCGATCCAGAAGGGCATTCGGATGATCGGCCAGGGCGCCAACGGCTTCGTATGCAACAAGCCGTACGTGACGGAGGACCTGGATTTCGCGCTGTCGCATCCCACCGACACGCGGATCTTCGCCATTGCCGCTGCGTTCGAGTCAGGCTACACGGTGGACCGGATCCATGCGCTCACGCACATCGACCGCTGGTTCCTGGACAAGCTGGCCCATATCGAATCCACCTACCGGGCCCTGGAGGCCTGCGCCTCGCTGGATGAGGTCCCGTACGACCTCCTGCGGCAGGCGAAGGTCGAGGGCTTCTCCGACATCCAGATCGGCCGGGTGTTCCACATCGCGGAGGAAGCGGTCCGTGCGCGCCGTGTCGACCTGGGCATCCGCCCGGCAGTCAAGCAGATCGACACCCTTGCGGCGGAATTCCCCGCCGTGACCAATTACCTGTATCTGACCTATCAAGGCACCTGCGACGACGTCGAGCCGGAAGATCCGGGCCGCAGCGTCATCGTGCTGGGCTCCGGCGCCTACCGGATCGGCAGCAGCGTGGAGTTCGACTGGTGCGCCGTGAGCACGGTCCGCACCCTCCGCGAGAGCGGCCGGAAGGCGATCGTGGTCAATTACAACCCGGAAACGGTGTCCACGGACTATGACACCTGCGACCGGCTCTACTTCGACGAATTGAGCCTGGAGACGGTGTGGGAAATCTGTATGCGGGAGCGTCCCGACGGCGTCGTCGTCAGCGTGGGCGGCCAGATCCCCAACAACCTCGCCCTGCCGCTGGTCCGCTGCGGGATCCGCATCCTGGGCACCTCGGCGGCCGACATCGACCGCGCCGAGGACCGCGGCAAGTTCTCCGAAGTGGTGGACCGCCTGGGCATCGACCAGCCCCGCTGGAAAGCGATGACGACGCGTGCCGACATCGACCGTTTCATCGGTGAAGTGGGTTTCCCCGTCCTGGTACGGCCTTCCTATGTCCTGTCCGGCGCGGCGATGAACGTTTGCTATTCGGCCGAGGATCTTACCGCCTGCCTGGAGCGGGCCGCCGAGGTCTCGGAGGAGCATCCCGTCGTCGTCAGCGCGTTCCTGCAGCGTTGTCAGGAACTTGAGTGCGACGCCGTCGCCGACGGCGGCCGCGTCCTGGCCTGCGCCATCTCGGAACATGTCGAGTTTGCAGGGGTCCATTCCGGCGACGCCACGATCCAGTTCCCCGCCCAGCGGGTGTTCGGTTCCGTCTTGTCCCGGATCAGGAAGACGGCGGCGGCCATCGCCTCCGAACTCCATATCACAGGGCCGTTCAACATCCAGTTCCTGTCCTCGGACCTGGACCTCAAGGTCATCGAGTGCAATCTCCGGGCTTCCCGGAGTTTCCCCTTCGTATCCAAGGTGTGGCGCGTGGACCTCATCGGCCTCGCCACCCGATGCATGCTGGGGCAGCATCCCTCGCCCTGGATGCCCGATCCCTTCGACCTGGGCTATGTGGGCGTCAAGTGTTCCCAGTTCTCCTTCGCCCGGCTCCACCAGGCGGATCCGGTGTCCGGCGTGGATATGGCCTCGACCGGCGAAGTGGGCTGCCTCGGCCGCACGAGCGACGAGGCCCTGCTGAAGGCGATGCTGTCGGTGGGCCACCGGGTGCCGGCCGGACCGGTCCTCCTGTCCACGGGTGACGCTTTCCAGAAGGCGGAACTCCTGCCTGCCTGCCGCGCGCTCGCGGAGAAGGGTTATACCCTGTATGCCACGGACGGCAGCTGCCGGTACCTCTTACAACATGGCGTGCCCGCGCAACGCGTGCGTTGGCCGGACGAACCGGACGACGGAACGCCCTCCGCCCTGGACCTGATCCGGGAGCACAAGGTCGATCTCGTGGTGAACAACCCCAAGAATTTCTCGCACTCCGAACTCGGTAACGGATACCACCTCCGCCGCGCCGCCGTGGACTTCAATGTCCCGCTCGTGACGGACGCCCGGCTCGCCGCCGCCTACATCCGCGCCTTCTGTACCCTCCCGGATGCCGCGTTGGAGGTCCGAAATTGGGCCGATTATGCTGGGAAGTGGTAATTTTTACAAAAAAACCGAAAAAAGTTTTGGCGGTTCAAAAAAAAGTTTCTACCTTTGCAGTCCCGTTTGAAACGAGCACACAAAAATGTGGTTTCAGAAAGGGTTTAGTTCACTGACAATACTGAGAGAAAAGATCAAAGAGGTAAAGAAAAACAGAAAGAGAGTCTGTATAATCTAGAGTTTAGAAGTTTTTTCGAACTGAGAATATAGGGACTGCAATTTCAAGGCAAGAGCAAATCAGAAATGATTCACAAGCCGCAGCGGGTACCGAGGCTGCCGAGAGGCGCGTCGGGGGAAACTGCGGAGCATTAGGAAAGAAACGAAGAGCGAACGGTGGATGCCTAGGCTATCCGGAGGCGAGGAAGGACGTGGTAAGCTGCGAAAAGGCTCGGGGAACTGCAAACAGGTTTTGATCCGAGCA
>ONJB01000021.1 GCA_900318015.1 uncultured Bacteroidales bacterium | reverse complement strand
TTGCCCTTGAATTCCACGATGCAGTGGTGCGTGGTCCAGCCGAAGACCGGGGTGAGGATCACGCCCTTGTAGGTGAACGGGCCGTAAGGGTTGTCGCCGATGGCGTAGCAGAGCTTGTGCGTGTCGCCGGTGGAGTAGCTGAAGTAGTACTTGCCGTTGTACTTGTGCATCCAGCTGGCCTCGAAGAA
This sequence comes from uncultured Bacteroidales bacterium, assembly GCA_900318015.1. Taxonomy (GTDB): domain Bacteria; phylum Bacteroidota; class Bacteroidia; order Bacteroidales; family UBA932; genus Cryptobacteroides. The sequence goes on along the minus strand of ONJB01000021.1, from coordinate 74,324 downwards.
GCGGCGCTCGTTGTCCTCGACCTTGATCGGGGTGCCGTCCTCGTCCAGGAGGACGACCGGCTTCGGGTCCTCGCCGAACTGGAGCATGTCCTTGGAGAGCTTCACCACGCGGGCCGGGATGGCGGGCTGGCCGTCGGCCGGGTAGGAGGTGCCGCAGTCCTTGGCGAGGTTGTCCTCGTAGCGCTGGAGCTGGCCGCCCCAGATGCCGCCGAAGTACATGTAGTACTCGTCGTCATCGTCGTGCAGGATGGCATAGTCGATGGAATAGCTGCCGCGGATGGGGTCCGGCATGGCCTTGAACGGGCCGGTGGGGGAGTCGCTGACAGCGACGCCTGCCCGGAAGATGTCGGTCTTGTCCTTGGCCGGGAAGTACATGTAGTACTTGCCGTCGCGGCCTTTCACCACCTCGTTGTCCCAGAGCTGGCGGCGCGCCCACGGGACATCCTTGATGTCCAGCGCGACGCCGTGGTCCACGACGGGGGAGGTCATCGGGTCGTCGCCCTCGATGGTGAGGACGTGGTAGTCCTTCATGTCGTACTCGCTGCCGAAGTCGTCGTCCGGCGCGGCGGACTCCCAGTCGTGGGAAGGATAGATATGGATCTTGCCGTCGAACACGTGCACGGACGGGTCCGCCATGTAGTCGGCGGGGAGGAGGTAGCGTTTGAGAACTTTCTTAGCCATAGCTGTCAATGAATTATGCGTTGAGGTGTCTTGCTTCGATTTCGCGGTTGATTTCGTCCATCTTCTCGTCGGAGAGCTCGTACTTGGAGATGATCCAGATGGCGAGGAGCAGGAGGATGGCCGGGATCACGCACACGAGCCAGAGGATGCCCTGCAGGGCAAGGGGCGTCTGCGTGGTGGCATCGGCATTGAAGCCGACCCAGGCGAGGACGAGGCCCGGAACGACGCCGCCGAGGGCCATGCCGGCCTTGAAGAAGATGCCGGTGAGGGCGTTCACGATGCCGGCGATGCGCTTGCCGGTGGTGTATTCGCCGTAGGCGATGACCTCCGGGACCAGGGCCCACATGTAACCCGTCGCGGTGATGATGCCGGTGGACTTGACGAACTGGGCGATGCACAGGAGGACGAAGTTGGACTTGGTGGCCGGGATGGACACGAAGGTGTACATCAGGATCATGCCCACGATAGCGACGCCGAGGAAGAGATAGAACATCCCCTTCTTGCCGATCTTGCGCTTGATGGCGGGGACGAGCGGCATGAAGATGAAGGCCGGGATGGTGCCGAGCCACATGAACAGGGTGGTCAGCAGGGGCGTGGCGCCCACGTTGAAGGTCATGAAGTAGGCATCGGCGGCATTGCTCACGCTCATCATCGCGAAGGCGGTGATGAAGAAGAAAGCGACGACGCGGAGGGGCTTGTTGCGGCCGAACTCCATCCAGAGGTCGCTCACTTTCACATTGGCGGACTCCTTCTCGTCCATCACCACGCGTTCCTTGCACTGGAAGAAGCAGAAGATCAGGAGGGCGAGGCCGGCGAGGGCGAAGATGGTCATCGTGATGAACCAGGCGTGGGCGGCGTCAGGCGTGTTGTAGACGGCGGTCATCTTGCCGGTCTCGGGATTCAGCACCTTCGGGGCGAAGAGGGCGATGATCAGCGGAAGGGACTTCACGCAGAGGGCGCCGAGGTTCGCCATGAACATACGGGTGGAGGTGAGGATGGTGATCTCGTTCGTGTCACGCGTGAGGGAGGCGTTCAGGGCGCCGTAAGGCACGTTCACGAGGGTGTAGCACATGGACATGCCCACGTAAGTGATGTAGGCGTACACCAGCGAGCCGCTGAATCCGTTGTAGAAGCACAGGATGGCGAGGCCCACGAGCGGAATGCCGCCGAGGACGAGCCAGCTGCGGTACTTGCCCCACTTGGGGTTGCCCTTGTCCACGATGGTGCCCACGATCGGGTCCCACAGGACGTCCACGAGGCGGACGATGAGGAACATCAGGGCGGCCGCGCCCGGATCCAGTCCGAACACGTTCGTGTAGAAGAACAGCAGCCAGATGGAGATGGTCTGGTAGATGAGGTTCTGCGCCATGTCACCGGCGCCGAAACCGATGCGCTGGGCCCAGCTCAGCTTGTAGAAGCCTTTGGATTCGTTGTTTGCCATATCGTTTAAGGTGTTATTCCGGGTTATTGTAGTTTCTACCGAATACAAATATACGATTTCCCTGCAGAAAACAAGACTAGAAATGGGTCAGAAATGTTCAAATCCGTTCTTTTTTTCTAATTTTGCAGGGTATCGCATGCGTATGAAAAAGATAGGTACCCTTGTCCTCTTGTCCACCTTGGTCCTTGCCGCCGTCTCCTGCGGGAAGGAAGACCCCACGCCCATCACTCCCCAGAAGCCCGAGGAGAAACCGGTCACGCCGGACCCGCCGGCCCAGAAGGTGGTGGACTATGACAAGTACAACCTGAAGGACGTTGCCGCGAAGGCCGGCCTCAAGCTGGGCGTCTCGTTCACCTACTGGGAGTACCGGAACAACGCCAAGGTCGCGGATATCCTCAAGCGCGATTTCGCCGCCGTCACCTTCGGCAACGAAATGAAGCATGACGGCATTGTCCAGGCGGACGGCGCGTACAACTTCACGAACGCCGAGGCGATGGCCGGCTGGGCGAAGGCGTGCGGGACCGAGCTGTTCGGCCACACGCTCGGCTGGCACAGCCAGCAGCAGCGCGCGTACCTGAACAATTTGATTTCGAAAGCCGCGACGGACAACAACGCCTCCCTCCTCCAGCGGAACTGGAACTTCGAGGCCGGCACCCTGGACGGCTTCACGGCCGAGGGATTCGAAATCTTCCAGAGCCTGTATGATGTCTTCGCGGGCGACTATGCCGCGAAGGCGGTTTCCGAAGGCGCTGCGCTGACGGTCGATGCGGCTGTCGAGGCCGGGAAGCCGTATGTATTCTCTTTCTGGGCCAAGACCCTCGCCAAGGAGGGTACGCTCTACGTCGCTTCTGGTGACGGCCAGTCGCTGCAGGCGGGCGTCAAGGGCCAATGGCACAAGTACAGCGTTCCCTTTACGCTGGAATCCCTGGGCGACTTCGCCTTCCGGATCACTGCCTCGAAGGACGTCGTCATTGACAACATCCGCATCCTCGGGGAAGGGGAAGGCGGCGGGGGCGGCCAGGAGCCGGCTGCCGAGGGCATCGATTTCGAGAGCCTCACGGCGGGCGGCGCCGGCCAGCTCACCTCCTCCGGCCTGTTCGTGCAGGTGAACGGACCGGACCACGTGTCTGTCACGAACGAAACGGCCCACGGCGGCTCCCTGGCGCTGAAAATGGACAATTCCTCCGGTTACGCGAAGGACAGCTGGGACATCCAGGTGGTGACGAAATCCTTCCCTGTCACGCCGGGAACGACGTATCGGATCTCCTGGTACGCCAAGGCCGGCCAGGCGGCCGATTTCCAGATCGACATCCGGGGCGACGGGGACGTCAAGTACCGGAGTTCCACCTGGGGCGCTTTCCCGAAGATGGGCGTCGACTGGACGTACCAGAGCGTGGAGTATACCGTAGAGTCAGGGAACAGCCTCTCCTTCGCCTTCTACGGGGGCGTGGAGGCGGTGACCTATTACCTCGACGATATCCAGATCGCTCCAGCGACGAAGGCGGCTCCTGCGGCCGGCGACGTGCCGCCCGCTCTCAATAGCGGCTTCAGCCTGGATGGCGAGCTTGTGAACGACGTCATCGGCTATGTGTACCGCGACTGGGTGTACACGATGGTCGCGCATTTCGATGTTTACGGTTGGGACGTCGTGAACGAGACGTTCGCCGACTGGCCCGTCGAGTTCCGCACGGCGGGGAACACCACCGGCGACAATGTCTTCGTCTGGGGCCGGTATTTCAAGAGCACCAAGGACTGGGTGGACAAGGCGTTCGCCTATGCGACCGACGCCCTGGCCCGCAACGGCAAGACCGCAGTCCTGTACCTGAACGATTACAACCTCGAGACAATCGACGCCAAGCGGAAGGCCTACTGTGACTATGTGCAGGGGAATCCGCAAGTGACGGGTGTCGGTACGCAGATGCATCTGGACATGTCGACCCCCGACCTGGAGAACAAGATTGTCGCCAGCCTCAGGGACCTGCAGGCCACCGGTCGGATCGTCCGCATCTCCGAGCTGGACATCAAGTGCACCGACCGGACCGCCCAGGCGGCCCTGTACAAGTTCATCTTCCAGAAGTACCTGGAAATCGTCCCGGCCTCCCAACGGGGCGGCATCACCATATGGGGCATCAACGACAAGGATTCCTGGGTAAAGGAAGAGAACATGCCGCTCCTGTACCAGGGTGTCAACTATGCCCGCAAGCCCGCCTGGGAAACCCTCTACCTGTACCTCTGCGAGGTTGCGGGACTTGATACGTATAAAGAATAGTCCATTTCTTGAAACTTAAACGATTGATTATCAGCTAAATTACTATATAGAGGTGCACCGTGCGGTGCACCTCTATATATTTAAACGATTGATTATCAGTTAAATGACTATACAGAGGTGCACTGCAAGGTGCACCTCTTGTGGGTTAATTAATTGAATGTCAGTGTATTATTTTGTAACCCGGTATGGTTACCGGTTGGCAGGAGACTCCTCGCCGAATAGGAAGCGGGGCGTGTAGCCGCCGTAGTCGAGGACGATTTTCTCGAAGACAATGCCCGGGTCCAGGGGGCGCAGGACGAGGTCCTGCCAGCCGGGCTGGGCGGGAAGTTCGGAGACGGTTTCCACGACGCGGCGGGCGACGGTGGGGTAGTAGACTGAGTGGATGTTCTTCGGATCCTCGTTCAGGCGCTCGTTGAAGAGGTGCGTCTGCTTCGCGCCGGCCAGGTCCACTTCGTAGCGGTGCCCGGTGTTGTTGAAGGCGAGGGTCGATTTCGTGATGACATGGACCTTGACGGCCGTTACCCCTTCGGGAATGCATACGCGGTAGGTGAGGGAAGCGCCGTCGGTCGGCACCGTGTAAGGCATCAGGGCGACGCCGCTCAAGGTGCGGCCCATGTCCGGAATCACCGTCCAGGCCGCGCCGGAGGCCGCTGAGGCCTGATTCCAGTGTTCCGCTTCGATGGCCGTGAAGCCCCGCGGATCGGCCTCGAAGGAGTAGCCGCCCGGGGCTGTGTCCTCGATGCGTTCCACCCGCGGCAGGCGGTCCGCCGGGAAGTTGTCGTTCCAGGAACGGTAGCCGATGTGCTTCTGCGTCATCATGCCGTCCCACTTGCCGCCGGCGATGTCCTTGTTGTATCCCTTCATCAGCGCGGCGTCCCGGGCAAAGGCGCGCTCGACCTCGTCGGCCCAGGCGTTGGCGGCCGGGTCCTTGCGGCCGGCCAGGGCCAGGTTCATCGCCTGCGCGTAGTACATTTCATAGATATTGGCGAGGGCCTGGACGGGGAAGAGAATGAGTTCCTGGTAGGCGTCCTTGTACTCAGGCTTTAGGGAGAGGAACTGCCGCAGGGCCTCCGCTTCCAGGCGGACGAAATCGTCCCGCACCTGGCGGAACTCCCCGGACGGCAGGTCATAGGTCCGCCAGTCCATCATTTCGGCCGTGGTGCGGCCGCTGTACTTGCAATAGAGGTTGAGGATGCGCGCGGCCTCGTCGGCCTGGTCCTCGCCGAAGGCCGCCGAGCAGAACGCACGCGTGTGGTCAGGCAGGTTCTCCACCGTGATGGCTTCGGGATTGCGCGCCATCGCGAGGAACAGGTCGATGGGATATTCCATCGGCTTGAGGTCGCCCACGTTCAGGACCCAGATCTTGTCCACGCCATAGGCCCAGGTGAGCTGGAGCTGCTCCCACATGTTCTGGATGGGCGTGACATTCAGCCACTTGGAGTTGCGCGGGGCGCCCACGTAGTCCACGTGGTAGTACAGGCCCCAGCCGCCCTTCCGCTTCCGCTCGGCGGCGGTGGGAAGCTTGCGGACGTCGCCCCAGTTGTCGTCGCTCAGGAGGATGGTCACGTCGTCCGGAACCCGGAGTCCCAGGTCGTAATACTGCTGGACTTCCTTGTACAGGGCCCAGACCTGCGGCCGCTCCTCGGCGGGCCGTCCGGTCACCTTGCGGATGATCTTGCGCTGGTCCTTGATGATGGTTTCCAGGAGCTTGATATACGCGGCTTCCTCGCCCAGCTTGCCCAGGGAGGCGTCACCGTCTCCGCGCATGCCGATGGTAATGAGGTCTTCCGTATCCTTGGCCCGCTCGATGCCTTCGGTGAAGAACTGCGTGAGGACTTTCTTGTTGGCGGTATAGTCCCAGGGACCGCTGGAACCGCGCCGGCGTGCCCATTCCTGGTGATTCCGCGCCATCGGCTCGTGGTGGGACGTGCCCATGACGATGCCCATCTCGTCGGCCGTGCGGCTGTTCTCCGGATCGTCGGCGTAGAAGGCCCAGCCCCACATCGCCGGCCACATGAAATTGGCCCTGAGGCGCAGCAGGAGCTCGAAAACGCGCGCGTAGAAGCGGTGGTCGCCGTAGTCCGTCCCGTAGGTGTTCTTCACCCAGGAAGTCAGGCACGGGGCTTCGTCGTTGAGGAAGATGCCGCGGTAGCGGACGCCGGGCTGGGGGACCGTGTAGGTCCCGGCCGCCAGGGACAGGTCCGTGCCGTGCGGGACGGGCACGTCGGCCCAGTCATACCAGGGGGAGACGCCCATCTGCTCGGAGATTTCGTAGATGCCGTAGATCGTTCCGCGCATGTCCGCGCCGGCGATGATGACCGCGTCGCCGGTCACCTGCAGGACATAGGTCTCGTACTGTCCATCCAAGGAGGCCGTGTCGACGCGTCCTTCCGCTGCGAGCCGCTTGATCAGCGGGCTGTCCTTCGTGCCGGCGTAGATGGCGCGGGCGCCCTGCACGGGTGCCTTGGCGCCGCACACGCGGGCGAAATCCTCGCGCAGCGTTTCCGCTGCGATGAGGACGCCTCGCTTGTCGGCAGGGTCCGCAACCACGGCGGCGGGAACACCTTTTTCCACGAGGGAGAACCGGCCGGGGGCCGTGCGGCGCTCGGCGAGGCCCGGATGGTCGAGGGCGGCGGCCGGAACGCTGGACAGCAGGAAGGCCGCGAGGAGGAACAGATAGGGTTTATTCATGGGGCGTAACATTCGTTTTCGGGTACAAATGTAACAAAAACGAAAGCAGTGCCCCAACGATTTGGTTACAATCGTTGTTGAAATTGTTACCTGTTTCTGGAATGAAAAGCCTTATTCAAACATTTGTTTCAAGGAAACATCGTCCGGATTCTCCTGGATGCGCGTCACGAATTCCCGCGGCGACATCCCGAAATACTCCCGGAATGCATTGGAAAAATAGGAGTGCGAGGAGAAGCCTACGCGGTAGGCGACCTCGGACACATTGACCTTGTTGTTCGCCAGCAGATAGGCCGCCTGCTTCATCCGGAAAGTCTTGATGAGCACGCCGGGGGAGTCCTTGCCGAAGGCCTTGAGCTTGCGGTTCAGGTGCACGCGGCTGATGCCGACGTCCTCACACAGGGCGGCCACCCCGTACTCGGGCTCGTCCAGGTGGGTCTGGATGCTCTCGATGATGCGGTGGAGCAGTTTGTCGTCGGCCGAGCCCATCTTGATGCCGGTATAATCGTATTTCAACGCGACTCCGAACTTTTCCTTCACCGCCTCGCGGCTGGAAATCGCCTGGGCGATGCTGCTCAGGAGCAGTTCCACGGAAATGGGCTTGGAGAGGAACTTGTCGGCGCCGCTGTCGCTGGCGGCCTGTTCCTCTTCGACGCTGTTCTGGCCGGTCAGGATGAGGACGGGGATGTGGCGCGTGGCTTCGTTCGCCCGGATGCGGGCGCACAGGTCGCTGCCGCTTTCGCCGGGCATCACCAGGTCGGTGACCACGGCGTCGGGGAGGGTCTCCGAAACGGCGTTCCAGGCCGATTTCGCATCGGCGCAGGCCGTGACGTTGTACCGGTCGCGCAGCAGGTTGCGGAGATATTCGCGCGTATCGTCGTCATCGTCCACCACGACCACGCTCTTCCGGGCCCGGGCGGCCTTGTCCGCCGGGGCCTCCTTTTGCGTGAACGTCTGGTCCTCGTGTTCCTGCGCAGAAGGAGACTTGATATAGAGGTCCTTGTGGTGGGACGTATAGGACAGTTCCTGTTCGGTCAAGTGTTCCTTGCCGACGGGCACGAGCACGCGGAAGACCACGCCGTCCTCCTCGTTCTCGGCGGAAATGTGCCCGTGGTGCAGCTCTACGAGCATTTTCGTCAGGTTGAGGCCTACGCCGGAGCCCGAATTGGCATCGTGCGGGTTCACCTGGACGAACCGGTCGAAGACGTGACTGATCCAGGCTTCCTCGATCCGGCTGCCGGAGTTGAAGATGCGTATCTGGACGAACTCCCGGACATCGGCCTGCAACTCACCATGGTTGGGTACGGGCGCGGATACGTCCACGCGGATGCGCCCGCCTTCCGGCGTGTGCTTGAAGGCGTTCGACAGGATGTTGTACACGATCTTGTCGAAGTTGCCCTGGTCGATCCAGAGCGTTTCTTCCGGGTGCGCGGAGGAGAGGGAGAAGTCGATCCGCTTGCTCTCCGCCAGCTTGTCGAAGGACTGCATGATGTCCCGGATGAAGTAGACGATGTCCGTCTCCCGGAAGAACAGCTGCATCTGCCCGGCGTCGATCTTCCGCAGGTCCATCAGCTGGTTCACGATGCGGTTGATGCGGAGGCAGTTGCGGTACATCAGGTTGTAGGTATCCTTGCGGACGGGATCCTGCTCGGCCTCCCGGATAGCACCCAGCGGGCCCATCACGAGGTTCAGCGGGGTGCGGATCTCATGGGTGAGGTTCGTGAACAGGCCGAGCCGCAGCTCCTTCAGTTCCGCTTCCTTCTTCTGCTCCTCCTGGCGCAGCCGCTCGCGGGCCAGATGCACCAGCGTCAGGATGATCCCGGTGAGGATGAGCAGATACACGGCCCAGGCCCATCCGGTCAGGAACCAGGGAGCTTCGACGCGGAGGTCAACGCTGCGCTCGGAAAAGACTTCGGGCGAGCCGGCAAAGTATGCCTTGACCTCGAAGCGGTAACGACCTGGCCGCACATTGGTATAGGTAGCCATGCGCAGGCGCGAGGGGGCCGTTTTCCAGTCGCTTTCGAAGCCCGAGAGCCGGTAGTCGAACATGAGGCGCTGCGGATTGGTGTATTCCGGAACGGAGAATTCCAGCGAGAACATGTCCACCCCGCGTGGGATCCGGATTCGGGTTGCCTCTGATATATGCTTGTCAATCAGATTGTTGCTTCCTTTGGCGGGATCATAGACGACAGGCTGGTCCAGCATGGTCAGGCGCGCCAGGGCGACCTGGGGCATCCGGTCGCCGCCGTTGTCCACCAGGAGCGGAGAAAAGAAGGTGAGACCGCCGTTGCCGCCGAAATAGAGCCGGCCGGATGAGGCCTTGAAAGCGCAGCCGGTGCGGAATTCATTGCCCTGCAGGCCGTCATAGGACCGGAAGACCGTGATCTTGCCGATTCTCGGAGAGAGCCGGTTCAAGCCGCTGGACGTGGAAACCCACATATCGCCGCCGTCCGCGTTGAGGATGGCCCGGACCACGTTGTTGGAAAGACCGTCCTGCTGCGTGTAACGGCGGAGTTCTCCGGAAGATTCATTCCATTGGAAGAGGCCCTCCTCCGTCCCGAACCAGACCGATCCGTCCGCGCTGCTGCAGATGTCGTAGATACGGGGCGGGATGCCGTTGCCGACGGTTGCGCTGAACGGGACGATCCGGTCCAGCGACGGGTCGTAGCAGAAGGGGCCGTTGTAACTGCCCACCCAAAGGCGCCCGGTCTGGTCCAGGTGCAAGGCGCTGATCCAGCGATAGTCCTCGTCTACTTGCCGGGCAACCGGTTTCCGGGTCTTCGCGTCGATGACGGTAAGGCCGGCGCCCATGGTACCCACGTATAGCAGGTCCCGGGCCGGGTCATACACGAGGGTCCGGATCCGGTCCGTGCCGATCTGGTCCCCATAGGGGTAGGACTTCAGCGTCGTGCCGCCTTCGATGTAATAGAGGCCGCCCAGGTAGGTCCCGAGCCAGATGGTCCCGTACCGGTCGCCGGTCACGGCCAGGACTGCATTGTTGTTGAGGGCAGAGTTGTCCCGGGTGAAAACACGCTCGGGAAGCCGCCTGCGACCGCCGGCCACCGGCCGGCAGAACAGGCCGCCGCCGTCCGTGGCGACCCACAGGTGCTGGCCGTCCTCATAGACGGACGTGACGACGGTATTGTTCTCGCCCGGCATCCCGCGGGTGCTGAATCCCATGTAGGAGAAGCCGAAACGGGATTTCGGCGCCACCAGGACGCCGGTCTGGTACAGGCCCAGCCAGAGATTCCCCTGCGAATCCCGGAGGTTGGACGTGGCTTTCCAGTTGCCGGTTTCCTGCCGGATGGATGAGACGACGGCGGTCCGGACCTCCTCCGTCTCGGTGTCGAAATGGAGCAGGCCGCCGTCTTCGTTCCCGACGAGGAACAGGCGCTCTTCGCCCGAAGACGCCTGTGAATCGAAAATGACGGACGCGCCCACGGTCGCCGCCGCGCGGTGTCCGGCAGCCTTCCGGATCAGTCCGGAACCGGCTTCGCACAGCAGCAGGCCTTCCGTGCTTCCCAGCAGGATGTTGCCAGTGAACGGGTCTTCGGCCATATCGTTGACCCGGATCAGGTCGCCGGCCTTCTGAAGCTCCGGGCTCCACGTCAGCCCGCCGGCGGGCTCGAGGCTGACCGCGTCCAGGATGACGGGCTTGCTGTCGCCCGGGAGGATCCACAACCGCCCGGACGCGTCCAGGAACAACGTATGGATATAATCCGTGTGCAGGATCCGGTGGATTGTCTCCCGGCTTTCGGGGAGTTCCTGCCGGGTTTCACAGTCGATGACGAATACGCCCGCACCGCCCGTTCCGACGATCAGGGTTCCATTGGCCGGGACCTCGACCATACGCCCGATATACGGGTTCACGGGCGTCTCCGGATTCCGGTGCAGGTCGAAATGGGTGAAGGAGGCGTACTCGGAGTCCAGGATATCCAGACCGGCGGCCGTCCCGATCCACTTGGTACCCCGGCTGTCTTCGACCATGTCGATGACGGAGGAACTGGACAGGCAGTTCGCGCTTTCCCGGTCATGCTGGTAGGTTTCGAACCGCATCCCGTCGAAGCGGACCAGCCCGCCTTCAGTACAGATCCATATATAATCGGTCCGGTCCTGGTAGATCCGGTTCACCTGCGAGTTGGGGAGGCCGGTTTCCGGCAGATACAGGCGGGCGTTCTGACCCGTCGCCGTCAGAAATGCGCCCCCGAGGAGCACGGCCGAAAGCAAAAAACGTCTCATTGTCATTTTTGGTTCATCTGTTACAAAAATACAAATTCTTTTTGTCCCGCAAGCGCCATGGTTCAAAAACGACAACTATTGTTACATCGCACGGTTTCAAACGATTGTAAAGATGATACATTTGCAAAAACGCAAGAAGACCAACCAAACAATCAACTTTAAACCTTTTTTCACTATGCGATTCAACCTTAAGAAAACGCTTGCATTCGTGGCTGTCGGCCTGATGCTGCCGCTCTTCGCCCAGGCGCAGAGCATCCGCATCAGCGGCACGGTCACGGACAAGAGCGGTGAGCCCGTTCCGGGCGCGGCTGTGATGGTCGTGAATTCTTCCAACGGCGCCGTCACGGGTGTCGATGGTACGTATTCCCTCCAGACGAGTCCGTCCGCGACCCTCGAGGTCTCCTGCATGGGTTACACCACCGTGCAGATTCCCGTCCAGTCTCGCAGCCGGATCGACGTCGTCCTCGAAGATGACGCCGAGCAGCTGGAAGCCACGGTCGTGATCGGTTACGGTACGGCCCGCCGCCAGGATGTGACCGGCTCCATCGCCTCCGTGGGCGGTGATAACCTCCGCGCGGTTCCCGCCGGTGATGTCACCCGCGCCCTCGAAGGCCGCGTCGCCGGTGTCGAGATGACCCAGACGAACTCCAAGCCGGGTTCCTCGATGCAGATCCGCATCCGCGGCCAGCGTTCCCTGTCCGCCTCCAACGACCCGCTCATCGTCCTCGACGGCATGCCGTTCATGGGATCCCTCACCGACATCTCCACGAGTGACATCAAGAGCATGGACATCCTCAAGGACGCCGCCTCCACCGCCATCTACGGTTCCCGCGGCGCCAACGGTGTCATCCTCATCACCACCTACAAGGGTGTCGAGGGTCAGGCTCCGAAGGTGTCCTTCAACACCTACGCCACCTTTAAGAAGCCCGTCAAGTATCCGATGATGCCGCGCGACAAGTACATCCAGATGCGTAAGATGGGCGGCCAGTACTCCAACACCCTGGACGAGTCCGATGACCAGTTCACCGATTGGCAGGACCTCCTGTACCGCAACGGCTACACGCAGAACTACGACCTGAACGTGTCCGGCGGCACCAAGAGCGGCAGCTACCGCTTCGGCGTCACCTATTATAATGACGAGGCCGTCATCCCGACCCAGGGCTACGACCGCATCGCCCTCAGCGGCGGCGTGGACCAGCGGATCGGCCAGTGGTTCCGGGTGGGCTTCACCACCAACACCAGCTACACCACCAACACAGGTAACCAGGTGGACCTGTATGCCGCCCTCTCGAAGTCCCCGCTCGTGGTTCCCTACGATGCGGACGGCAACCTCAAGTGGCGCATCAACATGCCTTCCGATAACGACCAGTATATTGTTACGCGCGAGCGCGTCGAGGATCTGACCGCCCAGGGTGTCTGGGTGAACGAGTCCAAGTCCATCGCCACCTACAACACCGGTTATGTGCAGTTCTACTTCCCCTGGATCGAAGGCCTCTCCTACAAGGCCAGCCTCGGTCTGAACTACCGCAACTCCAAGGGCGGTTCCTTCACCGGCGTGGGCGTGAACGCTTCCGCCACCAACCCCAACGGCGCTTCCTGGTCCTTCAACGACACGTTCAATTGGACTGTGGAGAACCTGCTCTCCTATGACCGTGTCTTCGGCAAGCACCGTGTGAACGCCGTCGCCCTGTATTCCGCCGAGCAGACCACCTCGACCGGCCAGTCCCTCTCCGGAAAGAACATCCCCAACGAACTCTTCCAGTACTACAACATCGGCAGCGCCGTGGCTTCCGACATCACCGTGAACGGCGGCAGCTACACGCAGACGGGCCTGATCTCCTACATGGGCCGTATCATGTACACCTACGACGACCGGTACATGCTCTCCGCCGCGGTCCGTTCCGATGCTTCCTCCCGTCTGGCCCCCGGCCACAAGTGGCACACCTATCCGGCCGTCTCCGTCGGTTGGAACATCCACAACGAGTCCTTCATGCGCAACACCCGCGGCTGGCTGGACGAGCTGAAGCTCCGTGTCGGTTACGGTGAGACCTCCAACCAGGCCATCTCCGCCTATGCTACCCTCGGCCGCCTGAGCACCCTCGTCTACAACTTCGCCGACGACAAGTACGGCACCGGTTACTACGTGTCCACCCTCCCGAACGAAGACCTCGGCTGGGAGTACTCCCAGACCTGGAACTTCGGTCTCGACTTCAGCTTCTTCAAGGGTCGCCTCCGCGGTACCCTCGAGCACTACCGCGTCGCCACGAAGGACATCCTCCTCAACCTGGGCCTGCCTTCCACTTCCGGTGTGAGCGGCTATACCGCCAATATCGGCGCCACGCAGAACCGGGGTCTCGAACTGACCCTCAACGGGACGATCATCGAGAACCGTGACTGGAGCTGGACCGCCGGCCTGAACCTCTACGCCAACCGCAACAAGCTCGTGGCCCTGGCCGACGGTTCCGACCGCGACGAAGGCAACGCCTGGTTCGTGGGTTACCCGCTGAACTGCCTGTATGACTACGAGTACGACGGTCTCTGGCAGCCCGGCGATCCCTACATGGACATCCTCGAGCCCAGCACCGAAGTCAACGGCATGAAGCAGGCTGTCGGTACCATCAAGGTGAAGTACCACGGCGAATACGAGGCAGACGGCACCCCGAAGCGGGCCATCAACACGACCGACCGCGTCCCGATCAACGCCGAGGCCACCTTCCAGGGCGGTTTCAACACCACCGTGGCTTGGAAGAACCTGGATCTCACCGTGATCGGCGCCTTCCAGGCGGGCGGTATCCTGCTGTCCTCCCTGCACAGCGCGAACTCCTACCTGAACATGCTCACCGGCCGTCGCGGCCAGCTCGATGTCGATTACTGGACCCCGGAGAACACCGGCGCCCACTATCCGCGCCCGGGTTCCCTCGTGAGCAGCGACAACCCCAAGTACGCCTCCACCCTGGCTTACTTCAACGGCTCTTACCTGAAGATCCGCACGATCACGCTCGGGTATAACTTCCACAAGCTCGGCGCCCTGAAGCGCGCCGGCATCGACAACCTCCGCGTCTACACGACCCTCCAGAACCCGGGTCTCGTGCTCTTCTCCGACTACACCCGCGAGACCGGCCTCGATCCGGAACCCAACGCCAACGGCGGTTCCACCGCCTCCGGCCGTCCGGGCCCGAGCCGTCTGTCCTATGTGGGCTACAATACGCCGAATACGCGTAACTTCCTCTTCGGTGTGAATTTAACTTTCTAATCGAATCCGAGCCATGAAAAATATCGCGAAAATCGCATTGGGTATCGCCGGAGCCGCCCTCGTCGTCAGTTCTTGCACCAAGATCCTCGAGGAGCACCCGAAGACCAACTATACCCCGGATTTCTTCTCCACGTCGATGGGTGTGGAAGGCGGTCTGACCGCCCTGTACGGCCATCTCCGTTACCTCTATGGAAACGGCTACTATTACAACATCCTGACCACCGGTACCGACGAGGCCACCTGGGGCCAGTCCGCCGACGGCAACTTCAAGGACGCCGACATGTCCGACGCCGGCAACCTGAACGCCAGCACCTCCCGCAGTGACAACCTCTGGGGCAATGCGTTCACCTACATCAACACCGCCAGCGGCATCATCGAGAACGCCGAGGCCGTGGGCCTGGACAAGGCGATGATCGCCGAGGCCCGCTTCTTCCGCGCCTTCGACTATTTCCAGCTGGTGCAGACCTTCGGCGGCGTGCCGCTCGACCTGGGCGCCGGTGAACTCGCTTTCAACAGCAAGCCGGTCCGTGAGTCCGTGCGCAACACCGTGCCCGAGGTCTATACCAAGGCCGTCTTCCCGGACCTCAAGACCGCGATGGCCGACCTGCCCGTGAATCCCCGCCTGACCGGCGCGCTGACCCAGAACGTCGCCCGCCTGTACCTCGCCAAGGCCTATCTGACCTATGCCTGGTGGCTGGAGAACCCGGGCCAGATCCCGACCTATCCGGAGTGCTCCCGCACCGATCCCGACGGCCACGACGCCAAGTGGTACTTCCAGCAGGCCTATGACCTGTCCCTGCAGGGCATCAACAACCCGGGTCCTTACGGCCTGGTGGAGAACTTCTACATGGTCAGCGACGGCGCCCATGACCGCAACAAGGAGATCATGCTCTATGCCGACCATACCGAGAATTCCCAGCAGTACAACGGCTCCGACCTCGGTTACAGCGGCGGCGGCGGTATGGACAACTTCGCCGGCTGGATGATGAACTGGAACTATCCGAACATGCAGGCCACGGCCAACACCGGCGCCCGGATCAACCCGGTGCTCCGTACCGACCAGCAGTACTGCGGCCGTCCCTGGTCCCGCATGGCCCCGACCCAGGAAGCCATCGCAACCTTCATCGACCGGGACAAGGATTCCCGTTACGACGGCACCTTCGTCTATGTCTTCCGCACCAACTGGGACCGCGGCGGCAACCCGGCCACCTATGTCGAGGGCCCGAACGGCGCCCACATCGGCAAGAACGAGGCCTTCCTCGTCTATCTGGACAAGGAGGATCCCAGCGTGAAGTACGATTACAACGCCGGTATCTCGATGCTCGGCCAGAGCCCCAACTACGATTACTACGTGGTGAACCCGAGCGGTGTCAGCCGTCTGATGTATCCGAAGATCTGGAAGCTTGGCCCGTATCGTACCAACACGACCGGCACCGGTTCCCCGAACGCCGCCCATACGCGTCCGTTCAACATCGCGAAGTTCTCCGAGTTCTACTTCATCGCCGCCGAGGCGGCCGTGAAGGGCGCTACGGGCAGCCAGTCCGCCCGTGACCTCATCAATGTCCTGCGCGCCCGCGCCGGCAAGTGGTCCTATAGCGTCAACTGGGACAAGGAACTCGTGGCCGATTACAGCGCTGACTTGACGGCCGCCACCCCGGCGAACATCACCATCGACTACCTCCTCGATGAGCGTATGCGCGAATACTTCGGCGACGGCTTCCGCTGGTTCGACCTGGTCCGTACGCAGACCTGGGCCCAGCGCGCCGGCACCTACACGATCTGCGGCCCCGGCGCTGCCGACCATACTCCGGCGAAGGTGACGCGCAAGATTGAGAAGTACCACTATCTTCGTCCAATCCCGCAGGGACAGCTGGACAACATGAAGATGGAGGACGCCGAGAAGGCAGCCTATCAGAACCCCGGCTATCCTGTGAACTAGCATAGCAGTTTGGTTAAGTGAATGGTTAGAGAGGAGGGGGCGGCCCGGAGCGGCCGCCCCCTTTGTCCTTTGAGAAGCGGGAAAAAAATCGCATCTTTGTAAGGTGGTGAAACAAGGAATCAAATCGCTTGTCGGACCTGGGGTCGCAGGGTTGGCCTTCCTGGGGTCTTTCTGTTTCTTCCAGGCGGCCTATCCATACCATCTCATCCGCCGCGAGCAGCTGAACCTGTTCTTGTACGATGGGGATTACCTCGCGGAAACCTACCGGGGGACGGGCTGGCTGGCCCGTTTCGCCGCCGATTTCCTGGAGCAGTTCTTCCACCTTCCCGTCGCCGGACCGCTCATCGTGGCGCTCCTGCTGACCGCTGTCGGCTGGGCAGCCTACAAGATTTGCCGGCATTTCATGGGTCTCTGGCCTTCGCTTGCCGTCGGCACCCTGTTTTTTGCAGGGTCGTTCCTGCGGGAGACGGGCAACCTGTACCAGACCCGTTACACGCTGGTCGTCCTAGGCTTTCTCCTCCTGATCCTGCTGGCGCTCCAATTCCGGAAGACCTGGCTGCGGGCCGTCGCCGCGGCGGCTTTCCTCGCCGCCGGCGCCTGGGCGCTGGGTTCTCCGTACCATCCGGATTACGGAAAGCTCTTGGGCGTCCCCAAACTGGATTACGAGCGGATGATCGGCCTGGACGTCGAGACCGCCCGGGAGAACTGGGACAAGGTCCTGGAATTGTCCAAGAAAGACCTGTATATGGAAGAAGCTAGCTACTGCTACAATCTGGCCCTGGCCATGAAGGGTACTTTGGGCGACAAGATGCTCGACCATTCGCAAAACCATCAGTCCACGCTGCTGTTTCCGGTATCGTCCGAGCGGGCCGTGTTCTCGAACACCCTCGCCGGCGAAGCCTGGTTCCAGCTGGGCGACATGACCGTGGCGGAGCAGAGCACCATCACCTCCCTGCAGGCTTCTCCCAAGCGCACGGGCGCCCGTTTCCTGGTCCGATTGGCGAAAGTGAACCTCGTCACGGGCGAGGACGCCGCCGCCCGGAAATACCTGGACATCCTCAGCCGGACCCTCTTCTATGGGAAATGGGCCCGGAGCGTGATGCCCGGACGGCAGGATGAAGCGACCCGCAAGTGGACTGCGGAATTCCGCGCAAAACTGATGCGGACCGATTTCATCCACCAGTCCGACGACCCCCGCACCGTCCTGCAAGCCCTGCTGGAGGCCGATCCGGCGAACGCCCTGGCCCGGGAATACCTGCTGTGCTACGACCTGCTGTGCTACGACCTGGACGGTTTCATCCAGGAATACGCGAAAGATTTCCCCCAGGGCCGTCTCTATCGTGAGGCTGTCCTCATCTGGCTCAGCCGGCAGGAGCGGCTGAACCCCGCAGAGGTCGGCCGGTATGGGGTGGATGTGTCGGAAGTGGACCGGATGGGCCGTTTCGGCCGGAATCCGTCCGCCTTCAAGAACACGTATTGGTATTACTATCTGACGGCGATGCAGGAGGCGCAGCAACAGCCATGAGAAACCGTTTCCTATCCCTGTGGGTCCTCCTTGCCCTGACCGGCTGCGGAGCGGGGGATCCCGCCCCGGCCGTGGACGGCAGCGAAGGTCCCCTGGTGATCTATCCGGATTACAAGGAGGTTACCATCCCCGCCAACATCGCGCCGCTCAATTTCCGGTACGCCATGCCGGATGTCCGGAAAGCGAAGACGACGTTCTCCCTCGGCGACCGGACCGTCACCATCCGGGGCGACGAGGTGGAGTGGCGCCTCGGCGCCTGGAAGAAATTCCTTGAAGGGGCTGAGGGAAAGACGATTACAGTCACGGCAGAAGCCGTTGTGGAGGGCAGGCCGCTCACGGACCGGTGGTCCATCCAGGTGAGCGAGGACCCCGTCGACGGCTGGCTGACCTACCGCCTTATCGAACCGTCCTACCAGATGTACCACGAAGTGTCCATCCTGGAGCGCTGCGTCGAAAATTTCGACGAGACCGTGATCTGCGATTGGCGGCATACGGACAACGCCTGCATGAACTGCCATGTCCACGGCCAGTCACGCGGGGATTACTCCCTGTACTACATCCGCGGCCCGCAGGGCGGCAGCATCCTGAACCAGAACGGCCGGCTCCGTAAACTCTCGCTCAAGGCCGATGGCATGCTCTCCGCCACCGTGTACGGGGACCTGCATCCCGGCGGCCGTTTCGGCGTCTTTTCGACCAACGTCATCCTGCCCAGTTTCCATGCCGACGCCGTCGCGCGGATGGAGGTCTTCGACTCGGCATCCGACCTGACGGTCGCCGATTTCGAGAACAACCGCATGATCAACGTCCCGCACGTGGCCCGGGCCGATGCCTGGGAGACTTTCCCGTGCTTCTCGGCCGACGGCCGGTCCGTCTATTACTGCGTCGCGGACACCGTAGCCATCCCGCAGGACATCATGCAAACCCGGTATGACCTCCTCCGGGCCGATTTCGACCCCGAAACCGGCCTCATCGGCGAGCAGGCGGACACGCTCTGGAGCGGGCGGACGCACAACGCCTCCGTCTGCCACCCGAAAGTGTCTCCGGACGGGCGCTGGCTCATGTTCACCGTCTCCGACTACGGAACCTTCCCGCTGTTCCACCCGGAATGCACCCTGTACCTGGCGGACCTCCGGTCCGGTGAGGTCCGGCCGATGGACGAGATCAAGGGAAACAAGTCCGACTCCTACCACAGCTGGTCCTCCAACAGCCGCTGGTTCATCTTTGCGAGCAAGCGGGGCGACGGCCAGTACGGAAAGCCCTATTTCTGCCACCTGGACGCGGACGGCCGCACGACAAAACCCTTCGTCCTGCCGCAGAAATCCTCCCGATTCTATCTTTATAACCTGAAGTCCTTCAACGTCCCGGACCTGGGGAACGCATCCACCGGCATGACCGTCCGGGATGCCCGCCGGATGTTCGAGGCGGAAAGCGAAATCTTCCAGTAAAGTAACCACACACGATATGCGTAAATTCCTCTCTTTGGCCCTGACCGGGCTCCTGATCGCCGCCTGCAGCCAGCCTGTGCCCGTGGCGCAGGACGGCACCGACCTCTGGCTCGCTGCCGGCCGTTCCTATGAAGACGTCCTCGCTTCGGTCACGACGGGCATCGACCCCGCCCTGCCGGCGGAAGGTTTCCACATCTATGACGCTTCCGGCGTCCGGCATGTCGATGCCGGCTCCGAGGCGGGCCTGCGCTACGGCGTCTATGCCTTGCAGCGCGCGGAAGTGCTGGGGCAGGCCGGTCCGGGCATGGACCTGCAGGAGAAGCCTTTCTACGACCTCCGGCTGCTGAATCACTGGGACAATCTGGATGATACCGTGGAACGCGGCTATGCGGGGATGTCCATGTGGGAGTGGACCGCGGCGGACATCCCGGTCGAGCGCATCCACCACTACGGCAAGCTTTGCGCCTCTGTGGGTCTGAACGGCGCCGTGCTGAACAACGTGAACGCCAATCCGCTGGTCCTGGATGCGGAGCACATCGCCCGCGTGGCGAAGATTGCGGACATCCTCCGCGGCTACGGCATCAAGACGTACCTGTCCATCAAATGGACCAGCCCCATCGCGCTCTCCGGCCTGAAGAGCGGCGACCCGATGGACCCGAAGGTACGGCAGTGGTGGAAGGACAAGGCGGCGGAGATCTACGCCGCGATCCCGGACTTCGGCGGCTTCCTGGTGAAGGCCAATTCCGAAGGCCAGGCCGGTCCGCAGGACTACGGCCGGACGCACGCGGACGGCGCCAACATGCTGGCTGAGGCCGTCGCGCCCTACGGCGGCATCGTGATGTGGCGCGCCTTCGTGTACGCGCCCACGAGCCCCGACCGGGCGAACCAGGCCGTGGAGGAGTTCCTCCCGCTGGACGGCCAGTTCGCGGACAACGTCATCATCCAGGTCAAGAACGGCCCGGTGGATTTCCAGCCCCGCGAGCCCTTCAGCCCGCTGTTCGGCAAGCTGGAGAAGACGAAGATGATGATGGAGTTCCAGGTCACGCAGGAGTACCTGGGCTTCTCCAACCACCTGGCCTTCCACGGCACCACCTGGGAGGAATGCCTCCAGGCCGATACGTACCAGCACGGCGAGGGCTCTCCCGTGTATAAGAACCTCACGGGCATCGCCGGCGTCGCCAACACGGGCCAGGATCCCAATTTCTGCGGCTACGTGTTCGCCCAGGCCAACTGGTACGCCTATGGCCGCCTCGCCTGGAATCCGACCCTGAGCGCGGAGCAGATTGCCGATGAATGGGTCCGCCAGACGTTCCTGAAGCCGGAAGGCATGAAGGACAAGGCGTTCGCGAAGAAGTTCCAGGAGCCCGTGAAAGGCATCCTGATGGCTTCCCGCGAGGCCGTCGTGGACTACGAGATGCCACTGGGCCTGCATCACTTGTTCGGCGGGACGCACTACGGGCCCATGCCGTGGGACCGGGGCGCCCGTCCCGACTGGACGCCGGCCTACTACCACAAGGCGGACAGCGCGGGCATCGGCTTCGACCGCACCCGCACGGGTTCCGACAACGTGGACCAGTACAACGAGCCGCTGGCATCGACCTATAACAACCTGGAAACCTGCCCGGAGAACCTGCTGCTGTGGTTCCACCACCTGCCCTGGGACTACAAACTGTCGTCCGGGAAGGACCTGTGGGACGAGATCTGCCTGCATTACGACCGCGGCATCAAGACCGTGGAAGGTTTCCGGAAAACCTGGCAGGAGCTGAAGCCGTACGTGAGCCCCGTCCTGTGGGCGGAGGCCGACCGGAAACTCACGATCCAGGCCAGCGACGCCCGCTGGTGGCGCGACGCCTGCGTGGGCTATTTCCAGACCTTCTCCGGCCGTCCGCTGCCCGCCGGCGTGGAGCCGCTGAGAACCCCCATCGACTCGCTCCTGTTCCGCAGCATCCAGTCCGACCGGCTGGGCATGCCGCAGCACGATGAGGCGGGCGACCCGATCATCGTCAAACCGAGACGTTTCCCCCGAAGACCTCCCCAGCGATGAGAAGATTCCTGCTCGCGCTCGCCCTCGTGGCGGGCCTGACCCCCGTTTCCGCGCAGACGCGCGACTGGGTCACGACCTGGGCTACGGCCCTGCAGATCGCCGAACCGCACAACCGTCCGCCGAAGCCCGGCCTCGCCGGGAACTCCTTCCGGCAGATCGTGCAGGTGTCCATCGGCGGAAAAGCCCTCCGGCTGCACCTGTCGAACCTGTTCAACCCGGATCCTACGCAGATTCTCGGGGTGGAGGTCGCCGTGGCCCGGACCATGGGCGCCAGTCCTGAGATTGACGAAGACACGACCGTCCGCCTGACCTTCGACGGAAGCCCGTTCGTGCTGATGGCCCCCGGGGCGTCGGTTGTCTCCGATCCGGTCTCCTTCCCGCTGGAAGACCGGATGAACCTCGCGATCACCATCCATTACGGCGCGATTTCCTCGACCACGCTGACCAGCCATCCAGGCTCCCGGACCACGTCCTATATCGCGGACGGATATACTACGGATTTCTCCCAGCCGATTGCGGAGACAAACCATTGGTACACCATCAGTTCCATCGACGTGAAACCGTATCGGCGGAGCGCCGCCATCGCCGTCCTCGGCGATTCCATCACCGACGGCCGCGGCACGACGACGAACGGCCAGGACCGCTGGACGGACCAGCTTTCCAAGTCCCTGCTCACGGACCCCGCCACGCGGGACCTGTCCGTGCTGAACTTCGGCCTCGGCGGCAACTGCATCCTCCGCGGCGGCCTCGGCCCCACGGGTCAAAGCCGGTACGCCCGTGACCTCTTCGGCCATCCGGGCGTGAAGTACATCATCCTCTTCGAGGGTACGAACGACCTGGGCGGCAGCCGCAACGCCATGGCCACGGCCGATGGCATCAAGGAAGTATGGACCAAGATCGTCCAGGAAGCCCATCAGCGGGGCATCAAGGTCTTCGGCGCCACCGTCACGCCTGTCAAGGGCAACGGCTACTATTCCCCGAACCACGAAGCCGGGCGCGTCGCCCTGAACGAATGGATCCGCACCAGCGGCGTCTTCGACGGCGTGATCGACTTTGACCGCCTGGTCGCCGATCCCGCCAATCCCGACCGCCTGGATCCCGCCTTCCTCTACGAGAACGACTGGCTCCACCTCAACGCCAAGGGCTACGAAAAGATGGGCTGGGGCATCGACCGCGGCCTGTTCCGCTAGGGGAGTTTCATCCACACGAAAGAGGCCGGCTCAACGCGAGCCGGCCTCTTTGCATGTCAGTCCCGGGACCTAGTCCGCCTGGACGTTCCGGAAAGTTTCACCGAAGATCAGGTAGCCGACGTTGCCGGCGATGGTGCCTTCGTTTTGACCCCAGAGGAACGGCCAGTCATCGTAGTTCTCGAAGTGGTCAGGCTGGCGGAACAGGAGGCCGGGGGCCATGTTGCCGGGGATGAAGGAGAAGTCCGCGCGGTTGTTTCCGTAGAAGACCTGCTTCGGGCGGGCGGCGCCGACTGCGGCCACCCAGGAGTAGTTGTGGTACGGATGGCAGCCGTACAGCCAGGACGGGGCCTTGTAGATGTGCTCCTTGCCAATGATGTCCGGGAAGTGCCGGTGCGCGTTGCACACGGTGGTGCCGAAGCCCGTCACCTGTCCGCCGCCGGCCCAGTTGCCAAGGCCGATGGGCACGCCGTACGGATTCTGTTTCTCCAGATCCAGGATGTAGTCGCGATATTTCTCCACATACGGACGGAGCTTCTCCTTGTAGGCCGCGTCCATGTACGGGACGGCATCCAGGGCCGCGCTGATGGCGTTCACCGGCATGCGCTCGAGGGCGGGCCAGACGGCGGCCGTGAACTGATCCAGGTACTTGGGATCCTTCGTGGACACATAGAGCTGGAGCGCCGTGGAGAAGTTGCCACCCTGGTACATGCGGCGGCGGTTGCGGCTGCTGGTATCGGTCGCCATCAGCTTGGTTCCCTCTTCTTCGAGCCGGATGGACTGCTTCAGGGCGCGCTGGGCAAGGCCCGGATTCTTTTCCGAGAGGACGCGGCTGGCCGCCGCAAACATCGTCGCCGCCTGCAGGTCCAGGCCCGGGTTGCGGCTGGTGAAGGCCCACATGTCGTCCGGCGTGCCGCTGGACTTGCCGTCCGCCGACTTCTGGTACGGCTTCAGGCGCGGGTCGTAATGCAGGCCGTCCGTGATGCCGGCTGCATCGCCCAGGTGGTGGTAGTTGTCCAGGACGGAATTCGAGAGCGTCTGGGCCATGTGGCCGATCTGCTCGGCCTGCGCTACGAGGTTCAGGACGCCGTGCTCGATGTACTGGAGGATGTCCGGAACACCGTCGGGTCGATGGAGCAGGGTGATGAGGTTCATCACCACGCTGATGTTGGAGCCCGTCTCGATGTCGAAGTCGCCGGCGTCGAAGTAACCGCCCACGTTCAGGCCGGGAATGAGTTCCAGCGCCTTGTACTTGGTATCGGTGGTCGGTCCCTGCCAGTGCAGGTCGAAGTGGTCCGTCGACGGGGGAGCCTGCAGGTAACCCTCCTTGAACGGTTCGCCGTGCCAGAGGCGGTAGGCCTCGTGGACCGCCATGTGGTTCATGTGGACCGGCACCCAGACGTCGCTCGTCGCAACGGTGATCTTGTCATAGACGGACGGGTCGATGATGAAGTTCCCGGTCTGGACATCGCCGTATTTCAGGAAATAGACGCCGGGCTCCTTCAGGGCGGAGAAGTCGAACTTGGCGTAGTTGTACTTGTAGAACTCGCCCCAGACTTTCACGGGACCGGAGAAGGCCTCCTTCGCGGAACCGTCGGCAGCGACCTTCCAGACGGAAGCCTTGGCCTGCACCTTGTCCTTCTTGTCCAGCTCGATGACGGCGATCTTGGGCTGGTCGGGGACATAGCCCATCTGGGAGAAGCCCACGTTCGGCTCACGGATCCAGCCCGGGACGGCGTTCGGCTCCACGGTCCAGGTGACGACCTTGCCGGTCTGGCCGGCCGGCAGGACGGTCCTGAGGACGTACCAGCCGTTCTGGGCGAGCATCCGGCCGTCGTAGAGCTTGATTTCGCTGTCGCTGGTGACCTTCACCATGCGCTGCGGGTCGTCCGGCGCAAGGAGGAACTCGTGGCCGGCGGAAAGCGGCATGGCCTCGATGAACTCGCCGGTGCCCCGGTCGTCATAGGTCCGGTAGCCCTTGAACTGGCGTACTTTTTCCTCATTCGGACGCACCTTGGTGTCGCTCACGGCATACCGAGGGAAACGGTTGGGCTTGCCATCCACCAGGTAGGCCTTGTTCCAGTACTGCGAGGGCAGGAATTCCAGGTTGAAGCCCGCTTCGCCTGCCAGTGCCTCCGGAACCGGTTTGTCCAGATAGACGGAGATTTCCACCGCCTTGCCCTTGGGCTGGACGACGACGCGGGAATCGAAGTCGTACCAGTCGTAGCGCATGCCCACCTCGATGGTCTGGGCAAGCGTGTCGACAGTCCGGGCTGTCATCGTGGGCACGAGGTCCCACTGCTCGGGAGTGGGGCTCAGGCGGACGGCGCCGCCCTGGATGGTCCGCACACCGTGGTGGACCATCTCGATGCCGGAGTCCTTCTCGTCATTGAATCCGCCGCTGAACGGATTGCTGAACACGAGGACATTGACCCCCTGGCGCTCGAAGTAGCCGAGGTCGTTCAGTTTCAGGTCCGGAGCTTCGCTCTGGCATGCCGCCACGAGCAGCACGGCGGCAAATAGGGAGAATCGCTTCATGGGATTGGTTTTGGTGTTTACGACACTATGTTACGAAAAAAAACCGAATAATCAACCCTTTAGGCCTTTTACGAAGGCGGAAGGGGAGACATTGAACTGTTTCTGGAAGCAGGTCGCGAAATAGGACGGCGAGGAGAAGCCGGTCATGTAGGCCACCTCGCTGATCCGGTATTTCTGGCTGGAGAGCATCTCGGCGGCCTTCTTGAGGCGGCTTACGCGGATATATTCGTTGATGTTGAGGCCCGTGTTCGCCGTCACCTTGCGGTACAGCGTGGATTTGCTCGTGCCCAGCTCGGTGGTGAGCGTCTCGATGTTCAGGTCCGGTTCGGCCAGGTGCTTCATCACGATGTCGTGGAGCCGTTCCATGAATTCCTGGTCCATGCCGCCCGTCACCATGGAATTGAAGTGGGTGAGCGGGGACTGGGTAAACTGGCGGTTCGCGATCTCCCGGTTCTTGAACAGGTTGGCGACGTTCGCCAGGAGCAGTTCGATCGCGAACGGCTTCTCGATGTAGCCGTCGGCGCCGGCCTGGAGCGTCTCGATGCGGGTTTCCATGCCCACGGCCGCCGTCAGGAGGATGACCGGGATGTGGCAGTATTCGGTCGTGGACTTGATGCGGTTGCACAGGGCGACACCGTCGATGCCCGGCATCATGATGTCGCTTACGACGAGGTCGATCCGCTGGCTCTCGACCAGCTGCAGGGCATCTTCACCATTGGCTGCCACCAGGACATTGTACTGTTCCGACAGCTCTTTGGCGAGGTATCCGCGCATCTCCGGGTCGTCTTCCACCACGAGGACGGTGTGGTGGAGATTGTCGATGGCGGCGGGCATCTCCTCGCTTTCCTCTTTCTCCCGGGCGGCCGGAAGTTCCACCGTCGTCTCCTGGTGGACGGGCAGTTCCAGCACGAAGGAGTTGTAATCGGAGACGGAACGGTCCAGCGTAAGCGTGCCGCCGTGCAGGGCGGCAAGGCTCCGGGCGTAGGGGAGACCGAGCCCGGTGCCCTTGCCCTGGCGGGCGAGGCTGCCCTGATAGAATTTCTCGAAGATATGTTCGGCGTCTTCATCCGGAATCCGCTCGCCGTCGCTGTCCACGCGGACACGGACGCGCTCGCTATCCGGCAACGGCTCCAGGGCCAGGCGGACGTGGCCGTTTCCGTACTTGCAGGCGTTGGAAAGCAGGTTTCCGACGATCTTCTCGATCATTTCACCCGCGCAGTCCACCATGAAAGGCGCTTCCGGCAGGGTGATGTCCATCTGGATGTGCTGGTCTTTCGCCATGGCGGCGAACCGGTCGCAGGTTTTCCGGACAAGGGCGGCGAGGTCTATCGGGAGGAAGGTGGGTTTCACTTCCATCTTTTCCATCTTCCGGAGGTCCAGGAGCTGGTTCGTCAGGCTCAGGAGGCGCTCGGCGTTGGCCTGCATCGTCAGGAGTTCCTGCCGGTTGCTCTCCGTGTAGTTCCCGCTGGAGATGATCTTGTCCAGCGGCATCTTGATCAGGGACAGCGGGGTGCGGATCTCGTGGGTGATGTTCGTGAAGAAGTTGATCTTCGCGTCGTACAGTTCCTTCTGCTGCTCGGTCTGGAGCTTCTCCACCTCGCGGGACATCCGCATCTGGCGGATGTGGTCCCACTGCCGGGCCAGGATCCCCAGGATCAGGAGGGCGGCCAGGACGT
The DNA here is from genome assembly GCA_900318015.1 of uncultured Bacteroidales bacterium. Lineage (GTDB taxonomy): Bacteria > Bacteroidota > Bacteroidia > Bacteroidales > UBA932 > Cryptobacteroides. The sequence continues at coordinate 47,399 of ONJB01000021.1, read as the reverse complement.
AAAGGATGAAGGCGAGCGGAGACCGGTAGAACGGCGGGCGGATTTCGATGTCCAGGGTCCGCGAGGCTTCCCGGCGGGCGCCCACGCCGTTCACGCGGAACTGGTATTTCCCAGGGGCCAGGTCCGTATAGGTGGTTTCACCGGAATAGGAGTAGCTTTGGATGGACCGCCGCTTTCCCTCCAGGACCGTCTGGAACAGGCCGGTGCGGGAGGACTGGAAATCCGGGGCCGCATAGCGGATGGTCAGGGAAGAGAGGTCCTTGTAGCGGAGACGGATTTTCTGGGTGTGGAGCGTGGATCTCCCTTTTTCGGTCACGGGGAAGGGCCCGTTGGGACCGTTGGCGGAAATCTCGGTGATGAACAGTTTCAGCGGCGCCCGGTTCGTGCGTTCGGGCGGGGTGAACCCGACCAGGCCGCGGCTGGTTCCGAAATACAGCCGGCCGCTGGAGGTGGAGCACGCGGAGCCGTAGGAATACTGGTTCATCGTGTCCCCGTGTTCCTCCTGGTAGATTTCCCGGATGGACAAGTCCTCGGGATCGAGCTTCACGATGCCGTGGGTGGTGGTCAGCCAGAGCACCTGGTCCAGGTCTTCCACGAGACAGCAGGTGATGGAGGAGGGAAGTCCGTTGCGGCGGGAGAGGGACCGGAACCGGAAGTTCCCGGATGCGATTTCGTCGAGCCCGGCGAAACAGGCGCCGCCCGTTTCCGTGAGTACCCACAGCCGGTGACGGCTGTCTTCCCGGATGCTGGTGATATAGTCGGAGGTGAGCCCGAACTCCTTGTCGTTCAGGGTAATATGCTTATAGGAACCGTCTTTGCCCGTCCATAGTCCGTTCCCGTAGGTGCCTACCCAGAGGTTGCCCCGCGAATCCTCGTACATGGCGTGGATGAAACTGCTGCCGAATTCCGGGCAGGACTGGAAGCGGTCCGCGGTCCGGTCATACCGGTACAGCCCGGACGTCGTCCCCAGATAGATATCGCCGGAGCGGGTGCCTGCGACCGAGGCGGCAGACAGTTCGGAGAGATAGGTCTTGCGGATTTTCCGGCTCGGGAAATCCATCCGGTAGACGCCGTTCCCGAAGGTGGCGATCCAGAGGTCGTTCCCATCCAGGCAGAGGCCCTGGATATTGAGGGGGGCGCCGCCCGGTCCGGGGAAGGTGAGATCCTCGATGGAATTGTCCGCGAGGTTCAGCAGGATCAGACCGCCGTCTTCGGCGCCGGCCAGGATATGGCTGTCATCGACCGCGACGACCGGACGGATCATGTCTCCGGGGAGGTCCCCGCCGGAGCGGCGGCCGAGATGCCGGGAAACGAGGCTCCGGGGGTTGCGGTGCAAGGACAGGCCGTTGTAGAACATGCCCGCCCAGAGGTTCCCCTGGCGGTCCAGGAGCATGGACCAGATGTCCTCGCCAGCGATGGAGTCCGGGTCCGACCGGTCGTGGGTGAACACCTGGCGCCGGTCTCCGTTCACCAGGACGATGCCGTGGTCCGTGCCCAGCCAGCAGCGTCCGCTGCGTTCGGGGACGATGCAGCGGATTTCCCCCGTTTCGATCTGGTAGAGCGTCCTCGTGGCGTTGGTGAGGATGTCGGTCTGGAGGACGATGCCGCCGGGGGCGGAGGAGAGGATGTGTCCCGCTCCGTCCGAAGCGATGTCCTGCCGGGAAAACCGTTCTCCCGCGCCGCGGTGGATCCGCTCGAACCCGCTGTTGATGGTGTTGAAACGGTACAGGTCGCCGGCGGTGGAGAGGAACCAGATGCTGCCGTTGTTGTCGGCCTCGACCGTATTGCTGCGGAAGAGGGCGGCCGGGGAGAAGTCCATCAGGGTTTCGCGGTGGGGGTCCCAGCAGAAGATGTCTTCGTTGGCGAACCAGACCATCCCGTTGCGGTCCACGGCGATGTCGGCCGCGCCGACGAGTCCGCCGGCGGTGTTGCGGCGGACGGTCCGGGTTTCCCCGGTCGTGAGGTCATGGAAACCGATGCCCCGGGTGGTGATGAACCACAGCCGGTGCTGCGGATCCTCCGCGATACTCATCGCCAAGCCGTCCAGGATGTCGCAGGAGGGGTCTTCCAGCGGCTTGAAGTGCAGGCCGTCGTACATACAGATGCCCTCGCGCGTACATAACCAGATCAGGCCGTCGCTGTCCTGGAAGATGGCGCGGACCGAATTGTCGGGAAGGCCCTCGTCGGTACTGAAATTCCGGAAAGGGATATGGGTATTCTGCGCCCATCCGGCGAGGACGGACAGGAGGAAAATGGCAGATAGAAGCGCTCTTTTCATTATTCGTTCTTTGACGATGCAAGGTAGCAAAAATATCTTTTAAAATTCGGTCATAGGATGCTAAAAATCTTCCAAAAGGACTGGGGTGGACCCAAAATGATTGAGAATTGATTGATTTGTTTCCGATTTCGGTCGCGTTTTGAAAGTCTCCGCCTATATAAAAGGGTACATTTGTGACCGGCTGCATAGCACAAAACTGTTTAACCATAAACATCTAACCAACCAAATCAACGCTTTTATGACCAGGCAATTTTTTGCAAGAATGGCTGCCGCTGTGATGATCGTCGCAGCGGGCCTCCTGGGAACGGTTGCGACCGCCCAGAACCGCGCCATCAGCGGAAAGGTTGTCGATGCGAACGGCGCTCCCGTGGTCGGAGCCGCCGTCGTCGTTGTCGGCAACGCCTCCATTGGTGCTGTGACCGACGCTAACGGTACTTTCCGTCTCAACGTCCCCGCAGGCGCCAACATCAACATCTCCTGCATCGGTTATGCCGATCAGACCTTCTCCACGGTGAACCAGACCGTGTTCAACGTCACCCTCGAGGAAGACACTGAATTCCTGGAGGAGACGGTCGTGATCGGTTACGGTGTGCAGCGCAAGAGCGACCTCACCGGCGCCGTGGCTTCGGTCCGTGCCGAAGACCTGGAGAACCGTTCCACCACCGATGCCGCCGCCGCCCTCCAGGGTAAAGCCGCCGGTGTCCAGATCATCAACTCTTCCGGCGCTCCGGGTGCCGGTGCCGACATCCGTGTCCGTGGTTATTCCTCGAACTCCGGTAACATCGGACCGCTCCTCATCGTCGATGGTTTGAAGGTGGACAACATCCAGTATCTGGATCCTTCCATGATCGAATCCATGGAAATCCTGAAGGACGCCGCCTCCGCCGCCATCTACGGCGCACAGGCCGGTAACGGTGTCGTGCTCATCACCACCAAGAGCGGTAAGGAAGGCACCGCCCACATTTCCTACAACGGCCGCTTCACGCTGCAGTCGCTGGGCAAGAAAGCCGACATCTTCCGCGCCAAGGACTACATCGAGTACCAGACCTATATCGGCAACCTCAATGAAGACCTGCTGAAGACGAACGGTTACGACGGTCAGGACACCGACTGGTACGACGCTGTCTTCCAGCCCAGCTGGTCCAAGCAGAACGGCATCACCTTCCAGGGTGGTAACAATAAGGGCCATTTCTTCACTTCCCTCAACTACTTTGACAACGACGGTATCGTCGTGGGCAAGAAGGACGTCTATCACCGTCTCTCCGCCCAGATCAACGCCGACTACAACCTCTTCAAGTGGTTCAACATCTCCACCAACAATTCCTTTGAGAAGTGGGACCGCAAGTCCGTCTCCAACGGTTACGGTTCCGTGCTGAACTCCGTCGTCTCCATCGACCCGCTCACTCCTCCGTACATCAGCGACCTCAGGAATACCCCGGGTGGTATGCAGGAACACTACGCCGCCGGAGATCCCATCCCGACGGATCCGAACCACAACAACGACTTCTACGGCACTTCCAAGTACCTGGAGGAAGCCACCGGTAACCCGCTGTTCCAGCGTGACAAGACCGATTCCTCCAACGGTGGTATCAACATCCGTGGTTCCCTGGCCGCCAACTTCATGCCGTTCAAGGGCTTCACCTTCACTTCCCGCTTCGGCTACCGCATCAACCAGAGCAGCAGCCACAGTTTCGACAAGCCCTACTGGCTCACTTCCATGGCCCAGTCCGCGAACTACAGCATCTCCGCTAGCGCGAACACCGGTTACTACTATCAGTGGGAGAACTTCGCGAACTACAACCGCACTTTCGGCAAGCACAACGTCGGCGCGATGGCCGGTATGTCCTATACCGAGAGCCACAGTGACAACGTGAGCGCCAACGCTTCCGGTCCGGATCCGCTGCGCGGCTACGAGCCCAACTTCCTCTACATGGACTATGTGAATTCCAACTCCAACACCACCAAGGGCTTCGGCAACGCTCCGAGCATGAGCGCCCAGCTGTCCTACTTCGGCCGTCTGATGTACAGCTTCGACAATCGTTACAGCATCCAGGGTAACTTCCGTGCCGATGCTTACGACTCCTCCAAGCTGTCCAAGGAGGCCCGTTGGGGTTTCTTCCCGTCCGTCTCCGCCGGTTGGACCATCTCCAACGAGCCGTTCTTCAAGAACAACGTGGACCGCGACGCCGTTTCCTTCCTCAAGTTCCGTGCTTCCTGGGGTCTTAACGGTAATATCAACGTCCTGAGCGGTTACCGCTATTCCACCTCCATCTCCCTGAACGGCCAGATGTACCAGTTCAATCCGGGCGCCGGCGATGCGCACGCCACTTACGGCTCCATGCCTTCCGGCCTTGCGAACCCGAAACTGAAGTGGGAAACCTCCGAGCAGTATGACGCCGGTATCGACGCCCGCTTCCTGCGCGACCGCCTCACCCTCGGCTTCGACTGGTACCGCAAGTACACGAACGACCTCCTCATCTCCATCTCCCCGCTTCCGGAAATCGGTGTGAGCAGCACCACCGTCAACGCCGGTAAGGTGCTCAACACCGGTCTCGAACTCGAACTCACCTGGAAGGACCGCATCGGCGACCTCTTCTACAGCATCAGCGGCAACGTTTCCACCCTGCACAACGAGGTCCTCGAGGTCCACTCCCTGCTCGACCGTATCAACAACGACGTGGTCAGCGGTCTGAATGAGAAACTCGAGTCTTCCTTCGAGAAGGGTTATCCGATCTGGTACTTCCGCGGCTTCAAGTACAATGGTGTGGACCAGGAGACCGGTGCCCCTACCTATATCAACGGCAAGGGCGAGAGCAAGGATGAGGACGGCAAGCCTATCTACACCGTCTCCGACAACGATAAGGTCTATCTCGGTGAAGGTATTCCGAACCTGACCTACGGTATCACGGTCAACCTCGCCTGGAAGGGCTTTGACTTCGTTCTCTTCGGCACCGGCGCTTCCGGTAACGAGATCTACAACCTGATGGTGTCCGCCGACCGTCCCAAGACGAACAGCCTCACCACCTACTGGAAGAACTCCTGGGGCAACCCGAACGTGAACAAGGCAACGGCCAAGTATCCGGACATGAAGCAGATAGCCCAGAGCTGGGACTACTGGAGCTCCAGTGCCTGCATCTTCGACGGCTCCTACTTCAAGATCAAGCAGCTGCAGTTCGGTTACACCCTTCCGCGCACGCTCACCTCGAAAGTTTACATCAGCGATCTCCGTCTCTTCGTCTCCCTGGACGACTACTTCACCTTCACGAAGTATCCGGGCGCCGATCCTGAAACTGCTTCCCTCAACGGCTCCACTTCCCGTGGTGTTGACTCCGGTTCATATCCTACGACCAAGAAGCTCGTGTTCGGTGTGAATCTGACGTTCTAACCCTTAATTGACACTGTGATTATGAAAAAAATAGTTTTCTTCACTCTTGCGACCTTCGCCCTCCTTGCCGTCGCTTCCTGCGAGAAGAACCTGGACATCCCGCAGAAGGGCGTGACCGCCTACGAGACCTTCTATAAGACTGACGAAGATTGCGAGGCCGCCCTTACCGCCGCCTATGCACAGTTCGCCTCGAATGTGGTCTCCCAGAACGGTAGCTCCATCTACACGCACTACAAGGCTTGCCTCAACAACTGCGGTGACGATATGTATGCCGCCGGTTCCAACTTCGGTGACAACGACTTCATGGCGGCGCTGAACGAGTTCCGCTATGATACCGGTAACGCTCCTATCGAGCACCTGTATCAGCGCCTGTTCATGGCCAACTATGCCTGCAACCTGGTGATTGACAACTTCAAGGACGGTCTGCCCGAGGGCGGCCCCACCGCGACCACCAAGCGCGCCGTGGCCGAGGCCCGCACAATCCGCGCCTACATCTATTTCCTGCTCACCGCTCTGTGGGACACCCCGCCGTTCATCGACCATGTCATCACCGACGGTCTGCCTTACAACTCCGACAAGGATCCGGAAAACCCGATGTCCCACGAAGATCTCCTCAAGTGGGTCGCCGCCGAGTGCGAAGCCGCCATTCCTGACCTGGAAGAGCGCAAGAGCACCTCTGACAAGGATGCCACCGTCAAGATGACCAAGGGTTTCGCCTGGGCCGTCGAGGGTAAGGCTCTCCTCTTCGCGAAGGATTATGCCGGTGCGAAGACTGCTCTCAAGAAGGTGATCGACTCCGGCAAGTATGCCCTGGTTCCCGGCGAAAAGTACTGGGAGAATTTCCACGTCGAGGGTGACTGCAACGAAGAGAAGATCTTCGAGGCTAACATCGAGTACAACAGCGGTATCGGTGCTTGGAGCGGTATGATTCAGCGCTCCACCTGGATGGAAGCCAACATCTGGAACTGGCGTTCCGATCACTTCGTGGCCGGTGCCGCTCCGCAGTCCAAGTACACCGGCGGTGTCGACGGTTGGGGCGGTCTGGGCGTTCCTCAGTGGTTCGGTGACGAGTTCTTCGCCAACGACGGTCACTCCTACCGTTTCGACGCCACCCTCATTCACGTTGACGATGCCGTCTATGGCATGGAATACGGTGATGCCGTTGTGGATGATGCTACCGGTAAGAAGGTCAATGACCTGACGCTCGAGCAGAAGAAGGCCAGCAAGGCCATCGGTATCGCCGATCCTAAGGACGGTCTCTATGGCCAGTCCTTCTGGCTGCCGTTCAAGCAGCTGGTCCGCGCCACCGATGCCGGTGCCTATGGCAACAACGTTCGCCTGAACAACAACGTCGTGATGCGTTACGCCGAGGTGCTCCTGCTCTATGCTGAGGCTTGCCTCCAGACCAATGATGCCGCCCAGGCCAAGTGGGCTGTGAACGAAATCCAGAAGCGCGCTGGCTCCAAGACCATCAGCGACAATGTGGACATGAACGTCCTCAAGAAGGAGAAGAGCTATGAGCTCTGGCTCGAAGGCAGCCGCTGGCTGGACCTCCTCCGCTGGGGTGACACCGACCGCGTCAAGAAGGCCGGCCAGGATGTTCCTAAGCTGTTCGACAAGCTTCACCGCGCTCCTCAGAGCACCGATCAGGGCATCAAATGGGAAAATGGCACTGAAGCCAACAGCCGCTTCTATACCGTCAGCACGCACGAGGCCATCGACGCAAAGTGGACCGTCGGTTTCGTTCAGGGCAAGCACGATTTCTTCCCGTATCCGACCACGGTGATGTCCAAGAACCCGAACATCGTCCAGAATCCGGGTTGGGAATAGACAACCGCTCCTAATAATCCGGGCCGGGGTGATACCCGACCCGGGTTCCAAAACACAACACACTGCACCCATGAAGAAGCTCTTTCTTTCAATGGTTGCCGCCCTGACTGTACTGAACGCAACCGCACAAGACAAGAATTTCCATATTTTCCTCTGCTTCGGGCAGTCGAATATGGAGGGCAACGCGCGCATCGAGCCGCAAGATTCCGTCGGGGTGTCCGACAATTTCCTGAACCTCTCCGCCGTCAACTTCTCCGACAAGTCCCGCAAGATGGGCAAGTGGTACAAGGCCCTGCCGCCGCTGTGCCGCGAGAATACCGGTCTGACTCCGGTCGATTATTTCGGCCGCACCCTGCTGGAAAACCTGCCGGAAGGCCATAAGGTGGGCATCGTGCATGTCGCCATCGGCGGCATCAGCATCGACGGTTTCCTGCCGGACCGCATCGACGAGTATGCGAAGACGGCGCCGGAGTGGATGAAGCCCATGCTGGCGGCCTATGACGGAAATCCGTACGACCGGCTGGTGGCGATGGGCAAGATCGCGAAGAAGAAGGGGGTCATCTCCGGCATCCTGATGCACCAGGGCGAGACGAACACCGGCGACCCGAAGTGGCCGAACGATGTAAAGACCGTCTATGAGAACCTCCTGCGGGACCTGAAACTCAATGCCGAGGACGTGCCGCTTCTCGTGGGTGAAGTGGTTGCGGCGGACCGCGGCGGCACCTGCGCTGCCCACAATGCCGTCATCGACACGATCGCCCGTGTGATTCCCACGGCCCATGTCATCCCGGCCGACGGCTGTCCGCAGAACTTTGATTTCCTGCACTTTACTGCCGCGGGCTACCGCGAACTCGGCCGCCGCTATGCTGCGGAAATGCTCAAGATCTGGGGAATCCCGTATAAGCCCGCGCCGGGCGATTACCATTCCAACGCGGTCGCCTCTCCGCTCGTGAGCATGGCGGGTGCCGTGACCTTCAACCTCCAGGCCCCGAACGCCAAGGAAGTGCTGCTCTCCAGCCAGTTCCTGAAGGCTCCCATGCCCATGGTCAAGGGCCGGAACGGCCTGTGGACCCTCACGGTCACGCCGGAAAAGCGCGATATCTATCCGTATAATTTTATTGTCGACGGCGTATCCATCTCCGACCCGCTGAACAAGGACCTCTTCCCGAACGAGAACTTCAAGGCTTCCCTGGTGGAGATTCCGGCAGGCTTCGCTTTCCGTCGTCCCGGCGCTCCGCAGCCACAGGCGCAGCAGGGCGTGCCTTACGGCGTCCGCGATGTCCCGCACGGCAAGATGCAGTACTGCCAGTACCGCTCGTCCGTCCTGAACGCCTGGCGTCCGCTGGTGGTCTACACGCCTGCGGGCTATGAGACTTCCGGAAAGAACTATCCCGTTTTCTACCTCATCAGCGGTACGACCGACACCGAGGAAACCTGGTTCAAGGTGGGCAAGCTGAACACGATCCTGGACAACCTCATCGCCGACGGCAAGGCCGAGCCGATGATCGTCGTGATGCCGTACGGCAACATGGGCTCGACCCCGCAGCCCGCGTCGATGGCCGCGACGAAGATGTACGAGGTCTTCGCGAAGGAAATGACCGAGTGCATCATGCCGTACGTGGAGCAGTCCTTCCGCACGGTGAACGACCGCGACCACCGCGCCATCGCTGGCTTCTCCCGCGGCGGCGGCCAGTCGCTCTATACCGCCCTTTCGCGCCCGGAATGCTTCGCTTGGCTGGCCTCCTACAGCGCGTACCTTACTCCGGAGATGATGGACACCTGCTTCCCGCAGTACGGCGAGAATCCCGCCCTCATCAATGACCGGTTCAAGCTGGTTTGGTACGGCGTGGGCTCCGAGGACTTCCTGTACAAGCAGGTCGTGGAGAACCGTGAATACCTGGACAAGAAGGGCATCAAACACGAAGATATGAACACCGACGGCGGTCATACTTGGATGAACGCCCGAGCCTACCTGAACGAAACTTTGCAAAAATTCTTCAAATGAAAAAGATACTGACCCTTACCCTGGCGCTGGCCGCCAGCCTCGTTGCTTTTGCGCAGACCCCTGCCTCCACCAATGTTCCCACCAAGGAGTATCCCTGCGTGGATGCCGAGGGGCGTGCCACCTTCCAGATCGCCGCGCCTACGGCGACGGACGTGCAGGTGGACATCTGCAACAAGAAATATCCCCTCACGAAGGATGAGAAGGGGGTCTGGACCGGCACGACGGATCCGCTGGTGGTGGGCTTCCACTACTATGCGCTCCTCGTGGACGGTGTCCGCGTGAACGATCCCAACAGCGAGACCTTCTACGGCTGCAGCCAGCAGACGAGCGGCATCGAGATTCCCGAGAAGCCGGAAGTGGCCGCGTACTACACCTTCAATCCGGCCGTTCCGCACGGCCAGGTGCGCGAGTGCCAGTACTGGAGCGAGATCGAGAAGGCGGTCCGCACCTGCTATGTCTATACCCCGGCCGAATATGAGCAGGGCAACAAGAAATACCCGGCAACATCATGGACAACAGCATCGCCGCCGGCAAGAGCGTCCCGATGATCGTGGTGATGGACTACGGCAACTGCGGCTACGGCTTCGGCGCCAAGAAGGGGGAGACCATGCAGAATTTCGGCGCTTCCTTCTATCCGATCCTCCTCAATGAGATCATCCCGTACATCGAGAAGACCTTCCGCGTGAAGGCGGACCGCGAAAACCGCGCGATGGCCGGCCTCTCCTGGGGCGGTCACCAGACCTTCGACGTGGCCCTCACGAACCTAGACAAGTTCGCCTGGATGGGCACCTTCAGCGGCGCCATCTTCAACATGCCGGGCACTGATTTCAAGACCCTCTACGACGGCGCTTTCGCGGATGCCGACAAGTTCAACAAGCAGGTCCATTACCTGTTCATGGGCATGGGCTCCGAGGAGAACTTCGGCGCCAACACGTTCGTCAAGAACCTGAACGACATCGGCATTAACGCGACGTACTACGAGTCCCCGGGCACCGCCCACGAGTGGCTCACCTGGCGCCGCTGCCTGAACGAATTCATTCCCCACATCTTCCAGAAATAAACGACCATGAAGAGATTCATCCTCCCCATCGCCGCCTTGCTGCTTTCCTGCGGCCTTTTCGCCCAGAACCCTGTCATCAAGGGCCTGTACAGCGCCGACCCGACCGCCCGCGTCTTCAACGGGAAAGTATACCTCTTCCCTTCCCATGACATCATCAGCCCGGTGGAACCCGAGCGCAAATGGTTCTGCATGGAGGACTATCACGTTTTCTCCTCCGAGGACCTCGTGAACTGGACGGACCACGGCGTGATCCTGAACCAGAAAGACGTTCCCTGGGGCAATCCTGAGGGCTATTCCATGTGGGCGCCGGACTGCGTCGAGAAGGACGGCAAGTATTATTTCTATTTCCCGAACGCCTCCAAGGGCCGCGGTTTTGCGGTGGGCGTGGCCGTCGCCGACCGTCCGGAAGGACCGTACATTCCTGAACCGGAGCCCATCGAGGGCATCAACGGGATCGATCCCTGCGTGCTGCAGGCCTCCGACGGCAACGCTTACATTTTCTGGGGCAACGGCCGCTGCGCCAAGCTCGATCCCAGCATGAAGAAACTCGCTGACGACAACCCCAAGACGACGATGAAGTGGGGCAACCGCGAGATGGAGATGGTGGGTGTCAACTGCCTCCAGGGCTTGCCCAGCCGCCAGGCGGAGGGCCCCTTCGCCTTCGAAAAGGACGGCAACTTCTACCTGACCTATCCGTACGTGAAGGAGAACACCGAGGTGCTCGCCTATGCGATGAGCAAGAGCCCGATGGGCCCCTACGAGTACAAGGGCATCATCATGGAGCGTTCCCAGAACGAGTGCTGGACGAACCATCATTCCATCGTGAACTACAAGGGCCAGTGGTACCTGTTCTATCATCACAATGACTATTCTCCGAACTTCGACAAGAACCGTTCGGTGCGCATTGACAAGATCTCCTTCCTCCCGGACGGCACCATCGAGCAGGTCACCCCGACCCTCCGCGGCGTGGGTGAGACCAAGGCCACGGACCACATCCAGATGGACCGCTACAGCGCCGTCTATCACTATGGGGTCTATGACGACCTGCTGGATGCTGCGAACCCGTTCGAGGGCTTCTACATCCACTTCGCCCGCGGCAACACCTGGGTCCGCTACGACGACATCAATTTCGGGGAGACCGCGCCGACCAAGGCCGTCTTCCGCATCCGCAGCGCCGCGCCGGCCAAGGTGTCCTTCCAGACGCGCGACGAGAAGATCGTCGGCACCTTCGACCTTCCGGCTTCCAAGGATTGGAAGGAAGTGAAGTTCCCGTTCGAGACCCCGCTTACGGGCAATCAGAACATCAAACTCATCGTAGACGAAGGCAAGGACCTCGACGTAGACTGGATTTCCTTCGAATAGTACAGGACTATGAATCGACTTCTACCAGCTCTGGCTATGGGCCTGGCGCTCGTGGCTTGTAAGCCGGCCGTTTCTCCCGGGGTGGCCGTCTTCGAGAGTTTCCGGTACGAGGGCAGGGACGCCGTCTACCCGGCGCATCCCCTGTCCGGGAAGGATGTGGTGTACAACCCCATCCTGCCGGGCTGGTATTCCGATCCGAGCATCTGCACGAACGGAGAAGGCGATTATTTCCTGGTCACATCCACGTTCAGCTATTTCCCGGGAGTCCCGATTTTCCATAGCCGCGACCTGGTGAACTGGAAGCAGGTCGGCCATGTCCTGGACCGCCCGTCCCAGCTGACGGGCCTCGGCCGCCAGCACACGAGCGGCGGCATCTTCGCCCCCGACATCAAGTACAATCCGAAGAACCGGACGTACTACATGATCACCACGAATGTGGGGACCGGCAACTTCCTGGTGAAGACGCAGGACCCCTTCGGCGCGTGGTCGGATCCGATCCTGCTGCCGCAGGTGCAGGGCATCGACCCGTCCCTGTTCTTCGACGACGACGGCAAGGCCTATATCGTGAACAACGATGAAGCGCCGGGCGGCAAGCCCGAGTATGACGGCCACCGCACGATCCGCATCGTGGAATACGACGTGGAGAACGACTGCACGATCGGCGAGCGGAGAATCATCGTGAACAAAGGCGTGGATCCCGCTGCGAAGCCGATCTGGATCGAGGGACCGCACCTGTACAAGATCGACGGGAAGTATTTCCTGATGTGCGCGGAAGGCGGCACTTCAGACCAGCATTCGGAAGTGGTCTTCCGCAGCGATGCCCCGATGGGGGATTACAAGCCCTGGAACCGCAATCCCATCCTGACCCAGCGCCACCTGCCGGCGGACCGTCCGGATCCGGTGACCTGCACGGGCCATGCGGACCTGGTGAAGACCCCGGATGGGGCCTGGTGGGGCGTTTTCCTGGGCTGCCGGCCCACGAAGAAAGGCTTCGAGAACCTGGGCCGGGAGACGTTCCTGATGCCCGTCCGCTGGTCGGAAGACGGCTTCCCGTTCTTCCTGGAAGGGGAGGAGACGGTGCCCCTCACCGTCCGCCATCCCGGCGTCCGGGTGGAAGGGAACCCGACCTTCGGCAACTTCGTGGTGGAGGACTCGTTTGACGGCGATCATCTGGACCAGAGCTGGATGACGCTCCGCGGTCCTGCGAATGGGCTTTATGCCGTGAAGGGCGGGGTGCTGGAACTGACCTGTTCCCCGATGCGCGCCACCCGGTTCGAGACGCCGGCCCTGGTCCTGCGCCGGCTGCAGCACCATGCCTTCACCGCTTCCACCCGGATGCGCTTCTTCCCGGAAGGGAGTGAGGCGGCGGGCCTGCTCCTGTACAAGGACGAACGGCACCAGCTGTTCCTGAAAGTAAGCCTCGTGGACGGGAGTCCGGCCATCTGCCTCGAACGCTCGGGCGAGACCCTCTCCTGCAAGGCCCTCCCGAAGACATTCAGCACCGTGGACCTGGCCATCGCCTCCGACGACGGACTTACCTTCCGTTTCGGCTTTGCGGTGGACGGCCGGGAAATGCGCACGCTCGTCGCGAATGTCGATGCCTCTTATCTGTCAACGGCCGTCGCGGGCGGTTTCACCGGAACCACCGTCGGCCCCTATGCTGTGAAATGATTCTTGAAACACTTTAATTTATCACGCATGAAAAAAGTACTTTTGACTTTGGCGGCCCTCGCCGGTGCCCTGTGCCTGTATGCGCAGAATGCCGACGAGCCGGTCTATGCCGACTCCTCGACCAGCCTCGAGAAGTACATGGTCCCCGCCACCGGGGATTTCGCCACCCCCGACAAGGATGGCTTCCTGGGCCGTTGGCTGCTGCTGGAACCCATCAGCAAGCCCAATCGCAGCAACACCGTCTTCACCGACAGTTACATCCGCGAGGCGTTCGCCGTCCCGTATTTCAAGGGCCAACTCGGTGATGTCCTCCCCAAGGACGGTTCCAAGGTGAAGGTGACCGTCGAATACCAGCCGCCCGTGGACATGTCCGCCGGCCGTCCCCGCATGCGTTTCGACGAGCCCGTCGTCTATGAGAAGAAGGACAAGAAACTCCAGTGGCACGCCTTCGACAGCCAGCGCTACAACGTGAAGCTGTTCCGCTTCGCCACGAACCTCACCGAGGACCGTTACGGCGTGATCTTCTGGGCCGTGACCGTCGTGAACTGCCCGGAGGACATTCCGAATGTCCGTATGTCCGTCGGTTCCAACTCCGCGTCCATGTGGTGGCTCAATGGGGAAGAGGCCGTCATCCTGTCCGGTGACCGCCGGATGGTGGCAGATGACGTCGCCTCCGAGCGCCTCACCCTCAAGAAAGGCCGCAACATCATCTGGGGCGCCGTCATCAACGGCCCCGGCATGAGCGACTTCTGCGTCCGCTTCATCGACGAAGCCGGCAACCCTGTCAAGAACATCACCCTCAGCACGAAATAAGCCATGAAAAAGAATATCCTTCTCGCGGGCATTCTTGCCCTGGCCTGTGTTTCCGCAGCCGCCCAGGTGGGCGCTCCCTACATCCATGACCCGTCCACGATCCAGCTCTGCGACGGCAAATACTACACCTTCGGCACCGGTGGCGGCGGCCTGATCTCCGCCGACGGCTGGACCTGGGAAAGCGGCGCGGTCCGTCCCGGCGGCGGCGCGGCCCCGGACGCGATCAAGATCGGTGACCGGTACCTCGTGGGCTACAGCGCCACGGGCGGCGGTCTCGGTGGCGGCCACGCCGGCCGGATCCTCACGATGTGGAACAAGACCCTGGACCCGAATTCCCCGGACTTCGCCTACTCCGAGCCCATCGAGGTGGCGCATTCGGAGATGGATGAGGACTGCGACGCCATCGACATCGGCCTCCTCATGGATCCCGACGGCCGTCTGTTCTGCACCTACGGCACCTATTTCGGCAACATCCGGATGGTCGAGCTCGATCCCAAGACGGGCGCCCGTCTCCCCGGCAACAAGGCCGTGGACGTCGCCATCGACTGCGAGGCTTCCGTGATGATCTACAATGACGGCTGGTACTACCTGCTGGGCACCCACGGCACCTGCTGCGACGGGGTGAACTCCACCTACAACATCGTGGTGGGCCGTTCCCGCAAGCCGACGGGCCCGTTCCTGGACAATGTGGGCCGCGACATGCTGCGCGGCGGTGGCAAGATGGTCGTCGCCGCCGACGAGCGCCAGTTCGGCGCCGGTCACTTCGGCCGCTACATCGAGGAGCCGGGCGTGGAGAAGATGTCCTTCCACTGGGAGGGCGACCTGGACCGCAGCGGCCGCAGCGTGCTCGCCATCCGTCCGATCCTGTGGAAGAACGGCTGGCCGGAAGCCGGCGAGCTCTTCCAGGACGGCAACTACAAGATCCTTTCCCGCCGTCGTGGCTATGCGCTCGAACTGACCGTGGACTTCGTCCGCGCCCAGGGCGGCATGCGCATGTTCGGCTTCGGCCGGGGCCAGGACCAGCCTGTCACCAAGCTCGAAGGCCAGAAGCTCGAGGAGGTTGCTCCCGACTGGCCTGCGGGTGACATCCCTGTGCGTATGAGCGACTACATGGCCCGTCCGCACCAGAAGTGGACGATCGAGGCCGTTCCCGAAGCGGGCGGCTTCCTCGGCGGCCCGTATGTCCCGGGCCCTGGCGGCCGCCGAGGGCGCGACCCTCACCACCGTCGAGGAATTCACCGGCGCGGCGAACCAGCTCTGGCGCATCGACCAGCTCATCGACGGAACCTACCGCATCATGCCCAAGGAGATTCCCGGCTGCGACCAGCCGTTCTGCCTCGTTTCCGTGGCCGACAGCACCCCCGGTCTGGCCAAGTTCGATTTCGGGAACGATAATTGCAAGTGGGATCTGAAAAAGCACTGATCGATGAAAAGACTTCTTATGTCCCTTACTTTTACCCTCGGAGCCCTCGGTCTGTTCGCGCAGCCGACGGGCTTCGGCGGTTTCCAGATGCCCAAGGTGGACGTCCGTTGCTCCCAGAAGATCGCCGACGTGGACTATGCCGGTGACGGCCAGGTGTATCACAAGCTGGACATCTATCTCCCGAAGGTGGAGAAGGACACCTATCCCGTGGTGGTCCATATCTATGGCAGCGCCTGGTTCTCCAACAATTCCAAGGGGATGGCGGACCTCGGCACCATCGTGAACGCCCTGCTGGATGCGGGCTACGCCGTGGTCACCCCGAACCACCGTTCTTCCCAGGACGCCAAGTTCCCGGCCCAGATCCACGACATCAAGGGCGTGATCCGCTTCGTCAAGGCCAACGCCGCGAAATACAAGTTCGACCCGACCTTCGTGGCGGTCTCGGGCTTCTCCTCCGGCGGCCATCTGGCTTCGCTTGCCGCCACGTCCGGCAACCAGCCCCAGCTGGAAGGCAGCGTGGGCGGCAACCTGCAGTTCTCCAGCGCGGTCGACGCGGCCTGCGACTGGTCCGGTCCCGTGGACCTGAACTACATGAGCTGCGGCGCGGAGGAAGACACCTGGAACCATGGTCCCGAGGAGGCCGTGATGGGCTTCTCCTTCAAGGGGAACGAAGAAGCCTTCAAGTATCTGAACGCCACGACCTACCCGGACGACCCGCCCGTGTGCATCTTCCACGGCACGGCGGACAACGTGGTCCCCAGCTGCCAGGCCCCGCACTTCTACGGCCTGCTGCAGGACGCCCGCGTGGACAGTGAACTCCACATGGTGGAGGGCGGCGGCCACGGCATGAACATGTACACGGAAGAGACCCTCTCCGCGATGGTCGCCTTCCTGAACCGCGTCAAGGCGGAGAAGTACATGGCCAAGTAACTGTTTTACAACGTTTTAACGAAAGAGAGGTGCACCGCCGGGTGCACCTCTCTTCATGTAAGTCGCTCAGAATCTTACTCTTGGCTGCGGCGCCAGGCGAAGTACTCGTCCAGGACCTTGAGGGCCGCTTCGGAGGGGACGGGGGCGGCGTGGCAGCCGGTGCCCGTGAGGACCATCGTCTGCGGGGCGCTGTTCACGAAGCGCGGCCACTCCGGGAGGCCGGGGCCGTTCGGGTCGCCGGTTTTGGCGAAGTTGGTCCAGTAGTCCATCATCCAGCCGGAAAGGTCCATGTCGGTGGGCTGCACCTCCTCCGGATTGCCGAAGACATAAGCCACATCCTGCCCATGCGGGGATCCCTGGCCGAAGCGCGGGGAATCCGCCGGGTAGTCGGGATGCTGGTCGAAGTAATAGAGCCACACGCGGCCCTTGCCGGTGCGCTCCTGCAGGCGTGCCCAGGCCCAGGTCTGCCAGCCGAAGGCGGCGTCGCGGGTGAGGTCGCGGGCGGTCTTGCCCACCTTGCCGTCGGCCTCCACCGGATACGCGGCGAGGAGGGCGTCGGCATAGTCCTCATACCGGGCGCGCACCTGGTCCTCGTGGCTGCCGCCGCCGAAGGAGAAGCCGAAGCTCAGGCCTTCATCGGAGTTGTAGCCGATGAGGACATCGACATCGTTGTATTTCCCGGCCTCGTACAGCTTATACTGGTCGTCCGGAATCACGTAGCCATCCGCGATGGGCCAGCCACCGGAACCGCCGAAGCCGCCCATGACAGACTTGACATCGGCCGCACGCAGCTGCTCCAGCGTATAGTCCTCGCCGAAAGCGCCCTTGGCCCAGGCTGCGTTGGCTTCCTGAGCCACGGCAAGGGTCTGCATGTTCTCGCCGGGATAGGACTGGGGATTGGTGGGGCCGAAGGAACCGCCGCTCTGGGAGATGGCCCGCTTGAAGAGGCCCTTCGCCAGCGGCGAGGCGCACAGCATGCTCACGGAGATGCCGCCGGCGGATTCACCGAAGATGGTCACGTTGTCCGGGTCGCCGCCGAATTTCGCGATATTGTCCTTCACCCACTGCAGGCCGGCGATCTGGTCCAGCAGGCCATAGTTGCCGCTCACACCGTTCGGATTCTCCGCTGAGAGTTCAGGCAGGGACAGGAAACCCAGCTTGCCCACGCGATAGGCGACGCTCACGAGGATCACGCCCTTGCGGGCCAGCAGAGCCCCGTCATAATAGGATGTGGCGCCGCCTGCGAAACCGCCGCCGTAGATCCACACCATCACCGGGAGTTTTTCCTTCGGGCTCTTGGCAGGGGTCCATACGTTCAGATACAGGCAGTCTTCGCTGCAGCCCTCGCCGTTGCCCTGCATCGGATTGGGGGCGAAAGTCTGGCATTCCTTGACGCCGGACCAGGCCACGACGGGCTGCGGCGCCTTCCAGCGCAGCTCGCCCACGGGCGGGGCGGCGAACGGAATCCCTTTGTACACGGCCATGTCATCCAGGACCAGGCCCTGGATGGTTCCTCCGGTCACTTTCACCTGGCCGGGGACGGTGGCGCACGCCCAGAGGCCGAGCGCGGCCGCCACGATCAAAAGCATCTTTTTCATAATCTATTTGAACAGTAATTGAACGAATTCATGCAGGGACTTGCGCCACGGCTGCCACTCGTGGCCGCCGGGCCAGGCCGTGAAATGGACCTTCGCGCCCGCGGCTTTCAGCGCCTCGGCTGCCTTCCGGGTATGCTCGATGCGGGGATCGCCCAGGCCGCAGGACATGTAGAACACGTCGTGCGCGGCATTGAAAGCGGCCGGATCAGCCAGGAGCTCCGGCAGCTGGCTTTCCACAGAGAACGGGGCATAAGCCCCGGCGCCCACGCCGCCGAACATGCCGGAGGAGAAGATGCCGATGGAGGAGAACACCTCCGGATGCTTCAGGCCGATGGACCAGGACTGCCCGCCGCCGAACGACAGGCCGGCCATGGCGCGGTGCTTCGGGTCGGCCAGGGTCCGGAACCGGCTGTCCACCATCGGGATGGTCTCTTCCAGCAGGATCTTCGCGAAATCGCCCGCCTGTCCGTAGTCCATCACGATAAGCATCGGCTCGCACTTGCCCTCGGCGAGAAGATTGTCAAGGATGATGTCCGTCTTGCCCTGGAAGGTCCAGCCGGTCTCGTCCTCGCCGCCGCCGTGCTGCAGATACAGCACCGGATAGCGCTTCCGGGGATTGTTGTCATATTCGGCCGGGACATACACCCACGCGGTGCGCCAGGTCTTCAGGGAAGGGGACCAGTAGCGCTCCAGGCGCACGTCGCCCCGCGGCACATCCTTGTCCAGGTAGAAATCCACGCCCGCCTCGGGAATGTCGATGGCGCTGGCGTCCGTTCCGGTGCCGAAATAGTGCTTGCTGGCCGGATCACTCGCGCGAAATCCGTCCACGACAAGGAAATAGTAGTGGAAACCGGGCTCCAGCGGGTCCGTCGTGACCCGCCAGGGGCCTTCGCCCTCGCGGACCATCGGATACACCTTGCCGCAGATGTCCACGCTCACTTCCCGGGCCTGGGGAGCCGTCACCTGGAAGGAGACGCTCAGGTCGTCATTGATCTTCGGGGCGCCCCGCCGGGCCGGCTGGGCGGACGCCGCCACGGCGCACAGCAGCAGCGCGGCGGAAAGAAAGAAATGCTTCATGGCTCGTCTTTTATGTGATTATCGTCCCATCTTCCACCAGTCCCAGCGGAAGCCGCCGGACTGGAAGACGAAATAGAGGTCATGAACGCCTGTCGCGCCCTTGAGGCGGCAGGACGCCTCGCGGAAGCCGGCTTTTCCGGCCTTCGCGGTCAAGGTGCCCACAAGCGGGCCGTCCACCGCGTCCAGCCGGACCTCGATGGTCGCCGGACCCTCGAGGCAGGCGGTGAACTTGCCGGCGCCCCGGCCGAAATCGACCCCCTTCACGAGCAGGTGCTCGCCTGCGTCGATGTCCCGCAGCACGATGCCGCGGCCTTCCACGACGTCCGTCTTGAGGCCGTAGCCCCAGGCCATCGTCTCGGCTTCCACCCGGCGGAACGGATCGAAGGTCCCGACCTGCTCGACGACATTGTCCAGCCAGTAGGGGACTTTCCGGATGGAACCGTCGGGCTCATAGTACATCGGGGCGACGGAAACGCTCCGCTGCTCCGCGTGCTTGAAGGTCTCCAGGTGATGCAGGTCGTAGTTGAGGCCGAACACGTAGGACTGGCCCTTGAATTCGATGATGCCGGGATGGTTGCCCCGGGTGCGCCAGGTGCGGTCCATGATCGCGCCCATGGACTTCCACGGCCCGACGGGGGAGTCGCTCATCGCGTACCCGATGCCCTCCGGGCAGCAGGTGGACGCGAATGCAAGGTAGTACTTCCCGTTGTGCTTGTAGAACCAGGGCCCTTCCTGGTACGTGTCGATGGGATAGTCGATCCGGTGGATCTCCCCATCGACCGAAATCATGTCCTTGTTCAGCCGGCACCAGTACACGTGCGGGTTGCCCCAGTACATGTAGGCCTGGCCGTCATCGTCGACGAACACGGACGGGTCGATGTCCTCCCAGTGTTCCTTCTGCCACACGAGCGGCTTCCCGATCGGATCCTTGAAGGGGCCGAAGGGCGTATCCGCGACCAGCACGCCAATGCCGTGCCCGTGGATGGGGCAGTACATGTAGAACTTGCCGTCCCGCTCCACCACGCACTCGGCCCAGGCGCCGTTCTTGCCGTCGTACCATTCGAAGCTGTCCAGCGAGGCCACGGCCCCGTGGTCTGTCCAGTTCACCATGTCGGTGGAGGTGTACAGGAGCCAGTCGAACATCTGGAAGCCCTGGGCGCCGTCCTCGTCGTGCGTGGTGTACAGGTACACCGTGCCGTCATGGACCATCGGCGCCGGGTCGGCCGTGAACTTGGTCTGGATGATGGGCATGTTCAGATGGTGGTTGAACACCCACCAGTCCAGGTCGAAGAGTTCCTCGTCGCCGCCGCGGAACATCAGATACAGGTCATGCACGCCCTTCGCCCGCGGAGAGACGGACGCCTTGACCAGCATGTTCTCCCCGTTGACAGGGACGGAGGCGATGGGCCTTCCGCCCAGCTCGTCCAGGTAGAAGTCCACGGTGCCGGGATGCTTGAAGTTCAGCATTTCCAGCGACACGAGGACGGCGGGCTCGTCCCCGAAATCGACATTCCGGACCTTGAGCCAGTCGCCGTTGTGGACGGAGGTCACCCAATGGCGGCTGCCGGCGGTGCGGTCCGTCTTGAGGCCGTAGGAGGCGGCCATCGTCTCGGCCTGGGTCATCACATAGGGGTTCAGGGTCTGGAGCGGGTCCACGCCCTTTTCCGTGAAGGGAATGAAGGGGATGGAGCCATCGGCCCCGTAGGTGAATTCCTCCACGCAGGTGGCCCGGCGGAAACCGCCGCCGTTGGGCAGCTTGCCGTTGTGGTAGAACATGTAGTTATGCCCGCGGAAGGTGATGTTGCCGCCGTGGATGGTGAAGCTGTTTTCCGCTTCGTCCATGATCCGGCCGCGGTAGAACCAGGGTCCGTGGATGCTCTTCGCCGTGGAATAGGCCATGTGCTCCGGCACGCCGCCGGCGGGATACGACAGGTAATAGGTGTCGCCCCGCTTCGTGAGCCAGGGACCTTCCTCATAGCCTACCATCATCTTTTCCTTACCGCCGTCGGACCAGTCGGGTTTCATCGATTCCGGGCCGAAGGAAACCGGCTCGTGGAAACCGGGGACTTCCTTCCAGCCGTCCGGGAAGGAGATCATGTCGTCCCCCAGGCGGCCGTACCAGCAGCCCTTGTTGCCCCAGAAGAGCCAGGGCGTGCCGTCATCGTCGATGAAGACGGTCGGGTCGATGAACGCGAACCCGGTCGCGAGCGGCCCGCCGATGGCGTCGGTGTACGGCCCTTCGGGCCGGTCCGCGACCGCCACGGCGAGGGCGTCCGCCCGGGTCGCCGCCTCGGTCAGGCACACGTACCAGTACCACTTCCCGTTCCGCTCCACGGCCTGCGAGGCCCAGGCGCGGTCCCCTTGGAAGGCCCACGGGAACGTGGCCGTGGACACGGGGGCGCCGAGATAGGTCCAGTTGACCATGTCCTCCGTGCTGTATAGCAGCCAGTCCTTCATCTTGAAGTACACGGCATCATCCTCGTCGTGGTCCACGAACAAATACACCTTGTCCCCGTGCACATAGGGCGCCGGGTCGGGCGTGAAGGAGGTGCCGATGATGGGATTCTGCGCCAGGAGAGGCAGGAAAGCGATGAGAGTCAGGGAGAAAGAGAGGATCCGCTTCATGCTGTTGGTTGTTTTTACAAATATAACAAATAAAATGGAAACCCCCTGGAAAAACTCCCAGGGGGTTTCTGGCTACTTGATTGGTTGGTATATATGTTTAGGTTAAGCAGCCTTGGTTTCTAGTAGACCCGCTGGTGGAACCAGTCGAAGTCCGCGATGCCACCCTCTCCGAGGGTGTTGAAGTCGTACAGGGCGCTCCGGTAGCCGGTGAAGTAGTCCAGCGTGAAGCGCATGTGAAGCTTATAGTCGGCGACGGTCCATTCCTTTCCGTCGGTGGACCAGCTGAAGGTCGCGGTGTCCGCCTCCTCGCCTTCTTCCTGCGGGGTGAAGACGTAGTTGATGCGCATCCAGAGACCGTCGCCTTCCAGCGGGATGACCGCCAGGTCTTCGTCGAGGTTCTTGAACACGGGTCTTCCATCTTCGCCACGGGAGAAGGACCGGCCGTTCTGGTGCAGGACGATGAAGCGCTCTCCGTTCGCATCGACGCGCACGCCGACGCGGGCGTTGCCGCTCTGGAACGCGGCCAGGCCCGCCTCGTCTCCCGGTTTCATGCCGGAAGCGTCCAGGTAAGCCTCGCTGATGCAGCGGGGGCCGACGGTGCGCTGGGTGAGCGTGCCGCGGGCGTCGGCGAGGCCGGCGGCCTGCGCGGCCCGCAGCCGCAGCCAGCCCGGCCGCTCGGTGAGCGACCAGCCCTCCGGCGCCTTGTGGTTCCATTGCCAGACGAGCGCCAGCTTCGCGCTGTCGAACTCGTCATTGTCCCATACATAGTCGCGTCCCTGCTCCGGCAGGTTCACGGTCACTTCCTCCAGCGGAACGCCGTTCTCGCCCATCATCGGCCAGCCATCCACCCAGGTGACGGGCTGGAGGCACGGGATGCGGCCCACGGCGCCGTGGTCCTGGAACTGGACGGCATACCAGTCGCCGTGCTGGGTCTCGACGATCGGACCCTGCGCGATGCCGTCGCCGCGGCCGCCCAGGGTGCCCTGCAGCACGACCTTGGACTCGTACGGCCCGTGGATGTCCTTGCTGCGCCAGACCGTGGCCGTACGGGGCTTGTCCCGCGGCCAGTCGATCTCCAGCACATAGTAGTAATCGCCGATGTGGTAGAAATGCGCGCCTTCCGCCCGGAGGTTCCAGCCTTCGCGCGGGGACTCGATGAGGAGTTCGGCTTCCGCGCCGGCCTTGACGGCGCTGCCGTCCGGCTCGAGTTCCACGAGGTTCAGGTTGCCGTTGCCCCAGACCACCCAGAGGCGTCCGTCGTCGAACAGCAGGGAGGCGTCGTGCATGAAGTAGCCCTCGATCACGTTCCGTTCCCACGGCCCGTTCACGATGTCCTTCGTGCGGTACAGGTACGTCTTCTGCTGGTCGTTCGCGACGAACAGGGCGTAATAGGTGCCGTCTTGGTACCGGAGCGTCGTCGCCCATTGGCCTTTGCCGTAGGCGTTCCTGCCGTCCCGGAGGTTGTAGATGTCATCGTCCTCGATGACGTCGTAGATGTAGTTCACAATCTCCCAGTGCACGAGGTCGCGGGAGTGCATGATGGGTGCGCCGGGGCAGAAATACATCGTGGTGGACACCATGTAGTAGTCTTCCCCCACGCGGATGATGTCCGGGTCGGGAATGTCCGTGTAGGTCAGCGGATTGACGGCCACCTGTTCCTTCGGTGACGCCGTACAGCCTGCCGCGAGGACGAGGCAGGCAGCAAGCAATAAGAGACTGTGTTTCATCGTATTACTGGATTTCAAGAACGACGACGGAAGCGGCGGGCAGGGTGAGTTTCACCCCCTTTCCGGAGGCTTTCGCGCCCGTGAAGGCCACGGGAGCGACGGCCGGCGCCTTGCCGAACTCGTTGTACGCGTTGATCTTGTCGGCCTTCAGGATCTCACCGGTGACGGTCTTCGGCTTCAGCTGGTCGAAGGCGAGTTCCACGGTGACGGGCTTGTCCAGGTACGGGTTCGCCAGGGAGACATGGAGCTTGCCGACGGCGTCGCGGGAGACGCAGGCGCTGAAGTCGTCCATGATCCGGCCCTCGGCGGAGACGATGTTGCCGGTGCTGTAATCCGAAGGGACATACGTCGCATTCTGGTGGACATTGAACATCCGGAAGACGTGGTAGGTCGGGGTGAGGACCATCTTGTCGCCGTCGGTGAGGACCATGGCCTGCAGGACGTTCACGATCTGGGCGATGTTCGCCATCTTCAGGCGCTCGGTGTACTTCTGGAAAATGTTCAGGTTCAGGGCCGCGACCATCGCATCCCGCATGGTGTTCTGCTGGAACAGCCAGCCCGGGTTGGTGCCGGGCTCCACGTCGAACCAGGTGCCCCATTCGTCCAGGAGGAGGGCGACGCGGCGCTCGGGATCATAGGCGTCCATGATGGCGAAGTGGTTCTTGATGACCTCTTCGATCTCGCAGGTCTTCGCGAGGACGTTGTAGTACTCTTCCGGGGTGAACTGCGTGGCGGAACCCTTGCTGCCCGTCCAGCCCTTGCAGGTGTAGTAGTGCAGGGAGAGGCCGTCCATCTTGGACGCGGCCTTCTGCATCATGACCTTCGTCCAGTTGTAGTCGTAGTCGGAGGCGCCGCAGGCGACCTTGAAGATGCGGTTGCCGTTGTAGTTGCGGGCGTAGAGGGCGTAGCGCTTATAGACATCGGCGTAATAGTCCGCCGTCATGTCGCCGCCGCAGCCCCAGGTTTCGTTGCCCACGCCCAGGTACTTCACCTTCCAGGGCTCCTTGCGGCCGTTCTTGGCGCGGAGCTCGGCCATCGAGCCTTCCTTGGCGGTCATGTATTCGACCCACTTGGCCAGTTCCTCGACGGTGCCGGAACCCACGTTGCCGCTGATGTAGGGCTCGATGCCCAGCATCTCGCAGAGGTTCAGGAACTCATGGGTGCCGAAGGAGTTGTCCTCCACGGTGCTGCCCCAGTTGTTGTTCACGAGCTTCTTGCGGTTTTCCTGCGGGCCGATGCCGTCCATCCAGTGGTACTCGTCGCCAAAGCAGCCGCCCGGCCAGCGGAGCACGGGCACTTTCAGGGCCCGGAAGGCTTCCAGCACGTCCGTGCGGTAGCCGTTCACGTTCGGGATGGAGGAATCCTTGCCCACCCAGATACCTTCGTAGATGCACTTTCCGAGGTGTTCGGAGAACTGTCCGTAGATCTCGGCCGGGATGACCGGCTGGTCCTTCGCCGTCTCGTGGACGGAAACCTTGACTTGCGCAGCGGAGGTCAGGGCGGCGGCAAGCACCGCGATGAGGGTCAATGTCTTCTTTATCATAATCATTATCAGGTTATTAGTCTCTACTCACAAAAATAGGTGTTTTCGCGCGTACCGGGTGCGAAAAATCATTCATTTGCTACGAAGAAAAAACCAATTCTCCCGGAAAGGGTCACTGGACCTTCTTTCCCCACCAGGTGGCGTTCAGGGCCTTTTCGGTTCCTGCATACACGACCGTCTCCTGACGGGGAGACGCTTCCCAGTCCACTTCGTGGGAAACCACGACGACGACGGTCTTCCCGCCTGCGGTCAGCGTGAGGAACTGTTTCGCCTCGTCGAAGCTCCAGGTGCCGGTGAGGGCGCCGGATATCTTCCCGTCCGCGCTCAGCGTGAGTTTGGCGGCGGTGTCCTGTTTCCCGTAGTCGTATTTGAGGTTGATGTGCTCCCAGGTACCGGCGATCTCATCGGCCTTGACGGGCGTCCTGGTGAGACCGGCGTAGCGCTCCGGGAGGGAGATCGGCCACAGGTCGTCCAAGGCGTCGGCGGCGGAGGGGCACCAGACGATGCGGCGGACATGGCCCATCATCACGGCGTTCGGCGCATTGCCGCCCGCATCCGTCGGGAAACGGCCCTGGGAAGCGTAGAACCAGTCGCCGGTGCCGTCCTGCTGGAACACGGCGCAGTGGGAGATGCCCACCCAGCCGGATCCCTTGGAGAACTTGTAGGGATGGGTGACGATCGGGTAGCAGTCCCCGCGGGCGTTGGAGAAGTTGCGTCCGGTGATGTCGTAGTACGGACCGTCGATCTTCTCGGCACGGACGACGCGGGTGTTGTACGGGATATCCAGGCCGTCATAGGCCATGAACAGGTAGAAGTATCCGTCCTTGTAGATGATCTCCGGCGCCTCGGAACCCTGCCAGCGGGTCGTGTTGCGGGCGCCGATGCGGGTGCCGAAGCGGGCCGTGAGGCCGCTCGCGTTGTCGGCCCAGGGATCGCCCAGGTCCTTCAGGGGCATTCCCGTCTTCGGGTCCACCTCCAGCAGCGCGAAGCCGCTGTGCCAGGAACCATGGATGAGATAATGCCTGCCGTCCGCCACGACATAGGTCGGGTCGATGGCGTTGTAATAGAAGTAGGCGTCCCAGTTGTTGACGTCCGGGCGGGCGTATCCGTCCTTGCCCTTGTCGGAAGAGGAACAGGTCACGAAGCCGTAGTCCGTCCAGTTGCCGGTCTCGGGCGAGGTGGTCTCGGCCATGCCGATGAAGGCGCGCTCGGACCAGGTGCCGTCAAAGGGCTCGGAAAGCGCCTTGCCGGAGCCGATGTAGTTGTTCACGACCACGCAGTAGTACATGCGGAGCCGCTCTTCGCCGTTCACGGTGACCGTCCGGATGACGGGCGCCCAGTAGCCGCAGTTGTCGTAGAGGCTGCTCCGGCCGATGGCGTCGAGGCCCATCCGCTTGCGGATCTCGTTGAGCCGGGTATAGACCCACGCGGGTTCGTTCTTGGAGAACGGACCGGGAACGTAGGACCAGTTCACGAGGTCCTTGGAGCGCTTGCCCGGGAAGTGGATGTGGTCCGGACCCTTCAGGTGCTCGTTGCCGAACGAAGCGTCTGTGTTGAACATGTAATAGTAGCCCTTGTAGTAGGCGATGGACGGGTCGTGGACATTCGCGAGGTTCCACTGGTCCTTGAAAGACCAGCCGGCGACGGACCGGTAGTCGTCGTTGAAGGCGGGGATCGTCTTGCCGTCGGTGACGGTCGGCTCGGCCGCCTTGCCGCTCCAGTTGCCGGTGCTGGTGGGGGTGATGGGGGTATAGCCGCTCTCTTGCGAACCGCCGCCACCACCGCCGCCACCGCTGTCACCACCGCCGTCGTCGACGGGTTTGGTATGGATGCCGGTCCCTTCGGCCGGATCCTTCTCACAGCCGACGGCGACGAGCAGGGCGGCGCACAGGGCTGCCATTGCGATGCGGGTAAACTTCATGGCTTTTAGGGTTTGTGGAGACGGGGCGGCCCCGTCTCCACAAAGTTAATCATTACTGGTTCAAAATCCTACAGGGCCGTGACCGGATGCACGGGGCCGTACTTGGCCGTCCAGTCCGGACCGTTGTCGTAGTTGTTGTTCGCGGAATTCCCGTGGATGTTCTTGTTGGCGTTGCGGGTTCCCTGGAAGATCGGGAAATACTCGTGACCGGCCGTGAAGTACTTGTAGGAATAGTCGGAAGCGGTGGCGGTGGTGAGTTCCTGGGTGGAAACTTCGGAGCCTTCCGCGGTGTCCAGCATGAAGCAGCTGTGCTGGCTGATCTGGGCCAGGCGGCCGGCGTCATAGAAGAATCCCCAGCGGATCAGGTCGATGCCGCGGCCGTTCTCGCAGCCGAACTCCTTCGGACGTTCGACGTTGGCGATCTGTTCGAAGAGCTTGTCGGCCGTCCAGCCGGTGGTCGGGAGGTCGGCGAGGCCGGCACGGTTGCGCACCTCGTTGATGTAGCCGATGGCCTCGGCCGTCGGACCGTCGATCTCGTTGATGCACTCGGCCGCCCGGAGGAGGACGTCGCTGAAGCGCATCAGGCGGAGGTTCACGCCGCAGTGCAGGCCGGTGGTGATGCTCGCGTAGATGTTGTTGCGGGCATTGGTGAACTTGGCGATGGACATGCCGCCCTGGGTGTTGTTGCAGCGCGGGGTGCGGGTGATTTCCTGCTGGTACACGACGTTGGAGCGCGGGTCGCCGCCGTTCGGATAGCCGGCGTTGGTGGTGCCGGTGTAGGCGGAGTACTCAGGCTCGTAGGTGACGATGGTCCAGTACAGGCGCGGATCCAGGGTGCCGTCGGTGCAGCGCTCGGCCTTGAACAGGTTGTACAGCCAGGGGGAAGCGGCGAGGTCACCCCAGCTGCCGAGCTCCTGGGAACCGTAGTTGGATTCCACGGCATGGCCCTGGGTGGCGTTGGAAGAGATGTTCACCGGGGTCCATTCCTCGTCGGAACCGCCCATCCCGTAGTCCAGGAACTGGACCTCGAAGAGGCTTTCGGCGTTGTTCTCGTAGTTCGCGCCCTCGCGGAAGTTGTCGCCGTAGTCCTTGGTCAGCTCATAGTGACCATAGGTGCCGTTGATGAGGTCCTTGAGGAGCGTCAGGGCATCGGCGTAGTTGTGACGGAACATGTAGACCCGGGCGAGGTAGCCGGCGGCGGCACCCTTGGTTGCCCGGCCCTTGGCCCACTCGCCGCCCGCTTCGCGGGTCGGAAGGAGCTGGAGCGCCTCGTTCAGGTCGGTCTCGATCTGGTCGAAGACCACGTCCTGGGCCACGTTCTCGGCATACATAGTCTCGATGGAGTCATACTGGCTGTACTCGATGAAGAGCGGCACCTCCTGGTAGTAGGTGGCGAGGGTGTAGTAGGCGAGCGCCCGCAGGAACAGGGCCTGTCCCTTGATCCGGTCGATGCCCGTACCGGTCAGGCCGGACTCCTCGATGCGGGAGAGGACGAGGTT
Organism: uncultured Bacteroidales bacterium; assembly: GCA_900318015.1. Lineage (GTDB taxonomy): Bacteria > Bacteroidota > Bacteroidia > Bacteroidales > UBA932 > Cryptobacteroides. The sequence continues at coordinate 18,652 of ONJB01000021.1, read as the reverse complement.
GCAGCGGTTCACCACGTGGTAGTTGTCACGCCAGGGCCACTGGTCGCCGATATCGATCTGGCCGGTGGAATTGAGGTTGTCGTACGGGAGGTACCACTGCTGGGAGGCGTTCCACACCTCGTCGCCGCGGACGGCGTCCAGGGTGTAGCCCACGCGGGCGAAGGTGCCCTCCAGGCGGATGCGGTTGTAGCAGGCTACGAGCGCCTCCTCGAGGTCGGACTCGGTGAAACCGAAGTCGAAGGTGGTCTGGTTGTTCGGGTTCTTGACGTCCAGATACTTGTCGCAGGAAGCTGCGGAACCGAGGATGACAAGGGATGCCAGGACGATGGATATCTTTTTCATATGCTTGTTCATTATCAGGTCGGACATCATCTTAGAAGGAGAGTTTCACACCCAGCATCGCGGTAATCGGAGCCGGATAGGAGCAATAGTTGTAGCCCGGGGTGAAAGCGCCGCCGGCGAAGTCGATGTTGTAGCCACGATACTTGCTGATGGTCAGCAGGTTCTGGCCGCTCGCATAGATGCGGGCGCCGCGGATGAAGCCGTTGAACAGGCCTTCCGGGAAGTTGTAGCCGAACTCGACGTTGGCGATCTTCCAGTAGGAACCGTTCTGGAGGTAGCGGGAGCTGAACATGTCGTTGGTGATGGTGCCGGTGGCCTTGTAGTACACCCGGGGGATCGTCGTGGAAGGATTCTGGGGCGTCCAGGCCTTCATGAGGTCCACGCTGCGGTTCGTCATGCCATAGGAGCTGCGGAGGGTCATGTCCACGAAGTCGAGGAGCTGGTAGCCCGCGGCGCCGAAGGTGGAGACGCTCAGGTCGAAGCCCTTGTACTCGAAGCGGGCGCTCAGGCCGAACTGGACCTTGGACATGCCGCTGCCGATGAAGGTCTGGTCGTCGGCTGTGATCTGGCCGTCGTTGTTGATGTCCTTGTAGGCGACGTCGCCGGGCTGGGCGCCGGCCTGGACCACATACTGGCCCTTGTCGTTGATGCGGTTGTCGATCTCCTCCTGGCTCTGGAAGATTCCCTCATAGACATAGCCGTAGAAGCGGCCGACCTCGGCGCCGAGTTCGGTGCGGGTGAACGCGTCGTTACGGGCTTCGCCGGAAGGTCCCAGGGAGACCACGGTGTTCTTCGGGAAGGTGACGTTTCCGGAGAACTCATACTTGAAATCGTGCTGGTAGTTGCGCCAGGAGGCGGAAAGCTCGATACCGGTGTTCCGCATGGAGGCGGCGTTCATCGTCACGGACTCGTTCGTCGCGCCGGCCTCGGCCGGGACGGGCACGCTGTACAGCAGGTCCTCGGAGAGGGCGTTGTAGTAGTCGGCGTTCAGTTCGAAGGCGCCGCCGAACATGGCGTAGTCCAGACCGATGTCCAGGGTCTTCTTCTTCTCCCAATGGATGGCGGTGTTCACGTAGTTGGAGATGGAGGAACCGGTGACCTTGTTGCCGCCGAAGCTGTAGGTGTAGTTTCCGCGGGCCATGGTGTCCATGTACTGGTATTCGCCGATGTTCTCGTTACCCAGCACGCCGTAGCTGGCGCGGAGCTTCAGGAGGCTCACCAGCTGGGGATCCACGGTGAAGAAGGGCTCCTTGTCGATTCTCCAGCCGATGGAGGCGGAAGGGAACCAGTCCCAGTGGTTGCCGGTGGACAGGCGGGAGCTGCCGTCGCGGCGGACCGTCGCCTGGAAGAGGTAGCGGCTGTCGTAGTCGTAGGTGAGTCGGCCGATGTAGGAGGCCAGGACGTGCTCGAACTGGGAGGAGTTGGCGTCGCGGTCGGTGGCGTTGCCGATCTGCAGGTAGTACGGCTCGGGCATGTTGTTGCCCCAGGCGGAGAGGTTGTAGGTGAGCTCGCGCTCGAAGGTCATGCCGCCCACGAGGTTGAGGTGGTGGTTGCCGAACTTGCCGTCATAGGTGAGGTAGTTCTCCACCAGGAAGTCGGAGTAGGCGCGGTAGCCCTGGGAGAGGCGCTCGTTGCTCTTGGACAGGTAGTTGGTGGTACTCTGGATGAAGGACGGCACGAAGGTGAAGTCCTTGCAGTTGGTCTTGCTGTAGGAGAGGTTCAGCGTGTAGTCCAGCTTGTGGTTCTGGTTCTTCGCGCCGACCATGTCCAGGAGGTCGACCGTGGCGCTGCCGGTGGCGACGATGCGGTCCACGATGGTGTTGCGCTCCAGGAGGTTGTTGTACAGGAGCGGGTTGGTCATGCGGATGTCGCCGTGGACATTGTCATAGTAGGTGCCGAAGCCCCAGGAGTCGTAGGAGTACTCGCCGGCGGCCGCGATGTCGCGGTCCAGGAACCAGGTGCTCTCATCATAAGCCTTGATGGACGGGGGCATCAGCAGGGCGGAGGCCATCACCGGGTACTGGGTGCCGTAGAGACCCTGCACGTATTCGTTGGCGTTGGACAGGGACATGCTGTCCTGGTCGCTGTGGGAATAGACGAGGCCGGTGCGGAGCTTGAGGAACTTGATGTCCATCGTGTTGTTCGCACGCACGGTGAAACGGTCGTAGTTGGGACCCGCGCCCACCATCGTGCCCTTCTGGTTGAAGTAGTCGAGGGCGATGTTGAAGGTGCTGTTTTCACCGCCGCCGGACAGGTTCACGTTGTGGTTCTGGCGGATGCCGGTCTTGAACACGGCGTCGAACCAGTCGGTGTTCACCTGCTTCGGGTCCACATACAGGCTGCTGGCCGGATCATAGCCGCCGGGAACGGCGAGGCCGCTGTTGTCGAAGGCCATCCGGACGAAGTCGCCGTACTGGGCGCTGTCCATGACCTTGTACACGTTCTTGCGGATCTTGTCCACGCCCACGTAACCGGTGTAGTCCACCATGATAGGCTGGTTCTTCTTGCCGCCCTTGGTGGTGATGATCACGACGCCGTTCGCCGCGCGGGAACCGTAGATGGCGGCCGCGGAAGCGTCCTTGAGGACCTGGATGGTCTCGATGTCGTTCGGGGAGAAGTCGCGGATGGTGGTTCCCATCGGCACGCCGTCGATGACGTACAGCGGGGCGGTGCTGCCGAAGCTGCCCAGACCGCGGATGCGGACGGACGGGTCGGCGCCCGGCTGGCCGTCGGAAGTGATCTGGACACCGGCGACCTTACCCTCGAGCATCGTGGAGATGTTGGAGTGGGAGACCTTCTTCATCTCGTCGGCATCGACGATGGCGACCGAACCGGTGAGGTCCACCTTCTTCTGGGAACCGTAACCGATGACGACCACCTGGTCCAGGACGGTGTGCTCGGTGGGCATCGTGATGGTGCCCAGGTCGCCGCCCGTGTTCACGGTTTTCTCCACGGTCTCGAAGCCCACGGAGATGAATTGGAGGACGGAACCGGCCGGAACCGTCAGGGAGAAGACGCCGTCCAGGTCGGCGGTGGTGCCGGTCGTGGTACCCTTCACCACGACGCCGGCGCCCAGGATGGGCTCACCGTTCTCGTCCACGACGGTACCGCTGACCGTCACGTTGTTCTGGGCAAGGGCCGCATAACCGCCATGGCTGCCGGAGAAGGCGGCGGGAGCGAGGGCCAGGACGCCGCAGAGGGCGATGCTTGCAAATATCTTTTTCATGTTCATTCGGTCTTAAGGTTAGTCGAAGATGAGGTAGGACTCTTCCGTGACGATGGCGAAGGTGACATCGGCGGAGTCCACCGCGAGGCCGTCGTAGAACTGGAAGTGCTCCTCGCCGTTGGCATACACCACATGGTAGCGGATACTGGCGGAGCCGTTCCCGTCATTGGCGACGGTGATGTCCACCTGGGAGCCGTCGATATTGCCCAGGAAGGTATCCCAGTTCCAGTTGCTGGTCTTGATGGAGGCATCGAAGCTGCCGCCCCAGCCGAAGTGGTCCATGCGGACGACGCAGTACTCGGTGCCGTCGGCCTTCCGCAGGATGACGCACGGGCTGTGCCAGTTGGCGACATTGTCGGATTTGACGGCCATGGAGACGGCCTGGGCGGTGCCGGCCGGGACATTCCAGTTGTTGGAGAAGGTGGTCCACCAGGCGTTGCTGAAGTCTTCGGCGCCCACCGGGGTGGCCTGGGCGGCCTGCTCGCTGGCTTTGACCGTCAGGTTGACAGGGGCGGTGAAGACGGCGCCCACCGGGTCGGTGTAGGTCACCGTGGCCACGTTGGCGACGGTACCGGGCGTACCTTCGTAGAACACTTTGTCATCGGCGAAAGCGACCGTGAACTGGCTGGTCTTCAGCGGGAGTTTGGAGCCGTCGCTATAGAGGGCATTCACTTTCACGCCTTCGGGGGAGAGGGTCAGGCCCTTGGCGCCGCCGATCCGGTAGGCCTCGGCGGAAGCCTCGATGCCGGTCAACTTGGCGTCCACGGCGGCGGACTCGAGGACGATCAGGTAGGATTCCTCGGTGACGATGCCCATCTGGAGGTCGGCGCTGTCCACCGTGATGCCGCTGTACTGCTGGAAGTGGGTCTCGCCGTTGGCGTAGGTGACGTTGTAGCGGATGTCGGCCGTGTTGTCGCCGTTGTTGGTGACGGTGATGCTGACGGCGGACATGTTCTGGTTCGCGGCGAAGGTGTCGAAGTTCCAGTCACTCTCGAGCACGAGGTTCGGGTTGCCGTCGTAACCGGCGCCCCAGCCGAAGTTGTCCATGCGGACCACGCCGTACTCGGTCATGTCGGCCTTGCGGAGGATGGTGCACGGGCTGTGCCAGTTCGCGAGGTTGTCGGAGTAGACGAACAGGTGGACGGTCACGCTCTCACCGGCAGCGACCGGCTTGTCGGCGGACAGGAAGGTGGTCCACCAGCCGTTGGTGTAGTCGGGCAGGCCGATGGCTTCGGTCCCGATCTTCACGTTCACCGGGAAGGAGGTGGAAATGCCGTCGGAGAAGCTGATCTCGATGTCCTGCGTGCCGGCGACGGGCTGGACCTGGTCGAAGGTGAGGGCGGCGTTGTCGAGGACGACGGTGGAACCGTCACCCTTCGTGCCGGTGACCTCGAGGCCCTGGGTGAAGAAAGGCATGGCCTGGTCGTAGAGGTAGTACGTGCTGGTGACCGGGGCCTTCGTCACGGCGATGGAGGCGAGGTCGGTCACTTCGAAGTTGTAGTAGCCGAGGACGGCCTTGCCGGGCTTGCCGAGCTTGGTGAGGTTATAGGTATAGGCCACGGTCTTCATGCCGAGCGTGGTCATGTCGGGCTCCGTGATGGTCAGGTCTTCCTTGGCGACCGTCGTGGTGAAGCCGTCCTCGAAGGTGACGGTGGCGACGGCGTCACCCCAGTAGTCCTCGTTGCCCAGGGGCACGGTGACGGGGTAGCCGGTCACGGAGATGGATTCGGCGTTGAAATCCGGGATTTCAGCGATCTCGGAAGGAACGAGCCAGGCCTTCTTCATGTTGAAATGGCTGCCGTCCGCGATGAGGAACACGTTGATGTCCTCCGTGGCGGAGACGGCCTGGTTGTATTTCTCCACGATGTCGAAGCCGTCCGTGGCGACGCTGTGCACCTCCAGGTAGGCGGCGCCGGCGCGGGCGTGGTCGATGCTCATCGTGACGTGGGCGCCCTGCATCTTCTCGCGGAACTCGTCCCAGTTCACTTCGCCGCCGCCGTAGTCGAATTCGATGACGGAGCCGGTGTAGTCGGCATTGCCCCAGCCGTACCAGTCGGAGCGGAGGACGAAATACTCGCTATAGCCTTCGGTTTCCCGTTCTTTTCCGTTGGCTACGCAGACGTTCCAGTTGTTCCAGTTGTTTGCGCCGGAACCGAAGTTCTCGAACTCGATGAACAGTTTCTTGCCGGAAGGAACGTTGAAGTACTGGCTGAATTCGGTCCACCAGCCAGAGGTGTTGTCTTCCGCGCCCACGATGGCGGTCGTGATGGCGATTTCCTCATAGTCGTCGCTCTTGCCGGCTTCCTTCTCCGCCTTGTAGGCGGCGATCTTCTCGGCAAGGTCGTCCGGAGCATCGATGGTGTAGGGCTCGAGGCCCGTGCAGCCGACCGTCACCGCGGCCGTGAGGGCCGTGGCGAAGATCGCTTTAAGCATCAAATCTCGGGTTTTCATAATGTGGTTGTTGGTTGATTTGTATTAGGTTTGCTATGAATTCAGAGCTGGATGGAAGGCCAGCCGTCCCGGCCCCAGACAAGCGTCCGGGTGAGGAGGACGGCGTTGTAGCCGGTTTCGCGGTCGTAGGCGTGCAGGAGCATCTTTTCGCCTTCGCCGGTGGAGACCACGGCGCAGTGGCCCAGGCCGGGGTAGCGGTCGTTCCCGCTGACGACGACGGTCCCACCGCCTTCCATCAGGGGCGTGCCGGCGGCATCGACATAGGGGCCGGTGACCTTGTCCGAGCGGCCCACCACTACTTTATATGTACTCTTCGGCCCCCTGCAGCAGAGGTCGTAGGAGACGAACAGATAGTACCAGTCTCCGTGCCGGACGATGAACGGGGCTTCCACCGCACCGTTGCCCGGATCGAAATCCTTGCCGCGGGGATCGGCCTTGATGGCGTCGTCGGTCTCGGAGGTGTCCTCGGCCGTTCCTTCCGGACGGCGGCAGAGGGGGAACCATTCCTGGGGTTCCGCGACGCGGGTGAGGGTAGCGTCCAGGCGGACGAGCTTGATGCCGCTCCAGAAGGAGCCGAAGCTCATCCAGCCCGTCCCGTCCGTGTCGATGAAGACGTTCGGGTCGATGGCGTTCCAGTTATCTCGGCCCGCGATGGAGCGGACGACGCAGCCCCGGTCTTCCCACCGGTAATCCGGGGAATCCGGATCCAGGGTGCGGTTGGTCGCGACGCCGATGGCCGAGGTATTCTTCCCGAAGGAAGAGCAGGAGTAGTACAGATAGTAGGTGCCCTCGTGGTAGAGGATATCCGGCGCCCAGGTATGCCCATGGTAGCCGGGGACGGTGTCCAGGGCCCACTGCGGCGGGGTGTCGAAGACTCTTCCGGCGGGTTCCCAGGATTTGAGGTCGGGAGAAGAAAGGATGCTGATGCCGAATCCCGTGCTGAACAGATACCAGGTGTCTCCGCAGCGGATGGCGACGGGATCGTGTACGGCGGGTTGGAGCGGATTGAAGACCGGTTGACGGCGGGAATCCTGGGCGGAAGCGGCCAGAACGAGGAAAAGGGAGCCGAAAAGGGCGGTCAAATGTTTCAGTGCCATCGATTGTATTGGTTAACCGATGGCAAAATTAGGCACTTTCCAGGTGCCTTTGGTGTACAAACCGACCTAAAAGGTGGATTTTTGAACACTAGTCCTCGACCAGGTTGCTGGGCGGGAAGCCGAACTCCTTGGCAAAGCAGCGGCTGAAATACTTCGGGTCGTTGAATCCGACCTCGTACGCGATTTCGGAAATGTTGAGCGTCTTGTTCTCCCGGTTGGTGCGGAGCATCTCCCGGGCGACGGACAGGCGGTAGGTCCGGATGAACTGGGCGACGGGCTGGCCGAAGGATTCCTGGATGCGCTTGTTGAGGAGGGTCTTGCTCATGCCCATCGCGCTGCACAGGGCAGGGACGTCCAGGTCCGGATCCTTGTACAGGGAACGGACCGTCTGGAGGACCTTGTCCGCGAACGGGTCTTCCGGCTGCGCCTGCGGGGCGGCCAGGATCCGGCGTCCGGCCAGTTCCTCGTTCTGGTGGCGCAGGACGACATTCTGGCGGGCGAGTTCCTCGGCCTTCTGCTCGACGAGCTTTTTCTGCTCCGAGATCTCGCGGGTCCGTTCGTCTACCGTCCGTTGCAGCAGTTCCTGCTGCCGGACGAGTGCCCGGGTCCGCCAGGTGAGGATGGCATACGCGGCGGCGGCGAGGGTGGCGGCCAGAAGGAGGATGAACCACCAGGTCTTGTAGAAATACGGCCGGACGTTCACCTGCAGGGACAGGGTCTTTTCCGGACCGCCGTTGCGGGGGATGGCCCGGACGACGAAACGGTAGTCCCCGCTGGGCAAGGTGGAGTAAGCCGCTTCGTGCCGGTCGTCCGAGAGGCGGGTCCAGCCCTTGTCGAAGTCTTCCAACCGGTATTCGTAGGTGTATTGGCGGCGGGCAGCCGGGCTCAGGAGGGAGAACTGGAAGAGGATGTTCCGGTCCCGTTCATGCAGCCGGACACTTTCCAGGTAGGGGTTGCGGAGGTGCGTGTCGCCGATCCGTACGTCCGTCAGGCGGAGCGGACCGTCCATCGTCCGGGCGACCGTCCGGGCCGGATCAATGGCGGAGAGCCCTTCCACCTGGCCGAAATAGAGCAGGCCGTCGGTTCCCCGGCAGGCGTTGTTCCAATGGAACTGGTTGCTGGCCAGTCCGTCTTCCTTGAAATACGGCGTGACGCGGCCGCTGGCGGGATCCAGGACGTTCAGGCCGTGTTCCGTACTGATCCAGATATGTCCGGATGCGTCTTCCGCCAGTCCGCGGACGCGGTCGTTGGACAGGCCGTCGCGGGTGGAATAACCATGGAAGGAGAGACTTCCGTCATCGGCCCGGATCCCATGGTACACGCCTCCTCCGTTGCTGCCCAGCCAGAGGCTTCCGTCGGCGGCTTCGATGATGCAGCAGATCATTTCCCGGACGCCGGATGCGGGTACGTCCAGCTTGAAGGGATACTGCGTGGCGGGAAAACGGCCGTCAGCAGTGCGCCCTTTCAGGTCGAAGGCGTACAGGCCCTCCCGGCAGCCGATCCAGAGATGGCCGGAGGCGTCCAGGCATGAGCCGATGCATCCGCTGGCCTGTTCTTCGAGGGCGGGCGTCAGCGTGTGCGTAGGAAAATCATAGAAGAAAACCCCGCGGTTGGATCCGATCCAGAGCAGGCCGCTGTCCGGGTCATAGTCCAGGGAACTGATAAAGTCCAGGCGGGAATCGCCCGGCAGGAGATGCTCCAGCACCCGGTAGGGCTTCCGGGTGGAGACCATGTCGATGCCGCCGCCCCAGGTTCCGACCAGCATCCGTTCCTCGGGCAGGAGGCAGAACTCGCTCACGCTGTTGTGGCCCAGGCCGCCCCGCTCGCGGGTGAGGTGGCTGAAAGCCTGGCTTTCCGGCTCCCGGACGCTCAGGCCGCCTTCCACCGTCCCGACCCAAAGCCGGCCGTCCGGCTCCTGGAGGACGGCGTTCACCGCCCCGGCGGCCAGGGAGGCCGGATCCTGCTCGTTATACTGGAAGTTGTTGACGGCGAGCTGCTTGGGAATGTACGTCAGGAGTCCGGTGGTTTCCGTGCCCAGGAGAATCTGGTCTCCATGGACTTGGATGCAGTTGATGACTTCGCTGCCGATCCGGTCGAAGTCGTCGGTGACCGGATTGAACAGGTTCAGGCCGTGCAGCGAGACGGCGACCGTCTCTCCGTCGCCCGTCCGGGAGAGGCCCGTGATGAAATTCTGGGTCAGGGATCGCGGGTTCCGGGGATCGTGGGCGTACCGCTTCCATTCGCCGGTCCGGCGGTTGACGAAATACAGGCCGTTCTCCGTCGAGATCCAGATACCCTGGCCGGCCGGCAGGAAGTCGGAGAGGTAGGTCTGTTCCCCGTACTGGAAGCCCGGCAGGACCGGCTCGGCCTGCAGGGCGCCGGACGGTCCCGGACCGATCTTGTACAACCGGCCCTGGAGGCCCGCCCAGACGGTACCGTCCCCATCGACGTCCTCGAAGACGAAATTGGCGGGCGAGAGCCCGTCATGGGTGAACGCGAGCACATCCCGGACGCCGCCTTTCTCGTCGAAGGAGACACAGGCCAGCGTCTTCCCGGTCTTGAACCACAGGTTCCCGGCCGCGTCCAGCGTCAGGAAGGAACAGAGCTGGTCGGCATACGCTTCAAGCGTGGGGTGCGGAAGGTCCAGACGGTCCAGGGTCCCGAGGTCGAGGAGGTCCAGCCCGCCTTCCGAGGCGATCCAGAGCCGGCGGAAGCGGTCCTCGCACACATTGCGGATGAAATTGCTCTTGAGGGGGACGGCGGAAGTGGCGCCGAAGGTGAGGAGGTCGTATCCGTCGAACCGGCACAGGCCCCCGCCGGAAGTCGCCAGCCACAGGAAACCGGCGTCGTCCTGGCAGACATCGTCGATGAAGTTGCAGGGGAGGCCGTTCTCCATGGAGAGCGTGCTCCTCAGATAGTCGTTCTCGAACGGGTCCTGCGCCCGGGCAGGGGAGAGCGCCGATCCAAGGACAAGCGCGGCGAGGATGCTGGATAATTTTACACCTCTTAAGTATTTTTGTCCACCTTTCATCGCTCAAACTTACATATTTTTGCGTAAATTTGAAAATCAAACGATCAAACCACATGATTATGAAGATTCGCAACCGCTTCCTGCTCGCCGCTTCGGCCCTTCTGGTGTGCCTCGCCGCTTCCGCCCAGGTCCACCGTATGGACATCGACCTCAAGAAGGTCGGAGCGCCCATCCAGTCCACGATGTACGGCATCTTCTTCGAGGATATCAACTACGCGGCCGACGGCGGCCTGTACGCCGAGCTCGTGAAAAACCGTTCCTTCGAGTTCCCGAACGACCCGCTCCAGGGCTGGAAAGCCTTCGGTACCGTGGAAGTCTGGAATGACGGTCCCTTCGAGCGCTGCCCGCATTATGTCCGCCTCGTCGATCCCGGCCATCCCCACAAGTGGACCGGCCTGGACAACGAAGGATTCTTCGGCATCGGCGTGAAAGGCGGGGATACCTACCGTTTCACTGTCTGGGCCCGCGTCCCGGACGGCGGCGCCTCGGAACTGCGGATCGAACTGGTGAACACCGCCTCGATGGGCGAGGACCAGTTCGTCTGCCAGGAGCCCCTGAAGATTGCCGGCAAGGAGTGGAAGCAGTATGAGGTGATCCTGAAACCCGATACGACGCTGGAGAAGGCGGTCCTCCGCATCTTCCTCGTCGGCGACCGCAAGACCGTGGACCTCGAGCACGTGTCCCTCTTCCCGACGGACACCTGGATGGGCCATCGCAACGGCATGCGGAAGGACCTGGCGCAGGCCCTGGCGGACCTCAAGCCCGGCATCTTCCGCTTCCCGGGCGGCTGCATCGTGGAGGGAACGGACCTCGCGACCCGCTATAACTGGAAGAACACCGTGGGCCCGGTGGAGAATCGCCCCATCAACGAGAACCGCTGGGAGTACACTTTCCCGCACCGGTTCTTCCCGGATTATTACCAGAGCTACGGCCTGGGCTTCTTCGAGTTCTTCCAGCTTTCGGAGGAAATCGGCAGCGAACCGCTTCCGATCCTGAGCTGCGGCCTGGCGTGCCAGTTCCAGAACGACGACCTGTCGGCCCATTGCCCGGTGGACGAGCTCCAGCCCTTCATCCAGGACGCCCTGGACCTCATCGAGTTCGCGAACGGCCCTGTGACCTCCACCTGGGGCAAGGTCCGCGCTGACATGGGCCATCCGGCGCCGTTCAACCTCAAGTACATCGGTATCGGCAACGAGCAGTGGGATCCGCTCTATCCGGAGCACCTGGAGCCTTTCGTGCAGGCCATCCGCGCCGCGTATCCGGACATCAAGATCGTCGGTTCCAGCGGCCCGAACTCCGAGGGCGAGCAGTTCGACTATCTCTGGCCCGAGATGAAGCGTCTGGGCGCCGACCTGGTGGACGAGCACTTCTACCGTCCCGAGAAGTGGTTCCTCGCGCAGGGCGCCCGCTATGACAATTACGACCGCAAGGGCCCGAAGGTGTTCGCCGGAGAGTATGCGTGCCATGGTGCGGGCCGGAAATTCAACCATTTCCACGCCTCCCTCCTGGAAGCGGCCTTCATGACCACCATCGAGCGCAACGCGGACATCGTGCACATGGCCACCTACGCCCCGCTGTTCGCCCATGTCGAAGGCTGGCAGTGGCGTCCGGACCTCATCTGGTTCGACAACCTCCGTTCCATGCGGACCGCCAGCTGGCACGTCCAGCACCTGTACGGCGAGTACAAGGGCCAGAACGTGCTGACCCTCAAGATGAATGGGGTTAACGTCACCGGCGCCGAAGGCCAGGACGGCCTCTTCGCCAGCGCCGTGAAGGACGGGGACAAGGTCTATGTGAAGGTGATCAATACCTCCGAAAAGCCGCAGAGCGTGGAATTCGCGTTCAACGGCCTCAAGAAGAAGGAAATCGTGAAGGCGGTGGAACGCATCGACTTCACTTCGGGGCTTCTCTATGAGGACAATACCCTGGACGTTCCCGACCGCATCACCCCTGTCAAGGCCGCCTTCGCCGGCGAGGGCAAGTCCCTCACCGCGGCGGTCCCGCCGCAGTGCTTTACCATCTTTATTCTGGAAAGATAATCCGTCATTCCCGGCTTGACCGGGAATCTATTCCGCGTCAATCCACCGGATCGACGGGTCGCGGCGCCACCAGGTGAGCTGACGCTTCGCGTAGTGCCGGGTGTTGCGCTGGATGAGACGGACGGTCTCCTCCAGGTCGTGCTTCCCGTCGAAATAATCGAACATTTCGCGGTAACCCACCGTCTGGAGGGCTGGCAGGTCGCGGTAAGGAACGAGTTTCCTGGCCTCTTCCTCCAGCCCTTCCTCCATCATCTTGAGCACGCGGGCGTCTATGCGCGCGTAAAGGTCCTCACGGGGCCGCTGGAGGCCGATTTTCTCGATCTCGAACTCCCGTTCCTTGTAAGTCCGGGTCTTGAAGGAGGAGAAGGGTTGTCCGGTGTACAAGCACACTTCCAGGGCGCGGATGACGCGCTGTCCGTTGGACAGGTCGATTTCCTGATACGTCACGGGGTCCAGTTCCTTGAGCTGGTCCGCCAGGACTTCCACGCCTTCGTCGCGGAGGCATTCCATGAGGTGCTCGCGCAGCATCAGGGGAACTTCGGGAAAGTCGTCCAGACCGTAGCAGAGGGCGTCGATGTACAGCATGGAGCCGCCGGTCACCACGAGGGTCTCGTGGCCTTCGGCGAAAAGGCGGCCGATAAGGTCGAGGGCTTCCGCCTCGTACATGCCGGCGGTGTAGTTGACCGCGACGGAACGGTCCTGGATGAAATAATGACGCACCCGCGCGAGCTGCTCCTCCGTGGGAACGGCCGTGCCGATGCGCATTTCCTTGTAAAACTGGCGGGAATCGCAGGAGATGACGGGACTTCCGTACTCCAGCGCCTTCTGGATGCTGTAGTCGGTCTTGCCGACGGCTGTCGGGCCGAGAATCACCAGGAGCCGTCTGCCCATCCGCTATTCGTTCTCGTCGTAGATTTCCTTGCCGTCCTCGTCGTCGTCCTCCTCCTCTTCCTCTTCTTCCTCGTCATCGAAATCTTCGTCATCGTCGAAGTCCAGGCCGCCCTTGTTCTCGCCGGGGAGGTGGCGCTGCTCGTCGGGCAGGTCCTCGTAGGCGACATAGCCGTTCTCGAATTCGATGGGGTTGGGACCCTTGGACTCGGCGATGAAAGGGGAGTCGGGGCTGACGACGGCTCCTTCCACCTCGCCTTCCACGGTGATGTTCACGCTCTTGCGGTTCGTGACGTCGTAGAAATAGACGAAGTCGGTGGCGCCGGCCTTGACGGCTTTCTCCAGGGAGACCTGGTCCACGGTGCCGGAACCCAGGTCGAACAGGCCATAGCGACCCACCACGGCGCCCTCGACATCGAGGGCCTTGAACATGATGAGCTGGTCCTGCGGGAATTCCATATCGGCCCGCATCTGCTTATGGAGGGTGTACAGCGTCGTTGCGCCGTTCACGTGATAGATTCGGAAGAAACCCTTGATACCGGTCAAGGTCACTCTGAGTCGGAATACCATAGTCGCTGCAAATCTTGTTTTCGGAAATCAAAGATACAATAAAAATCCGTCCCGATTGCAAAATTCCCTAAAAAAAGCTACTTTCGTGCTAGTGGAATATTTCGACGCATACCGGAGCATCGCGGCCCGGAGCGAGGGACTGTTCAAGGACAACGGTTCCCGTTTCATTGCGCTCGCTTATCCCGTGGAAACAGAGGAAGAAGTAAAGGACATCGTGGCCGGCCTGAAGAAGGAATACCACGATGCCCGGCACCACTGCTATGCGTACCGCCTGGGCTACAAAGGGGACCGTTTCCGGGCCAACGACGACGGCGAGCCCTCCGGTTCGGCGGGCCGTCCGATCCTGGGCCAGATCGATTCGATGGGCCTGAGCGACATCCTCGTGGTGGTCGTCCGGTACTTCGGCGGCATCAAGCTCGGGATCCCGGGTCTGATCCGGGCGTACAAGACCTCCACGGCCGATGCCTTGTCGCAGGCGGAAGTCATCGACAAGGTCGCCGGAAAGACTTTCCGGGTCACCTTCGACTACCTGTCCATGAACGGGGTGATGAAGGTCCTCAAGGACATGGGCCTGACCCCTTCCGCGCAGGATTTCGGCCTCCAGTGCGCGCTGGAGGTCCGGGTGCGGCTCGCGTGGGAGGAGGATTTCCGGAAAAGGATGGAAGAACTCGCGAAACTGGAAGAAAAATAAGGAAAATCCATATTAATTCAGTATCTTTCGGAATTCAATCGATAACTATTTTTTTTAGAAATGAAAAAGGTTCACGTTTTCAATGCAGGCCCCTGCCTCCTCCCGCAGGTCGCCATCGACAACACCATCGAAGCCCTGAAGGATTTCAGCGGCACCGGCATGTCCGTCCTCTGCATCTCCCACCGCACGAAGGAGTGGGACGCCGTGATGGATGAGTGCCGCGCCCTGTGGAAGGAGCTCCTCCATATTCCCGACACGCACGAGGTCGTCTTCCTCGGCGGCGGCGCCTCCCTCCAGTTCCTTTATGTCGCGATGAACTTCCTGGAGAAGAAGGCCGCCTACCTGGACACCGGCGTGTGGGCCAGCAAGGCCCTCAAGGAAGCCAAGGGCATCGGGGACGCCTATGCCATCGCCAGCTCCAAGGACAAGAACTACACCTATATCCCGAAGGGATTCGAGATTCCCGCGGACCTCGACTACCTCCACATCACCACGAACAACACCATCTACGGCACCGAGATCCACGAGGACCTCGATGTCCCGTGCCCGCTCATCGCCGACATGTCCTCCGACATCATGTCCCGTCCGGTGGACGTTTCCAAGTATGACCTGATCTACGGCGGCGCGCAGAAGAACGTCGGCCCCGCCGGCGTCATCTTCGCCATCGTCCGTAAGGACGCCCTCGGCCGCGTGAGCCGCTACATCCCGACGATGCTCGACTACCGCACCCACATCGACAAGCTCTCGATGTTCAACACCCCGCCCGTGTTCGCCATCTTCGTGATGAAGGAAACCCTCAAATGGCTCAAGTCCATCGGCGGCGTCGAGGCCATGTACGAGATCAACAAGAAGAAGGCCGCCCTCCTCTATGACGAGATCGACCGCAACTCCATGTTCGTGGGCACCGCCGTCAAGGAGGACCGCTCCCTGATGAACGTCTGCTTCGTGATGGCTCCCGGCAAGGAGGCCCTGCAGGACGAGTTCTTCGCTTTCGCGAAGGAACGCGGCATGGTGGGCATCAAGGGCCACCGCTCCGTCGGCGGCTTCCGCGCCTCCCTGTACAACGCCTGCTCCATCGAGGACGTCCAGGCGCTCGTGGACTGCATGAAGGAATTTGAAGCCTTGAAGAAATAATATGAAAGTCTTACTTGCCACCCAGAAGCCCTTCGCTGCCAAGGCGGTGGAAGGCATCGTGAAGATTCTCACGGAAGCCGGCCATGAGGTCGTGAAACTGGAGAAATATGCGGAGCAGAGCGACCTGGTCGCCGCCGTCGCGGACGTGGACGCGATGATCATCCGTTCCGACAAGGTGACGGCCGAGGTGATCGGCGCCGCCCCGAAGCTCAAGATTGTCGTCCGCGCCGGCGCGGGCTATGACAATGTGGACCTTGCCGCGGCCACGGCCGCCGGCGTCGTCGTGATGAACACCCCCGGCCAGAACTCCAACGCCGTGGCGGAACTCGCCCTCGGCCTGATGATCTTCATGGCCCGCACGCACTTCACCCCGGCCACCGGCAGCGAGCTGCAGGGCAAGCGCCTGGGCGTCCAGGCCTACGGCAACGTGGGCCGGCTGGTCGGCCAGAAGGCCAAGGCCCTCGGCATGAAGATCACCGCCCTGGACCCGTTCCTCACCGACGAGCAGATCGTCGCCGGCGGCGCCGAGCCCGTCCACTCCGTGGAGGAGCTCTATGCCGCGTCCGACTACCTCTCCATCCACATCCCGGCCCTGCCTGCCACCATCCGCAGCATCGGCTATGACCTCCTCATGAAGATGCCCAAGGGCGCGACGGTCGTGAACACCGCCCGCAAGGAAGTCATCGACGAGGAAGGTCTCCTGAAGGCTCTGGAGGAGCGTGAGGACCTCAAGTACGTCACCGACGTCATGCCGGACAACTACGACCAGCTCACCAAGAAGTTCGGCTACCGCGTCTTCGCCACGCCCAAGAAGATGGGCGCCCAGACCTCCGAAGCCAACATCAACGCCGGCCTCGCCGCCGCCCGCCAGATCGCGGACTACTTCGCCACCGGCAACACGAAGTTCCAGGTGAACAAGTAGGGTTCCGCCAAGCGGAGTATTGCTGAAGCGCCGGGCTCCATCAAGGAGTCCGGCGCCTTTTTTGTGGGCTTGACAGGGGCTGCTGAAGCACTATTTATAAATGCTTGTGTATCAAGGTGATGGGGATTGATAATCATCAGACCTGCAGCTTTTGGGGTGGGTTTGCGGATGACAGTTCTGCAGTCATTTGAGAATCAGTGAGTTGCAGAATACCGTTCAGCAGACCCCCTTTTACAAAGCGTTCTCCAAAACGTCCGAGGCGATGCCGAGTAACCGGGAAATCTGTTTCTTGGTCGCGGAAAAACGATAAGCCAAGGTCCGGGCCAGCCGCAACAAATCTTTGCGTCCCAGCTGGTGTGGAGAAGCCACATGCAGTTCGTTTTGACAGACAGCCTGGATTTTCTCTTGCATTTCGTTGTCCGTGAAAGTCAGCAGTTCCTCAACGCCATGCGATTGGGCGATGACGGATTCCGTGTCGAACTTACGGACTCGATTGAACAGGGCGAAGCCGGAGCCGATCATGCTTTCGGCGGTCCGGTAGTCCACGAAGCATTTGTTTAGGATCGTCCCATTCCTGTGTTCCCAGTTCTCCGGAATGAGGGCATGGGTTCCCAGAATCCTTTTGGCAGCGTCGGTATTGGGGAACCTTTCACCCCGGATGTTCTCCAGATACGGATTGAAATACACTTCGAAGGGAGCCCAGGGATAAGAAAAAGGGCTGTCGATCTGTGCCTTGAAAGCATTTCTGAGCAGGTAGGCCACTTCGTTCAAAAGCATCTGACTGTCCGTGACATATTGGACGTCGGCGGCATCCGCTTTCAGGACACCGCTGATTCCGTAGCGGGCTTTCAGCATTTGGGCAAGCCGTAGCAACACCCACCGGAAGTAGGCCAGACAATCCTCGTAATGACCCATGACCAGCAGATGCAGGTGGTTGTTCATCAAGGTGTAACAGAGAATGCGGACTTTGAATTTCAGCGTTCCGATGGCCAATGTATTCACACCATAGGGAAAATCACTCGTCGTCCGAAAAACTAATTGCCTGAGTTGGTGGTCGGAAGTGAACATGAAGATTCCTTCCCGCCCGAGGCAAGGATTCTTGAAATAACGAATAAGCATGGCTCATCCTCCGTGTTTGGAAGGGTCTGCGGCTTCTTTAGAATGAAAGAACTGACTGATAAGCAGTTACGAATAATTCTTCCGCAGACCTGTCTTACAAACAGGGGGTCTGCTGGGGATAAAACAGTAACTTGCTGGCTCATAGCGCATTACCAATTTCAGCTACGCAGACCCCTGTGTTGAATTTACTACTCTGAAACGGGCGCCTCGCCCGGCGCTTCCGCCGGCGCGGTGTCCGGGAGGACGGCGGCGCGGAGGAGGATGAGGCGGCGCAGGATGGCGCCCTCGGTGCGGCCGAAGACGGTGGCGAGCTCGGCGAAGGATATTCCTTCGCGGTAGAGCTTTACCAAGAGGTGCTCGTCCTCGGGTGTCCAGAGCCGCGCGGCTGGCTTCGGGACGTACAGGCCCAGGGACTGGAGTTTCATCTTGACCGCATTCGGCGTGCGGCCCAACTGGGTGGACATCTCTTCGCGGGAGACCCCGTCCTGGGCCATCTGCCGGAGTTCTTCCGCCTCGTCGGCGGTCCAGGGTTCGTTGAACTTGGCATAGCGGCCCTTCAGGTCGGCGTACTGCTCAGGAGTAAGGAAAAACGATTTCATAATCAATGACTTGCATATTCCGGACGACAGGCGGGGCGTCCGGTTCCCCGGTCTTTGGGAGACGGAGGCAAGTTAACCAGGAAGAGCCGTGTTCGCAAACAGGGAAACGGATAAAAAAGGAAACCGCCGTCCCAGCTGCCTGCGGTTGGGATTCCGACATCGAGATTTACACAAAAACCAAGGATTATTGCGTAAAAAACGCTATCTTTGAGAATTGAACAACCACAAATCGACATGGTAAGAGTAAAACCCTTCGCGGCCATCCGCCCGCCGAAAAACCTGGTCACCGAAGTGGCCGCCCCCCCGTATGACGTCCTGAACTCCGAAGAAGCCCTCGCGATGGCCGGAGAAAAGTCCCTCCTGCATATCACCAAGCCTGAAATCGACTTCGCCCCCATCGCCGGCGAGCACGAGCAGCGCACCTACGACAAGGCCGTGGAGAATTTCAAGGCCTGGCGCGCCAAGGGCTGGCTGGTCCAGGACCCGAAGCCCATGTATTATGTCTACGCGCAGACGATGGGCAAGCGCACCCAGTTCGGCCTC
>ONJB01000016.1 GCA_900318015.1 uncultured Bacteroidales bacterium | reverse complement strand
TCATGGTTGTCGCGTTTACAAGATAAATCCCCCCGGGGACGAATCTTGCACAAAAATAACGTAAATTTGCCGAAAGACCATACCCGCGCCATGAATCCGCTGCTGTTCCGCCTGTTCCGCGCCAATGAGACGAAGGTCCATGAACTGAATTACCTCTTCTGGGAATGCACGACCCGCTGCATGCTCCGCTGCCGCCATTGCGGGAGCGACTGTTCGGTGCAGAGCCGGGAGAAGGATATGCCCCTGGAAGACTTCCTGGGGGCCTTGGACACGATTCCGGCCGACCACCGGCCGCGGGACTTTTCCGTGGTCCTGACCGGCGGCGAGCCGCTTCTGCGGCCGGACATCGCCGAAGCCGGGCGGGAAATCCGCCGCCGGGGCTTCGGCTGGGGCATGGTCACCAACGGCTGGTGCTACGACGAGACGATGCACGGAAAGCTGATGGCCGCCGGAATGGGCGCCATCACCGTGAGCCTGGACGGTCTGGAGGCTTCCCACGACTGGATGCGCGGAGTTCCCGGGAGCTATCAGCGCGCGCTGCGCGCCATCGGCATCATCGCCGCGGAGCCGCGCCTGAACGCCGATGTCGTCACCTGCGTGAACCAGCGGAACCTGTCGGAACTGCCGGAGATTTACGAGATTCTCAAAGGCCTGGGCGTGAAGCAATGGCGGCTGTTCACGATCATCCCCATCGGCCGGGCCGCCGCCGATCCAGAGATGAAACTCTCGGATTCCCAGTTCGTTTCCCTGATGGAGTTCATCCAGGCCAAGCGCCTGGAAGGCGGACCGATGAAGGTGACTTTCAGCTGCGAAGGCTACCTGGGCCGATACGAGGAGAAGGTCCGTGACATCCGCTATTTCTGCCGCGCCGGCATCAATATCGCGTCCGTCCTGATTGACGGCCGCATCTGCGCCTGCCCCAACATCGACCGGGACCGCTTCTCCCAGGGCAGCATCTACACGGACAATTTCTACGAAGTCTGGGAAAGACTGCAAGGCCTGGCGCGACTGCCTCGGGAACGGCATGCACAATTGGCACAATGGCACCGGAGAAGTCCTCCAGTGCCACTATGCAAAAACCTTGTCTAAAGAAGCGTAATTACCTCGCTATCACGTACTTGTGCAGCGTCTCGCGAACGGCGCCGGGTCCGGCGTACAGTTCGCGGACCATCCCCTCGATGCGCTCGCCGAGGCCGGCTTCATACAGATCCACCGCAAAGACGTCCTTCCGGCTGAACAGTTGCTTGAGGCAGGACCAGTTTTGGTCGGGCTTGCCGATTTCCAGCGGCGCCACGATGGCCTGCAGCTCCGCGAGCAGCGGGTCCGGGGACGGCTCGAACGGCGTCCCGTCGTCGCGGATGCCCTTCAGGTAGCGCGCGTAGCCCGCCAGCGTGAGCGGAATCAGCACCAGGTTGTCCATGTCCAGCCCGCGGGCGATGTACTTCTTGAGGGTCTCGCCGAAGCGGATGGTCAGTTTCTGGCTCGTGTCCATGGCGATGCGCTGCGGCGCATCCGGCATGAACGGGTTCGGCAGGCGGCGGTTGATGACCGTGCCGATGAACTCGTACGGGTTCAGCACGCCCGGGTCCGTCACGACCGGCATCGCCTCGATGTAGCCGATCTTCTGGATGAAGGCACGGAGGTCCGGATCGGCCATCTCGGCGCTGATGAGAGTGTAGCCCAGCATGCAGCCGTAGATGCTCATCGCCGTGTGCAGCGGGTTGAGGCAGGTGGTGACCTTCATCGTTTCTACCTTGTCCACCGTCTCGCGCGTTGTGTACAGGGCGCCGCCCAGGTCCAGCGGCGGCCGGCCGCACGTGTAGTTGTCCTCGATGACAAGATACTGCACCTCCTCGGAGTTCACGAACGGGGCCGTGAAGGTGTGCTTGGCCGTTTCGATGTACTCGTTGTCCTCGAAGCCGTCGGCAGCGAGCATGGCCTTCACCTTCTCGTGCGGGCGC
The DNA here is from genome assembly GCA_900318015.1 of uncultured Bacteroidales bacterium. Classification (GTDB taxonomy): domain Bacteria; phylum Bacteroidota; class Bacteroidia; order Bacteroidales; family UBA932; genus Cryptobacteroides. The sequence continues at coordinate 53,856 of ONJB01000016.1, read as the reverse complement.
GGGGTGATCTTGTCGATCATCGACCAGGGGAAGGTAATCTTGGTCTCGTCTTCCAGGTAGGCGGGGAATTCCGCCGGGACGAGGTCGTCGGCCGCCCAGCGCTTCGCATACGCGAGCACGCCGGCCTTGACCTTGTCGCCGTTGTGGGAGCAGTTATCCATCGACTGCACCGTCAGCGGCAGGGCGCCGGCCTTCCAGCGCTCGTATAGCAGCGCGGCGACCTTGCCCATCGCCAGGACGGGCGTCAGGCCGCGCTCCAGGTCCGCCGGAGCGACGGTGTAGCCCTTCTCCGTGATGGTGAAGGATATCATCTGCAGGGACGGGTTCCGGAAGATGTCCACGAGCCGCTGCCAGTCGGGGAAGGCGTAATCGGCCTTCAGGGCCTCCGTGACGGACGCGATGACGGTCTTTTCGATGGTGCCGGTGGACTGCAGGCTCACGGACAGCGACAGGTTCCCGTAAGGGGCGTAGGCCTTGTCGATGACCTCGAAATCGAAGGTTTCCGCCACGATGACGCCGCGGTCGTACCGGCCCGTGTTCAGGGCCTCGTTCAGGATTGCGGCCGGGAAGGCGCGGAAGATGTTGCCGCCGCCGAAATGTACCCAGGTGGGCTCGGCGAAGGTCTTCGCCTTCACGGCGGTGATGTCGTATTTCGGGAGCCGGTAGCCTTTGGACTCCCATTCCGCGGCGTTGTACTTACCGCTTAGGATATCAGTCAGTTTCATACGCTAGTCAAAGAATCCGGGTTGTTTGTATTCGAGGCCCAGTTCGCGGTCCACGGTGGCGATGATGCCCTGGACCTGGCCCATCGCGAACATCCGGCCGAGAAGGGTGTAGCCGGCGTTGTGCCCATGCGCGGACTCGTCCATGATGCCGCCGGGCGCGTCGGTGAAGGTCATGCCGTGGTCCACGCGCATCGGCAGGGCGGGATTCTCCTTCTCGAAGATGCGGACGAGCTCGATGAGGTCCGCCCGGCCGCCGAGGTGCGATGCCTCGGTGAAGTCGCCGTTCGGGAAGATGTGGCAGGAACGCAGGTGCACGAAATGGGTGCGGGAAGCGAACTTCTTCGCCAGGTCCACGACGTTGTTGTAGGCTCCGGCGGACAGCGATCCGGCACAGAAAGTCAGGCCGTTATGCTTGTTGGGAACCGCGTTGAGGAACCATTCGATGTCCTCCTCCGTCCGGACGATGCGCGGCAGGCCGAGGATCTCGATGGGCGGGTCGTCCGGATGGACGCACATGTTCATCCCGCACTCCTCGCAGACGGGCATGATCGCCTCCAGGAAGTATTTCATGTTGGCCCGGAGCTGGGCCTTGTCAATGCCCTTGTACAGGTTAAGGAACTCCCGGAATTTCTGCACGGGCGCCTCGTCGTTCTCGCTGAAATTGCCGCTCACGAAGCCCTGGGTCTTGATGACGATGGTCTCCACCAGCTTGTGGTCCTTCTCCGGGGTCATGGTCTTGGCGAGCTCGTCGGCCTCGGCGAGGACGTTCCGTCCCTCGCCTACGCCCGCCGGGAACCGGAACTTCGCCCACTCCTCCCGGGCGCCGGGGCGCTTGAGGATGTAGATGTCGAAATAGGCGAATTCGGCGTAGTTGAAGTACAGGTTCGTGGCGCCGTTCGGGTTCTCGTGGAAGAGGTCCGTGCGGGCCCAGTCCAGCACCGGCATGAAGTTGTAGCAGATGCAGTGGATGCCCTCGGCGGAGAGGTTCCGCAGCGACTGCTTGTACACTTCGATCTGCTCGTCCCGGTCGGGACCGCCGTATTTGATGGTCTCCACGACGGGGAGCGACTCCACGACGCTCCAGCGCATGCCGTAGCTTTCGATATATTCGCGCAGGTCGCGGATCTTCTCCCGCGTCCACACCTGTCCCAGCGGGACGTCGTGCAGGGCGGTCACGATGCCCTCCACGCCGATCTGCCGCAGCATCGCGAGCGTGATCTTGTCTTTCTTACCGAACCATCTCCAGGTTTTTTCCATGGTCTGTCTGCTTTTTGGGGTTCATTACCACACAAAGGTACGGCATTTCTTTGCTTTCTCAAGGTGGATTGCGTAAATTTGTTACCGATGGAACAGAAAAAGAAACATTCTTTCAAGTCACGCTGCCGCGCCTTCGCCATCTGGCAGAAGCTGGGGTATTTCCCCTGGCATCGGCCGGAGGAGAAGAAGGTCCGGAAGCGTTCCGGCGATTTCTACAAGGGGGCGTTCGACAGCATCCCTTTCCTGAATGACGACGCGAAACGGACGTTCTCCCAGCTCCTGCTCCGTCCCGGCTACATGATTCGGGACTACATCAAGGGCGCTCACGAGCGATACCTCGCGCCCCTGACGGCGCTCATCGTTTTCTACGCTTTCTTCGCCCTGGTCGCCGCCGTCATGCGGCCGGTCCAGCAGCAGAGGAAAGAGTTCACTCCTACCGTGAATATAGAGGCCGAGGAGCTGGACAATCCCGAGCAAGAGAAGGCTTTATCGCTGGCGAAGGATATGCTGGCCGTCCTCGAGAAAGGCTGGGTCTATCTGCATCTGGACCAGTATCCGGAGCAGGTGGACACCCAGCACGAATCGTCCCTGGCCGCCCTCGAGGGCACGCTCCGGAGTCAGGGAATCCCACTTTTCGCCGGGCAGTTCCTCCTGCTCTGGCTGGCCATGTCCCTCGCGCTGCACCGCCGCCACAAACAGACGATGTCGGCCTGTGCGGCGGCATCGGCTTACATCTTGTGCCAGTTCAGTTTCTTCATGCTGTTCGCCCTGCTGTTCTCGTTCGGCAAGAGCGCGGAAATCGGCATCGTACTGATCATTGCCCTCCTGATGTGGGATTATCACCAGTGGCTGGGCGTCCGGTGGAAGAAGAGTTTCTGGCTGGTCCTGAAGACCTGCGTCTATTATGGCCTCCTGGCCGGCGTGGTCATCCTCCTGGCCGGCGGAACAGTCGTGCTGATCGCCTATTTCCAATCTTAAAATGAAAACCAACTCGCATATGAAACACAACAGACTCATGGCCTTGGCGGCGGCGTTGTTCGCCGCGGGCGCGGTCTGCCTCGCGCAGACGAAGCAGGAACAAGTCATCGAAGGCGGCGGAACCGGCCCCTGGAAGTCCGTGGCCGTGGAGGACGCCTCCCTTCCCACGCACACGATCTACCGCCCGAAGGACCTCAAGGGTTATGTCGAGGAGAACGGCAAGATTCCCGTGCTCCTCTATGCCAACGGCGCCTGCGCGAACAACAACCTGGAAATGAGCCGCCTGCTCAGCGAGGTGGCCTCCTGGGGCTACATCGTCCTCGCCATCGGCCCGTATCAGGACATGCCGGACGACGCGTTCTACGCGCAGTGGAAGGGCGTCGTGCGGGGCTGGTACCCGGAGACGAAGGAAGTGGCCATCATGGGTAACGGCGAGCGGTTGACGCCTTATACGGAGGCGGAGCTGGCCGCCCGGGCCGCGGAGCAGGAAGCGGCGCGGAAGGCCGCGGAGGCCGCGGCGAAGAAGAGCAAGGGCAAGAAGGCCGCGCCCGCCCCGGCGCCGTTCCGGACCTATGCCCGCCAGCTGCTGGAGGCAATGGACTGGATCACTGACCAGTGCGCCAATGCCCAGAGCGAATACTACCATTGCATCGACCTGGACAAGGTCGCGGCGATGGGGCAGTCCTGCGGCGGCGCCCAGGTGCTCGCCGTTGCCCACGACCCCCGCATCAAGACCTGCCTGATCTTCAATTCCGGCATCGGGGAAATGTCCATGAGCGGCGCCTCCAAGGAATCCCTCGCGAACCTCCACCAGCCGATGCTCTACCTAAACGGCGGCACGGCGGATGTGGCCTATGAGAACGCCAACGGCGACTGGAAGCGGATCAAGGAGCTTCCCGTCGTGAAGATCTCCACGCTGGACGGCCACCACGGCACCTATTACGAGAAGAACGCCGGCGCCTATGCTGTCGCATGCCGCCTGTGGCTCAACTGGCAGCTGAAGGGCCAGGTGGGCGATTCCGCCCTGTTCATGAACGACGAATACGGCAAGATGGTCCATCCCGACTGGACCTTCGACCGGAAGAACTGGTAAGCCTATGAAGCTTTCGAACAACCTCATATCCATCGAAGTCGCTCCGCACGGCGCGGAGCTGGTGAGCCTGGTCCGGAAAGGCCGGGAGTATATGTGGAGCGGCGACGCGGCGTTCTGGAACCGCCGCGCGCCCATCCTGTTCCCGGCCGTAGGGAAGCCGTTCAACAACGAGATCCGTATTGACGGCCAGGTGTTTACGATGAAGCAGCACGGTTTCGCCCGCGACTGCGAGTTCGAGGAAGCCGGGGAAGGACTGCTGGTGATGAAGGACGTCCGGCCGGAGAACTATCCCTACCGCTTCGCGCTGGAGGCGCAGTATAAGCTGGACGGGAACCGGGTGGACATCACCTGGACGGTCGTGAACCTGGACAAGCGCGACCTGTATGCCCAGATCGGCGCGCATCCCGCCTTCACGCTGCCGGACTACGATCCTGCAGATGAGGTGCACGGCTATGTCCGCTACTACGACGCCTGCAACCGGCCCGTATGCCCCGTCGTCGTCTCCGACCTGGAGGACGGCAACCGCGTGCCCCGGCCGGAGCCCGTCCACCTGCCGGCGGAAATGCCGATCACGAACGAGACCTTCGCGCACGACGCCTGGATCATCGAGGAAATGCAGGTGGCGGCCACGGAGCTTTGCGACAAGGACGGTGTGGCGTTCCTGCGCGTGGACAGCCCGCTGGCGGAGGCGTACGGCATCTGGGCGCCCTACAAGCCGGGCTGTCCGTTCGTCTGCCTGGAGCCCTGGAACGGTCTCTGCGACAAGAAAGGCTTCACCGGCGACATCGCGAACCGTACTTATATCCACCGCGTGGCTCCCGGCGAGAAGTACAGCTTCCTCTATTCCATCACCATCCTTTGACGAAGCGGGGGCGCCTGCCTTTGCAAGTGCCCCGAAATTTCCTTATCTTGGGGCAGTTATGAAATGGGATAAGAACTATCTGAAGCGGACGATTCGCTACTACGCGAACATCTACGACCACATCGACACGGACGATGCGGCGCAGCGCATCAAGAGTGCGATCTGGTTCCGGGGCCCCAACGCCTGGATCCTCGCGTTCTCGATCATCATCGCGTCCGTCGGCCTGAACGTGAACTCGACGGCGGTGATCATCGGCGCGATGCTCATCTCCCCGCTGATGGGGCCAATCATCGGCATGGGCCTGGCCATCGGCACCAACGATGTGGACCTTCTGAAGACGGCGGCCAAGAACGTCCTGGTGATGGTGCTGATCTCGCTGGGCGCATCGACCCTGTTCTTCCTCCTGTCCCCGCTGGACCTGATCAATCCCACCGAGCTGGAGGCCCGCACGAGTCCCACGATCTACGACGTCCTCATCGCCCTGTTCGGCGGCCTGGCCGGCATCCTGGAGAACAGCCGCAAGGAGCGTGGGACGACCATCGCGGGCGTCGCCATCGCGACGGCCCTGATGCCGCCCCTGTGCACCGCGGGCTACGGCCTGTCCTGCCTGAACATGCACTTCTTCCTCGGGGCGATGTACCTGTTCATCATCAACGCGGTCTTCATCACCCTGGCCACCTACGTGATGGTCAAGTACTTGCGTTTCAAGACGGTGACGGGCATCGACCCGGCCCTGGCCGTGAAGCGCCGCAACATGATGAGCACCATCATCGCCATCGTCATCATCCCGAGCATCATTTCCGCCATCGTCATGGTGAAGGACAACAACTTCGAGCGGAACGTCGAAGCCTTCGTCCGGGAGAACCGGCTGGTTTCCCGCTCCTACATCTACGACTGGCACATCTACAAGGACCACGGGCGGAAGGTGGAAATCTCCCTGACCGGCGAGCCCCTGTCCTACGAGGCCCAGACGGCCTTTTACGCATCGGCCCGGAGCCACAAGATCAAGGACAGCCAGCTGGTCATCAAGGAGCACTCCCTGGGCATGACCGGGGAGGAAATGAATGCGATGATCCGGGAGATCTATGACAAGACGGACCGCGACCTGGCGGAGAAGGAAGCGCAGCTGGACCACATCCAGGCCCGCCTGGATTCCCTGACCCGGCTCGTGGAATCGCTGGTCGTGGATCCGAACATTCCAATCAATCCGGCCGGCCAGCCGTAAGCCGCCCGGCTATTCCTGGGGCGCAATCGCAGCCTGCAGTTGCTTCAGGGCCTCCTGGGCCCATTCGAAGTCCTGCCCCACGGGGATATGGACGATGTTCTTGTCGTCCATCGCCAGCAGGATGTGGTACGCGACCGGCAGATAAGGGTTGTTATTGCTGTTGGAAACATACCCCTCGACAATCTTGTCGATGGGGATCTGCTTGCCGTCGAACAGCAGGACGCCCTCCTTGCGATACACCAGGATGGCGCCGTCCGGTTCATTGACCCGGGTGGGATTGATGACCACGAGATCGTCAGGCTCCTCGGGGAGGGGCTTGGTATCATAAAGGAATTCGCGCATAGCCATAACGTTAAGGTTTCCGTTGCAAGATACGCATTTTTCGTGCCATTTCCGCGTCTACAGCGGCAGGCCGCAGCTGTTCTTGATTTCGCTCATCACGAAGGAGCTCTGGACGGAGCCGAGGCTGTCGATGGTGCCGAGGGTGTTGATGAGGAAGTTGTTGTAGTACTGCATGTCGGGGGCGTAGATCTTCAGGAGGTAGTCGAAGTCGCCGGAGATGTTGTAGCATTCGGCCACTTCGGGGATGTCCTTGACCCGGTTCACGAAGTCGTTGGCGATGTCCTTGCCCATGCGGCGGAGGCGCACGCTGCAGAAGACGAGGAAGCCGCGCCCCAGCTTGGCGGCGTCCAGGACGGCCGTGTACTTGCGGATGTAGCCTTCGTTTTCCAGCCGGTGGAGGCGTTCGAAGACGGGGGTCGGGGAGAGGTGGACCTTGAGGGCGAGGTCCTTGACGGTGATGCGGGCGTTCTCCTGGAGGACGCGAAGGATCTGAATGTCAGTCTTGTCGATGGTTTCGGCCATAGTGGATTCTTCTGTCTGGGGGCCATATTCACAGTCCATGTGAACTATTCCCCTGCTGCCGATGGCAAATTTAGCGGAAAACACCTATTTTTCCAAGTTTCTTGTTTGAAAACACCCGCCGCCATAACTTTGCAAGCAGAAAAAAACACGGATAGAAAACGAAAACAAATAAAAGAATCATCATTATGGCTACGCAGAAACTCCACTTCGAAACCCTTCAGCTCCACGTGGGTCAGGAGCACGCCGATCCCGCCTCCGACGCCCGCGCGGTTCCGATTTATCAGACTTCCTCCTATGTCTTCCATAACAGCGCGCACGCCGCCGCGCGGTTCGGCCTGGCGGATCCCGGCAACATCTACAGCCGCCTGACGAACACCACCCAGGACATCCTGGAGCAGCGCATCGCCGCGCTGGAAGGCGGCGTGGGCGCCCTGGCCGTGGCCTCCGGCGCCGCCGCCATCACCTACGCGATCCTCAACATCACCCGCGCCGGCGACCACGTCGTGGCGGCCAAGACCATCTACGGCGGCACCTACGACCTCCTGCAGCACACGCTCGTCCCCTACGGCATTTCGACCACCTTCGTGGACCCTGCTGACCTGAATAACTTCGAGAAGGCCATCCGCCCGGAGACGAAGCTCCTGTTCATCGAGACCTTCGGCAACCCGAACGGCAACGTCATCGACATCGAGAAGGTGGCGGCCATCGCCCATCGGCATCAGATTCCGCTCGTGGTGGACAACACCTTCGCGACCCCGTTCCTGCTCCGGCCCATCGAGCTGGGCGCGGACATCGTGGTCCATTCCGCGACCAAGTTCATCGGCGGTCACGGCACCACCATCGGCGGCGTCATCGTGGATTCCGGCAAGTTCGACTGGAAGGCATCCGGCAAGTTCCCGCAGTGCTCCGGGACACCGGCGCCACGCTCTCCCCGGTGAGCTGCTTCATCTTCCTGCAGGGCCTGGAAACGCTCTCCCTGCGCGTCGAGCGGCACGTGGCCAACGCGCTGAAAATCGTGGACTTCCTGTCCAAGCACCCGCAGGTCGCCAAGGTCAATCACCCGTCCCTTCCGGACCATCCCGACCACGCGACGTACCAGAAATACTTCCCGAACGGCGGCGGCTCCATCTTCACCTTCGAGATCAAGGGCGGCCGGGAAGAGGCCTTCAAGTTCATCGACTCGCTGGAAATCTTCTCCCTCCTCGCCAATGTGGCCGATGTGAAATCCCTCGTCATCCACCCCGCGACCACGACACATTCCCAACTCACGGAAGCCGAGCTCACGGACCAGGGCATCTACCAGAGCACGATCCGCCTGTCCATCGGCACGGAGCATGTGGACGACCTCATAGCCGACCTGTCGCAGGCGTTCGACCAGATTTCGTAAAAACAACTGCTCGTACAGGTCCACGGATTGGACCTGTACGAGCAAAAACGGGCAAAAATGCTTGTATGGGTCCAGAAGTGGACCTATACAAGCACTTGTTCTTTCGGGAACGCCCTTCGGGCGACGAGCCAGGCGAGGGCGGCGACGGCGATGGCCAGGGCCATGATGATCAGTTCCACGGTGACCATCCCGGCGGACTTGGACAGGATGACGGCCAGGCCGTCCACCAGGGCGTGCAGCAAGATGGCGGCGGGGAAGAGCCAGAGCCACTTCCCGCCCTTCCGGACGGCCGCCCAGACGAGGATGGACAGGCCCATGTGCAGGGTAATCGCGGAGAACCGCTCCCAGAGGCCGAGGAGGTAGGTGCCTGCGCCGGTGGTCTGGAGCTGCTCGAAGGTCGCCGTCAGCTGGTCCTTCGCCTCGGCGGGTGCCGAGGAGAGCAGGGTGTCCGTCTGCCCGAGATTGACCATCAGGGCCATCGTGAGGGTGGAGATCATCGAAAAGCCGAAGATCAGGATCATTTCCACGCCGCCGTGGCCGAGACCGTAGGAAACGCCCGGCTTGGTCTCCGTGGGCTCCTTCTTGAGGAGGAACTTCATCGCCAGGAACCGTCCTGTCTCCTCGAAGAGGCCGGCCATCAGGCCGCCGTAGAGGGCGTAGTACAGGGTTTTTCCCTGGATGACCGCTCCGCCTGGACCCTTGAGCACCACCTGGTGAACGATCGATTCCAGCACCAGCGCGAAGACGATGAAGGTGGCGGCGCCGATGAGGATCGTGGACAGCTTGGCTTGGTGCTTCTTCACCGCCCACCAACAAAGGAACACGGGAATGGCGATGCCCAGGAGGGCATTCACGACCATCACGATGAGATTTCCAGTAGGGACCATGGCTGTTATTTGAGTGCTTCAGGGTCGTTATAGCGGATGTACACGCCGTAATCTAGGAGATAGCTGTTGAGGCCGTTGGTGGCGGAAGGGTCCTTGGTGCCCTTCCGCTTTCCTTTCAGGACCTCCTCCGACATCTTCTTCTCGTCCAGCACACGCTGGAGCGTTTCCGGATTATCTCCGTGATAATGACCGGGATAGAGCTTCTCGATGCCGTTCTTCTGCATGTATTCCGCCGTGCGGGAAGTGGTATTGATCAGGGTGCTGAACGGGCCGGCGAAGAGCAGGAGGTTCGTGGAACCGAAGGCATCGCCGCTGAAGCCGTAGTGATGCTCCTTGTCGAAGAAGGTGACGGAGCCGGAGGTATGGCCCGGGGTGTGGAGCACCTCGATCTCGCGGCCGCCCAGGTCGATGACCTCGCCGTCGGAGAGATAATGGATGGTTCCCTGGTAGGCGCGGCGGCCGCCGCTGATCAGGGTCGTATCGGCCGGATGGATCCAGACTTCCGGGAAGCAGACCGCCCCGCCCACATGGTCGCCGTGACCGTGCGTGACCGCCAGCATGACGGGCTTGTCGGTCAGGGTCTTGACGGCCTTGTCCAGGTGCGGCATCGACGTGCCCGCGTCGATCACCAGGGCCTTGTCGTTTCCTTCGACCACATAGACGGACTCGTTGTACACGAGGTGGCCGTTGCCTTCCCAGGTGTGTTCGTCGATCTGGCGGAAAACGATGTCCGCATCGCGGTAGACGAAGGTTTCCGGGTATTGCTGGCAGTGCTGTTCCGCTTCCTTGGCGTTCCAGGTCACGATGGCCAGGCCGTGGCGGAAGTAGGTGTCCAGGTTCGGACGGCCCAGGTTCGACGGCTCCGTCGCGGCCGTGCCGGCCTCGATCTCGTCCAGGACCGCTTTCATGTCACAAATGTAATCCATGCCCAGTTCGCGGCCTTTCGGGAGCTTGAGCCAGTCTTTCTGCCAATAGTGGCCGCCGTAGACCTGGAGTTTGTCCGGGTTCACGCCCCGTTCCTCCAGCGCCGCAATCAGATGCGGCACCGCGGACACATACTGGTTGAATCCGTTCTCGTTGAAGATCCAGACCCCGTGGCCGGAGCCGATGGCATCGCCCGTGAAGAGCTGGTCCTGGCCCTTCAGGAGATAGACCGTCGATCCGTCCGTATGGCCGGGGACGGCGATCGCCTCCACCTGATAACCGCCCAGGTCGAAGATCTCGCCCTCGTTGATGAAGCGATACTTGTCCGCCGGGAACCGCTCCGCCAGGCGCCGGAAGTCGCGTTCCGGCAGCGCGAAACGGACGTCCTCCTCCAGGAAAGCGGGCAGCATACCCGTGTGGTCGCCGTGGTTATGGGTGAACGTGATCGTGAGCGGCTTGCCCGCCACGCGCTCGGCGACCAGCGCCCGCAGCGACTCCGCGGCGTTGTCGGCCCAGTCGATGGGATTGGAGAGGTCTATGAGGAGCGCTTCCTGCTCGCCCACGACCAGGTAGATGTCCGAGCAGTTGTTGAAATGGGTAAGCTTCCCGTCGGCGTCGAATTCCTCGCCGGCCGGGTTCTCGTGGTTGTAATCCTGGATGTGGTACACGTTCTTGCCGATGACGGAGACGGTGTAGGGGCCGACTTCGACATCCTTGGCGGGGCCGCAAGCCACCAGGGCGAGGGCCAGGGAAAGGAAGATGCTGTGCTTTTTCATATGAAAGTCCGTTATTGATTCAGGGTAATTACCCACACGAAGCCGCCCCGGGGCTGGCAGGGGACGGAATCGGGGAGCGAGGAGAGGGTGCGGATGTCCCAGGGGGCGTCCGCACGGCCGCTGTCGGCGAAGGCCGTGGCGGTGTAGGAGCCGCTCAAGAAAGGTAGGGGGACCTGCAGGGTCTGCGGGTCGTCCAGACCGTTGATACCTGCGACGTACCAGGTGTCGCCGCAGCGGCGGGCAAGGACCGCGCTCTCCCCCGGGTAGCCGCTCACGTAGCGCGTCTCGTCCCAGGCGGCGGGAAGGTGCGAAAGGTAGTCCTGCACCTCCTGCGGCTGCGCGAGGAAGCTTTCCGGGCGGTCCGCCAGGTGCTGCAACCCGCTCTCAAAGAGGGCGGTCAGGGCGAGTTCGTGCGCGTGCGTCGTGATGTGCGGATGTTGCGAGTCGCTGAAGGCGCAGGGGGTATAGTCCATCGGGCCGATGACATTACGCGTGAAAGGCAACGTGGCATTGTGCCCGGCGGCGCGCTTGGTGAAGGTGGGCACGTTGTTGTACCACTCCGCCCCGTAGACGCCTTCCGTGGACATCAGGTTGGGGTAGGTGCGCGACCAGCCGCGGGGGACGGTGGCCCCGTGGAAATTGATCAGCAGGTGATGCTTCGCGGCATCCTCCATCAGGTCGATGCAATAGTCGATATTCTCCTGCGTGTCGCCCGAGAAGAAATCGACCTTCACGCCCGCGACGCCGATGCGTTCGCACCAGGCGAACTGCGCCTCGCGGTCCTCCGGCCGGTTCAGGAGGAATTTCGGGCCCGGCGCGCCGTTGGTCCATCCGATCGAGGAGCTGTACCAGATCATCGGCCGGACCCCCTGCTCCAGGGCGTAGGCGACGGCGTCCTCGACGGTCTTCCCGTCCTTCATCCCGTCCCAGCCCGCATCGATCAGCACATACGGCAGCTTCAGCGTCGCGGCCAGGTCCACATACTGCTTGATGATGTCGTAGTCGTTGGAGCCGTTGTTGTAGGCCCAGTAGACCCACGACACCACGCCCGGGTGGATCCAGTCGGTGTCGTCCAGTTTGCAGAATTCGCTGAGGTCGGTGACCAGGGTCGATTCCACCACTTCGGCCAGCGTGCCGATGATGACCACGCGCCAGGGCGAGTGGTCGGGAACCTGACCTTCGTTGGTCTTGTCCGGCACCACGCGGAAAACTTCGCCGTCGTTGTACAGGCTGGACGCGCTTTGTCCCCTTTCCATATTGGCCTCGGTGATCAGCGTGAAGATTCCGTCGACGGGCTCCACCAGCAGCGGATAGCCCCAGTGGTTGCTGAATCCTTCGGGCGAACGCGAAACGGGACTGAACGACGGAACGGGCCGGACTTTCGCGGTCGTGGACAGCGGGAAGAATCCTTCGTAGGAGTCCGTCCACTGCTGCATCCAGCGCTTCGTCCCCTCCGGGATGACATAGGCCGACGGCTCAGCGCCCGCCAGCGGTTCCACGTAACGGAAAGCGACGCCGTCGTTGTGGAGCCGCAGTTCAAGGGACCCGAACTTGTATTCATAGGCCTCATACCGGCAATCCTTCCGCTTGCCGGAAAGCATCCGGTAGCTGTCCTTCACCAGCACTTTTTTGGTCCAGGCCCGCTTCAGGTCGTCCGCCGTCACGGGAATCTGCAGTTCCAGGACCTTCTGTCCTTCGTATTGGACGAGGCAGCATCCCTCTCCGGGGGTTATCGTAATGCGTCCGTCAGGCGAAGAGACCTTGGGCGAGCACGCCGCCAAGGTCAGAAGGAGGAGGAAAACGACTCTTTTCATAACGGCTTGTAGCTAAATTCCAGCAGTTTCGCGTCTTCGCGGAGCAGGTAACCCGGACGGAGGGCGAAGAAGCCGCCGTAGGTGTTGTGGTGCCAGGCGGAGACGTCCACGTTCTCCTGGACGGTTTCCCATTCGCCGTCCCCGTACTTGACCCACCAGGTGGCCTTGTTGCGCTCGTTGCGGATTCGCATCGAAAGTTCCGTGATGTTTTCGTCGACAGGAGAGTCGTCTCCGCCCAGGAAGGCGTCTTCGCCGTAGAAGAGCATCAGGCCTGCGCTGCTGCCGTTCGGAACGGAGAAGCGGCCCTCGATCTCGTAGGACTCGTCGATGGCGGTCGTCAGCCACAGCGTCCCGTTTCCGAGACCCGGCTGCCACTTCGCCCACAGGAGCGGATTGTCGTAGTCGCGGAGATAGGAATAATCGCCCTGCAGGCCGTTCTGTTCCCATTTCGCGCCGTCCTTTTCCACGAGGACGGGCCAGCCGTCGGCCGTCCATTCCACGCTCTCGATGATGGTGCTCCTGCCGAGCGTGTGGTAGTTGTTGCGGTAGGCATGATAGACTACGTACCAGTTGCCGTCGGCATCGTCGATGAGGGTTCCGTGGCCCTTGGACCACCAGAATTCATCGGCGGTATAGGTGTGCACCAGCGGGTTGTGGGGGCTGTTCTCCCAGGGGCCGAGGGCGGACTTGCTGCGGGCGACGACGACCATGTGGCTCGTGGGCGGGCCGGCAGTGCCGCCTTCCGCGGTCACGAGATAGTACCAGTCTCCCCGCTTGAAAAGCTTGGGGGATTCTAGCCAGAAACCTTCCGTTTCCCACTCCTCGGGGAATTGCCATCCGTCATAGACCTTCTTCGGGCGTCCCGCCGCGGCCAGGCCGTCGGCCGTCAGGGGCGTTACAAAGCCATTGTTCGTGTACAGATAACGGTTGCCGTCCTCTGCCACGACATGGCCCGGGTCGATGCCGCCCACGTCCAGCTTCACCGGCGCGGACCAGGGGCCCTCGGGCCTGTCTGCCGTGACGACGTAGTTCTCGCCCTTGCTCGTGGGATAGTAGATGTAGAACTTCCCGTTCACCTTGCAGATGTCCGGGGCGAAGATGGAATAGTCTCCATCCTCCACGGCCCGCGCGACGGGCTCCCAGTGGACGAGGTCCGTAGAATGCCAGACCAGCAGGGCGGGGAAATAGGTGAACGACGAATGCGTCATGTAAAAATCGTTTCCGTCCCGCAGGATCGTCGGATCGGGGTAGTCGCCCGGGAAGATGCAGGTCTTCAGGGGCGTCGCCTTGGGCGCGCATGCCGCGGTCACAGCTGCGACGGCCAGGGAGAAGAGAATCGTACGTAGTTTCATATCCTATGTTTTAAGTGTTTACAAAGTCAGGCGTCCTTTCCGGAGGACGTTGTCCAGCATGGTTCCGGGGATGATCTGCATGATGGCGTCCACCACGGCGTTCAACTTCGCCTCGTGGATGTAGTCGCTGCGGATGACCAGGGAGATGGTCCGGCCGGGTTCCGGGTCCACAATGGGGCGGAGGCAGTGCTGCATGCTGTACAGGATGAAGCCGGTATGCGTTTCCGGGATGATGGTGAGGCCGCCGTTGTCGTTGACCACCTGGATCAGGATGCCCACGCGGCCTCCTTCGAAAAAGCGTTCGTAGGAAAAGGCGCCGTCCTTCAAGTCCTTCGGGTCGAACTGCCGCAGGCCGTCGCGGATGATCCAGAGCGGCTGCTCGAAAAGCGACGCCGCCCGGATGCTTTCCTGCGCATAGGCGGGATTGGCAGGGGACACATAGGCAAGGAAGCGCTCGTGATAGAGCGGAATCTCCAGCAGGCCGGGTTCCCGGACCGGTCCGGCGAGGATGCCCATGTCTACCTCCGCTTTCCGGAGTTTGTCCAGCATGGTGTCTGTGAGCATTTCCTCCGTTTGCAAGCTGATGGACGGGTACCGCTCACCGAAGAATTTGAAAAGGCCGGGGGTCAGCACGGGGGAGGCGGTGGAGATGAGGGCGATCTTGAGCGGCCCGGAGAGGAGCTCCTTTTCAGAACGGGTCATTTCGACGATTTGCTCCGTATTGTACAAGACCACTTTCGCCCGGTCGATGATTTTGCGCCCGACGGCCGTCGGGACCACCGGATGCGCATCCCGGTCGAAAATCCGGACGTCCAGTTCCTCCTCCAGTTTCTTGACCATCAGGCTCAGCGTAGACTGCGTGAGGCCGCAGGCCTCGGCCGCCTTGCCGAAGTGCCGGTGGTCGTCGATGGCGACGATATAGCGCAGCTGCTGGAGGGTCATCGTCCCGTGTGATTGATTTTATCAATGCAAAGATAAAAATAATTGTATTGATAAATGCAATACCGGACCATAACTTTGTCTCCGGAATCCGAAATGGAATGAATTGGAAGATAATCACATGGTACATCGGCATTTCCCTGCTTCTCGTCGCGGCCCTGATGACCGTGTCGGGCATCATCGCGTGCCTGACTCCTGGTGACGAAAGCCGGATTCCCCTGCTGTTCTCCGCATTCCTGACACTCATTGTCGGAGGCTACCCTGTCCTCTTCGTCCGGCGGGGCCGTCATAAACTGACGTTCCAGGAGGGAAACAGCATCGTGGTCGGGGCCTGGCTGATGGCCTGCCTGTTCGGCATGCTTCCTTTCCTGTTCTACGGCCGCGAGTTCACGCCCATCAACGCCCTCTTCGAGAGTATCTCCGGATTCACGACGACCGGCGCCTCCATCCTGAACGATATCGAAGCGCTCCCGCGCGGCCTGCAGTTCTGGCGCATCTCGACGGCCTGGGTGGGCGGTGTGGGCATCGTCACGCTGTTCTCCATGATTACCGCCGGCGCGGACAAGTCGACCCTGTCCGGGGCGGAAATCTCCACCGTGGCCCGCGAACCCTTCGCCGGAGACCGGAGCACCAGCTTCGCCAACCGGATGTTCCTGACGTACATCGCCTTGACGGTGGTGACGTTCTTCTCGCTGAAACTCACGGGGATGGGCTGGTTTGACGCCGCCACCAACGCGATGTCGGCCTGCAGCACCTGCGGATTCTGCACCCGGAACACGAGCATCGCCTTCTATGCCAATCCGGCCGCCGAGGTGGTCCTGACCTTCGCGATGCTGGCCGCCGGCATCCATTTCGGGATCCTGTTCCTGGCCATTCTCCGAGGCCGCCCGAAGTATATCTGGAAGTCCGAGACCATCAAGGTGTTCCTGTCGCTGGTGGTCCTGGCCATCGCCGTAGTGACGGCCGACCTGATGGTCAATGGACAGTATGATTCCTTCGGGGAGGCGCTCCGAGATGCGTCCTTCCAGGTTGCCTCCATCTCCACGACCACTGGCTTCGCGACGGAAGACACCACGCTGTGGCCCCCGCTCAGCATGTCGGTGCTCATCATCTGCTCGCTCATCTGCGGCTGCTCGGGTTCCACGTCCGGAGGCATTAAGATCGACCGTGCCATCCTGGCCGCCAAGGGCATTTATCGGAAAGTCGGCCTCACCGTGAGCCCGCACCGGGTGCAGGCGGTCCGGGTCGATGGCCGGATGCGTTCGGACGAGCTGGTGAACGACGCTTACGGCTACATCTTCTGCTACCTGCTCATCGTGGTGGTGTTCGCTGCCGTCAACCTTTCCTTCGGCCTGGATTTCACCACGGGCGTCACCGCTTCGATCGCCTGCATCGGCAATGTCGGTCCCGGTTTCGGCGAGGTGGGGTCGATGTCCAACTTCGCGGCTTTCCCGACCGTCCTCAAGGCCGCCGGCATGACCGAGATGCTCATCGGCCGTCTGGAAATCTTCCCGATCCTGTACCTGTTCCGTTCGATCCGGACGAAGTAAGGCCGGCCGTTGCCGATGTCTTTGGAAATCATTACATTTGTATCCGGAGACAAACAACGGACCCGTTATGAAGAAACTCTTTTCCCTTTTTGCCATCGCAATCGCGATGATGGCCTGCGCGCAGCCGGCCAAGGTCGCCGGAGACCAGGAACGTCTGTGGTATGACGCCCCGGCTGGCCGGTGGCTTGAAGCCCTGCCTCTCGGCAACGGCCAGATGGCCGCGATGGTGTTCGGCGGCATCGCCGACGAAGCCATCCAGTTGAACGAATCGACTTTCTGGAGCGGCTCCCCGCACGACAACAACAGCAAGACCTCTCTCGAGCACCTCGACGAGGTCCGCCAGCTCATCTATGCGGGACGCGAAGAGGAAGCGGAAGCGCTCATCAACAAAGAGTTCATTCCCGGTCCGCACGGCCAGCGGTTCCTCACGCTGGGCAGCCTCCGGATGCATTTCGAAAACATGCCGGAGCAGGTCGAGGACTATTGCCGCGACCTGGACCTGACCCGTGCCGTCGCGGGGGTCGGCTTCACGGCGAACGGCGTCCGCTACACGCGGAGCGCGTTCGCCTCGCTGCGCGACCGCGTCCTTGTCATCCAGCTGGATGCGAGCAAGAAGGGAGCTTTGACGTTCTCGCTCACGCAGGATTGCAAATTCCCCTTCGAGGTTACTACCGAGGGGAAGACGCTGGTGACGCGCATCAAGGGCGTGGAGCACGAGGGCATTCCCGGCGGGCTCACGGCCGAATGCCGCACGCAGGTCCTCAGTGACGGAAAAGTGGCCGCCGAAGACAAGCAGCTGACCATTTCCGGCGCGACGCACGTGACCCTGCTGGTGAACGCCGCGACGAATTACGTCAATTACCACGACATTTCCGGCGACGAATCCGCCGCCGCGAAGGCCGGCCTGGCGGCCGCCGCGAAGCTCTCCTACAAGAAGCTCCTCGCGCGGCACGAGGCCGCCTACGGCGAGCAGTATGGCCGCTGCTCCATCAAGCTGCACTCCGGCGCGAATGCGGCCCTGCCTACGGACCAGCGCAAGACGGCCTTCCAGGACAGCGACGACATGGGCATGGTGGCCCTGATCTTCAACTACGGCCGGTACCTGCTGATCAGCTCCTCCCAGCCCGGCGGCCAGCCGGCAAACCTGCACAGGGCATCTGGAACGACGAGGTGATGGCCCCGTGGGACAGCAAGTACACGATCAACATCAACGCCCAGATGAACTACTGGCCCGCCGACGTGTGCGGCCTCGACGAGACCCTCGTGCCTTTCTTCGGGATGATCAAGGACCTTTCCGAAACGGGCGCGGTCACGGCGCGGCAGATGTACGGCTGCGGCGGCTGGATGGCGCACCACAATACGGACCTCTGGCGCATCGCGGGTCCCGTGGACGGCGCCTTCTGGGGGATGTACCCCAACGGCGGCGCCTGGCTGGCCACGCACCTGTGGACCCATTATCTCTTCTCCAAGGATGAAGCGTTCCTCCGCGAGTGGTACCCGGTCATCAAGGGCACGGCGGACTTCTACCTGGATTACCTGCAGACGGACCCGCGCAACGGCTACCTGGTGGTCGTTCCTTCCGTGAGCCCGGAGCATGGGCCGATGGGCAAGAAATCCCCGATTACGGCCGGTTGCACGATGGACACGCAGATTGTCCGCGACGCTCTCACCAGCACCTTGCAGGCCTCAGAGATCCTGGGTCTGGACGAGGCCGATTACCGCGCGAAACTGCAGGAGACGCTTGCGAAACTGCCGCCGATGGCCGTGGGCCAGTACGGCCAGCTGCAGGAATGGATCGAGGACGGGGACGACCCGAACGACCAGCACCGCCACATCTCGCACCTGTACGGCCTGTATCCTTCCGACCAGATCACGCCGACGCGCACGCCCGACCTGTTCGAGGCTGCGCGCAACACGCTGATCCAGCGCGGCGACCGGGCCACCGGCTGGAGCCTGGGTTGGAAAACGAACTTCTGGGCGCGGATGCAGGACGGCGACCACGCCTTCCTCATCATCAAGAACCTGTTCCAGCGGAATACCTATCCGAACCTCTTCGACGCGCACCCGCCGTTCCAGATCGACGGCAACTTCGGCGTGACGGCCGGCATCGCGGAAATGCTGCTGCAGAGCCACGAGGACGCGATCGTGCTGCTCCCGGCGCTGCCCGCCGCGTGGACGGAAGGCTCCGTCCGCGGCCTGCGCGCCCGCGGCGGTTACGTCGTGGACTTCGACTGGGCGGACGGCCGCATCACGTCGTACGAGGTCCGGACGCTGTCCGGCGCCAAGGCCGACGTGCCGGTGCGCTCACCTCACTTCTGAGGAGCCACCAGCCGGACGCCGTAGATCTCGCCGACCTGCTTGCCCGGCTTCGCCACGAACTTCACCCGGACCTGCTCCTTGCCTTCCAGCATGGACGCGGGGATGGGGAAGGTTTCGTATTTGAACTCTGAGATGCGGTACTTGCCGGTGTTGTTCACGCTGGTGAGCAGCGCATCATCGACAAAGATGTCGAACTCGTGCGTCTTCCACTCGCCCACGCCCCAGAACTGCAGGCGAAGGGAGAGGTCCGTGCGGCCGTTCGTCTTCATCAGGTAGCTGAAGAACCGGCCGTTGCGGGCGTCGCGGAAGAAGACGTCGTTGGTGTTGCCCGTGGAGGAGCCGTTCGTTTCCATCTGGTGGTCGGTCTCGGGCTGCTGCTCGCCGGGCTGAACCTTGTCGATGGTGCGGGCTTCCAGTTCCTGGCGCTCCTTCTCGGCGCGGGCCAGGCCTTCCAGGTAGTCCTTGTAGCCTTGCTCCGACAGCGTGAGCCAGTACATCATGTAACGGGCGTCGTGGATCTCGAAGAAGGGCTGGAGCTCGTTCCGGATGGGATTCTCCATCTTCACGTCCAGGGTATAGTGCAGGGGCTTGCCGGCCACGGGCTTCAGGTGTTCGGCGATCCGGTCGATGTGGTCGTCGATGAGGATGGGGGCGCCGTCCAGCGGGAGTTTCGCGCCGCTGGCGTACTGCCCGAAGCGGCTGTCGTCGGCGATCAGGTGCGCGAGGTCCTCCGTGCCGGTCTTCATGCCCAGCAGGATGGGGCCGTGCATCAAGGCCACGTACTGCGGCACATTCGGCAGGTACTTGACGCTAGTGTGCATCGGGAAGGAGAGGTCGATGACATCGCCCTTCTTCCATTTCCGGTCGATGGTGACGTAGCTGCCGGGGCCGGTGATGATTTCGACCGGCTTGCCATTGACCTGGACCTTGAACTCGCCAGGTTTCACCCAGCCCGGGTAGCGGACGAGCACCGGGAAGACGCCCTTGCCGGCCGTCACCGTGATGCGGCTCGTCTCACCGTACGGGAAACCGGTCTCCTGGCGCAGCGTGACGCCCTTTTCGCGCCAGTTCAGCTCGGAGGAAACGAAGAGGTTCACGAACAGGGCGTTGCCCTTGTGCGTATAGATGAACTGGCCGTACTTGCCATGGTTCTCCATGCCGGTACCCACGCAGCACCACATCGCCTCGTTCGGGGCGGAATAGTTGCGGTAGTGGCGCGGACGGGCCGGGGTGAAGTACACGTACCCGCCATGCTCGGGATGCTGGGTGGAGAGGATGTGGTTGAAGGTGGCCAGCTCGTAGAAATCGGCGTAGCGGGCGTCCGGGTTGCGGCGGTGGAGCGCTTCCGTGAGCCGCAGCATGTTGAAGGTGTTGCAGGACTCAGGACCGTCGATGTCGTTGATGAAGTCCGTGCAGGCTTCCTTGCTGGGGAAGTGCTCGCGCCGGCTGTTGCCGCCGAACGCCAGCGAGCGCTCGCCCGTCACGACGTCCCAGAAGAACTCCGCGGCGTCGTTGTAAGTCTCGTCCCCGCCGAGTTCCGCGATCCGCGCGAAGCCGACGGCCTTCGGGACCTGGGTGTTGGCGTGCAGGTTGTCCAAGTTGTCCACCCGCTGCGACATCGGGTTCAGCAGCATCCGGTGGGAGAACCGGCGGGCGACGGCGAGGTACTTGGGGTCGCCGGAGATCGCGTAGCCATCGGCCAGGACCTCGTTCATGCCGCCGTGCTCGTTGCCCATCATCTGCTCCATCTGGGCATCTGTGAGGCCGGCCGTCAGGTCGATGGCCCAGTCGCAGAAGCCCAGGAACAGCTTCTTGGCCTGCTCGTTGCCGCAGTACAGCCACGCGTCGCGCAGGCCCGCGTACATCTTGTGCAGGTTGTAGAACGGGGCCCAGGCGCGGGAATACACGCTGAAATCGCCCTTCTTGAACTTGCTCCAGATGTTTTCGCTGTCGGGCATACCGCCCACGTAGCCCTTGCCCCACTCGGGGTGGTTCTTGACGTTGGCATCGGCGCATTCCTGCAGTTCGGCGAGCATGTACTCCATCCGGCGGCGGCACTCCTCGTTGCCCGTCGCGGCGTTCATCGCCATCGCGGCCAGGTAGTGGCCGCCCACATGGCCGTCCAGGCCGTCCCAGTTGGGATAGGCCTTCTTCCGGGGCTCCAGCCCGGCCTGGATTCGGTAGGGAGCCAGAAGCCGGTCGCAGTCATACTGCAGCAGAGTCTGGATGTTGAGGTCCCGGGCCTTTTGGAGGGGGCCGTCCAGCAGTTTTACATCACCCAGCGGGAACTCGTCGGAATAGAGACGGTCCTGAGCAAAGCCGGCCACGGTCCATGCCGCCGCCAGCAGAAAGAGCGCTAATTTCTTCATCATACGGCGAATATACGAAAAATGCGGATTATTTGTAAATTTGCGTTCAATCAATCCCTTTCGATGGCATGAAACGAACTTGCAAGTATTTGTCCTTTGGCGCGGCGGCGGTCCTCATCGCGATGATGATGGCCGCCACCTTCGTCGAGAGATTTCAAGGTACGTCCGTGGCTTTCCAGTGGTTCTACCACAACCCGCTGTTCATTGTCCTTTGGGCCGTCGCAGCCATAACCGGGTTGATTTACCTGGTGATAGCGGGAGTGCCCAAGCGGCTGTGGACCCTGGGCCTTCACATCGGCCTCGTCGTCATCCTGGCGGGGGCGCTGGTCACGTTCCTTTTCGGCACGAGCGGCAGCATCCACCTGCGCGAAGGAGAGGCGACGGCGGCCTATGAACTGGACGACGAGACGCCGGCGACGCTGCCCTTCAGCATCCGGCTGGAGGCCTTTGCCATCGACTATTACGAGGGAACCCGGCGCCCGCTCGACTACCGGTCCGACATCACCTTTCTCCCCGAAGGAGATGCCGTCCGGATCTCGATGAACAACATCGCCAAGTACCGCGGCTACCGCTTCTATCAGGCTGATTATGACGAAGATGGCCTGGGCAGCATCCTCGCGGTGAGCCACGACCCCTGGGGCGTGGGCATCACCTATGCGGGCTACCTCCTGCTGCTCCTGTCGATGATCGGGTTCTTCTTCGAGAAGGACACGGCGTTCCGGAAGGCGCTCCGGCGGGTGGCGACGATGACCGCGGCGGTGGCGCTCTTCGCGCTCGCGCCCGCCCCGGCATCGGCCCAGTCCATGCCGGAGGGGATGGGCATGCCCCGGAAAGAAGCGGGCACGCCCGATTTCATGCTGACTTCAAAAGCGAAGGTGCAGGCCAACGAGCTGTATATGGCCATCGCGCGGCCGAAGGTGCAGTTCATGCTGTGCCTGACGCTGGGCATCGTGCTGTTCGTGCTGGGGGCGGTGCTCATCAGCAAGAAGCGGAAGTTCCCGGCGTGGGTGCTGCACGGCAGCGCCGTCATCGCGCTTCTGATGTGGCTGTACCTGACGCTGGTCATCGGCCTTCGGTGGTATATCTCGGGCACGGGGCCTTATGTGGGCCGGTACAATGTGATGATGCTGATGGCGTGGTTCTCCACGTTGGCCATTCTATTGCTGTACAGGCGTTTCCCGCTGATCGAGCCGCTCGGCTTCCTGCTGGCCGGCTTCACGATGCTGCTGGCGAGCCGCGAGAGCGTGAGTCCGCAGATCATGCCGCTGATGCCGGTCCTGCGGTCGCCCCTGCTGTCCATCCACGTGGTGTCGATGATGATGTCCTACACGCTGTTCGGCCTGGTCGCCTTCAACGGCATCATGGGCCTGGCCGTCCCTTCCCGCGAGGCGAAGGAAAGCCTGCGGGACGTGAGTCTCGTGGTGCTGTATCCGGCGGTGTTCCTGCTGACCTTCGGCACCTTCCTGGGCGCCGTGTGGGCCAATATTTCCTGGGGCAGCTACTGGGCCTGGGACCCGAAGGAGACCTGGGCGCTGATCACGATGCTGGTGTACGCCTTCTCCCTGCACGGCGGCGCGCTGAAGCCCTTCCGGAACGCCAATTTCTTCCACGGGTACACGATTTTCGCCTTCGTCTGCGTCCTCGTCACTTACTTTGGCGTGAACCTCCTGCTGGGCGGGATGCACTCCTACATGTAGCCGCAATTATCGTCCTTTCGGCGGACACTTTCCCGCGGGTTTTCCGTATCTTTGCGTCATGAAACGCGAAGATGAAATAGCGCGGGTAACCCTGACGGGAAGCGTCGTGAACCTCCTGCTGGTCGGGCTGAAGGCCGTGGCCGGCCTCGTGGGGCATTCGGCGGCCATGATCTCGGACGCCGTGCATTCGCTGTCGGATTTCGTGACGGACATCGTCGTGCTGGTTTTCGTGCGCGTGAGCGCCCGCCCGCAGGACGAGGACCACGATTACGGGCACGGCAAGTACGAGACGCTGGCGACGCTGTTCATCGGCCTGGCGCTGGCCGCGGCGGCCGTGGGCATCGTGGTGTCCGGGGCCGGCAAGCTGGCCCGCTGGCTGCAGGGCGAAGACCTGCCGGCCCCGGGCAAGATCGCCCTCTGGGCCGCCCTCGCGTCCATCGTCGCGAAAGAATTGTTGTTCCAATATACCCGTATCAAGGGCAAGCACTTGAATTCCAAGGCTTTGGAGGCAAATGCCTGGCACCACCGCTCGGATGCGTTGAGTTCCATCGGCACGGCCATCGGCATCGGCGGGGCCATCCTGCTGGGCAGCCGCTGGACCGTCCTGGACCCGCTGGCGTCCATCGTCGTGGGCGCGATGCTGGTCAAGGTGGCCTGGGACCTGCTCGGCCCCAGTTTCGGTGAGCTCACCGACAGCTCCCTGCCGGCGGACATGGAACAGGAAATGATGGACATCATCCGCGGCGTGCCCGGCGTGGAGGACCCCCACAACCTGCGCACTCGACGCATCGGCAACCGCATCGCCGCCGAGGTCCATATCCGCCTGGACGGCACCCTGCCGCTCTCGGAGGCCCACGAGAAAGCCTCGGAAGTGGAACGCCGCTTCAAGGAGCGCTTCGGCGCGCAGTCGCACGTCATCGTCCACATGGAACCCAACCATAAAAACAATCCTGCATAGCCGCATGAAATCATTGATCCCTACCCTTGTCGCCCTGTTTTTCGGCGCCCTTGTCCTCCGGGCCCAGCCGGCGGTCGAACTCTATCTGACCGAGGAGGAGCTCCCGGACCTGGTGCAATGCCTCCCGGCCCCGCCCGATACCATCGGCGAGGCCTTCACGCACGACATCATGCGGTACATGTGGGGAAAGACGCAGCGGCTGAATCCGGAGCGGCTCGCCGTGGCCAAACGGGACGCCGTCTGGGACCTGGACACCCTGCGGGCCATCTACAGCGTGCCCTTCGGGGTGGAGATCTCTCCGGAGAAGACGCCGGAGATCTACCGCGCCTTCGTCAACGGGATATCCACCGTCGAGCAGATCCGTTTCCGGCCCAAGGCCCATTACTTCCGGATGCGTCCGTATGCCCGTTTCAAGGAAGCATCCATCTTCCCGCAGGATGATGCCTGGCTGGCGACGGAAGGCTCCTATCCTTCCGGACATACAATCCGGGCCTGGAGCGCCGCGCTGGTGCTTTCCGAGATCAATCCGGAGGCCGCCGAAGCGCTCTTCGCCCGCGCCTTCGTCTCCGGCGAGAGCCGCGTCATCGCGGGCTGCCATTGGCAGAGCGACGTGGACGCCAGCGCCACCGCCGCCTGCATCGGCTACGCCCGGATGCAGACGAGCCTCGGCTACCGGGTCCAGATCGCCCTGGCCCGCGAAGAATTCCGCCGCCTGACCGCATCCAAGCCATAGCTTATGAGAATACATTTCGTTTACGGGCTGTTATTCGCCCTGCTGACAGCCTGCACGTCCAGTCAATACCGGATTGACGGCATCTATACGGCCGAGGACGGAACGCCCGTCTGGCTGATCGACCAGAACGCCAAGGACACGCTGGCGCAAACGGCGGTCCGGGACGGCGCATTCACCTTCAGCGGGCGCATCCAGGAGCCATTCTTTGCCTATGTGGGCAACGGCAAGCAGCGGGTCCACCTGATCCTGGAGCCGGGAACCGCCACGGTGGACATCGACGAACGGACGGTCTCCGGGACTCCGATGGAAGACGCGTACGGCGCTTTCCACCGCCGTTTCTATGGGTATAAGCGGGAACAGCGGGCGGAAAAGACCGCGCTGGCCGACTCGGTCGTCCGGGCGAACCGCGACAACCTCGTCGGGGCGGTGGCGCTGGAAGATCTCGCGCACGTGGACGCGGACCGTTTCCTTTCGCTTTATGAGCTGCTGCCCGCTCATTTGCAGGAATTCTATCTGGTGAAATCGGCCTATGATGCCATCATGATCCAGCGGACCACCGCGCCGGGGCAGCCCTTCACGGACTACTTGATCGCGGGCGGCAATCCCGACGGTACGGATGTGAAGCTTTCGGATTATGTGGGCCGCGGCCGATATATCCTGCTGGACCACTGGGCCTCCTGGTGCGGCCCCTGCAAGGCGGAAATGCCTTTCATCAAGAAGACCTGGGAGGCGTTCCACGGCGACCGGTTCGATGTGGTGAGCATTGCCGTGAGCGACAAGCGGGCGGACACGGAGCAGGCGCTTTCGACCCTGGACATGCCCTGGAACCAGATCCTGGACGCGCAGCGGATTCCGCTTGAGCTGTATGGCGTGAACGCCATCCCGCACCTGATCCTCTTCGGGCCGGACGGGACTATCCTCCAGCGCGGTCTCCGCGGCGAGGATATCTACACGACGGTCGCAGACTTGCTTTCGCGCTAAAGGCGCGTAAAGACCGATCCGTCGGGAAACAGGAGGAGCTGCTTCTCGCGGTCCGAATGCTCCCGGTCGTATTCGATCTGGTAGTAGGCCGGGACCCCGTCCGCCTGTTCGAACAGGAGGATGTCGTCGATTTCCCAGTCACAGTATTCCTGTGCGGCCTTCATGACCGGGGCGGGGATGTCGAGGAAGGAGAGTTCCGTCTTCGTGCGCCGCCAGGTGCCGTCCTTGTCGAACTGGGCCTCTTTCTCGTGACCGTCGTGATAGAACTCCGCCTTGTAGGTGGACATCACTCTTTCCCATTCCACATGGCTGGCGCCGGGGAACTGCGAGTCGAAGGCCTGACGGATCGTTTTCGGCGGCTGTTTCAGGCCGAAGGCGCATCCGGTCAGCAGCAAAAGAAGGGAAGCAAGGGCGAGGAGAAGCATCTTTTTCATACTTTCAGGGGTTTCCGCAAGATAGGAAAAAGAGATTTCTGGGCGGTTACAAACCCGGAAAAGGGCATTAAAATTCTGTTACAATTGTTTTTTTCCCTTGAGGGAAACGGCCTCCGGGTGTATCTTTGTATCATAATTCGACGGACATGCTGATTGCCTTGAAGCTCCTGGGCTCGATCGCCCTCCTGATATTCGGAATGAAGATGATGAGCGAGGCCCTCCAGAAGATGGCGGGCCCGCAGCTGCGTCACTTGCTGGGCGCGATGACCACGAACCGGTTCACCGGCGTGGCGACCGGCGCCCTGGTGACCGTAGCGGTCCAATCTTCCGCCGCGACCACCGTCATGACGGTCTCTTTCGTGAATGCGGCCCTGCTTACCCTCGCTCAAGCCATCTCGATTATCATGGGGGCCAACATCGGCACGACGATGAGCGCGTGGATCATGTCCGCCGGCTTCTCCTTCAACGTCGTCAATGTCGTGTGGCCGGCCTTCCTTATCGGCATCATCCTGATCCAGATCGGCAAGCACCGCTATTTCGGCGATTTCCTCTTCGGTCTTTCCTTCCTGCTGTTCGCCCTCGGGATGCTCAAGCAGACGGGTGTGGAAATGGATCTCGCGAGCAAGCCGGAGGTGGTCGCCTTCTTCTCGAGTTTCAAGACCAATTACGGCACGATCCTGCTTTTCCTTTTGATCGGCACGATCCTGACTGCGCTGGTGCAGAGCTCGGCGGCACTCATGGCTATCACGATGGTCCTCTGCGCGACCGGGGCGATTTCCATCTTCCAGGGCATCGCCCTGGTGATGGGCGAGAACATCGGCACGACGGTCACGGCGAACCTGGCTGCGCTGAGCGCGAATACGCAAGCCCGGCGAACCGCCATGGCGCACCTGGTATTCAACGTGTTCGGCGTCATCTGGGTGCTGATTCTCTTCTTCCCGTTCGTGCGGATGGTGTGCGGCATCGTGGGGCTGGACCCCAACGCCGCAGAGCAGAGTCCCACCCAGCTTTCCTTTGCCCTGGCCACATTCCACACGTGTTTCAACGTGATCAACACGGCCATCCTGATCTGGTTCATCCCGCAGATCGAGAAACTGGTGTGCTTCCTGATCAAGCCCAAGAAGACGGAAGACGAGGACGAATTCCGCCTGCAGTACATCCGGGTCGGTATCATGAACACCCCGGAAATCTCGGTCCTGCAGGCGCAGAAGGAGATCGCGGTATTCGGAGAAAATACGCAGCGGATGTTCGAGCAGGTGAAAGAAATGTATGCGATGGAGGACGAGCAGGCGTTTGCCAGGCTCTTCGAGCGCATCCGCAAGGGAGAGGAGGGCAGTGACCGGATGGAGAATGAGATCGGCCGGTACCTGAGCGCCGTCGGGGAGGCCCATCTGTCCGACGACACCAAGGAAAAGATCCGCGCGATGCTCCGCCAGATCGGCGAGTTGGAGTCCGTGGGCGACAGCTGCTTCAACCTGGCCCGGATCCTGCGCCGCAAGCGGGCGACCAAGATCGTTTTCACACCGGAAATGGACGAAGGCATCCAGCGCATGTTCGCGCTCGTGGAAGAGGCGCTCGTCCGGATGAACACCGTCCTTTCCGGGCACAAGGAAGATTTCGGAATCGGCGTTTCCGAGGATCTGGAACGCCAGATCAACGCCTGCCGCAATGCGCTCAAGCGGCAGAACATCGAGAACCTGGATGCCCGCAAGTACGATTACGATAAGGGCACCGTGTTCGTGGACCTCTTCAGCGAATGCGAGAAGACCGGCGACTACATCATCAATGTCGTGGAGGCCCGCCTGGGCGCCATCCGCAACGGCATCCGCTTCCGCGGCATCCAGATGGACACCGACGCGAAGGAGATCAGCGTGGACGGAACGGTCGTTTCCTTTACCAAGACCGAGTACGAGCTCTTAAAGCTGTTCCTGGAAAACCGGGGGAAAGTGTTCTCCCGCGAGGAGCTGCTCTCCGCGGTCTGGCCCGACGACGTGATCGTGACGGCCCGCACCGTGGACGTGAACATCACCCGCATCCGCAAGAAGATCGGCCCTTACGCGGACTGCATCGTGACCCGTCCCGGTTTCGGGTATTCGTTCCAGGAATAGGAAATCAGTCGAAACTCTCCAGCTGCACGCCGGGGATGGAAGAAAGGGTGTTGATGAGATTCACCCCATATTCTTTCTTGGGCACGTGCAGGACGGCTTCGAGCTTGTAGCCATTTTCCTGCTTGGAGAGCGAGTAGTCCTTGACGCGGCGTCCCAGGCTGGTGAGGGCTTCCTTGATGGCTTCCTGGTCCGGCGAAGAGAACACGGCGTTGATTTCCTTGTCTCCAAACTTGATGCTGCTGGAGTTCAGAACCTCCAGGCACACAAGCACCAGGACGGTGCAGATGCCGCTCAGCGCGTACATCCCGCAGCCCAGGGCCAGTCCCAGTGAACCGGTCACCCACAGGCCGGCGGCCGTGGTGAGGCCGGACACGTGGTTCTTGGTCTTCATGATGATACCGCCGCCGAGGAAACCGAGGCCGCCCACCACGCCGGCCGCGACACGGGCCGCATCGAACCGGGGGGCTCCTTCGAAGCCGAACTGCGAAACGATCATGAACAGCGCGGAGCCGAGCGCGACGAGCACGTGCGTACGCATGCCGGCGCCCTTGGCGCGGATTTCCCGCTCGTAGCCGATGACCGCGCCCACGAAGGCGGCCGCCAGCACGCGGATGGACAAATCAAGCAAAGGAGACATATCGGGTCGTAGTTAATTCTGTTTCAGATGCAAATATAGTTTATTTCGGGCAGATTCTCAATTGTGCTCCTTGAATAAGTCGGAAGGCGTGGCGTCGAACTCCTTGGTGAAGCAGCGGGTGAAATACTTGGGGTCGTTGAATCCGACCTCGTAGGCGATTTCGGAGATGTTCATGTCCTTGTTGGTCCCGTTGCAGATCATCTCCTTTGCCACATTCAGGCGGTAGGTCCGGATGAACTGCGCCGTGGTCATCCCGAGGGCGTTCTGGATCTTCTCGTTCAGCAGGGCGCGGTTCATGTCCATCGCGTCGGCGAGGGTATGGACGTCGAGCTCCGGGTCCTTGTACAGTTTCTGGATGGCGTCCAGGAGCTTCGCGGAGAAATCGGTTTCCTTGTTCGACAAGGTGCTGGACAGCAGCGTGTTGTGGCTGGCGATCATCTCGTTCTGCTTTTGCAGGAGGGCATTCTGCTCCGAGAGTTCGTCCGCCTTCCGCTCCAGCTCTTCTTTCTTTTCCTTCAGTTCTTTCGTCTGCCGGTCCACCTCCTGCTGCAACAGGTCTCTTTTCCGCTTGAGGGAGCGCGTGTACCAGCGCACGAACAGGTATGCGAGGTATGCGACAAGCAGCAGGACAAGCAGCCGGAACCACCACCGGTTGTACAGGACGGGGATGACTTCCAGCGTCTTTTCATCCTGGGACAGGACGTTCCCGTTCTTGTCCACGGCCCGGATCTGGACCTTGTATTTTCCGCCCGGGATGTGCCCGTATTTGATATGGGTGTCGTTCTCGAAAACGACCGCCCATTCTTTGCTCAGCGGCAGGATCCGGGTCTCGTAGTGGTTGTCCGCTCCCGGGGAGTAGGACAAGTCGGAGAATTTCAAGGTGAAATCGAGATTCATTTCATCCTTGCTCATGGTGTCCGTGAACGAGAGGTTGTGGAACTCCCCTTTCGACCAGTACCCGGAAATGACCACCGTGGGTTTGTTCCCGGATTCCTGCAGGACATGGCTGGAACGGAGGATGCTCAGACCTTCTTTCTGTCCGAAGTAGATGGTCCCGTCGGCTCCTTTCAAGGCGCTGTTTTCGCAGAAAGCCATGGATTTCAGGCCGTCCTGCAGGCCATAGCCGGTCATCTCTCCGGCCTCCGTGTCCAGGAGAGAGAGGCCGTTTTCGGTCGTGATCCACAGATGGTGTCCGTCCAGCAGCAGGCCTTGGATCTGGCTGTCCACCAGTCCGTCCTGCTCCGAATAGAACGTCATGTCCGGCTTGTCGGACTGCAAGTTGTCCAACCGGCAGAGGCCATTCCCGTAGGTCCCCGCCCAAAGGGCGTTTCCGTCAGGGGCCAGCGCCATGCAGGGGGGCATCCGGACGACCAGCCGGGATTCCAGGGTCTTCAGGTCGATGACGTTCAGTCCGTCGATGCTGCTCACCCACAGCTGGTCCGAAGTCAGGCACATTCCGAAGCACGAAGCCGTCTTTCCCGGATACCGGGAATAGGTAGACTTCCCTAAATCATAGATATACAGCCCGTTATGGGCGGAAACCCAGATATAGTCATTGACGGGGTCATAGGTCATCCCAAAGACGACGTCGATGCTTCTGGCCGCTTCCGACGCATGCCCCTCGGGGAGGTGGATGACATCGGACCCGGACAGGCTGATGTAGTTCAGGTGTCCGTCGACGGTGCCCATCCAGATCCGGCCCTGCCCGTCCTCGCAGAAAGCTGTGATCAAGTTGTCGGAGAGGGCGGAATTGTTCGTGTTGTAGTTCCGGAACACGAGGTCGCCGACCTGCCGGCACAGGCCGTATCCGGTGGCTGCCAGCCACAGGACGCCCTGGCTGTCGAGGAGCATGGCCCGGACGGGGGTAGACGGAATCGGCGCGGACTGGTTCTCGATATGGGAAAGGTTGATGATCTGGAGCGGTTTCCGCTGGATGATGGCCAGCCCTTCCGCTTCCAGGCCAACCCAGATCTGCCGGTCCCTGACTGCGAGGCTCCGCACCCTTTCTCCCGGGAGCAGGGAGTTCCCATACTCGTTGGGGTGGGAACTGTAGGTGTCGAACGCCTGCTCGCCTGCATGGTAGATGCTGACGCCTCCCAGCGTTCCGACCACGACCTCGCCCTCCGGCGAGAGGCACAACCCGGTAATCTCGTCATTCGGAAGAGAGTGACGGTCCGATTCGGAATGAAGGAAGCAGACCGCTTTTCCCGAGGTGACATTCATCCGGTACAGCCCCTTCAGCGTGCCGACCCACACTTCGTTGCCGGTGCGCAGATACGCGGTCGCCTTGTTGTCTTCTCCGATGTCGACCCCCGGCAGGATTCCCGACAGGGACAGCCCCTTGCCCTCGATGTGCCTGACTTTGAAGAAATGTCCGCCGAGGGTGATCCAGGCGGATCCGTCTCCTTCGACATCGTCGATCCGGGACATGAGACCTGCGTTCGTGACCTCGCAGTGCAGTGAATCGATCTGGCAGCGGTCTCCCGTCCCGGAGAAGGATACTCTGTACAGGATGTCGTCCGAAACGAACCACAGACATCCGTTGGCGTCCCGGTTCACGTCTCCTGGCGAGTGCGTCCGCCGCCACGCCCGGGTCATCCCGGGGATCGATTCGACCAAAGAGAGAGACTTCAAGTCCAGGATGTCCATGCCTCCCGCCGTGGGAATCCACAGCCGTCCAAAGTCATCTTCACTGCACTGGTTCACAAAGTCGTTGATGAATTCCGGATCCGTCTTCGCCGTGAACTTGACGAAGGAATCGCCATCGTAGCGGACCAGCCCTCCGCCGAAGGTGCTGATCCAGGCGTACCCCTTGCTGTCGAAGTAGATTCGGTTGACATCCTGGTCCGGCAGTCCGCTCTGCCGGGTCAGCCGGTTGATAACGAGGTAGTCTTCCGGTCCCGCCTCCGCGGAAAGTCTTCCGGGAAGCAGGAACAGGCATGAAAAAAATGCCAACAAAAAATCCACCCGCTTGAATAATTTATCTACCATATAATCTTTTTTATCCACAAGACCCTCGGCAAAGATGGCTAATTTTGCAAAAACGAGCAAGACTTGCCGTAAAAATAACAACACCAACTTCTAATAACTTCTCTTTATGAAAGTCTTCAACACCCTTCGCTGCCTTTTCCTCGCAGGGCTGTTGACCGTTTCCGGGGCGGCCGTTTCCGCCCAGAACGTCACGGTCAAGGGAAAAGTGACAGACTCGCGTGGCGAACCCGTCATCGGAGCCACGGTCATGCTCAGCAGTAACCAGACTGTTGGAACGCAGACGGACTTGAGTGGTAACTATTCCATCAGCGTTCCGTCCAGCGCATCCCTCATCTACTCCTGCGTCGGCTATGCAACCCAGACGGTTGCGGTGGCCGGACGTTCCGTCATCGACATTGTCCTGGCGGAAGACACGGAATTCCTCGAGGAGACCGTCGTCATCGGCTATGGCGTCCAGCGCAAGAGCGACGTTACGGGCGCGATCGCGTCCGTGAAGGAGTCCGACCTCGAGAACCGCACGGCGATCGATGTCGCCCAGGCGCTCCAGGGCAAGGCCGCCGGCGTCCAGATCGTGAACGCATCCGGTGCTCCGGGTGCCGCCTCCTCGATCCAGATCCGCGGTTATTCCTCGAACTCCAAGACCTCTCCGCTTATGATCGTGGACGGCCTCAAGGTCAATGACATCAGCTATCTGGATCCGGAGAGCATCGCCTCCATCGAGATCTTGAAGGACGCCGCATCCGCCGCCATCTATGGTGTCGAGGCTGGTAACGGTGTCGTGCTCGTGACGACGAAGTCGGGACAGAAGGGCTCCGGCCGCGTCTTCTACAATTTCCAGCATTCCATCCAGAATGTCGCCCACCTGCCTGAAATGATGAACGCCAAGGAGTACATGGACTACATGGTGCTGGCCGGCGCAGCGACCCCGGACGGCTTCGGTTACGACGGCAAGACCGACACCAAGTGGACGGACTACATGCTGGAGACCGGCCATCAGGACCGTCACACCGTCGGCGTGGAAGGCGGCAACGACCGGGCCAAGTTCTACACCTCCCTGTCCTATACCGATAATAATGGTATCGTCAAGGGCGACAAGGATATCTTCCGCCGCCTGGTCGGCCAGATCAATGCCGAATACAAGGTCAAGGATTGGCTGACCGTCGGTGTGAACACCACGATCGACCGGAGCGTGCGCCGGGCTGTTTCCGAGAGCTCTTCCATTTCCGAGTCTGTCATGGGCGCCATGTTCGTCCACGATCCTACCACCCCGTACATCTATGACGACAATGCCATCCCCACCCGCGTCCAGGGCATGATCAACGACAAGATCCCCCGCGATCCCAACGGCCATATCTATGGTATTTCCGCTTTCAACGAGACGAGCTATATGTGGCACCCGCAGGCCATCCTGGACCGCTCGGACACCGAGACGCAGAGCTTCCGCACGCGGGGTACCGCCTATGCGAACCTGATGCCGCTTCCGGGACTGGTCATCACCTCCCGTTTCGGCTTCCAGGGTGGCTACAGCCATACCAATACCTATAACCACGAGGTCTACATCAGTTCGAAGACCAACCAGGCCATGTCCATCTCGGGCTCGACCAACGACCGCCTGTATTATCAGTGGGAGAACTTCGCCAACTACAACAAGTCGTTCGGCAAGCACGATTTCACCGTGATGGCGGGTATGTCCTACCAGCAGACCAACACGGACAATCTCCGCGGCACCGCCTACGTCCTCTCCAGCGACGACCCGAATTTCCGCTACCTCGACAACGCCGTGAACAACGCGAACATGTCGATCGGCGGACAGCCGGAGGTCCGGGCCAACATGTCCTACTTCGGCCGTCTCGGCTGGTCCTATGCGAACAAGTACTTCGTCCAGGCCAACTTCCGCGCCGACGCCTACGACAGTTCCAAGCTGGACAAGAACCACCGTTGGGGCTACTTCCCGTCCGTCTCCGCCGGTTGGACCGTCAGCAACGAGCCCTTCATGCAGGGTGTCAAGCAGGCGCTGAACCTCTCCTTCCTCAAGCTGCGCGCCTCCTGGGGTGTGAACGGTAATGTCAATGCCCTGGGTGCATATCAGTACGCTTCCTCCCTGGAGACCAACAAGAACTACGGTTATAACCTGAACGGCACGTTCCTGGTGGGCGTGCGTCCTTCCAAGGTCCTCCCGAATCCGAATATCAAGTGGGAAACCTCCCGTCAGGTGGATGTGGGTCTGGACCTGCGCATGTTCAGCGAGCGGTTGACCTTCTCCGTGGACTGGTACAACAAGAATACGCACGACCTGCTCACCAGCACGACGGCCCCGGCCAACACGGGTGCTGAGACGGTCTATGTCAACGCCGGTCTCGTGAACAACCATGGTACCGAGTTCGAACTGGGCTGGAAAGACACCATCGGCGACTTCAACTACGGCATCAGCGGAAACCTCTCGACGGTCCACAACAAGGTCGTCAAGGGTACTTCCAAAGACCGTGTCCCGGGCCAGAAGATCTGGAGCTCGTATGATGTGACCTACTTCGAGGAAGGCTACCCGCTCTGGTACCTCCGCACCTTCATGGTGGACCATGTCGACCCGCAGACGGGCGCCGCCGTGTACAAGGACTTCAACAATGACGGAGCCATCACCCCGGACGACCGTGACTTTGCCGGCAGCGGCATTCCTGATTTCACGTATGGTGTTACGCTCAACCTCGGCTGGAAGGGATTCGACCTGCTGGTGCTGGGCGCCGGTTCCCAGGGGGCCGAACTGCTCTACGCGGTGACCCGTGCCGACGCGCTGCAGCAGAATACGCTCAAGATTTTCTATTCGGATGCCTGGAAGAATGCCTCCTCCACCGGTTACAAGTATCCGAAGCCTGACAGCAGCGACAAATTCTACCGTTGTTCCAACATGCGTGTCTACGACGCATCCTTCTTCAAGATCAAGCAGATCCAGCTGGGGTACACCCTGCCGCGCAAACTCGTCAAGAAGCTTGCGATGAGCTCCCTCCGCGCCTATGTCTCCCTGGATGACTGGTTCACGTTCACGAAGTATCCGGGCCTCGATCCGGAAACCAGCCATGTCGGTTCCTCCGCCTCCGGACTGGGCGTCGACTACGGTTCTTACCCGATTTCCAAGAAACTGGTCTTTGGTGTCAATGTTTCCTTCTAAAACTGCTTTCTCATGAAAAGAATATATACAGCCCTTTCGATTGCTGCGCTTGTCCTGGCGGCCGGCTCCTGTGAGAAGAACCTCGATATTCCTCAGAAGAGCGTCCTGTCCACCGAGGATTTCTATACGAACGCAACGGCGGACGATGCGGAGGCCCTGATCGGCAGCATCTACCATCTGTACTGGGGCGGCCGTGACGTGACCTGCGTCAACGGCATCGAAAAGATCCTCTTCCTGAATTGTCTCGACGACGACCATTATCCGGGCGGCGGCTCCTTCTCGGATGCCACGAACCAGTACCAGGAGGCCGGCAGCTACAACGTCACCTCCGCCGACTTCGCCCCGAAGATTGTCTACAAGGGCGTCTACAGCGTCATGTACCATTGCAACCTGATCCTGGAGAAGATTCCCGAGACGAATGACGTCCGCATCAACCGGGTCAAGGCGGAGGCCAACTTCCTCCGCGCGCTGGCGATGTTCGACGCCGTCCGCTGGTGGGGCACCCCGCCGCTCCCCGACCACCTGCTCTCGCAGGATGAGTACAACCAGTCGAACAACCCGACCGAGGACTCCATCAAGTGGATCCTCGAGCAGATGAAGGAAGCCGCGGAGCAGCTCCCCGCCATCTCCGGAAGGGGACAGCAGGAAGCCTTCGGAGGCCGTATCTCCAAGCATGCGGCGCTGGCCTATCGCGGCAAGGTGGGCCTCTGGTACGGTCAGAAGTTCAACGACAAGGCCGTGCTGGCCGAGGCGGTCAAGGATCTCAAGACCGTCATCGACTCCAACCTCTACGGCCTGGTCCCCGACATGTTCATCATCGAGCGTCAGGCGGGCGACTTCTGCGAGGAGTACCTCTTCGAGCACAATTCCGGCGATAATGACGGTTTCCCCGGCGACCCGTCTAATGACCTCCGTCACACCTGGACCGGCTGGCCGAGCGGTATCAATCTCCCGAAAGATTTCTTCGGCGGATGGGGCTGGAACGCCGTGTCCAAGGAGTTCGGCGAATTCCTGGCGGCCCATGAAGGCAGTGTCGAGAAGCCGCGTTTCAAGTCCACGATCCACACCTACGAGCAGGTGCTGGCCATGGATTATGCCCCTGGCGTAACGCCTGGCATGAAGGAGAATGCGGTCATCTACCATAATGCCGGCTATTTCACCTTCCGCGGTCTTGGATGGCTCAGCGAGGCCTACGAGGGGACCAGCCCGCCCTTCTGGAAGTGGTATAAGGCCAACACCCCCATGCTCCGCTACGCGGAAGTGCTGCTCATGTACGCCGAGGCCAAGTTCCTCGTGGACAATGACGCGGACAAGAGCGGCCTGAAGGCCCTGAACGAGGTCCGCCGCCGTGCCCAGATCCCCGAACTTGCTTCCATGACCTATCAGGACATCAAGGACGAGCGCCGCGCCGAACTCTTCTGCGAGCAGGAGCGTTTCTTCGACCTGGTCCGCTGGGGCGACGCGCCGACGGTGCTTGCGAACAAGGGCAAGAAGCTGTACAAGTTCCTCGGCTACAAGCCGGGCACCACGGAGTGGAATGTCGTCGAAGAAGACGGTCCCGGCAAGGGCTGGCAGGATAAGTACAACCTCCTCCCGTTCCCGTTCGAGCAGATTTCCGCCAACCCCAACCTCAAGCAGAACCCCGGCTGGTAATAAGCGAGCTTAACAAATAGAAACATGAAAATCAAGAACTTATCCCTTGTCGCCCTCGCCGCGCTTGCGCTGGCTTCCTGTGGCAACAACACCCCGGCTCCGGTGGAGGCCGAGCCGGTCAAGATCGAACCCGGCGAGCAGGCTCCGCTGGCCGATCCCGGCCAGAAGAACTTCGGCGGCATGGCCACCGGCGCGCCCCGCGACACCACCGGCATGGCCGCCCGCATGAAGGCCCGGATGGCCGAGATGAACAAGATCCGCACGGTCCATTTCAACGACCTCTCGATGAGCGACCCGTTCATCTATCCGGATCCGGTCACCAAGACCTACTACCTCACGAGCTCCGGCGGACGCCAGTACCGCAGCAAGGACCTGGTGATGTGGGAGGGACCGTACAACGTCATCGACCTGAGCGGTACCTGGTGCGAGAAGGCGGGCTTCGCCGCGGCGGCGGAGATCCACAAGATCGGCGACTATTACTACTACGCCGGCACCTGGAGCGACCACAGC
This sequence comes from uncultured Bacteroidales bacterium, assembly GCA_900318015.1. Classification (GTDB taxonomy): domain Bacteria; phylum Bacteroidota; class Bacteroidia; order Bacteroidales; family UBA932; genus Cryptobacteroides. The sequence goes on along the minus strand of ONJB01000016.1, from coordinate 16,670 downwards.
GACCTCATCCAGCAGGTCCCGCGCCGCTACAACGTGCCCCACAACCAGACCTACCTGCTCCGTGCGGACAATCCCGAGGGTCCCTTCGTGCCCTTCTCCGTCACGCCCGGCTATGATTATCAGCCCCATGAATGGGACTGCATCGACGGCACCCTGTATGAGGAGGACGGCCACATCTACATGATCTTCGTCCACGAGTGGACCCAGATCATCGACGGTACGATGGACTACATCGAGCTGTCCAAGGATCTCACCGAGACCATCTCCGAGTGGCCTGTGACCATGTTCCGCGCCAGCGAGCTGCCGTGCTGCGGCGAGATGAACGGCCTGGGCGAGGCCACCTTCGGCCTGAAGATGCCCGGCTGGGTGACCGACGGTCCGCAGATGTTCCGCACGCAGACGGGCAAGTTGGGCATGCTCTGGTCCACCTGGGGCAAGGAGCGCTACCTCCAGGCCGTGTGCTACTCCAAGTCCGGCAAGATTTCCGGCCCGTGGGTCCAGGAACCGGAACCGTTCCTCGCGAACAACTCCGGCCACGGCATGCTGTTCCGCACCTTCGAAGGCGAACTCCGGTATGTGGTGCACCACGTGGAGGGCGACGGCCCCCGCAAGCCGCAGTACTGGACCGTCGACGATTCCGGCGACAAGCTGGTGCTGGGCAAGCAGATCATCGTACCTTAAACCGCGTTGGTTTGGTAATATTTTTGGTTAGTTAAAAGAGGCGGGAGGCATCCGGAAGGGTGCCTCCTGTTGTTTTTATCGGCCATTGTCCATATCTTTACAAGAGCTAACCCGTTAATTACCTGATACGATGCGCATTGAATCACTGCTTTCGGCCCTCCTGCTGGCCGCGGCTTGTTCCACCAGGACGTCTCCGAATCCGGATAAACAGTACGAGGCGCTGGTCAATTCCGTCTATGACCGCCTCTCCGTGGAGGACCGGGCCGCCCAGCTCTTCGGAATCTACCCCGGTGAGCTGATGGTGGACGGCGTATTCTCCCTGGAGAAGTGTCAGGAACTGATTCCTTACGGCGCCGGCCATATCTGCCAGCTGTCCAGCTCCCAGAGCCTGAACGCCGACGAGCTGCGCCAGCTGATCGCCGACATCCAGGATTACATGGTCAACTACACGCCCGCCGGCATCCCGGCCGTCATCCACGACGAATGTATCACCGGCGTAACCGCCAAGGGCGCCACGGCCTATCCCCAGCAGATGGCCGTCGCCTGCACCTGGGACCCCGCGCTGCTCTCCGTGAAGATGCGGCAGACCGCCCGCTCGATGCGCGACCTGGGCGAGGAATTCGCCCTGTCGCCGATGGTGGACATCATCCGCAGCCCCCACTGGTCCCGCGTGGAGGAATCCTACGGCGAGGACGGATACCTTACGGCCACCATGGGCACCGCCTTCGTCAAAGGCCTCCAGGCCGAGGGTTTCCGCGAGGGCGTGACCGCCACCACCAAGCACTTCCTGGGCTATGGGGGCGGCTCTGCCCTGACGGAGAAGGAAATCTATGAGGAAGTCCTCTTCCCGCACGAAGCCATCATCCGGGAGGCGGGCAGCCGCAGCATCATGACCTGCTACGACAAGTTCCGCACGCAGTACGCCGTCTGCAGCGACACCCTGCTCAACGTCATCCTCCGGGATTATCTGGGCTACGACGGCATCGTCGTCAGCGACTACGGCGCCGTGCAGCAGGGCAGCCGCGACCGCAGTCCGGAATTCCTGAAGCAGTGCGCCGTCGACGCCATCAACACCGGCAACGATCTGGAATTCAATTCCAACACGTCCTACCGCTACCTGCCCGAGCTGCTGGCCGAAGGCCGCGTGAGCGAGGCGGCGTTCGAGCGCGCGGTCAAGCGCGCCCTCACGGTCAAGGCCCGCTGCGGCCTGCTGGATCCCGACCCCGTCTACTTCAAGGAAGGTCCGATGGACCTGGATCCCGCGGAAAGCCGGCAGACCGCCTACGACCTTGCGGCGGAGTCCGTGGTCCTGCTCAAGAACGACGGCGTGCTTCCGCTGGCCTCCGGCAAGAACATCGCCGTGGTCGGCCCGAACGCCAATTCCGTATGGAGCATGCTGGGCGACTACACTTTCCCGTCCATGCAGCTCTTCTTCTTCCAGAAGGACGTCAATCCTGGCGATCTCTACATCCCCACCTTCCTGGACTGTTTCCAGAAGAAGTACGACGGCAAGGTCGAGTACTCCCGCGGCGTCGATTGGAGCACCCTGGCCGACATGGGCCTTTCCCAGGGGGGTGATCAGCGCGTGCGGGCGCTCCATGTAAGGAGGCTGGAATCAGACGATTACACGAATTGGGATGACGCCGTCAAGGTGGCTGCCCGCAACGACGTGATTGTCGCCGCCATGGGCGAGAACGTTTACCTGTGCGGGGAGAACCGCCGCCGCGCCGGCATCCGGCTGCCCGGCGACCAGGAGGCCTTCGTCAAGGCCCTCATCGCCACCGGCAAGCCGGTCGTGCTCGTGATGTTCAGCGGACGTCCGGAAATGATCGCCGACATCGCCGACGGCTGCGCCGCCATCCTGCAGGCGTTCTACCCCGGCGAGGAAGGCGGCAACGCGGTGACCGACATCCTCACCGGAAAGGTCAATCCGTCCGGCAAGCTTTGCATGACGATGCCCGCCAGCGAAACCACGGAACAGTATTGCTACAACACCGGCGCGGACGCCGGCCGCGAGCTGTATCCGTTCGGTTTCGGACTCTCCTATACGACTTTCGCGTATAGCGACATGAACGTCCAGCCCGAGGCCAAGACCAGGAACGGCCTCATCCAGGTAAGCTGCAAAGTGACCAATACCGGCCGCGTGAAGGGCGACGAGGTCGTCCAGCTCTATGCCTCCCCGAAGTCCGGCCAGCCGCTCAAGCCTATCCAGCTCAAGGGCTTCCGGCGGGTGTCGCTGGAACCGGGGGAGAGCCGCGTCATTACTTTCTCCGTGGGCGCGGACCAGCTGGCTTGGCATTCCGGCGCCGGTTGGACCGTCTCCCCGGGGGAGTACGCCTTCCTCGTCGGCTCGTCCTGCCGCGACCTTCCGCTTGAGGGCGTCTGCACCCTCAAGGGAAAACCGGCGGTGAAGGCCCTTCGCGATGTCTATTTCGCCCAGACGGCAGTCCGGTAATTACTGGCCCAGGAAGGCCGTGATGGCGGCCTGGATCTGCTCGGAGGTCTCCTTCGCGTAGTAGTACTCGTTCAGGAAATAGTCGTTGTGGGTCCCGCCGGGATTCACGAAGAACTTGATGTTGTGATTGGCCAGCATGGCGTCTTCGTCGATGGCGCCGCCGGTCCAGGGGTCGTTGGAACCGTACACGAAGATGATCTTCTGCGTCGATTCGCCAAAGACCCACGCGCGGAAATCCGTCATCAGCTTGCCGCCGTCCCACTGGCCTTCATAATAGTCCCAGGAGTGGGCGCGGCCGCTGGCCTTTTCCTGCACTTCATCGGCCAGGGCCGGGGTGATGAACGGTCCGGGAACCCAGCTGTAATCCATCCCCGCGCAGCCCAGTTCGCGAACGGTCTGGGGGCCGTAGGGCATTCCGTCGTCGATTGCCCGCAAAGAGAGCATGTCCTCGGCCGTGAACGTGGACCGGGTGCCGGCGCCTTCTGCCGCCTTGTCCAGCGCCTTTTGGATGTCCTCGTCGTTCATGAAGAAGAAGTCCACGACCTTCTGGATGAGTTCGTTATCCTCCCACGTCCCGTCTTCCTCTCCTTCCTTGATCGGGTCGGGGTCCGGGACCATCGGGGCCCAGCTTCCGAACGGGATGTAGCTGAAATTCCCCATCAGGTTCTCCTGGAACACCTGCAGGGCGCCGCACAGGGCCGCATCTTCCCGGGGACCGTACACCGAAAGGACCCGCTCGTAGTAGACCGGCGCTTGCATATGATACTGACGGAGAATCTCGTTGCGCAGGCGCGGTTTGGTGACGGCCTGTTCCCGGATCTTTTTCAGGTTCACATAGGCCTTCGCCTCGTCGGTGCCCTCCGCATAGCCGGCGCCGCAGTTGTTCACGAGGTACCGGCCGATCGACCGGTCGGTGGGGGACTCGGGCGAAGCGGCCAGGAACGGGCAGCAGAACGGGACGTACAGGTCGAAGTCCTTCCAGCCGTACTTGTCCGAGAAATAGGCCTGCAGGGCGGCGGTGGTGCCGCACTTGCTCGTTCCGGTGGCGATCCACAGGCTGTCCTTGAACACATAGTCCTTCAGCATCGTCACCACATTGTGGATGTCGATGGCGGCGTACACGGAGTAGAGATACGTCATTTCCACGTTATCCTCCGGCTCCGGCAGGGAGCTGCCGAAATAGCGGTACTCGATCTCCACCCAGTTGGCTTTCAGGAAGTTCATCAGGTCTCCGTTCTCCGCCTTCTTTCCTTTCATGTTCATGGCATACCCCTCCGTATGGACGACCACCGGGGATTTGAGGTCCGTGATCTGCATCCCGACACGCTGCTTGTAGGTTCCCTTGCTCTGGTCGAAGTGGTCCACCAGCTGCTCATAGCTGAAGAAATAGTTGGCGATGGTCGTGCTGTCCGCCTTCTTCGCCTCCGTCTTCACCACGTCGGAGACGCCCGGGATGGACAGGAGGAGCTTGACGATGTCATCCTCCTCGACGGCGGGCTGATCCGGTGTCGGCTGTCCCTCGTCGGGACGGGGATTCATATATTCCTTGACGCATCCCTGAAGGGCCAGGACGGCCATCAGGAGCGTGGCGATGATCTTGTATGTCTTTTTCATGATGGATGCGCTTTTTTATTTCCCGTTGACGATGTATTCGATGGCCCGGTCCAGCTGCGAGTCCGGACCATTGCCTTTGTTCCAGGCCTGCAGGTCCAGCTGGACCTCGATGTCCGGCGTCACGCCGATCCCTTCCAGGGGTTTTCCGCTCTCCCTGTCCAGGGCGGCGAGCATCGGGCAATAGACGAACACGGGGGTTACGCCCTCCACGCCGATCTTGCCGGCGTAGTTGAAGCTGTTGGCCGCATTGACCGTCAGGGAGCAGAGACCGCCCCACGTACGCGTGCCGATCAGCTTGGCGTTTTCCAGCTGACGGGTCCCGATGCTGGTGATTTCGGACATGCTGACGGACTTGGCGTTTGCCAGCACCACGATGGGCTCTGTTACGGTGACATGGTCGCCCTCATAGGTGGACATGAGCATCGGCGTGACTGGAGAATAGTCGTATCGGCCCACTCCCCGCTTGAAGCGGCAGTCCATGACAGGGAGGCCGCCGGAGGGCACCAGGGCGCCCAGTACATACGCGAAGTCGCCCGAATTGCCGCCGCCGTTGCAGCGGACGTCGATGATCACCCCGCCCAGCTGGCCGGACTTGTGCAGGTCCTGGATGGCGTAGAACCAGGATTCCCATACATCCTTCACTTGCTGCACCAGTTCGGCGGCGTAAGGATCCATTGTATTCGCCTGCTCCGGGAGGGTGGTCAGGAACGGCGAAATTTCGAAGATATTGAAGTTAAGATAGGCGATATTCTTATCCAGGAGGGCGTAGGTCATCCGCATGCCGTCTTCGCTCAGGGCCGGGTCCAGGACGTGGAACCCCGGGATATTCAGATAGGCATAGCGGTGGACGACTTTGTTGAGTCCCTCCACGATCTGCTTGTTGTCCTGGAGTTTCTCGAGTGCGCCCAGTTCCTGCTGCAGGTTCTGGGCCGCACGCTGGAGGGCCAGTTCCGCTTCGGTCAGGACGGTCTTGCCGGAAAGGACATTGAGGTTTGAGCGGATCCATTTGTTCGCCGCATCCACGCAGCTGCTGTACTGTGCCTGCAGGGTGGCGTCTGCTGTCTTGAACACCTTGACGGTTCCATTCTCCTGATAATACAGGAGGGACGGCTTGACGAAAGTTTCCTCCAGATCCTTGATTTCCTGCGCACGCTCTTTACGGACGCGCATGTCGCCAGGAAAGACTCTGATGGTGCTGCCGGTCGAGTGGTTCTCCATGTCGATGCAGATGTGTCCGTCGTGGAGCGGCGCCACCACGGCCTTGACCAGGGCCGTGAACTCCTCGTCGGTAATCTTGCGGGTCTTGGCCAGGGTGTCCAGTTCCACGAATTTTGGGTAGTAGGTCTCATAGACCTCGTCCCAGTCCAGGCCCTGTTCCGCCTCATAGTCCCAGAGGGCATAGTTGGAATTGAGCCCTTCCCAGAGGACCTTGAACTTTTCGCCGAAACTTTCCTTTGCCGCACCGAAGGCGAGCGCGTCGTCGTAGGAGTAATCATGCAGCCGGTCGCTTTCCTTGCGGCAGGCGGCGAGGGAGAGCGCCATCAGGAGGATGGTCGATATCTTGATCAGGTTTTTCATGGCTTCCGTAGGTTTAGAATCGATAGAGGCAGGCGGCCTGCAGGACGACGGTCGTGTCGTAGCGGTAGTCCTTCACGCGCATATACTGCTTCACCTGGCTGGTGGGGCTGTAATAGCCGCGGGCTTCCAGCTGGACGGCCCAGTGCCGGGAGAATCCGTATTCCAGGCCCAGTCCACCTGCGAGGCCCAGGTCCAGGCGGTTGTCCTTTTCGGCGTTGAAGGCCACTTTCCGGGAGAACTCATAGGTTTTCCCGGAGAAGGAGTTGAACTCGGTGCCCTGCTGGGCGCAGAGGAGCCACCAGCCGCCGTACACGCCGGCATTGGCAAATCCCTTCAGGCGCGCTCCGCCGAACCGGAAGGACGCCAGGACCGGGACGAGCAGGTAGTCGTTCCGATAGCGATAGTCCATCTCTTTGATGTCGGCCCGGAAATGCCTGTAGTTCTTCTGGGTGAAAGTCGCGTCCACCCGGAGACCGAACCAGTTTGTCACGTCATACTGGCCCGTGAGGCCGAAGTTCAGTCCGGCGGCGCCCTGGATGCGATAGTCGGTCATGAAGTGGATGTCCTGCGAATGGACATTGTAGCCGGCTCCGCCAAGGAGCCCCACGCTCCATTGGGCCCGTAAGGTACACGGCAGGAGCAAGATCACGGCTGTGATCAGGTAGAATCTGTTTTTCATAGATTTGAATTAGTACGCAAAGATACAATCTTTTCTCCGAAAACGGGACGAAACCCGTCTCGGAAAAAAGACAAAAAGCGCAAGGGAAGCGGTCTGATTTACCGGCCAGCGCGCCGGTTGAACTCGTCGAGTTGCCGGAAGCAGCAGTCGTTCAGGATGTTTTGCAAAGGCCGGTCGAAGTTGTTCCGGACGCGGCAGTCGTAGTCGAAGATGAAGCACGCGCCGTTCTCGGGGGTATAGGGCGGCCAGGCCGGAAGACCCTCGACGTTGGGATTCCCGGTCGCGGCGAAATTCGCCCAGCTGCGGCTCATGTTTTCCGCCAGCTTCCAGTCGGCCTCGGACGGCTCGGGAAGGACGCGGCCGTGGAGGTTGGGCGTGTTGAAACAGAAGTTCAGCTCGTAGCCGTGCACCGAACCTTGGTCCGCCGGGGATTTCCAGGTGAACATGTACAGGTAGGTGGGCGCCTTGCGCGTTGTGGCGACGGCATCGACGGTGATCAAGGTCTTGGGGCGGAACATCATGTCGATGGACAGCAGGTCCTGCGGGGTATAGTCCGGCCACGCCTCGGCGAAGGCCGCCACATATTCTTCCACCCGGTCGCCGAAGGTGGGAACCAGCTTCTCCTTGGCTTCTTCCAGCGTCATCTCAGTGCCGTAGGCCCGGCGCTGAAGTTCATTGAAAGTGGTGCCGATCATCAGCGGGATATCGGAAGAGATGTCCGCGAAATCGGGCTGGAAAGGCTGCTGGAGCAGCACTTCGCCGTCGGGCGCGGGGCCGAAGCCCCACATCATCGGCGTACCCGGTGTCCGGGTGCCGATGCTGGCGGCCATCGCCCGCTGGCCCGCCGCCACCAGCTCGCCATACGGCACGTCAGCCAGCTTGTCCAGCTCGTCCTCTCCGAGGCCCAGCTGCTCGACAACCGCGCGGCCGAGCTCCTCGGTCATGGCCTTCGTGTTGACATTGAGGATGGTGCCGCTCATGATGATGGCCTTGTGGAAGAGTCCCCGGGCGGCCGGCATGCACATCAGGGTGCCGACCTTGCCGCCGCCTCCGGACTCGCCGAAGATGGTGACGTTCGACGGGTCACCGCCGAAGGCCTTGATATTGTCCCGGATCCATTCCAACGCCTGGACGATGTCCAGCATCCCCACCATCCCGGAGTGCCTGTACTGCTCGCCGAAGGTGGACAGGTCCAGGAACCCGAGGATGTTCAGCCGGTGGTTGAGGCTGACGACCACCACATCCTGCTTGGCCAGGCCCATGCCGGGATTGCCGGCGGCCGAGCCCGAATCGAACCCGCCTCCGTGGATCCACAGCATCACGGGCTTGGAGGCCTTGGTGTCCGTGGTCCATACGTTCAGCACGCAGGAGTTCTTCTCCGACATCACGCTCTCCGGCATCTCGCGCCGGCCGTTTCCCTGCATCACCTGCGGTCCGAAATGGTCGCAGACCATCACGGTGTCCCATTTCGCAACGGGCTTCGGCGGCATGAACCGCTCCACCGTGGCATAGGGAATCCCTTTGAAGGCCAGCGTGCCTTCCTCTTCAATGCCTTTGACCAGTCCGGCCTTCGTCCGGACAACCAGGGGATCAGACGGCGCACTGGCGCAGCCGGCCGCCAGCGCGGCCCCGACGGCCACGGCCGCCCCGGCGGCCCCGGCGCAAAGAATCGAGAACAATTGTTTCATAGTCAAAGATAACAATCTTTTGGCTCACCAGCAAGAATCCGCGTCTGGCGCTTGAAGTCCCGGTGGACCCGGTTCAGTCGCCCACCCGGTAAACCTTCAGCCGCTGTACGCCCGTTTCGCCGTAGGGGATGCGCAGGTGGCGGCCTTGGTGGTCTTCGTCGCCGTTGAGCCGGCGCAGGGGCTGGAGCCCGTCATATTCGTCGATGGACAGGATGCCCACGCGGCCTTTTCCGTCCGCGGGGCGCAGGGTCGCGACGCAGCCGGTGCCGAGGAACAGGAATTCGTCCTCGCCCAGGTCCAGGATGAGGAAAGCCCCTTCGCCCCAGGCGGAAGGATTCCCGTGTACGGGGCACCAGGAGATGGTCCCGTCGTGCCGGCAGGTGAAGACCGTGTTGCCGATGGTGACCTCTTCTTCCGGATGGGCGGCATCCAGCAGGACGCCGTAGGCCTTCCCTTCGGCCTGCTTCTGTGCGATGAGAGGCAGCCAGGGGGCCAGCGTGCGGTACGCATCGACCGTGCTTTCCCAGCTGTTGTCGATGGAGAACGGAGAGAAGCCCAGGGCGGCGTGCCGGCCCAGGACATAGAAGACGCGGGCGGCGTTGGCGGGTTCCTGGCGGATTTCCGGGATGAAAAGCGGGTTTTCAGGCCGATGGTACCGCGCCACCCAGTCCGGGAACCCCGGGTCGTAGATGTCGGGGCACACGAGGTCGATGGACGGGGCCTCCGCCTTCCAGATGTCCATCAGGTGGTCCAACGGACCGGCGGAGGGATACTCTCCCGGCTTGCGCCCCCGGGAATTCAAGGCCGCATTGACAAACATCGGCAGGGCGTATTCCTGCTTGCCCGCCCGGGCGACCGCCTCGGCATAGCGGGCGTATGCGGCGGCCTGGAAGCGCTCTTCGTCCCGCTCCTTCCCCATTTCCCAGGCCTTTTCCGCCTCCGTTCCGTGCTCCCGGGCATCGCCCAGGAAGCCGATCTCGTTCTCCACTTGGACCATCAGGACCGTCCCCGTGTCGCCGTCCTTTTCCCGGAGGTGGCGCATCAGGGCGGCGAAAGCGCGGCAATCGGCCTTCAGCGCCTCCCGGTCGAAGGCGGACAGGATTTCGGGGTGGGTTCCGTCGCTGTTTTCCGCCAGCGTGAACCTGTTTCCGAAGTCCTGCTTCACCCAGGCGGGCACGTAGCAGGACATACTGTTCTTCCAGGTTCCGAACCAGAGCAGGACCAGATGCAGGTCGTGGGCCCGGGCAGATGCGAGCAGGTAATCCACCGTCGAGAAGTCGAACTGTCCCTCCGTCGGTTCCAGCAATTCCCAGTACACCGGCGCGAGGACCGTATTCAAGCCCGCCTCCCGGAGGGTCTGCCAAGAGTCGCGGCCGTCCATATAGGCCGCGCTGGAGGCGCTGGAATTCGCCAGCTCGCCGCCCAGGATGAGGAAAGGCTCCCCGTGGAGGAAGAGCCGGCCGCCCGCCAGCCGGACCGGCGGGGCGGACGCCGCCAGGACCAGCGGAACGTCTTCAAGAAGCGGTGACCGGGACATATCCTGGGGATTCGTGCCCGGAACGCCCTGCGGGACGGGCATTTCCAGACGCTCGAAGAGCTCTTTCCAATACGGCGGCAGGGAGCCGTCGGGGGAGAGGAAGTTCATCGGCGCGGCGTCGAAAAGATAGCTTCCGTCCGGGCGGCGGTATGCATTGCGGACCAGTTCCGAGCAGTAGAAGGCATCATTGTCGGGGAGGAAGGTCAGGTCGTAGGGATTCCCGACGAAACGGAGGGCGTTCTCGACGTATCGGGAGACGCCGGTCGTGTCCTTGAGCCGTTTTACGAGAAAGGCCGCCCCGGGGTTCGCTTGGACCAGGGAGTCCAGCGGGTATCGGCTCACGCCCTTTTTGGGCGTCGCGTCGATGACCCAGGGCATTCCGTCCTGGTCGACCTGGATGATGGCGACGTGCGTCAGGTTTCCCGTGGCCGCGACGATGGCCTCGTCCATCGACCCGGCCTCTTCCGACGAGCCGACGAACAGCAAGTCGCCCGTCCGGAGGCGCTCCGCCTGAGGGTGACAGGCGCTGATGGAGAGGGCTAATGTAAAGACTGTCAGGAGCTTGCGCGCAGCGGTGATGCGTACTCTATTCATCGTTGGTTCATTACAACACGAAGATACGCATTTTTTGTATCTTCGCACTGTAGTTTTTCGGCGGAATCTGCGTCTAATGAGCAGAAACAAGCAAGACGACCATGACCGAACGTGAATTTGAAACCCTGGTGAGAGAACACCGAAGCACGATTTACACCGTGTGCTACATGTTCTCGACCGACAAGGACGAGGTGGCCGACCTCTTCCAGGAAATCTTGATCAACCTCTGGCGGGGCTCCGGAACCTTCCGAGGGGAAAGCGCGCTGAATTCCTGGATTTGGAAAGTCGCCCTCAACACTTGTATCTCCCAGGACCGGAAAAAGAGGCGCGGCCTGAGGACCGAACCCCTGTCGATGGACATCGACCTGTTCGACGAGCAGGCCGAGGACACCCGCCAGTTCGGCCTGCTACGGGAGCGCATCGGCAAGCTGGGTCCTTTCGACCGCGCCATCGTCCTGCTCTGGCTGGAGAACCTCAGCTATGAGGAAATCGGCCAGATCGTGGGAATCACGCCCGGGAATGTCTCCGTCCGTCTTGTCAGAATCAAGGAACAACTCAAAAAGATGCAGTAACATGGAAACGACCGATAAAACCCTCCTCGAAATGCAGCAGCAGATGCAGCAGCTGCGCGAAAAGCTGGACAGCCAGAAGATTGTCAACGAACGGATCCTCCGCCGGTCCTGCGGCCGGACGATCGACCGCCTCCGGATCAAATCAAACGCCCCCATCGTTGCCGGGCTTGCCGGCCTGGCGCTGATCCCCTTCCTCCATCACCTGGGATTCTCCCCTCTCCTCCTGATTGTGACGGGAGTCTTCATGATCGCGGGCATTGTCGCCACCCTCATCACCAAGCAGTACATCCCCAACCTGAACAAGGATCTGGTCTCCGCCACGACCGAACTCACCAAGTTCCGGAAAATCAATGCAGACTGGTACAAATATGGTGTCCCCTTCCTGCTTGTGTGGCTGGGCATCCTCATCTGGGACGTGGTCAAGAACCTCCAGCTCGGTGGACCGGAACTGTACGGATTCCTCTGTGGCTCGGCCATCGGCCTGGTCGCCGGCCTGGTCCTCGGTCTGAAGAACCGCCGCGACATCCTGGACGCCTCGGACGACCTGCTTGGTCAGATCGAAGAGCTGAAAGGCTAGTCCTGATCCGGCTGCTGGCCGTCGTGGGCTTTCCACTGGCACTCGGTGATTTTCATGTCCGAGAAAACGGCCGTGAAGGAGGATTCTTCCGGGGAGCAGGCATAGACGCCGAAGCGGATGACATCGGCACCCGCATACATGTGGCAGATGCGCATCTGGCTGAAGTTGACGCCGTCGGTCGAGCACTCGATGCAGTAGTCGTCGGCCCTTCTGGAGAAGCGGTACCACATCGTTTTGACATCGGCCGGAATGGCGGTCGTGGCCCAGTCGGAATAACCGTTGTTGGTGGCGACGCTGCCCAGGTGCTGGAACGCCTCGTTCTCGAATTCCACGGAGCCCTTGAGCCAGTTGTCGCTGTCCAGGTACATCACGATGCCGCACTGGTCGAAGCGCTGGTGGCTCTGGGTAAAATCGGTTTTCACGACAAAACTGAAGTACTGCTCCTTCGTTTGGATCTGGAATACCGGAGCGTTGTCATTGCGGAAATGATAGTAGGTCCGCTGCCAGAGGTCCGTGTGCGGGGCCGTGGTGACCGTCAGCGTCTGGCCGTCGATAGAAAAGGCGGCCGGTTCGCGGGTCCACTGAAAGGCGTCCATGTCGATTTCTCCGCCGTTTTGCAGGGCCGTCGCCACTCCGTCGACAAAATCGGTCGGGGAAGATGTCGTGGGCTGGCCGCCGCAGGAAAGCAAAAAGAGGCAAATGCAGGTGATTGCGAAGGAGTTGGACCGTTTCATCATGTCGTATAGGTTCTTTGGATCGGCAGGAAATACCGATTAATCGGCATAAAGATACGTCTTTTGGCCGAAAAGAAAAAGGGCAATCCGAGATGCACTGCTATCACCGGATCGCGATATAACCGCTCTCATCGATCATGTCCGCTCCTTTCTTGGTAAAGAGGAACTGATAGAGCTTGTACGCCATACTCTCGTGGTTCTCCGTCTTGCGGACCGCAGCATAGATGCTCGACACGAACGGATACTTGTTCGACCGTAGCGATTCTTTGGTGGGTGCCACGCCATCGATGGAAAGCATATCGACCCTCATTAAATCCCGGACCATCGCCGTGCAGTAGAAAAACGGCGTGTAGCCGATGCCGTATTCATCAATCTCCAGTTGCGCATAGGGCGAGATCATCTGTGAGCCGATGATTTCATACATATAATTCTCGTCGGTCCTGTCGATCATGGTCAGCCCCTGCATGACCAGGGTTTCCATCTTTTCCTGGCTGCCGGAATCCGCATTCCGGATATACGGGGTGATGGCATGGTCGACGCCGCCGACTTCCTTCCAATTGCGGATTTCGCCGGTATAAATCTTTCGCACCTGGTCCGAAGTCAAATTCTTGACGGGGTTCTTGGGATTGACGATGAAGACCAGGGCGTCAATGGCGAGCGGGGCCGTTTCCAGTTCTACCCCCAACTCTTCAGAGGAGGCCTTTTCGTTTCTGGAGATGTCACGGCTTGCAATGATCACGTCCGTTTTTCCCTCCATGAGATTCATATAGGCTTCGTGCGTGCCGCTGAAGTGGTTCTTGGCATCATAATCATGGTAGGAGAAGGGCGTTTTCGCTCCAGAGAAGTCGGGTTGGATGATATAGGTCGTACCGCTCATCCAATCCACTTCCCACTTGTAGGGCACGCCAAGCAGTTTATAGGCCACGAGATCCCGGACAGGACGGGTGCTCGTGGAGCAATCCGTACGAGGCCAATCTTCCAGGTTGATGCCCTTCAGGTCGCCTTCTGGGTTATCGATGCCGCGACAGCCGCTCAGCATCGCCACCAGCAATCCCGAGCAGATTACTCTTTTTGCAATCGTTCTCATGCCCATATAATTCCACATTCCTTCAAATCTTGCACCTACAGCGCCGAGTTCTTTTCGCCGACGGTGCTCCTCAAGAAGGGACTTGCCCTTCTGTCTGTCCTTGCCGGCGCGGGCCTGTATGCCTGGCTGTTCTAATCCGGTTGCGCCGATGCTCTTCAAGAAGCATCCATGGGCCTGTTCGGTCGTGTCACACGATAGGGTCACTTGATTTTCAGGAATTCCTTTTCCAGATAATCCTGGTCGATGCCTTCCGTTGTTTTCACAAGGATGCCCTGTTCGTCTATATGGTGGCAGGTCGGGGTCGTTTGGTCGTTGTAGATTACGTTCAGCGTGCCCAGGTCTTTTTTGAACTCGCTCACTACGTGGAAATCCTGCAGGCCAAACTCCTCAATGGACGCTTTGAGATCTTCCGGTGTTGCGCAATTCACGACAACCAGCGGGAGGCAGTTCGGCGCCGCCTCGGAAAGATGACGAAGATATTTTCTGAAAAGGGAGTTGTCCATCCCATGCGTCATGCACCAAAGACCGTCATGGACAAGAAAGACTTTCTTTCCCTGGATGAGTCCCCAGTCGAAACTGTTTCCATCGACATCATAGCACGGGAAAGGTTGGAAACGGTTTCCTTCGACAAATTGAGGGTTCTGGATATAAAGGCGCAGCGCTTTCCCGGTCTCGGACTCCTGGATCTCGGAGGACGCTTTGCTTAAAAGGATGGCGAGGCTGTCTTTCGAAAACTGTTTACGCATAGCAAAGAAAGGAAACGCATCTTCGAAGATGAGCGCGTACTTATCCATCAATGCTTGTCGCTCTGCCTGATTGTTATCCATCTTTTCCTGAAGGGCAGGCATGAACGACTCTCCAGTCTTCCGCTCCTCTGCCGCTATGGCAAGAAGGGAATCCTTGATTTCGGGATGGGCTTCAGCTTCCTTCTCAAGTTGCATGGCCTTTCTGAAATGCGGCGGAATCGCGTTGTTCCATTCATTGACGACAGCTGAAAAGGCACTGGACAGCGAGTCCATCCGGGCCCTGTAAGCCGCATTGCTGGTAATTTCCTGTGCCGGCAGCGAAGAAGCGAAAAACGCTCCGGCCAACACCAGGACAAAGGGGAGAAGGTTGTTGGTTTTCATTGATCTGGGGCTATTGATTTGTTAAATCCGTTTTATCCGAACACGAATATAGCGATTCTCTTTCAAAACCTGCAAATATCACACCATTAAAGAGTTCCCGCCCGTGAATGGATTGGGGTGGAGGGGCGGCGCTCACTGGATCGAGGAATAATCCTGAGGTATCATATTTGTACGAGGATATGAAAAATGACAAGACTATGGACAAGCATATCCTTCCTATCCTCCTGGCTGGCCTTCTCTGTTTCTCCATGTTCCCTGCCGTTGCCCAGACCGAGCGTTATCAACCTGTCGATAAAACAAGTCTTGAAGGTTCCCGCTATGAGATCGTGATACCGACAAGGGACGAGATACCCTCTCTCTTCAAGCTTGACAAGTATACGGGAGATGTCTGGGTATTGCCGAATGATCTCGTTCTCCCAAATAAGCTTTTCCTTTTCACAAGAGAGCCCTCCGAGAATGACATTGTGAAAGAAGGAATGGTCAATTATCAACTCATTGCCGTATCATCTTCACAAATCTACCTTGTCAATCTCAATACTGGAATCCTTTGGGAATATACCAATGATTTGTTCAGTCGAAGGGGTCGGGTATTCCGCTTGGTAGAGAATATGGAATAGTATCATGCTGCCACTGAACGTCTCTTTCGGGATATATGCCTTTCTTCCGATGGGCTGGCTCTTCATGGCCTTCATCATCTTGGGAGAGTCTTTCCTGATGAGTCGCTACTTGGTCAGGAAAAAGTTCGACAAGAAGATCTATCTATCCGCAACGGTTTCCAATATCGTCAGTGGTGCCCTCGGGATGATAACGACCATGGCACTGAACGGAGGATGGTGGCTCGTCGTCTGGTTTCCCTGGGTCAGTTCACATGAAGTCGATATTCATTCACGGCAGGAGGCATTGGCATTGGTTATATACTACATTGCGGCTCTAATCCTCTCCGTCCTTATCGAGCTCTTGGTAAATCATCTTATGCTCCGGAAACAATACTCATTCAAGAGAACACTCCGGGCGACCTTGATTGCAAATGCATTCAGCTATATTCTTGGGGCTGTCTTGATCATCCTCCTGTGTCTCTGATGGATGGGAAGATAATGATAACATCATACTGATCCACGCCGGGAATGAGTGCAAGTCCGGTTTCTTTGTGCCGCTTCGCCTGCCAGTCCATTCCGCCGGCAGGGTCAATTTTCTGGACGACGCAAAAGGTCTGCGGGGTGTTTTGTCATAATACACTTATTATCAGCATTTTATAAAACGAACATCCGCAGACCCCGGGATTTTGGGGACGGTCTGCGGATGGGTGTTTTGTAAGGGGGTTATAATCAGCCGTTTCCGGAATTGCGCCCTGCAGACCCAGGTGACCTGGCCCCCAAACAAAAACGCCCCGCATTTCTTCGAGGCGTTCGGAGCGGGAAACGAGACTCGAACTGTATCTTGTAATATATTGATAATCAGTGATTTATAATAAACCGAAAAGACATCAGGTGAAACTTTCGTGGCTTTTCAGGACATATAGGGAAAGCGCCTTGAACGGCCATCTTTATCTATAAAGACGACTTCTGCGGACTTCAGATACAAGCCTCGATAATGGGCGGAACGGGATTATTCAATTTTAGATTATTTAATCTTGCATAATTTAGTCCTGAATATTATCTTTGCCCAAAACGAGAAACGATGCTGCAGCCGAATCCATTCATCATTACCGCCGATTACTACGGCCCTGAGTATTTCTGTGACAGGCAGG
>ONJB01000037.1 GCA_900318015.1 uncultured Bacteroidales bacterium | reverse complement strand
ACCGTGGTCAACGTGGCCGATGGTACCGATGTTGACATGCGGTTTGGTTCTCTGGAATGTTTCTTTTGCCATAGTTTTATTATTGTTTAAACAATTGTTATCAAAAGCACAAAAAAGAGCCGGTGATGGGAATTGAACTCATGACCTCATCCTTACCAAGGATGCGCTCTACCCCTGAGCTACACCGGCTTTTAAATTTCATTTTCCGAGCGGAAAACGAGGTTCGAACTCGCGACCCTCAGCTTGGAAGGCTGATGCTCTACCAACTGAGCTACTTCCGCTTGAAAAAAAATCTGCTCGCAAAGCTACTCGCAGATTTTTTGGTGGGAGGTGGTGGACTCGAACCACCGAACCCTGAGGGAGCGGATTTACAGTCCGCCGCAATTGCCACTATGCGAACCTCCCAGCGTTTTTTCCTTTCGAGCCGATAGAGGGATTCGAACCCACGACCCCGAGATTACAAATCACGTGCTCTGGCCAACTGAGCTATATCGGCAGCTCATTCGGATCCTTCAATCGCGAAAGGGATTGCAAAGGTAGAGTTTTTTTCTGAATCTGCAAACTTTTTTGCATTATTTTTTCATCACATCCACGAGAATCCCGTAGATGGACTCCGTGTCCAGGCAGCATTCGGCCCACTGGGCCGCCTGCGTGTCCTGGGCGATGAACTTGTCGGGGATGCCGAGGCCCTTCACGATGGGCGCTTCGTCACGGCCGGCAAAGTACTCGCACACAGCGCTGTACAGGCCCCCTTTCAGGGTGCCGTCCTCGAGGGTGATGACCACCCGGCAGCGGGAAACCGCTTCCAGGATGCCGGTGTCCAGCGGCTTGAGCCAGCGCATGTCGTAGACGGAAGGAGCCACCCAGTAGTCGGTCTTGTGCCGGAGCGCGGCCTCGAAGGCCCGGTTCACGACGGGACCGAGGGCGAGGACGGCGACGTCCTTCCCTTCCAGGAGTCTCTCGCCCTTGCCGACGGGAAGATTCTCGAACGGGGTATCCTTCCAGTCGACGCCTTCTCCGCACCCGCGCGGGTAGCGTATAATGTAAGGGCCGCCCTTCTGGGAAAGGCCGGTATACATCAGGTTCTTGAGCTCGCGCTCGTTTCGTGGCGCGGAAACGACGGTGTTCGGGATGCTGCGGTAGGCCGCCAGGTCGAAGCAGCCGTGGTGCGTGGCGCCGTCCTCCCCTACCAGGCCGGCCCGGTCGAAGCACAGGACGACGGGCAGGTTCTGGAGGGCCACGTCATGGACAATCTCGTCGTAGGCCCGCTGGGCAAACGAGGAGTAGATGTTGCAGTACGGTTTCATCCCGGCGGCGGCGAGGCCGGCGGAGAACGTGACTGCGTGCTCTTCCTCGATGCCTACGTCGAAGAAACGTTCGGGGAAGGCGTGCTCGAGGAGATGCATCCCGCAGCCCGTCGCCATGGCCGGTGTGACGCCGACGACCTTCGGGTCCTTCCGGGCGAGCTCCACGAGCGTCTCGCCGAAGACGTCCTGGTAGCGCGCGGCCGGATAGACGGTCTTCTTCTGCTCGCCGGTGGCGGGGTCGAAGCGGCCCGGGGCGTGCCAGGTGGTGGGATCGGCCTCCGCAGGCGCATAGCCTTTGCCCTTCTGCGTGATCACGTGCAGGATGCGCGGGCCCTTGAGGTCGCGGAGGCGGCGGAGCGTGTCCGTTACCTGCTCGATATCGTTGCCGTCGATGGGCCCGAAATAGCGGAAGCCCAGGGACTCGAAGATGGCTCCGCCGGAAACGCGCACCAGGTTGGACTTCGTGTCCATGACCCGGCGCTGCACCCAGTCACGGAGCTTGCCCTCGCCCATCCGGTTCCAGATCTGGCCCTTCACCTTGTTATAAAGGTTCGAGGAGGTGACGCGGAGCAGGTAGTCGTGCAGGCCGCCCGTGGCCTGGTCGATGGACATATTGTTATCGTTCAGGACCACGAGGAGGTCCGCCTTCGAGGAACCGGCGTTGTTCAGGCCCTCCCAGGCGAGGCCGCCCGTGAGGGCGCCGTCGCCGACGAGGGCCACCGCGCGCTCCTTGGAGCCGGTGAGGCGGGCCGCCTCGGCAAAGCCGAGGGCCGCCGAGATGGCCGTGGAGGAATGCCCGGCGCCGAACGGGTCGTACGGGCTCTCGTCCCGCTTGGGGAAGCCGCTGATCCCGTCGCGGGTGCGGTTCCGCTTGAAGGCGTCCCGCCGCCCGGTGAGGATCTTGTGGGCATAGGCCTGGTGCCCGACGTCGAAGACAAGTTTGTCCTTGGGCGTGTTGTACACGGCGTGCAGGCCCACGATGAGTTCCACGGCGCCCAGGCTCGAGCCCAGGTGTCCCGGATTCTTCGCGCAGCACTCCACCATGTACTGACGAATCTCCGCGCACAGCTGTTTGAGCTGTTCGTTATTGAACTTCCGGATATCCGCCGGACTATTTACCTTCTCCAACAACATTGATCTATTTATTGGGCGCGTCCAGCTTCAGTTCCGGATGCTTCCGGGAATTCTGCGCGAACAGGATGGCCGTGAGCAGCGCGAGCACGCAGAGGCCCGTGAACATCAGTTCCACGGTGACCGGCGTGCCGGATTCGCTGCCGAGGATGCCGCCCGCGAGGCGCTTGAACACCAGCAGGCCCAGGTTCTGGACCCAGTAGATGAGCGCGAAGGTCGTGCCCAGGATCTTGTCCGGGACGATCTTCGGCACGCTGGGCCACAGGGCGGCCGGAACCAGGGAATAGCCGAAGCCGAGCATCGCCATGGCGAGGTAGCCCCAGAACGGCACGCCGGCCGGGGCAAAGGCCAGCAGCAGGTGCGCGGCGAGGGCGAGGATGGAGCCGAAAATCATCCAGCGCGTGCCCTTGCCCAGCTTGTCCACCATCAGGCCGAAAAGCGGCGCGAAGATGACGGTGGAGAACGGAAGCATGGACACCATCCAACCGGCGGATTGGGCGGGGATGTCGAAGCGGGGAATCAGGATGGCGCCCGCGAATTTCTTGAAGGCGATGATGCTGCTGTAGAACAGCACGCACAACAGTCCCAGGAGCCAGAAGTTCTTGTTGCCCAGCACCTTGAGAGCATCCGCGAAACGGAAGTCATCGGACTTGTTGACCGTGCCGCCCTGCTTCGGGAAGCGCCGGGCATCCATCGCCACGAACGCCGCCCAGAGGATGAGTCCGAGCGCCATCAGCCCCATGCCCAGGAGGGCGGGACGGGCGGTCTCGGCGAGGGAATAGACATGGTCCGCCTGCTGGGCGACCAGTTTCGGGGAAATGACCAGGGCGAAGGCGGTGCCCAGGCGGGCGATCGCCAGGTGCAGGCCCATCGCGAGGGCCATGCCCCCGTCCTTGAACCAGCGGCCGATCGAGCGGTTCACCACCGTCCCGGCCATCTCGCTGCCGAGGCCGAACACCATGCAGCCCGCATACGCGAGCGTCGCGGAACTCTTCTGCCCGGAGAGGATGGCCCAGGTCACGAGGCCCGCGCCGGCCACCATCATCCCCACGTACAGCGTGCCGGCCACCCGGACCCCCCACTTGTCCAGCAGGATGCCGAAGAGGGCGAGGCCGCCGAAGATGCACAGGACACTGTATCCGCTGGTGTATTTCCCGTAGTCATTCTCGTCCCAGCCGAGCTGCGTCAGCCCGGAATCCTGGAACAGGTACGAGATGCTGGAGAACATGTCGTCGAAGTAGTACGATGCGAACATCGGTACCACCAGACACAGGAGGGCGATCCAGCAGGCCCACCGCGAAGACAGTTTCCGCGCCATTTACTGGATGTTGGGTTCTTCGAGACCGAGGTGCTTCTTCTTGTCGACGGCCTTCAGGTACAGGCCGATGAGCATGGAGGCCACGCCCAGGCAGGCGAGCATCACCAGGGCCCAGGTGTAGTTGAGCTCATCCGGCGGCGTGCCGGGCGCGTTCGTCTTCGTGAGGACGTTGCCGATCAGGATCGGGAACAGCCACAGGCCGATGTTCTGGATCCAGAAGATGAGGGCGTAGGCGCTGCCGATGACCTTGGCGTCCACGAGCTTCGGGACGGACGGCCACAGGGCGGCGGGAACCAGCGAGAAGCTGGCGCCCAGCACGAGGATGGTGACATAAGCGACGATGGTTCCGCCGACGGCGCTGCCCTTGAACAGCGGGAGGATGAACGCAAAGGTCAGGTGGCAGACCACCAGGAGGATGGAACCGATGAGGAGCATCGAGGCCGCCTTGCCCTTATGGTCGACATAGCTGCCGAGGATCGGGGTGATGGCGACGGCCAGGAGCGGGAACACGGCGAAGATGGTCTCCGCGGTGCCGCGCTTGAAGCCCATGACGCAGTACACGACGAGCGCCACGACGGCGACGGCCATCAGGCCGTACTTGAGGGACTTGTTCTCCTTGATGAAGTTGCTGGCGAACGAGCAGCCCGCCACCACGAGCATGATGATGTACTGCACGATGGTGACCGCCTCGCCGGCCCAGAAGGAACCGGCCGCCGGCTCGGTCAGCGTCAGGTTGCACTGGAGCATGTTCACCGCGTACTTCTGGAACGGGAAGATGGCGGAGTAATAGAGCACGCACAGCAGGGCGACCAGCCAGAAACCGAGGCTGGCGAGGATGGTGCCGATGTCCTTGACCTTGAACGGGTCGTCCTTCTCCTCGGCTTCGCCGGTCTGGCTGTCGAGCTTGCGGTCCATGAAGAAGTAGGTGATGAACATGATCAGGCCGATGCACAGGAGCACCACGCCGAAGGCCACGGAACGGCTCACGTCGATGCTTCCGCCGAGCTTGGCAAAGTACGGCGAGAAGATCATGCAGGTCGCGACGCCGAGACGTGCCAGGGCCATCTCAGAGCCCATTGCGAGGGCCGTCTCCCGGCCCTTGAACCACTTGACGATACCGCGGCTCACCGTAATGCCCGCCATTTCACAGCCGCAGCCGAAGATCATGAATCCAATGGCCGCCAGCTTCGCGGAGGCCGGCATGTTCTGGTAGAACGGGAGGACATCGTCGATGAAGCCGATGCCGGTGTGCCAGTTCAGGTGCGTCGTGAACCAGCTCTCCAGGCCGGTCCCGATAAAGGAATTGCTCACGGCGTACCACTTGATAAGGCCGCCGATGAACATCACGGCGCCCGAAAGCACGGCCGTGAACCGGACCCCCATCTTGTCGAGGATGATGCCCGCGAAGATGAGGAAGAACACGAATACGTTGAGGAACACCTCGGAGCCCTGCATCGTGCCGAAGGCCTTGGAGTCCCACCCGCGGGTGGATTCCATCAGGTCCTTGATCGGGGACAGGATATCCATGAAGATGTACGCGCAGAACATCGCCAGTGCCAGGAGCAGCAGCGCCGTCCACCGCATCGCTGCCGAATCGCGCAGCGTCTTTTTGACGGTATCAGTCATATCGAATAGGTTTTAGATTTCCGTTCAGATTTTCAAAGGTAGTGATTTTTTCGCGAAATCACGTCAAAGCACGTCCTTCAGGAAGGGACCGGTGACGGAGGCGGGATCGAGGGCGAGTTCCTCAGGGGTGCCCTGGGCGACGATGCGTCCGCCGCGGCGGCCGCCTTCCGGGCCCATGTCGATGAGCCAGTCCACGCTCTTCAGCACGTCCAGGTTGTGCTCGATGATAATGACCGTGTTGCCAGCCTCCACGAGGCGGTCCAGCACGCCGAGGAGCACCTGGATGTCTTCGAAATGGAGACCCGTCGTGGGCTCGTCCAGGATGTACAGGGTGCGGCCGGTGGAAGGACGGGAGAGCTCCGAGGCCAGTTTCATGCGCTGGCTCTCGCCGCCGGACAGGGTCACGGCGGACTGTCCCAGGTGGACATATCCGAGGCCCACGTCCACCATCGCCTTCAGCTTCGTGGCGATCTTCGGGATGGGCTTGAAGAACTCGTAGGCTTCCGCGACGGGCATTTCCAGCACGTCGTTGATGTTCTTGCCCTTGTAGCGGACGGCAAGAGTGTCCTCCTTGTAGCGGCGGCCGCGGCACTGGTCGCAGGGCACGTGGACCGACGGGAGGAAGTTCATCTCGATGACCTTGATGCCCGCGCCTTTGCACTCCTCGCAGCGGCCGCCGGGCACGTTGAAGGAGAAGCGGCCGGCCTTGAAACCCCGCACCTTGGCATCCTGCGTCTCCTCGAAGAGGGTGCGGATGTCGTTGAACACGCCGGTGAAGGTGGCCGGGTTCGACCGCGGGGTGCGGCCGATGGGCGACTGGTCGATCTCGATGAGCTTGTCGATGTGCTCGATCCCTTCCAGCGTGTCATACGGCAGGGGTTTCTCCTTGCCGTGGTAGAACTTCTGCTTGAGGATGGGCATGAGCGTCTCGTTCACGAGGGAGGACTTGCCGCTGCCGGAGAGACCGGCCACGCCGATGAAGCAGCCCAGCGGGAACGAAACGTCTATGTTCTTGAGGTTGTTTCCGCGGGCGCCGCGGAGCGTGAGGGTCTTGCCGTTCCCGCGCCGGCGGCTCGCCGGCACCGGAATCGTCTTGCGTCCCTGCAGGTAATCCAGCGTCACCGACGGGCCCACAACGGCGTGAGAGGCCGTTTCCGCATCCATCGGCTCGTCCTTCAAAAGCGTGCCGAGCGGGGCGCTGAGGCAGATCTTTCCGCCCTGCTCCCCCGCCCCGGGCCCCACGTCCACGAGCCAGTCGGCGCTGTACATCGTCTCCGCGTCGTGTTCCACCACCATCACTGAATTGCCCTCGTCGCGGAGGGCCTTCAGCGAGGCGATGAGCTTGCGGTTGTCCTTCTGGTGCAGGCCGATGGACGGTTCGTCCAGGATATAGAGCACGTTCACGAGCTTGGAGCCGATCTGCGTCGCCAGGCGGATACGCTGGCTTTCGCCGCCGGACAGGGACGCCGTGGCGCGGTCCAGCGACAGGTAGTCCAGGCCCACGTCCAGCATGAACTGGACCCGCTCGCGCAGTTCTTTCAGGATGTCGCGGGACACGTTCAGTTCCCGCTGGTTGAAGCCGGCGGGGATGTCATCGAGCCACTTGCGCAGCTCGCTCATCTCCATCGCGGCCACTTCGGCGATGGTCTTTCCGTCGATCCGGAAACAGAGGGCTTCCTTGGACAGACGGGTGCCGTGGCAGTCGGGGCATACGATGGTATCCTCGATATGGTCGATCACGCCTCCCCAGGCCTCCATCTCGGACAGGCCGCCGTCGCCCACCCGGAACAGTTCGTCGGAGCCGTATACGAGCAACATGACCGCCTCATCCGGGAGGGTGCCGATGGGTTCGTACAGGCTGAAACCGTATTTCCGGGCGATGGACCGGACGATGTCGAACTTCCGGCTCTCGCGGACCTTCCCCAGCGGGACGATGGCCCCGTCGGCGATGGACTTGGTGCGGTCCGGGATGATGGTATCGACATTCACATCCACGATGGTGCCGAGGCCCTTGCAGTGCGGGCAGTAGCCCTGCGGCGAATTGAAGGAGAACGTGTGCGGCTGCGGCTCCTGGAGGGAAGTGCCCGTCACCGGGTCCACCAGATGCTTGGAGAAATGCTGCAGCGCACCCGTTTCCAGGTCCATCACGGCCACCGACCCCTTGCCGACGGAAATCGCCTGCCCCACGGAGTCGCGCACCCGCTTGTCATCCCCCGCCCCGGGCTTGAGGCGGTCCACGACGAGTTCGATGAAATGCGGCTTGTAGCGGTCCAGGGCCTGGATGCCCTGCAGTTCGAAGATTTCCCCGTCGATGCGGACCTCCGTGTAACCGCGCTTCCGGAGCTGGTCGAACAGCTCGCGGTAATGGCCCTTGCGGCCCCGTACGAGCGGCGCCAGCAGGTAGCACTTGCGGTCCCGGTAAGAAGTGAGGATGAGGTCCACGATCTGGCCGTCGGTGTAGCGCACCATCTCCTCGCCGGATTCCGGCGAGATGGCGCGCGAGCCCTTCGCGTACAGCAGACGGAGGAAGTCGTAGATTTCCGTGATGGTCCCCACGGTGGAGCGGGGGTTGTTCCCGGTGGTCTTCTGCTCGATGGCGATGATCGGGCTCAGGCCGCGGATCTCCTCCACCTCGGGCTTCTCAAGGATGCCCATGAAGTGCTTCGCGTACGTGGACAGGGTGTCCATGTACCGCCGCTGGCCTTCCGCGTAGATCGTATCGAAAGCCAGCGAGGACTTTCCGCTGCCGGAAAGGCCCGTCACGACGACAAACTCCCCGCGGGGGATGTCCACGTCGATATTCTGCAGATTGTTCGCCTTCGCGCCCCGTACCTGTATGTATTCCTTCTGCTGCATAGGAATGCAAAGGTACGAAAAAAATCATTTACAGCGTCTGTCCGCCGATGAACTCGCGCAGGATGGAGGTCGGCGGGACGGCGGCGATCTCTTCGGGGGTCAGGGCGACGATGTAGTCCAGGAACTTGAGGAGCCGGACGGCTTCCGTATAGGCCGGCGAGGAAGGGTGGATCCGCCGCAGGAGGGGCTCCGCATAGTATTTCAGCAGCGGAAGCTCGTACAGGAGGGCGGAATTGAACTGCGCGTCGGCATTCTCCTGGAAGGGGAAGATGTACTTGTTCTCCCCGCGACGGACGGACGGCCAGCGAAGGATGGTGGCCTCGGGGCTGGTGCCGCGGTAGCGGTAGTCCCGGACCATCCGGCGCAGGAGCCGGTTGTCGGTGGTGGAGATGTTGTTGTTCTCGTCCACGTTCAGGGAGGTCAGGGCCGAAGCGTACACGCGGAAGATGCGGCTCTGGTCCACGGACGGGACCATGGCCGGGTCCAGCGCGTGGATGCCTTCCATGATGAGGATGTCGTTCTCGTCCAGCTCCATGAAATTGCCTTCGAAGAAAGGTTTCCCCTGCTTGAAGTCATAGCGCGGGAGTTCCACCCGGCCGCCCGCCAGGAGCGCGTTGAGGTGGTTCCCCAGCAGCTCCAGGTCCATCGCTTCCAGCGCCTCGAAATCGAACTCGCCTTCGTCGTCCAGCGGCGTCCGGTCGCGGGACACGAAATAGTTGTCCAGTTCGATGACCTTGGGTTTCATGCCCAGGATGCGGAGCTGCTGGGCCAGGCGGAGCGAAGACGACGTCTTGCCGCTGGAGGAAGGTCCGGCGATGAAGACGATCTTCACGCGTTCCCGCTCGGCGAAGATCAGGTCCGCCACCCGGGCGTACTCCCGTTCCTGCCGCGCCTCGCACAGGTTGATGAGCTTGACGGCCTTCCCGTCCATCAGTTTCTTGTTCAGCGTGCCGATGCCGCCGATGCCGGTGGTATGGCACCACGCGGAATACTCCTTGAAGGTCGCGGACAGCTTGCTCTGCGGCCGCCGGGGCGTGACCCGGGACGGGTCGATGTTGGAAGGCGGCTGGAGGCAGAAACCCTTGTGGAAAGGCATCAGGCCGAATACCTGGAGGTAGCCGGTCGAAGGGACCAGCGGCCCATGGAAGGAATCCACCTGGCCGTCCAGGCGATAGACCCGGCAGAAATACCGGCCGAGCGACCGGCGGAGTTCCGCCTTGTAGGGCTGTCCCTGCGCCTCGAAGAGCGCTTCGGCTTCCTCGGTAGGAATCTTTTCCGTCGTGAACGGAAGGTCCGCATCGACCAGTTCCCGCATCCGGGCACGGAGGCGCTCGAAACCCTCGGCGTCCGGCTTGAAGGCCGGACCGCCGGGGCGTCCCTCGCGCAGCTCACAATACAGGCCGCTGGGCAGGGAGTGCTCGACCACGAGCACTTTGCCCGGGAAGACGTCGCGCACGGCATGCTGCAGGAGGAAACTCAGCGAACGGATGTACGTCCGCCGCCCGTCCGGGTTGTTGTAGCCGATGAAGGTCACTTCATGCGGGAAGAAGATACTGAAACTCAGTTCTTTGAGCTTATGGTCCACCAGCGCGGCGAGCACTTGGTACCGCTTACCGGTCTTCGGGTCGACGGTTTCGGGATACTCTTTCCGGGCGAGATGCAGGAGGTCGGAACCGACCCGCACGTGATGCTTCCGGCCGTCGTTCTTGCAGAGAATGTCGATTCTCATGGGGTCAGCGTTTGAATTCCACGATGAGGGCGGTGCGGGGATCGATGGGGAGGCCGTCGGCCAGGGTGACGGGTTCGCCGGAGATCACGTCGCGCCCCGTGACGGGACCGTCGACGAATTCGTCATAGTGCGACCAGTCGAGTTCCCGCACTTCGTCCGTGTTGTTGATGTACACGAAGACGGCATCCTGGTCGTCATAGCGGAAATAGGAATACGTATTGTCCGTGATGTTCCGGTCCTTGACGTTCTTCCGGGAAAGGAAATGGAGCGTCTGTCCATAGTGGATGACCGGGCAGCCCTTGCGCCAGCGGAAGAGGGCGCGGGCGTAGTCGTGCAGGCCCTCGGCCGCCGTGTAGTCCGCGTCGCGGGTGTAACCCGCCGCCGCGCGGCCTTCCGGCGTAAAGAGGTCCACGGCGTCGCCCTCCCAGCCGCCCGGGAAGTCGATCCGCTTGGATCCGTCGTGATGCAGGCCGGGCTTCTCGCAGAACATCATCTCGTCACCGTAGTACAGCTGCGGGATGCCGCGGAGGGTCGCGAGCAGCGCGTACGCGAGTTTCATCCGGGCGGGATCGTGCCGCAGCACGTCGCCCGTGCGGTCATGGTCGTGGTTTGCGAAGAAGATCACCAGGTTCGAGAGGTCCTTGTACGCGAAGTCCTGCGCCAGGACCGTATAGACGCGTGTCATGCCTTCATCCCACCAGACCTCGTCCTCGGTGAGCGCGCGCAGGATGGCCTGCTGGAGCGGGAAGTCCATGATCGCGGGCAGGTGGCTGTCGAAACCGTTCCGGTTCGGATGCCCCGCCTGCCAATAGGCCAGCTGCGGGATGTTCATGTCCCAGCACTCGCCGACGATGTTCATCTTCGGATACTCCTTGCGGACCGCCTGGCACCATTCGGCCATCGGCTCGGGCTCGTTGTAAGGGTAGGTATCCACGCGGAGGCCGTCCAGGCCCGCATATTCGATCCACCACACCGCCCACTGCTGGAAGTAGCGAAGCACATAAGGGTTGTCCAGGTTCATGTCCGGCATGGACGGGACGAACCAGCCGCTCTGCTGGCGGTCGCGGTCCTTCACCGACGCATGCGGATCCATATAGACCGAGAAAACCGCATTCATCTGCATGTACGGCTCGGAAACGTGGTACCAGTCCGGGAAAGGCGGATTGTCCATCCACCAATGGGCCGTGCCGCAGTGGTTGGTGACAATGTCCATGATGACCTTCAGGCCTTTCCCGTGGGCGTCGTCCACAAACTTCTTGTAGAGGGCGTTGTCGCCGAAACGGGGGTCGATGTGGTAGTAATCGGCGCAGGCGTAGCCGTGGTAGGACTCCTGCGGCTGGTTGTCCAGCAGCATCGGCGTGCTCCAGATGGCCGTCGCGCCCAGGTCGGCGATGTAGTCCAGGTGGTTGATGATGCCCTGGATGTCACCGCCGTGGCGGGCCACCGGGTCCTCGCGGTCCACCTCGTCAGGCGTGGCGGGGACGGGCCAGGCAACGGCCGATCCGTCATCGTATTGGCCGCCCTGCCAGGCTGTGTCGTTATCAAGGGACGCCGAGGAGAACCGGTCGGGCATGAGGAGGTAGATCAGGTCCGCCGTCGTGAAACTGGCGCGGTCTGCGCTGCCTTTCTCCCGCTCGCGGATCAGGTAGGGATATTTGACTTCCTTCCCGCCGTCGTTCACAACCAGGTAATAGGTACCCGGGGCGGCATCGGCCTGGATTTCCACGTCCACGAACAGATAATCCGGGCTCGCGGCCGGGTGCACCGCCTTCGCCACGACGCCCTTTCCGCCCTCGATGCGGATCTCCTTGGAACCCAGATCCTTTCCCTGCACCAGGAGCTGCAGCGGGGTCTTCATGCCCGTCCACCAGCTCAGTGGTTCCACGCGCGTCACTTCCTCCGGGGTCGCATCCGGAATCTTCGCCGGGTCGAAGGCCGCCTGGCAGCCCGTAAGCCCGGCCGCCACGGCCGTCGCCATAAAGATCCTTTTCATCATTTCGTCAGAACGACATAACTGCCCGGCCACAGGAGGAATTCCTGCTTCCCCTTGCCATACTTCTGTCCGGTGAAGACCTCGGTGTAAGGGCCGTCCAGGTCGATGGTGACGGTCTGGGGCTCGCCCTTCAGGTTCAGGAACGGCGTGCCGCCGGTCTCGGCCGCCGGGCGGTTGTCGGTCGCCTCGGCCTGCTGGACTTCGGCTTCAGCCGGCGCTTCGGCCGGGGCGACGCCGAAGTTCGCGGCGACGATGACCTTGTTGCCCTTCACGGCGCGGGAGAAGGCGATGATGCCGTCCGGAGCGTCGATGTACTGGATCGGACCGCCCTTCTCGCCGGCGGCGAGGGCGGGATTGCCGTGCTTGAGGTCCACGAGCTTCTTCCAGAAGGTCGTATATTCGTTGGGGAACCAGTCGGTGATCGGGTCCTTCTCAAAGAACTCCAGCCGGCGGGAGAGGCCGATTTCCTGGCCGGTGTAGATGAGCGGCTGGCTGCCCGGCAGGGTGAAGCACAGGACCGCGCAGGCGTTCGCCGCGTCGCCTTCGCGCTCGAACTCGGTGCCGGACCAGGAGTTCTCGTCGTGGTTGGAGGTGAAGGTCAGGCGGAAGGCTTCCTTCGGGAAACGGGCGGCGTCGCGGGCGATGTAGTCCTTGAGGTCCGTGACGGTCTTCCGGCCCTGCGCCAGGCTGTTCAGCAGGTGGTGCAGTTCCCAGGCGTAGTTCGCATCGAAGGTTTCGGCCGGGTCCGCGAGGTTGTCGCGCTCCGCCTCGGCGAGGAGGTAGATGTTCGGATAATCCTTGTTCATCTTGGGCAGGATTCCCTTCCAGAAGGCGGCAGGGACCTCGCCGGCGGCGTCGCAGCGGAAGCCGTCCACGCCCTTCTCCAGCCAGAAGCGCATCGCATCATCCTGGGCCCACCACACGTCCTCGTTGTCGTAGTTGAGGCTGCGGGTGTCGGTCCAGTCATATTCCCAGATGGCGTTGCCGTCCGCGTCGCGCTCGTAGAAGTCCGCGGGTTTCTCGGTCATCCACACGTTGTCCGGGGCCGTCTGGTTGGCCACCCAGTCCAGGATGACCTTGAAGCCCAGCTTGTGGGCAGCGGCAAGGAGGTGTTCGAAATCCTCCATCGTCCCGAATTCCGGATTCACTTTCTTGTAGTCGGAGATGGCATAGTAGGAGCCGAGGGTGCCCTTGCGGCCTTCGGTGCCGATCTCGTACATCGGCATGAGCCAGAGGATGTCCACCCCGAGGTCCTTCAGGCGGGGCAGCTGGGCCTCGACGCCGGCGAAGGTCCCCTCCGGGGAGAACTGGCGGATATTCACCTCGTACATCACGGAGCCATAGGTCCAGTCGGGATGGGCGGAAGGCGTCGTCTTCTTGCAGCCGGCAAGGGCCAGCAGGGCGGCGCAGAGAATCAGGAGCTTTTTCATACGTGCGTGTTATTAATCGGGTTAAAGGTACGAAAAAAACGGGAGACCCGGCGCCCGGGGCGCGGATTTCCCGATGAAACAACCGTTTCGGCGGACGAACCGTCAGCAGAGGGAAGCCTTGGCGGCCTCCACCGCCGCGATCACCCGGTCGCACCAGGCGTCGAAGGCCGGATCCGCCGGCTGGCATTCCGGATGGGCCAGGATGTAGTCGAGGGTCCGGCGCACGCCCTGCTCGAACCGGACCGTCGCCTGGAAGCCCGGCACCGCGCGCTTGAGTTTCCTGTTGTCGAACAGGACCGTATTGGCCTTGTCCCCGATCAGCCCGCCGCGGAAATCATAGGGGCCGACCGCATCCAGGAACTCCGAGGACACATGGACCGCCTTCAGCGGCACGCCCAGCGCGTCCGCGACGGTCTGGTAGATCTGGTTCCAGGTGAGCGTCTCGTCGGAGGTGATGTGGAAGACGTCCCCGATCGCGTGGGGATTGCCCATCAGGCCCACGAACCCCTTCGCGAAGTCCGTATTGTGCGTGACGGTCCACAGGCTCGTGCCGTCGCCGTGGATGATCACGGGCTTGCCGTCCAGCATCCGTTTCAACACCTGCCAGGAACCGTTGTCCCCGTGGACCCCGAGAGGCACGGAGCGGTTGTCATAGGTGTGCGACGGACGGATGATGGTCACCGGATAGCCTTCCTCGCGGAACTTGCCCATGAGGAAGTCCTCGCAGGCGATCTTGTTGCGGGAGTACTCCCAGTACGGGTTCACCAGCGGCGTCCCCTCGGTGATGAAGGGGCTGGTGAGCGGTTTCTGGTAGGCCGAGGCGCTGCTGATGTACATGTACTGCTTCGTCCGTCCCCGGAAGAGGCGCCAGTCGCGCTCCACCTGGGCCGGGACAAAGCCGATGAAATCGCACACGCAGTCCCACTGCGTGCCTTCGAGGAGTTTCTCCACGGCCGCTTCGTCGTTGACGTCGGCCTTCAGGACCTTCACGTTCGCCGGAACCTCAGCGCTCCGGTTCCCCCGGTTCAAGAGCGTGAGCTCCCACTCCCCTTCCGCGGCCAGTTTCGCGGTGATGGCGGTGCTGATCGTTCCGGTACCGCCGATGAATAAAGCTTTGCGTTTCATTTCCAATCTATTTCGTCCATCGGATAGCGGACGTCCCAGTCCTTGCGGAGGCCGTCCATGAGTTCCATGATGTACAGGGTTTCGTCCAAAGGCATCTGCGGCGGTTCCGTGAGCCCCGCCGCGATGGCGTCGCGGCAGGCGACGAACTGGTATTCGTAGCCCGTGATCTGCTTCGGGACCGGGATCGTCTCCACGTACACGCGGTCCGGACCGTTCACCGTGATGCGCTGGGGGTTGTTGACATTGTCGATGATGAGGTTCCCCTCCGTCCCCGCGATGACGCCGATGTTGTCGCCCACGCAGGCGGCC
Source organism: uncultured Bacteroidales bacterium (assembly GCA_900318015.1). Classification (GTDB taxonomy): domain Bacteria; phylum Bacteroidota; class Bacteroidia; order Bacteroidales; family UBA932; genus Cryptobacteroides. Next base: position 36,416 of record ONJB01000037.1, on the reverse strand, counting down.
GAGGACTGGACATTCGCGAGGATTCCATCGGCGAGCACAAGGGAGATGGCATTGGAAAGGTCCATCCCCGTGTCCGTCTTCACGCACTGCGAATCCATGGACACGATCGGAGCGTCGCAGAACATCCGCACGAAATTGAGGCAGTACACGCCGAGGTCCAGCAGGGCGCCGCCGCACAGGTCCGGCCGGAAAATCCGCTCCTTCCGGCCCATGCTGTACCCGAGGGTCGCCGTGACGAGCTGCGGCTTGCCGATGCGTCCTTCCTGGATGAGCCCCCGCACCATCTGCAGGGCAGGCTGGTACCGCGTCCAGATGGCCTCGGCGAGGAACACCTTCCGGCGCCGGGCCAGGTCCACGATGACCTGCGCCTGCGCCTTGTTGGCCATGAAAGCCTTCTCCACAAGGCACGGCTTCCCCTTTTCCAGGGCTTCCTTCGTCACCTCGAAATGATGCGAATGCGGCGTCGCCACATACAGAAGGTCCACCTCCGGGTCTTCAATCACTTCCGTGTACGACCCATAGGCGCGTTCGATGCCCCATTGGGCGGCAAAAGCCTGCGCCTTCTCCAGCGACCGGGACCCGATCGTATAGGGGTGGAACCCGTCGAGCCCGTTGAGCGTCTCCGCCGCCTTCGCGGCGATCCACCCGGCCCCGACGATTCCGACTTTGAAATCCTGCTTGTCCATATTACCGTTTCCTATTCTTTTCCAACCACCGGTTCACCCATGTCATCAAGACACCGAACAAGAGGCCCGACACCAAGTAATAAACCCAGGTGAAACCGAAATGAAAAATCCAGTTCCCCACCATCTGGAACACCGTGAACACCACCGCATGCACCAGGGCCGTAATGATAAACTCCTTACTCATAGCTGTCCTGACCCCTATGGGCCTTTTCTACAAATATAAGAATTTCAATGAGTTTCCCAAAATGAAGAGCCCCCTCTCCAGCACGGCTGGGGGCACGTATTGCCGCATTTTTGCTCCCTCAGCCGTGCTATCGGGTGACCATGTGCCGCTCGAGGAGCTTGCCGTCGCGGAGAAGGTCGAAGCAATCGGAGCCGTCGGGGAGCTTCGAATGGTGGATGCGGAGGGAGGGGTCGGAGCGGACGGCGCTCTTCGCGGCGGCAAGGGCCTTTTCACCGTCAGGGTAGTGGAAAAGGAGCGGCCCGGTGTCCACGGAAGTAGACGGGGCCTCCGCAGGGGCCGATGGTGCTGTCACTTCCCGAAGGACGACGTAGGTCGGGGCGGTTGGGTCTTCCGTCGACGGGGACACAGCCGGCGTCAATGCCGGGGCTGAGGCCTGGGGCGGGTTCTTCCGCTCGTACGCGAGGAGGCGGGCGTCTTCGGCCTGGGCGCGGGCGGCGTCGTACTGGCGGTCCCATTCGCGGTAGTACTCCATCTTGGGGTCCTCGAAGAGGGACATCTGCTCGACGGTTTCGTGGGTGAGCTTGGAGACGCCGAGGCCCACCTGGCGGAGGGGCGTCACGCCGTCCCAGACCTCGGCGAGCATCCGCCGGGCCTCGTTCAGGATGACGGCCGTGATATCCGTGGGCTGTCCCGTCTGGCATTGTTTCTGGGCGACGGAGAAGTCCGTGTACTTGACGAACATGGACACGGTCGAGGCGCGGAAGCCGTCGCGGCGGATGCGGTGGGCGACGATGCAGGCCACGTTGAAGAGGGCCCGGTCGATGTCCTTGGGGTCGGAGAGGTCCTTCGGGAAGGTCCGTTCCGCGCTGTAGCTCTTGGCTTCCTGGATTTCCGTTTCCACCGGGGAATCGTCCCGGCCGTTCGCGTTCTCGTGCAGCTGCGCGGCGAACTTCTGGCCCACGATGCGCGTGAGCTGGCCCACGCTGAGACGCGCGAGGTCCCCGATCGTGTGGACGCCGTAGGCAACGAGCCGCTCCTCGGTCTTCTTGCCGACCCAGAGGAGGTCGCGCACGCCCAGGGGCCACATCTTCTCGCGGATCTCATGCTCCCAGAGGGTATGGACCTTGTCCGGCTTCTCGAAGTCCGAGGCCATCTTCGCCAGGAGCTTGTTCGGGCCCACCCCGACATTGACCGTGAACCCCAGGCGGGACTTGATCTCGTCCTTGAGGCGCGTGGCGATCTCCACCGGGTCCCTCGACCCGAGGCGGAGGCTCATGTCGATGAAACACTCATCGATGGAAAACTGCTGGAGCACCGGGGAATAGCTCCGGCAGATGGCGATAAACCCCTCGGAGCAGCGCTTGTACCACTCCCAGTCGCCTCGGACAATGACCAGCTGCGGGCACTTCCGCAGCGCCATCGTCACCGGCATCGCCGCCCGGATGCCCAGTTTCTTCGCGGGCATCGACGCAGCCGCGATGATGCTCCGCCGGTCGCTTGGATCCCCGGACACGACCGACGGCACCTGCCGGATGTCCTGCCCCCCTTCCATGACCAGCTTCACCGCCGTCCAACTGAGGAAGGCGGAGTTCACGTCGATATGGAAAATGACGCGGGACAAGGTCAATAAGGCACTTTATCCAGATGCTTTCGAACGGTCGCCAGGAGGCGCTCGCAATGCTCGCGCGTATTCGCGGCGATGAACATCGACGGCTTGTAAAGCGACGGGGATTCGCCCGTGAAGCCGCACGCGGCGCCGCCCGCCTCCAGCAGGATGAGGCTCGCCGCCGCATAGTCCCACGGCATCAGCCGAATCTCGAAATAGAGCTCCGCGAAGCCGGCGGCCATCAGGCACAGCTCGACGGCGGCGGAGCCGGTCCGGCGCACATCGTTGCATTCCATATAGATGTCGTAGATGATGTCGCTGCAGCTGCGGGCCAGTTCCTTCCGGTAGGTGGACATCGCCGTGAAAAGGAGGCCCCGTTCATAGGTCCGGTCCGATACGTGGATGCGTTTTCCGTTGCAGTACGCGCCGCGGCCCTTTTCGGCCGCGTACATCTCGCCCCGCCAGGGGCAGTAAACGACGCCCAGGGCCAGCTCGCCGCCCCGCGCCAACGCCACGCTGATGCAGCAGTTCTCGTTCCCGCGGGCGTAATTGGCCGTCCCGTCGATCGGGTCGATGATCCACACGGCCTCATGGGTCGTATCGGCGAGATCCTCCTCCTCGCACAGGAACCCGCTCCCGGGCAGCAGCGCCGACAGCTTCTGCGTCAGGAAATGCTGCACCGCCACGTCCGACGACGTGACGATATTCTCCCGCGCCCCTTTGTCATGCACCTCGAACCCGCCCGTCCGGTCCATCAGCGCCCCCGCCTCCCGGACGATATCGATGATTTGCTGAATGTCCATGTTCATAACACAAAGATACGAAAAACAGCCAAATCACGCAGTAAAGAAAATGGAACATCACCCGACGGAAAAAGCCGGGTCATGCCCAGCTTTTTCCTGTCGGGGTGATGTGACTCGAACACACGACCCTCTGGTCCCAAACCAGATGCGCTAGCCAACTGCGCCACACCCCGGAGCGGCCTGCCGCCGCCGCGGCGGGGCGCGGACGGGCGGGAAGGCCGGGACAAAGTTACGGAAAAATCACGACAGGGCGAAACATATCTCTCAAATTGTAGGTTACACAATATAATAAGCGTTGATTATCAATGAGTTACGAAAAAATATGAAAAAAGTTTTTGTTTCTATGAATTAATTCACTACATTTGTGATTGTACTAAGACCAATTGATCCATGGACAACGGACTAGCCCAAATTCACCTATCAGTCGACTGCGCAGTTCTCGGCTTCAACGGGACGCGGCTGGAGGTACTCCTGATTCGCCGTACGGGTATCGAGGACGGCCAGGCCTTCCATGACATGAAGCTTCCTGGCAGCCTGATCCTGGACAATGAAGAACTCGACGACGCCGCCCGGCGCGTCCTCGCCGAACTCACCGGCCTGAAAAACATCCCCCTCGTGCAGTTCCAGTCTTTCGGTTCCATCAACCGGACCAAGGACCCCAAGGACGTCCACTGGCTGGAGCACGCCCAGAAAGCCCACGTGCACCGCATCGTCACCGTCGCCTACATGGCCCTCGTGAAGATCGGCCGGGGTACCAGCCGCGACCTGGAGACCACCGAGGCCCTCTGGGTGCCCGTCGATGCGATCCCGCCCCTGGCCTTCGACCACAACGACATCATCGCACACGCCCTGGAGCACCTGCGCGCCTTCGCCTCCATGGACCCGTCCATCCTGTACGACCTCCTGCCCCGCAAGTTCACCGTCACCCAGCTGCGGAACCTCTACGAGGTGGTTTTCGGCAAGCGCCTGGACCCGGCCAACTTCTACAAGAAGATGACCCAGATGCCGTACCTCGTCGCCCTGGACGAGCGCGAGAAGGGCGTCTCCCACCGCGCTGCGCGCTTCTACCGCTTCGACAAGAATATCTACAATAAATCCAGACTCTAAACATGTATCTTCTTGGTTACGACGTCGGAAGTTCTTCCGTCAAGGCCAGCCTCGTGAGCATCGAGACCGGCAAGTGCGTGGCCACCGCCTTCTACCCGAAGAGCGAGGCGCCCATCATGTCCAAGCAGCCCGGCTTCGCCGAACAGGACCCGGCCATGTGGTGGGCCAACCTCAAACTCGCCACCGCCGACATCCTGGAGCAGGTCCGCAGCAAGGCCACCCTCCAGAGCAAGGCCTTCTCCCCCGCCGACATCAAGGCCATCGGCATCTCCTACCAGATGCACGGCCTCGTATGCGTGGACAAGGACCGTAATGTGCTGCGTCCGTCCATCATCTGGTGCGACTCCCGCGCCGTTCCCTACGGCAACAAGGCCTTCGAGGAACTGGGCGCCGACTGGTGCCTGGACCACCTGCTGAACAATCCCGGCAACTTCACCGCCGCGAAACTCGCCTGGGTGAAGCGGAACGAGCCCGCCCTGTACGAGCGCATCAACAAGATCATGCTCCCGGGCGACTACATCGCCATGCGCCTGACGGACACCGTCTGCACGACAGTCAGCGGCCTGTCCGAGGGCATCTTCTGGGACTTCCGGGAGAACAAGGTGTCCGACCGCCTGCTCGCGGAGTTCGGCTTCGACGCGAACCTCATCCCGCAGATCCGTCCCACCTTCGGCCAGCAGGGCAACCTCTCCAAGGAAGCGGCGGAGGTCCTGGGCCTCGCCCCCGGCATCCCGGTCACGTACCGCGCCGGCGACCAGCCCAACAACGCCCTCTCCCTGAACGTCTTCAATCCGGGCGAAATCGCCTCCACCGCCGGCACCTCCGGCGTCGTGTACGGTGTGAACGGCACGGTCAACTATGACCCGCAGAGCCGCGTGAACACCTTTGCCCATGTGAACCATACGGACGAGCAGACCCGCCTGGGCGTCCTCCTGTGCATCAACGGCACCGGCATCCTGAACTCCTGGATCCGCCGGAACGTCGCCCCGGAACCGGCTGCAGCATCCACGGGGTCAATTTCAACCGCCACGGCAAGGCGCACCTGATGCGCGCCGCCCAGGAAGGCATCGTCTTCTCCTTCCAGTACGGCATCGAGATCATGGAGAAGATGGGCATCCCGGTGAAGATGATCCACGCCGGCAAGGCCAACATGTTCCTCTCCCCGATCTTCCGCGACACCCTCGCCGGCGTGTCCGGCGCGACCATCGAGCTGTACGACACGGACGGTTCCGTGGGCGCCGCCAAGGGCGCGGGCATCGGCGCGGGCATCTACCGCGACAACAACGAGGCTTTCGCCACCCTGGAGAAGCTTGCCGTCATCACTCCTTCCCACGAGGAAGAGTACAAGGCCGCTTACGAAAATTGGAAATCAAACTTATAAACAAAACACCTAAAAACACAAGACATCATGGCAAAAGAGTATTTCCCGACAATCGGAAAGATCCCCTTCGAGGGCGCTGAAAGCAAGAATCCCCTGGCTTTCCATTATTATGACGCCGAGCGCGCCTGGTGGCACACCCTGGGCCAGGCTTCTGCCGACCCGTTCGGCGGCCAGACCCGTTCCTACGAGTGGGACAAGGGCGAGTGCCCCTACTGCCGCGCCCGTCAGAAGGCTGACGCCGGTTTCGAGATCATGCAGAAGCTCGGCATCGGCTACTACTGCTTCCACGACATCGACCTGGTCGAGGACACCGAGGACATCGCCGAGTACGAGGCCCGCATGAAGGACATCACCGACTACCTCGTCGAGAAGCAGAAGGAGACCGGCATCAAGAACCTCTGGGGCACCGCGAACGTGTTCGGCAACAAGCGCTACATGAACGGCGCCGCCACGAACCCGCAGTTCGACATCGTCGCCCGCGCGGCCCTGCAGATCAAGAACGCGATCGACGCCACCATCAAGCTCGGCGGCACCGGCTACGTGTTCTGGGGCGGCCGTGAAGGCTACTACACCCTGCTGAACACCCAGATGCAGCGCGAGAAGGACCACCTCGCCAAGATGCTCACCGCCGCCCGCGACTACGCCCGCGCCAACGGCTTCAAGGGCACCTTCCTCATCGAGCCCAAGCCGATGGAGCCCACCAAGCACCAGTATGACGTGGACACGGAGACCGTGATCGGCTTCCTCCGCGCCAATGGCCTGGACAAGGACTTCAAGGTGAACATCGAGGTGAACCACGCCACCCTCGCCGGCCACACCTTCGAGCACGAGCTCACCGTGGCCGTCGACAACGGCTTCCTCGGCAGCATCGACGCCAACCGAGGCGACGCCCAGAACGGCTGGGATACCGACCAGTTCCCGGTGGATCCGTACGATCTCACCCAGGCGATGATCCAGATCATCCGCAACGGCGGCTTCAAGGACGGCGGCACCAACTTCGACGCCAAGCTCCGCCGCTCTTCCACCGATCCGGAGGACATCTTCATCGCCCACATCAGCGCGATGGACGCCATGGCCCACGCCCTGCTGAACGCCGCCGCCGTCATCGAGGAGAGCCCGCTCTGCGAGATGGTCGCCAAGCGTTACGCTTCCTTCGACAGCGGCCTCGGCAAGAAGTTCGAGGAAGGCAAGGCCACCCTCGAGGAACTCTACGAGTATGCCAAGGCGAACGGTGAGGTCAAGGCCGAATCCGGCAAGCAGGAGCTCTACGAGACCCTTCTGAACCTCTACGCGAAATAGACCGCTATGGCCAGTTACAGACAAACAGGTAGCCCCGGCTACCTGTTTACTATTGTTTTGGTAGCCGTCCTCGGAGGCCTGCTGTTCGGTTACGACACGGCGGTCATCTCCGGCGCGGAGCGCGGTCTGCAGGCGTTCTTCATGGGCGCCACGGACTTCACCTACACGAACGCCCTGCACGGCTTCACATCCTCCAGCGCCCTGATCGGCTGCATCATCGGCTCCGCCCTTTCCGGCCTCTTCGCCGGCAAGTTCGGCCGCAAGAAGAGCCTCTTCATTGCAGGCGTGTGCTTCTTCCTGTCCGCAGCGGGCTCCTACTATCCGGAGTTCGCATTCTTCGAGAAGGGCGTCGCCTCCAAGAGCCTCCTCGTGGCTTTCAACCTGTACCGGGTGCTCGGCGGCATCGGCGTGGGCATGGCCTCCGCCATCTGCCCGATGTACATCGCCGAAGTGGCCCCGGCCGAAAAGCGCGGCGCGCTCGTCTCCTGGAACCAGTTCGCGATTATCTTCGGTCAGCTCGTCGTGTACTTCGTGAACTTCGTGATCCTCGGCGACCACATCGCCCCGAAGATGGAGTCCCTCGCCGAAGGCATGAACCAGATCATCAACGCCGGCGACCTCGCCGCTGACGCCAACTGGTCCGTCACCACGGGCTGGCGCCTGATGTTCGGCTCCGAGATGGTGCCCGCCGGCCTCTTCACCCTGCTCATCCTCCTCGTCCCCGAGACGCCGCGTTACCTCGCGATGAGCGGCCAGGAGGAGAAGGCCCTCACGGTCCTGTCCAACATCAACGGCGAATCCAAGGCCCGCGAGATCCTGAACGACATCAAGAACACCGTCATCGAGAAGAAGGAGAAGCTCCTGGCCTATGGCGCCCTCGTCATCTTCGTCGGCATCATGCTCAGCGTGTTCCAGCAGTTCGTCGGTATCAACGCCGTGCTGTACTTCGCGCCGCGCATCTTCGAATCCATGGGCATGGGCAATCCGATGACCCAGACCGTGCTGATGGGCGTGATCAACATCACCTTCACCCTCGTGGCGATCTTCACCGTGGAGAAGCTCGGCCGCAAGCCGCTCCTCATCACGGGATCCCTCGGCATGGCCCTCGGCGCCCTGGGCGTGGCCCTGGCGGACGCCGTGCAGGGCGTGCCCGGCATCGTCGGTGTCGTCTACAGCGCTTCGTTCATGTTCTCCTGGGGCCCGATCTGCTGGGTGCTCATCTCCGAGATCTTCCCGAACACGATCCGCGGCGCCGCCGTGGCCATCGCGGTCGCCTTCCAGTGGATCTCGAACTTCATCGTGAGCTCCACCTTCGTGCCGCTGTACACCTGGAGTCCCGCGTTCACTTACGGCATGTACTGCTTCTTCTGCCTGCTCGCGGCGTTCTTCGTCTGGAAGCTCGTCCCCGAGACCAAGGGCAAGACGCTCGAAGACATGACCACGCTGTGGCGCGAGAGAATGAAAAAATAGCTATTTTTGCACAAAGACACTAAACACTGATCCATCATGGAAGAAGAAAACAAGAACCCCATGGACCTCAACGGTGACGGCAAGGTCACCTTCGGTGAAAAGGTCCAGTACTATGCCGGCAAGGCCGGTGAAAAGGTCGAGGCGGGCGTGAAGAAGGTGTACGAAGGCGTCAAGGAAGACGCCAAGGACGCCCTCGAGGACGCCAAGGTCCTGGCCGCCAAGGCCAAGGAAAAAGGCAAGGAGGTCTATGACAAGGCCGCCGACAAGGCCAAGGACGTGTATGCCGAAGCCAAGGAGAACGCCGCCGAACTCGCCGAGAAGGGCAAAGCCAAGGCCGCCGAACTCACCGAGAAGGGCAAGGCCAAGATCCAGGACCTCAAGGACAAGAAGGAGGCCTAAGCCCTTCCTTCCATCCATGCAGAAAGTCCCCGGAACATTTCGTTTCCGGGGACTTTTTGTTTATATTTGTCAGTAACTAAAACAGATAGACATGAAGAAATTGTTCCTGACGGTCCTCCTGTCCCTCGCGGCAGTGTCCGGTTTCCCCTGCACCAACCTCATCGTGGGCAAGCTGGCTTCCACTGACGGAAGCGTGATGTGCACGTACAATTGCGACAGCTTCGGCTTCCTCCAGCCGCTCGACTGGTTTGCGGCCGGAAAGCACGCGCCGGGCGAGATGATCGCCATCCGCGGCTGGGGTCCCCAGTCCCCCGTGCACTATGTCGCCCAGGCGGACTATACGTACGGCGTCGTGGGCCTGATGAACGACCATCAGGTCAGCATCGTGGAGACCACCTGGGGCGGCCGGCAGGAGTTGGCCCGTTCCGAGGGCGCGCTGGACTATTTCACCCTGATGGACCTGGCCCTGCAGCGCAGCGCGACGGCCCGGGAGGCCATCGAAGTGATGCATAACCTTGTACAGGAATACGGATACAGCGCGTCCGGCGAGTCTTTCGCCGTGTGTGATCCGCAGGAAGCCTGGATCATGGAACTCATCGGCAAGGGCCCCGGCCGCAAGGGGGCCGTGTGGGTGGCGCGACGCGTCCCGGACGACTGCATCTCCGCCTATGCCAATGCCAGCCGCATCCGCCAGTTCCCGCAGGCCAAGAAGGCCGACAAGAAGAAGGGCTTCTGCATCGTCGAGGGCGAATGCATGTACAGCGCCGACGTCATCTCCTTCGCCCGTGAAATGGGCTGGTACGACGGTCCCGACGCGGATTTCAGCTTCCGCGAAGCTTACGGCCCGCTCGATTTCAGCGCCATCCGCTACTGCGAGGCCCGCGTCTGGAGCTTCTTCCGACACCACACCGATCCGGAGAAGATGGACGCCTACCTCCCCTTCATCAACGGCCATACCGAGATCTGCGACGAGCTTCCCCTCTGGATCAAGCCCGACAAGCCGCTGAGCGTCCGTGACCTGATGAACGACATGCGCGACCACTACGAGGGTACCGCCCTGGACATGACCGCCGATGTGAGCGCCGGCCCCTGGGCCTCGCCTTACCGCAACCAGCCCGTGAACTACGAGGCCTCCGACGGCACCAAGATGTTCCGTGAGCGTCCCATCGGCTGCCAGCAGAGCGGCATGACGATGGTGTGCCAGATGCGTTCCTTCCTGCCCGACGAGGTGGGCGGCGTGACTTACTTCAACATGGACGACGCCACGATGGTGGCCTATGTCCCCGTGTACTGCAGCATCAACCGCGTCCCGGAGCCCTTCCGCCGCGAGAACAACAACATCCGCGAATTCAGCTTCGACAGCGCTTTCTGGATGAACAACTGGGTGGCGAACATGGTCTATCCGCGCTGGAGCGCCATGATCGGTGACCTCCGCGAGGCCCAGACCGAGCTGGAGGACTTCTACGCCGCCGAGCAGCCGGAGGTGGAGAAGCAGGTGACGAACCTCACCCACCAGGAGCGCGTGTCCTTCCTGACCGCCAAGACGGAGGCTTACACGACGAAGATGATGGAACGCTGGGACAAGCTGGCGAAACTTCTCATCGTCAAGCACAACGACCAGACCATGCAGCCGAGCCAGAACGGCGTCATCGTGCCCGGCCGCCGCACCTCCCCGGCCTACGCCCCCGTGTTCATTGACGCGGTGAAGGCGCAGACGGGAGACCGGTATGTGAGGCCGTAAAGGCGTACTTCAATACGCGGCATGCAAATGCGCCCTCAGGTCCATTGGGTGGACCTGAGGGTTTTTTTATCCTATTCTTCAAACCGAAAAGTCCATGTTTGGAACTGCTGGAGCTCCGGAATGCGGGAGCATTTTCTTGCCAAACGGTGTTGTCCTCCCGCATTTTTCAAGTAATAACAGGCTGATTATTAGTATTTTTTAAAATATATTCCTATCTTTACAAAACAATGAGCCTAAAACTAATAACCAAATCACGGATCTTATGGAAAATCAAGACAATCTCTCCCCTTTTGTCCTGTCCAAGAAATTGAACATTGTCAAAGTCACGGACAGAAGCATCGCCATCCAGTGGGAACCCGCCAAGGACGACAAGACACCCGCCCAGGACATCCGTTACGTCGTGGGCATCACCGAGGCCGACAATGCCGATGACCCGTGGCACATCGCCGCTGAAATGAAGGGTATCTGCGAATTCACCTTCACGAAACTGAAGGCGAGCACCGTGTATGCCTTCTATGTTTTGGCTTTCGACGAGGCCGGCAACTGCACCCAGTATCCGCTCACGGATGGCAGCATGTCCGCCAAGACCCTGGAGGCGAAGGCTGACATCTACGCTCCGACCGTGCTGAACAAGAGCTTGGATGTGGTCAAAGTCACGGAGAACAGCATTTCCATCCAGTGGGAGAAAGCCACCGACGACCTGACCCTCGCCAAGGAAATCCGCTACGTCGTGGGCCTTACCGAGGCCGACAATGCCGATGACCCGTGGCACATCGCCGCCGAGGCGAAGGACCTCTGCGAGTTCACCTTCAAGAACCTGAAGGGCGACACCCTTTACGCCTTCTACGTGATGGCTTTCGACGAGGAGGGGAACATGACCCAGTATCCACTCTACAACGGTTCCATGTCCGCCAGGACCCTGGCTCCGGATGCCGTTGCCCCGACCGTCCTCAACAAGAAGATCGACGTGGTGAAGGTCACGGACGAAAGCATCTCCATCAAGTGGATGAAGGCCACGGACGACCGCATCCAGCAGAAGGATATCGTCTATGCCATCTATCTGACCGAGGTCGACAATGCCGATGACCCCTGGCACATGGTCCGCGAAGGGAAGGACATCTGCGAACACACCTTCCCGCACCTGAAGCCCGACACCAAGTACGGCTTCTACGTGTTGGCCAAGGACAAGGCGGGTAACATGACTCAATATCCCCTTTCCAATGGCTGCATGTCCGCCAAGACCCTGGAGGACAAGGAAGACACGCTCGCCCCGACGGTGCTGAGCAAGGATATCTACGTAATGGAAGTCACGAACAAGACCATCTCCATCCAGTGGATGAAAGCCACCGACGACCTCTCCCGCCAGAAGGAGATCCGCTATGTCGTGGGTCTTACCGAAGCCGAGAATCCCGACGATCCCTGGCACATCGTCCGTGAGCAGATGGACATCTGCGCCCACACCTTCAAGGGGCTGAAGAACGACACCCTGTACGCCTTCTATGTGATAGCCTTCGACGAGGCCGGCCACATGACCCAGTATCCGTTCCTGAACGGCTGCATGTATGCCAAGACCCTGGAGCCCGACAACAAGGCGCCCATGGCTGCCAGCAAGAAACTCGAGATCAAGGACGTCACCGAGACCACCATCTCCATCCAGTGGGAGCGCGCGAAGGACGACAACACCCTGTCCAAGGACGTCCGCTACGTCGTCGGTCTCACCGAGACGGACAACGACCAGGATCCCTGGCACATCGTCGGCGAGGACACGAACATCTGCAAGTTCACCTTCAAGAAACTGAAGCCGGGCACGAACTACTCCTTCTACGTGATGGCCTATGACGAGGCGGGCAACATGACCCAGTACCCGGGCCTGGACAAGAGCGAGACCACGATGACCCTGCTGCCGGTTCCGAAGCCCCGTCCGCGCAGGTAGTCTTCCGCCCCGCATGACAAAAGTCCCCGGAAAGATCATTTCCGGGGACTTTTGTCTTGATCAGTAAGCAACGGCCGTCAAGGAAATCTACTTGTAGGTCTCCAGGAGGGACTGGAGCTTCGGAGTGCCGAAGGAGAAATCGGGGAAGTGCCGCAAGATGCACTGAAGCAGGAAATTGCAGAGGATCCGGTTCTGGTCCGGATCGTTCCGGGCATAGACCTTCGCGCCCCAGATATGGGTGACGAGGTCCTGCCGCTCGAAAGGATCGCCCAGCAGGGTATGCACCGCGATCCCCTTTTCTGCAGCGCACATGGCCAGGATCCGCTGCTCGGCAAAGACCATCCGGGACACATTCTCGTGGGCCGGCGCTGCGTTTCCTTCCATGAAATCGACGGCGCATCCGATATAGTACTCCAGGAATGCCGGATCGGAGAAACAGGCGAGGGCCGTATTGCACGGACGCGCATTCCAGTCCCAGGCGGGGTTGTACTGGTACCCATTCCGCGTCAAGAGGACATATCCGGAAGGATACACCTGCTCGTCGAGATTCTCGGTATGGAGAACGGTAACGGGATGCGAGGCGAACTCCGACCCGATCGGTTTCCAGACAACCAGGTCGTTGTCGATCATCGCGATGGGTGTTCCCTCTTTCCGCAGGGCGAAAAGCTTGGCGCCGGCCCAGAAGATCCTGTAGTCGATCGTCGAGGGAAGATGCTCCAGCGTATCCACGTCGATTCCCCCGTCATACAGGCCCAGCAGGCCCACCCGCTTGTAATAATCGTATCCGACCTTGTCCGTATAGAGTTTGATCTCCCCGTTCAGTTTCCGCCACATGAGGGCGGAAAGGATCGTACACAGGATGATCGGATCCTCAATGAAGAACACGGCACCTTGGAAAGGAAGGGTGCTGTTGATATGGAGGGCTTTCATCGCTTGGGGTGAAAAGAGGTTACTTCTTCTTTGAAGCAGGCTTCTTCGTCGTCGCAGCCGCTTTCGCCTTCGCAGTGGTCGCCGCCTTCGCAGTGGCGGACTTCTTCACCTTGGTGGTGGTAGTCTTCTTGCTAGAGGAAGACTTCTCTGCCGCTTCCTTCACTTTCTTAACCGCATCCTCGGTGGCCTTTGAAATCTTTTCTATCTCTTTATCGACAGAGGATTTCCCGCCCTTAGAGGTTTCCGTCGCCTTCTGTTTGACCTCCTCGTAGATACTTGAAGCTTTGTCTTTAATCTCCTTGGCGGTACTTGAAACCTTGTCTTGGGCCTGATTGATTTTGTCTACGGCAGCCTCAATAGCTTTCTCGGTGGAATGGTCAGCCAGGATGGAGCCGCCGACCATACCCTCAAGAATAGGCGCCAGCTTGGAGCCACCGCCGTCCACGCGGGGGCCTACGCCTCCGGACGTTTCGCCAGCTCCGCCCGGGCCAAAACCGAATGAACCTGATCCAGAGCCGGATCCGGACGTGTAAATGGGCTGCGGGGTGGGAGCCGGTCTCGGATCAGGCTTCGGATCGGGCGTAGGCTCGGGCTTGGGCTCCGGCTCGGGTTCCGGCAAGAACACCGGAGCGACCACCCGCACGAGGCATGTGGCCACCTTCTCTCCGCTTTCCGTCCGGACATAGACCCGCGATTTGCCCAGCTTCAAAGCCTTGATATGACCGGTCTGGTCCAGTTCGATCACCTCCGGATTGTTGCGGCTCCAGATGAATTCCCCCTGTGAACTGGTGATCAGCTGGAGCTCATCTCCCGGGGTCAGGTCCGCCTCTTTCCGGTCCAGCCGGAGGGAGGCGACCTCGTCGGCAGCGTCGTTCCTCTCCACGACATGGATGCTGGAATCCAGCATGCCCATCAATGTGCTCAACCCGGAAGGAACATGGTCCTTCGAGGCGGTCATGTGGACATTCAGGTTGGAGAAGTAGTCGTAGGTATAGTTCGAATTGGACTCGCTGACCGGCTTGGAGTAATTGCCCTTGAATTCCTCGACCTCCTCCTCGTGCAGGTCCACCATCGCGTTGAACTTGATGTCGAGCAGGTCCACGGAGAAGAACGGGACGGGGACGATGGTCAGCAGGGGGACGACGAGCGTCGCCGGACGGCCTTCGACGTAGAAGTTGAACGTCACGTTGACGACCTCGTTGGTGCCTTCGTAGAAGCCGACGCTATGGATATAGTCGATCGACGAATCCGCCGCTTGCTTCTGCGCATCGATACACGCGAGAAGCGGGGACCCCAACAGATGCGAGAAAGGCACCTGGTTGAAGGTGTTGTTGATCAGATTCAATTTATCCTCTGCCATGGCACAGTCCGGCTACGTCGTTTCGTTCTTGACCACTTCCCCGACGGAATCCCCATACAGGTAATAGTCGCTGAATCCCTGGTCGACCAAAAGCTTTTCGACCTCTGACTTCCGGAGGCTGACCATCTCGACCGCGGTGCACTGGTTGATGTCCAGTTCCTTGATTTTGCACTCCGTCAGGTTTACCCGCTCGATGAGCGGGATCTTGTTCAGCGAAAGCTTGTTCTCCGAGTAGTTGGTGATTCTCTTGAGCCGGAGGACGCGAAGCATCGTCAGCGGCTCGAAGTCGAAGATGATTCCCCCCTTGGGATCCAGATTGAGGTCGGTCAGCTTGAGGCGCGTCAGGTTGGGGACGGCGCTGAAGTCGAGCTTCTGGACCTTGGAAGAATCGTAGGTGAGGGTCAGGTTCGTCAAGTGGGTCAGGATGGACAGGATTCCGATGTCCCGGAAAGGGTACTTCTCGTAATTGACATACAGCTCACGGACCTGCATGGCATCCACTTCCGGAATCCGGGTCAGGACCTTGTCCACGATTTCCGTCCCGTCCTCCAGCCGGGTGAAGATGGCCGGCGTATGGGTCACGTCGCACAGCAGGCGGACCAGCTGGTCGTCGGCCTCGGCCGGGATCTCCACGCTTTCGCTGTAGCTGCGGATGCTGTTCCCGAGAACGCCGAGGACCTTGCTCAGGCCCGCCGGCATGTCGTCCTGGGATGCCTTGACATGGACGTCGACGGAGCTTTCCACATTGTACAGCGACTGCTGGACATTCTTGGAATCGCTGCCGGCGGCATAGCTGGCGGTGATTTCACCGTCGGAGATCTTGACGTTCGCCCGGAAATTGATTTCCAGCAGGTCGATCGAGAAATACGGGATGGGAACGATGGACAGGAGCGGAACGTTCAGCTCGACGGCCTGCCCATCCTGGATGAATGAGAAGGTAACCATGATGGCTTCCTTCTTGCCGTCATCATCGGCTTCCAGACCCACCTCTTCGATATACTCCCGCGAGCATTGGGCGGCCTTCTCCTGGGCGTCGATGCAGGCCAAGAGCGGCGAACCGATCAGATGACTGAAATTGAGCGATCGGAGGGGTTTGTTTACGTCCAAGTCCCTAGACATGGGATCCTAACTTTGGTTTAACGGTTGAATTTGCTCGCTTTGTCGAGATTCTTCTGGGCGTCGTTCACGTTGCTCAGGATCTCCAGCGCTTTCTTGGATTCCTTCTTGTTGATCGTCAGGCGGAGCCTGCAATGCGGGCATTCCAGATACTGCGCGGAGATAAGCTCGGCGATGGTCGTCGGAATGAAATGATGGCATTTGGGGCACTCCAGCCCCGGTGTCCTCTGCTGCTGATTTCCAGCCATACCCTTCTGTCTATTTTAAATTGGTCTTGTTCTTTGAATTCAACAGGCTGATGACCCCTTGGGAGATACCGGCCTGCCCCATTTTCACGGTGACTTTGAGATTACAGTTGGTGCGTTTCTCGGACTTGATGTTGATGTCTTTGCTGACGATCTTCGTCTCGATCTCCGGCCCATAGTAGACCTTGACTTGGCAGAGCAGGGTAGTGGAGCCGTCGTTGAAGCTGATCGAGAAGATCGGCGACCGGTCTCCCGTCGAGGGAACGGGCTCCAGTTTTTCCCCGGCTGCCGAAAGGGCGCTGCCGTCCTGATAGAAACTGTATTGCACACAATTCGCGAGCGAATCGCTCAGAAGACGGAAAACCTGATTCGTGAGCGGACAGAACATTACCTGATAACCGGAAGGAATGGAACCTTTCACACTGGCCGAAATCCCATCAAAGGTGTACGCCTTCTGAACATCGCTGCCCTTGGTCAGGATGAGCTTCGGGATATAGAAGGTTCCGTCCATCAGGACAAAGGGCTTTCCGTAATAGCTCTTCAAGGAAGAGAGCATTCTTCTCAGCTCAATATCCGCGATATTCCTCTTGGCAACCCCCGTAATCCCTCTGAAACGCTTTTCCACCCTCTCCACGGCGGCATTCTTGAGGGCGGCAGCAGCCGACCTCCCGTTCTTGTTGGCCGCATTGATCCTGCTCTCGCTGAAGACGCCCACCTGGATGAGGCTCGTTTTTCCCTTGCTGCTGACTTTGTACTGGCCCGATGAATCAAGGGTGTACTCGGTGTAGTTGCAACTGTTCTTCGCGTTCTTCTTCGCCTCGTCCAGGGCGGGACTGGGCTCCAACTTGCCGGTTTCGGCCAGGGAATCGAGCTTGTCGACCGCCACCGAATAATCGAAGGAGGCGCGCTTGATGTGCAGCATCGTCAGCGGGACCAGCGTGATGGGCGGGACCTTGAGCATCCTGGGGACATTCAGGTCGTCGTAGTAGGTGAACTCCAGCGGAGGCATATTCTCCAGACGCTTCAGGATCTGGACATACTGCAGGTACCCCTTGTACTCGACGTCAAGGGTCGTGGTCAGGGAGTTGCTCAGAACATCCGTCAGATTCTTGATGGCATTCATGCGGATTCTATTCGATCTGGGAATTGTTCTTTTTCTGCAGCATCGCGATCAGTCCGGAGGAAATGTCCGACTGCCCCATCTCGACTTTGACGACGAGATTGGTGGTTTCATCTTCGGTGTTGTTCGAAGTCACCGTGACCATCATGCCGGAACGGTCCTGCCCTTCGGTACCCGAGTCATTATCGGTGTTCTTCATGTTCAGGGCAAAATCGAAGACCGCCTCCTCGATATGGAGCATCGTCAGCGGGACCAGGGTCACGATCGGAATCTCGATAGCCGACCGTTCCCCATTCTCGTCGACGAACGAGAAGGCGACGGAACCGGCGTCCTCCAGTTCCTCCAGGATGGTCAGATACCTCAGATACCCCTGGTACTCAGCGTCCATGGCGGAGGAGAGCACATTCTTCAGGAGTGCGGATATTTCGACAGGGTTACTCATCTTGTCCGGTCCTTCTGTTGCGCCTACCGATCATTCTTCAGTTCCTGCGGGCCCACCTTCAGGCGAAGGGTCTGGATCGACTCCGGGGGCATCTTCGCCAGGGCTTCCGAATCCACGATGACGGGGATGGAATGCTTGGCGGTACGCTTGCGGAAGAAACTGTCCATGCTCACCTCATTGACGACCTTGCGGACATTCTCGATGATGTTGTCGTCGAGTTTGTCCACGAGCGTCTTCTTGAGGACATCCCCGCCAGGCAGGGCGAACAGATTCCGGATGTCATTGTGCCCGAGGACCACGTTCTCGGCGACCCTCAGAACCCTCTTGGCGATGTAGTCGCAATCGAAAGACCCGTCCAGATACATGTTGACGCTGTTCTCGGAAAGGGCATTGCCGATGGACTCGGTGACGAAACTGTTCATCAGGGGGTGCTTCGGAAGGTCGTCGATATAGCCGAATCCATTCTCCTGGTAAGGCACCTTCGAGCGCTTGACCTCCGCCGAGATCCTGGACAGGATGAGCCCGGACAGTTTCTCGGACAGCTTGCCGATGAACTTCTTCTCCTCCCGAGCGTTGACCTCGGTCCTCACGGTGTCCTCCGGCTGGGTGGAAGCGATGGCGTACTTCACCTCGATGTCCAGCTCGCCGATCTGCGCCGCCGGAATCTTGAAATTGGCGGAAGCGCCCTCGGAGGAGTATTCCTCGCTGAGCTGCTGGGAATAGAGATTGGCGTCGTGCTGGGCCTGGATGACATCCCTCAGGAGGGAACGTACGATACGTCGGATATTGGTCATATACGAACGGCTTTAGTCTTTGATTTCAATCGAACCGGTCTGCTTCCCGGCGGTAACGGTGTACTTCTCGGTTTTCTCGAAAGTGGCCAGGATACCGTCTCCCATCGTCGTGGTTTTGACGCCCTCTTCCGGTGAGATCTTGATATCGGCAGGAGCAAAGATTCCTTCCCCGTTCTTGTAGGTGATGTAGATCTTCGAGCCCTTGGTGGCTTCGCTTTCGGTGATGAAAAGCTCTCCCGCGGGATTGATGACGGAAATGGCGCCGTTCAGCACCTCCAGCATCTTGGAAAGTCCGCCGGGCATGTCGCTCGGAACGGCCGATACTTCGAAGTCTATCGTCGTCTCCACGCTGTACTTGGAGTCGCGGGTGGATTTGGAGTCTTTCTTGCTGGAATAGGAGGTGTTGTCGCCCTGAGGGGCGGCACTCTTCTCGGATTCCCCGCCGGAGATCTTGGAGATGGTCGGAATCAGTTTCTGGACACCGGCCTTGATCTTGCCAAGGATGCTATCATCCTCGGTGTTTCCAGATTGTTGGGAGCCACTACCAGCTTGTTGGGAGCCACCACCTTCGCTGCCGGCCGCCTTTTTCTGGGCTGCCTTCTCCTGGTCCACTTTCTTCTTGGTCGCGTTGATCTCGTTTTCGATGGTCTGGGTGACCGAGGTGGAATTGCTGGAGGCATTGATGGCCGCCTTGAACTGGACCTTGACCTTGTCGATGGTCAGGAAGTTGATTGGAACGAGGGTGATCAGGGGAACGCTCAGCTTCGCGAGCTTCCCGTTGTTCATGAACTCGAAATCGAACTTGACTGCCTTCGCGGGCTCTTCGCTTCCTTCCGCCTTCGTGCCGAAAGCAACGTCCTGCATATACTTCAGGACTTGCTTGTTGGCATCCGCCTGCGCGGCGACGGCCGCGCGGAGCGGATCACCGATCAGCGAAGCGAAGGGCAGACTGCTCCACGAAGCGAAAACGCTCGATGCCTGATAACTGGTAGGGATTGCGCTTTCGTCATTTGTAGCCTTTGGCTTCTCCTCAACCGGCTTTTCTTCCGTGCCCTTCGGCTTTGTTGATTCCTCAACTACAGATTTCTTTTCTGCCATAATGATGCCGGTTAACTGGATTTACTCATGATGCTGACCAGGGACTTGCAGTCACCGGCCCTGAAGTAATAGTTCTTACCCACATTACTGGACGTGAACTCACAGACGACGCTTTCATCGGAGTCGGCGAGACGGATGGGCAGTTTATTATCCTTGACACTCGCATCCGCGACCAACTCTTCGTCTTTCCCATCCTCCACCAGGTAGACCTTGATCTGCTTGGCGTCCAGGACGCCGTCAGCGGAACGGAAGGAGGCGACGATGGTTTGTGCACCCCCACTCCCTATATAGAGGACATTGTCACTGAGGGAGAGCTCACCCTTGGCATTGACCGTATCGACGGAACTGTTCAGGATTTCCAGGACCTTGGCCATACCGGCGGGCATGCCGTCCTGCCCGGCGTGGACATGCACGTCCATCGTGTATTCCACGCTGTACTTCGACTCCTGGGTGGCCTTCGAGTCCTTCTTGCTCGATACGTTGCAGTGCATTTCGGCACTGGCTTTGACGAAAAGCGCGCGGACGGACGCCTTGGCCTTGACGCCGGAGTCGACGGCCAGGGACTTGGTCTTTTCCGAAGACTGGGAGGACGAAGCCGAGATGGAAGCCTTGAAGTTGATGTCGATCTCGTCGATAGCGATGTACGGGATCGGCACAATCGTGAGAAGCGGGATGTTGAGCATCATCCGCCGTCCGCCGTTGATATACTCGAACTGGACGTTGATGGCTTTCACATTGCCGTTCTCATCCTCGCTGAGACCGACCTGCCGGATGAAATCCCAGGTCGTCTGCGCTGCCTGTGCCTGCGCATCGATACAAGCCTTCAAAGGCCCGCCGATGATGCTCCCAAAGGGGATGGCCTGCAACGCATTGGTCGCAACGGTAGAGGCGCTGCTATCTATTGGCATGATACGTAATTATTTAAAGTTACGTAGAGAGTCTCGAAAAGGACGGGATTACTTGGTTTCCTCAGCCGGCTGCTGACCACCAGTTGCAGGGACAACCGCTTGCGTAACCGAAACCGTAATAATCTCTTGATTGTCCGGATTCTCCGACGACTTCACGATATAACTCTTGCCCGCGTCGCCTGCCGACAGCTCGAAGTAAACGGCATCCCGGGTTTTGTTCTTGACCTGCACAACCTCTCCAATAGCCTGAGTATTAGGGTTATACTCATTCACTTGGATACTCTTGTTGTCAATCAGGCCAGCCGGGGTCTTGTAGGAAACTTCCAGCATGGCATTCCCACCAGCCGCCGCCTCAAACTGCGTCCCATTCACGTAGATTTCGCCATCCGCGCTGCACAGATCCATTGCCGTGCCGATCATCTCCAGCACCTTCGCCATACCCGCAGGCATGCTGTCTTGGGAAGCATGGACGGCTACGTCGATCGTATACTCGACGCTGTACTTGGATTCCTGCGTCGCCTTGGAGTCCTTCTTACTGGAGACCTGGGCCGAGATGTTGGAAGACGAGGTGTTCTTTACGCGCCAGCCATTGTATTTATGCGAGTACGAATGATCAGACTTACTGGACTTGTCTTCAGAACTGGTATCCTCGGCGGTGTTCGTGGTCGCGGCGGTGATGTTCGCCTTGAAGTTGATGTCGATCGTGTTGATGGCGATGTACGGAATCGGAACGATCGAAAGCAGAGGGACATTCATCTGGACCATCCGCCCGCCCTGGATGAACTGGAAGGAGACATAGATGGCCTCGACTTTGGTTTTATCGGTCTCGTTGCCTTCCGCATCCAGGATCGGAACCTCCTGAAGGCCGACTGCATTGATGAAATCGACAGTGCTTTGCGCTGCTGACTGTTGGGCACGGATGCAGGCCTCAAGGGGTGCACCGATGATGTTCTCGAAGGGAATCGATTTCAATGCGCTGGTGGCGGCATTGGACGCTGCTCTGTACTTAACCATGGCTGAAAGGATTATGAGGTTATTAAAAATTTTTCGCTTTGGGACAAATATAATAAATAAAAAGGGGAAAAGAAAACTTTTCCCCCAAAAAATAAATAATAATTTGTAACCTCCCTGGCGGAGCCTCTATTCTGCCGTCTTCTGCTTCTTCAGGTACTGGTCGCTGAAATCGATCTTCAGCTCCACCCAAAGGGGCAGATGGTCCGACATCTGGAAGGTTCTCCAACTGCCGGTGAAGAGCTTCTCCGGGGGCGTGTGCGCCGTATTCGGCTCGGACGGTTCCTTCGGCTTGGTGGGCGACTTGGGCTTGGTCCCTTCCTTGGTTTTCTTATACTCCTCGTTCCGTTTCTGATACTCGGCCAAATCCTCCTCATATTTCTTCCAGTTCTTCTCGAACCGCTCCTTATCCTGGGCGTATTTGGCCAATTTCTTCGCGAAAGACGCCTTCTCGTTCTCGATCATCTTGTCATAAGACTCCTGGTAGAAGGGCAGGTACACTTCCCAATCCTCGGGCTTGTACACGGTTTCCGTGAAGTTGAACGCGCCGGCCTTCTGCTTATCGTCATCGTAGAGGACCATGGAGCGGTCCAACTTGAGGCTGAAGGCAATCTGGTCATAATGGCTGACGTGGCCCAGGTCGGTAGGATGCCTGCGGATTTCCTCTGGGATGAAGAACTTCTCCTTGGATTTCTCCTTGCCGCTCTTGGTCTTGGTCCGTTCCTCGACCAGCGCATTGAAATACTCTCCCTTGGTATCGGGGATGTTGAAATCACCCAGCAGGATGTAGGACACATCATCCGACTGCTGCCGCTTGAGCAGGAAATCCGACACCGTCTGGATCTCCTTGAGCCGCCGCTGGTAAATGCCCTTGACGGTATCCTTTCCGTAATAGATGTGGACCGTGCAAAGCTTGAAATCGAACCAGCCGGCGCGGAACGACACCATGAACGGGGTCCTGGCGAACTGGACGCCGCCCATGAGCTTGCTGTCGGGAAGGACGAGTTCGCCGGCCAGACCGGTGAACTTGACCTTGTTGGTGTTATAGACAAAAGCCATGGCCTCGTTGCCGCCGGCCGATCCCTCGACCCCGTCCGACATGACATAGGACCAGTTGTCGCCCAGGATGGACAACACGCTTTCCAGACCGCCGATCTCCTTGGAGTTCACTTCCTGGATCACGACGATGTCGAAGTGGTCGATAATCTCCGCAATGTAGTACGAACTCTCCGGGAGCCGGTTGTCCCCGAACTCACGGATGTTCCAGGTCGCGAGCAGCAGCGTCTGCGTCGCCGTCTTCTCCGGGACCTGGGCGCTCAGCTGTTTACGCAGTTCCAAAAGCCGTTCGACGACGCGGACTTTGGCCGACTCGTCCTCGATCTTCTTGATTTTCTTGTAGCTGGCCATATCGATAAGGTTATTTGGTTTTCATTGATTGTGCGGTGCTTACAAATGTAATAAAATGATAGCTTTATTGCAAGCTTGGAACGAATCAGCGGTTCGACCGGCAAAAAAAGGAAACAGCCTGGCCCAAATGGACCAGGCAGTTTCTTCCAACCAATTATTAAAACAACCAATTATACTCGACGGCCGAATGGGCGGCCGACGGGTTTATTTCGAGGCCGCCGGGGCGGGACGGGCCATGCGCCAGGGATTGAAGTCGGACATCAGCTCCAGGGCGGCGCGGTCGGGGGCGTTCTTGACTTCACTCTTGACGTCAAAGATCATGGTCGGAGCGTCCTCGGGCGTATAGGCGGGCCACTGCGGGATTTCAGGGCAGTTCGGGTTGCCGGTGCGCATGAAGGCGAGGAGGGCGGCCGACATCTGGTCGGAGACGCCGCGGGGCTCGGCGCCGCCGCCGGTGTGGGTGACCATGAGGTCGGTGTTCTTGAACCAGTAGCTGATGTCGGAGCAATGGAAGGCGCGGATGCGGCCGCCGAAGAGCGGCGCGTTGTAGTCGAACCAGGCGAGATAGACCGGGGCGCCCTGCGCATATTTGGCATCAGCCGTGGCGAGGACGTTCTTGCGCTGGGCCACGGTGAGGTTCACCAGCTCGATGGGCTTCTTGGCCGGGAAGGCGGCCTGGTAGGCCTTGAGGATGTCCTCGGCGTTGGCCTGGCCGAACTGGTCGCGGACCATGGCCACGGCGCCTGCGAAATCGATGTTCTCAAGTTCGACGTTCTCCTTGCTCAGGGCGAACTCGGAAGAGGTGGTGCAGAGCATCAGGGGAACGTTCTTGGCCACGTCGTCCTTGAAGAAGCCGTCGGCGGGAAGGACCTCGCCGTCGGCAACCGGGGAGAAGCCGCCCATTCCGCCGCCACCGAGTTCGGCCGCGACCTTGTGGGCCAGTTCATAGTACTCTTCCCAAGGCATCTGCTGGAGCTTCCTCACATCGCCCTTCACGGTCTTGAGGATGGCCGCGCCGATGGCCATGGAAGAAGCGGGATCCGTGGCGGAGGTGGCATTGCCGCTCAGCGCAACACCCTTATGGACAAGGCCTTTCGCGGAAGGCATGGAGATCACGTCGCACACCTTCGCGCCGCCGCCGGACTGGCCCATAATGGTCACGTTACCGGGGTCGCCGCCGAAGTTCGCGATGTTGTCATGGACCCACTGCAGGGACGCGACGAGGTCCATGACACCCACGTTGCCGGAGTTCTTGAAGGCAGGGCCGGCGGCGGAGAGGTCGGAGAAACCGAAGGCATTGAGCCGATGGTTCACGCTCACGAACACGATGTCCCCCGCACGCGCGAGGTTCGGCGAGGTTCGCGCCGTGGTAGCCGTCCTGCTCGATGCTGTTGCCGGCGGAGAAGCCGCCGCCGTGCATCCACACCAGGACCGGGCGCTTCTTGCCGTCCGGGGCCGGGGTCCACACGTTCAGGTTCAGGCAGTCTTCACTCACGTCGTAATAATTCCAGTGGTCTGTGAAGGTGCTGGAGTTGTTCTTCCACTTGTCGGCCATGTTCTGGGGCGCGTCGTTGCCGTAGAACATCGCGGGGCGGATTCCTTCCCAGGATTCGGGCTTCTGCGGGGGCATGAAGCGGTTCTCGCCGCCGGTAGGGGCGCCGTACGGGATGCCGAGATAGGTGTACACGCCGTCCAGGATGTAACCCTGGACCTTGCCGTACTGGGTCTGGGTAACGGCGTAGTCGTCACCGACGAACAGGCGCTGCCCGTCTTCCTGGGCGGCCTTGTTGCCACCGCAGCAGGACGCCACGAGCAGCGCGGGGAGAAGGAATCTGTAGAGTTTCATACGGAAAAGTGTTTTGTCTGCCGCAAAGGTAGCAATCCGGAGGGAAAACCTTTTTCGCATATGTCCAAATGTTTATATCTTTGCATAGAAAGCGGCTCAACCATGGAAAATTACGGTTTCGGCCGGCGCAACGGCGCCATCGACATGCTCCGGGGACTGACCATGTTCCTGATGATCTTCGTGAACGACTTCTGGACGGTCGGGGGCGTTCCCCACTGGCTGGAGCACACGGCCACGCAGGAGGATGCCATGGGCCTCGCGGACATCGTCTTCCCGCTGTTCCTGTTCGTTGTGGGCCTGTCCATCCCCTACGCCATCGAGCGCCGCTTCCAGAAACTGATCCCTGCCGAAAAGACGCTCAGCCATATCATCTCCCGCACCTTCGCCCTGCTGGTGATGGGTGTCTTCTTTGTGAATGCCGATGGCCGGATGGCCCCGTTCCTGGGCTGCGGCGGCTGGCTTTTCAAGCTTCTCGCCATCCTGGGCTTCTTTCTCGTGTGGAACGCCTATCCGGAACAGCTCAAGGCTGGAAAGTGGCTCCGGGGGGCCGGTATCATCCTGCTCATCGCCCTCGCCGTCACATACCGCACCGAGAGCGGCGGCCTGATGAAAGCCCGCTGGTGGGGCATCCTCGGACTGATCGGATGGGCCTACCTGTTCGCCGCCGTGGCCTGGCTGCTGTGCCGGAAACGGACCGGCGCCCTATCCTTCGTCTGGCTCGGGCTTATCGGCCTGAACCTCCTGACCACAGCCACGCGCGACGGCGAGATGCTCCTGGACGGTGGCAACCTCCTGCAGGACTTCGCCCGGGCGCTGAACCTCGGGAACGGCTCGTCAGCCCTGATGGTCGTCAGCGGCGTGCTGGTCGCCGTCCAGGAAAAGAACTTCGAACGGGAGCCGGGCGGGCGGAGAATCCTGTACGCCCTCCTGACCGTGGGCATGCTCATCGGCTTCGGCACCGCCGCCCATGAGGACTGGATCATTTCCAAGAACATCGGCACCCTCCCCTGGTGCTTCTACGTGGCCGCCATCGGCGTTGGAATGTATACGCTCCTGCGTGTGCTGGAGGAAAAGGGCTGGACCCGCTGGTTCGCGCCCTTCCGTCCCGCCGGCATGGCCACCCTGACGGTCTATCTCCTCCCCGACGTCTATTACGCCGTGGCGGAGGCCGTCGACCTGTCCTCCCCCGCCTGGCTCGAAGGCCCCCTCGGCCTCGTGAAATGCGCCGCCTTCGCCTTCCTGGTCATCGGGACCGCCTGGGCGCTCGGGAAGTTCGGAATTAAAATCAAGATTTAGTATTTGTACAAAACACATTGAATATGAGAGATTTTGTCTATCATGCCCCGACCGAAGTCGTGTTCGGGAAGCAGTCCGAGGAAAAAGTGGCTGGCCTCGTGAAGAAGTACGGCGGTCACAAGGTGTTGGTCCATTACGGCGGCAAGAGCGCCCAGAAGTCCGGCCTGCTGGACAAGATCTGCGGCCTGCTCCGCGACGGCGGCGTGAACTTCGTCTGCCTGGGCGGGGTCGTTCCGAACCCGCGGCTGTCCCTCGTCCACCAGGGCATCGACCTGTGCCGCCAGGAGGGCGTGGATTTCATCCTCGCCATCGGCGGCGGCTCCGTCATCGACTCGGCCAAGGCGATTGCCTGCGGCGTCCCGTATGACGGCGAAGTCTGGGACTTCTACCTGGGCAAGGCCTCTCCGAAGTGCTACCTCCCGGTCGCCTGCGTGCTCACCATCCCGGCCGCGGGCAGCGAGATGAGCGAATCCAGCGTCATCACGAACGAGGACGGCGACGTGAAGCTGGGCTATTCCAACCAGATGAGCCGGCCCCGGTTCGCCATCATGAACCCGGTCCGCACCTTCACCCTGCCCCCGTACCAGACGGCGGCCGGCGTGACGGACATGATCATGCACACGATGGAGCGCTATTTCTCCCATGACGACGACATGGACCTCACCGACGCGATCGCGGAGGCCCTGATGCGGGACCTGATGGACAATGTCTTCAAGGTTCTCGCCGATCCGGAGGACTACCGCGCCCGCGCCCAGATCATGTGGGGCGGCAGCCTGGCGCACAACGACCTGACGGGCTGCGGCCTCACCGGCGACTGGGCCACCCACGAGATCGAGCACGAGCTCAGCGGCATGTTCGACGTCACGCACGGCGCCGGCCTCGCGGCCATCTGGCCCAGCTGGGCGCGCTACGTGTACAAGGAGAACGTGAGCCGCTTCGTCCGCTTCGCCGTGAACGTGCTGGGCGTGCCCCAGGACTTCACCGATCCGGAAGGGACGGCAATCAAGGGCATCGAGGCGATGGAGCGGTTCTACCACGCCATCGGCATGCCCATCAACATCCACGAGCTCATCGGCAAGGAAGTCTCGGACGCCGAGATCAAAGAAATGGCACGCAAGTGCACCCGCGGGCATAAAATAACCCAGGGCTCGTTCAAAGTCCTGGGTTCGGAGGATATCGAAGCCATCTACCGGATGGCCC
The DNA here is from genome assembly GCA_900318015.1 of uncultured Bacteroidales bacterium. GTDB lineage: Bacteria > Bacteroidota > Bacteroidia > Bacteroidales > UBA932 > Cryptobacteroides. Next base: position 9,034 of record ONJB01000037.1, on the reverse strand, counting down.
GGTAAGGATTACAGGCCGAGGACGATGCCGACCGTCGAATAGCTCAGGTCCACGCTGCCGTCGGGCAGGAGCCGGGAAGACTTCGGATAGAACTTGAAATACAGGCCGAAAGCGCCGTAAGAAGCCGTAGCAACGATGCCGTAGGAGAAGGGATTGACCTTCGCCTTGCGTTCATTGATCGTCATGTTGCGGTTTCCTTTTTCCACCCAGTAGGAGTTGACGCCGCTGATGTTCCAGGAGGCCACCGCGCCGGCGCCCAGGCTCACTTTGTCGAACTTGGCCTTCACCAGCAGCGGAGCGCCCAGGCTCAAGACGGTGAAATCACTCTGCTTGCGGTCCACGCCGCCGATCGTCTCCAGCGTGGAGAAATCAGCGACCTTGATGAGGCCGTCGCGCTGGACGAACGCCTTGTCCTTGGTGTTGAAGTCGTTGACCTGCAGGTCCACGCCGAGTTCAAAGCCGAGGTGCTCGGTCGGGTACAGGCCGAAACTCAGGATGTTCAGGAAGAAATCGCTGCACCAGCCGGGTTTGAAATCGTTGGACTTCGTGATGTTGTAGCCGTAGCCGATATGGTGGACGATGTCGAACATGGCTTTACCGTCGGAAGAAGTGTACACGGGCTCGATCTGGGCGAACCCCGGAACGGCCAGCAAGGCCGTAACAATCAGGATAACAAGCTTTTTCATTTTCATTTCGAATTAGTTCCCAATAAATTGGGCACAAAGATAGCATTTTTTCCTTATCTTTGAATGTAATCAGCCCCTTATGAGATGAAACGATTCCTCCTCACCCTGGTCGCGCTCGCCACGGCCGCAGGCCTCTTTGCCCAGGTCCGCATCGACAATTACCCCCTGCCGCAGCATCCGGACACCCTCCGGATCCTCGCCGTGGGCAACAGCTTTTCCGACGACGGGACTGAGTATCTCCCCGGCCTGCTCGAGGCCGCGGGCATCCACAATGTCATCGTCGCGCGCCTGTACATCGGCGGCTGCACCCTGGAAAGGCACTGTAAGGAATATGCCGAAGGGACGGCAAACTACATCTATTACAAGTCCACGAAGAACGAATGGGTGACCGTCAGCCGGAACGCCACGATTCTGGACGGCCTGAAAGACGAGCCCTGGGATATCATCACGATCCAGCAGGCCTCGGACGATTCGGGTATCTACGAAACGTATGAACAGGGCATTCCGAAGCTCGTGTCCATCATCCGGAAGGAGGCGTCCAATCCCCATGCCGCCATCGTGTGGCACATGACCTGGGCCTACGCCACCAATTCCGACCACCGGGCCTTCCCCCGCTATGGGCGGAACCAGTTGCAGATGTACGAGGCCATCAAGAGTTGCGTGGACCGCGCCAGCAAGCAGTTCAACATCCCGGTGATCATCCCCTCCGGAGAAGCCGTGCAGATTGCCCGCGGTACGCGGTTGAACAACGACACGAAGGTTCCCGCGACTTCCAAGGTTTACCAGCTCACGCGCGACGGCTATCACCTCACGCGTCAACACGGCCGCTACATCGCGGCCTGTACCTGGTTTGAGACCCTGATCAAGCCAACCCTGGGCAAGTCCGTCCTGGGCAACGGGTATCAGCTCCTGGACACGGAATACGCCATTACCGCCAAAGACGCGCGCCTTTGCCAGAAATGTGCAGTGAAAGCGGTGAAAGAATACCGGTAACTAGAAGTCGTAGCCGAAGGAGAAGTAGCCGCCGAAGTGGGTCCGCTTGCTCCAGGCCAGCCCGAAGCGGAACGGGCCGGCGACTGTCTTGCGGCCGAAGTCCAGACCGAAGGCATAGTCGAGAAGCGGCTCTTTGAACAATCCCTTGAAAGAATCGTAATGATTCGCGAACAGGCCGGAGCGCGCCGTCAGGTAGTTCTTGTGGCTGATCCGGTACTGGAGGTTCACTTGCGGCGAAGCCACGTAACCATAGAGCGCCCGCATGCCGCGGTTTATCCCGAAGAAAGGAATCTGGTAATCCACATAGCGACCGCCGACCATACCGCCGATGGCCAGCGCATGGGTCGGATGGACAATGCTCATCGTCGCGCTGGTATAACCCAGATACAGGCTGGGAAGTAACGTCCATCGACCGGACGTGAGCGCGGCCGAAACGGAGCCCAGACCGATGAAATAGTTGGGGAGCCGGTCCGTCGTGACCTGCCCCTCGTCCTCCCATCCTTCACGGAGACCGTAGAACATATACCGGCCGTTCAGGTCCAGGCGGAAGCCCTTGGTAGGGAAATAGCCGTCGTTGAACGTGTCCAGGCGAATGTCCGAGAAGGCGGAACACCAGCGGTTCTTGAGCATCCAGTTGAAATAGCGTCCTTCATCGCCCGCTGCGGAGATGAGCGGCGAGAAGTCGGTGGACAATCCCAGACGGACCCGTCCCCACACGAACCGCCCGTCCTCGACGAACAGGTTCAATCGCGAATGCAGCTCGTTGAAAGACACATTGGTCCCGCTTTCCTGCCAATAGCGGGTCAGCAGGCCGATGCCCACGGTCGGATAGCCGTTCAGGGGCTTGTAGGATCCTTCGACATTCAGGATGGGGTTGTTGCCGATCTTGATCTCGGCCAGGAGCCGGGGCCCGCTGAGCTTGCGTGTTCCGATGCCCAGGACGCCACTTACGTACACGACCTCGTCGTTGTCGATATGGACACCCACGCCGAATTCGTTCGTCTGCCCTTTCTGGCAGTCGAAGATGAGGGTATAGGGCTCCTGGGCGCCGCAGATCCGGTAGGTGACCGATTCGAAAGCGCGGGTACCGTACAGGTAGGACAGGAGCGCTTCGATCTCCTGGCGGCCGTACAGGCCTCCCTTGGGCATGAAACGGGAGCCGAGAAGGAGTTTCCGTTCTTCCGGCGTGATGCCCTCCACGCCGATGGCGCCGATCTGGATCTTTTCCTTTCCGAGGTCGACGGCGCGCGCATGGTTCAGTTTCCGCGGCTGCGCGCCGACTTTCCGGGCCACCTTCTCGAAATCATCCTTATATTCCTCCGCCAGTTCATAGCCCAGCCGGATGATGTTGGCGACGCTCTCCTTGTCGAAGGAAAGCATGGTGTAGCCGGGCAGCTCGTGCTGGAGCAGGATGTCGGTCTTGAGCCGGTTGATGCGGGCGGCGTCGGAGGACATCATCGTGATGTTCTGCATCAGCAGGCTGGCGGCGGAACCCAGCTCGGTGAGTTCCCGGTCCACCGGCATCTCGGAGCCGATCACGATGTCGGCCCCCATCGCCTTGGCGACATCGACGGGAAAGTTGTTCCGCGTGCCGCCGTCGGACAGGATCATGTCCTGGGTGCGGACCGGCCGGAAATAGAACGGGATGGACATCGTGGAACGCATGGCATCCACCAGCAGGCCGGACGTCCAGTTCTTCTCGCTCATGGAGTACATGTCCGTCGCCACGCAGAAGAAGGGAATGGGCAGGTGCTCGAAGACGAGGGAATCCTGATAGCCGACGGAGACGGAGCTCAGGGTGTTGCGGATGTTGTAGCCGAACAGGTAGCCGTCGGGCAGGCCCATGCCCACCTGGGTCATGACTTCGGTGGCGATGTCGGAGGAACTGGTCTCGACATTGTCCATCGTCTTTTCCAGGTCCATCTCGCGGCTGAGCCGGGAAATCGCGTCTTCCTCCTCATAATGGAAAGGAATGGTCAGGGCGAACCGTTCGTTGTTCTTCCGGCGCCTGTAGCTCTGGTACGAATCCGGCACTTTGTCGGACATCATGACGGTCCAGTCGATGCTCCGGACGAGAGAGTCCAGATACTGCGCATCGTAGCCGAGGGAATACAGGCCGGCCACCAGGCCGCCCATGCTGGTGCCGCCCACCAGGTCCACGGGAATGCCCAGCTGCTCCATGTATTTGAGCATGCCGATATGGGCCATGCCGCGGGCGCCGCCTCCGCCGAGGATGACGGCGACGGTGGGCCGGTGCTGGCGGATGGAGTCCATCCGGGCCCGGACGCGGGCGATGGCGGCGGAATCCGCCTTGGGATCCACGCTGGGCATGACCAGCCCGTTTCGGTTCTGGGCGAACGCGCTGATGGCCACAAGCGTGGCCAGGACGGCTATGAGGATGCGTTTCATAGGCTGAAAAAGGAGTTTAGGTTGCAAAGATAGCGATTATCCCGCAATAACCGGATGCGGGCCACCGTTCCGGCTAGATGAACAGCCGCGTACGCTTCCGGTAGGCGGCGTACGCCGGCTTGTGCGCCAGCTGGCGGCGCTCCATCATCGGGATGCTGATGAAGAGGAAGAGGTCGGTCATCGCGAAGGGCGCAAGCATCAGCCAGTCAATGCCCCGCAGGGAGGCGTACATCAGCCAGACGCCCCACCACATCATCACTTCCCCGAAGTAGTTCGGATGGCGGCCGCGCTTCCACAGGCCCACGTCGCACACCGCGCCGGGATGCGCGGCCCGGAAACGGTGGATCTGGGTATCGGCCACGAGCTGGAGGGTGGCCGAGGCAAGGCAGATGGCAAAGCCCGCCCAGGTGAGCGCGTTCGCGGGTCCGGCGGCCTCGAACAGGCCGAATCCCGGCAGCATGCACGCGAAAACGACCAGCGTGGGCACCATGTTCAGCCCGAAGAAGTTCGTCACCTGGAAAAGGAACGGTGACTGCGTTTCCCGGTAGCGGGTATAGCGCCAGTCCTCGTGCCCGATTCCCTTGAAAGTCCACACCCAATTGCCTGTGAGCCGAATCCCCCACCACCACACGGCGACGAGAAGCAGGATGACCGGAAGCGTGAAACAGTGCTTGTACAGGGCCCACGCGGTGAACATCGTCGGCGGGATGACGCTCCAGTAAGGATCGTAGATGGACACGTTCTCATACGCCAGACCGAAGCCCCAGATGAGCACCGTCATCACGACGTCGGCCACCAGCAGGGCCCATACCTCCGGCATCACATCCACCGCCCAGGCAAAGGCGCGCACCCCGATACACAGGGCGAACACATACATCCCGGCGATCAGCGCCAGGCTGGTTCCTTTGGGAAAGTCATGTTTCATCGGTCGTTCAGAATAGGGTTCGTTGTTCGCGGGGATAAAGATAGTGATTATCGGCCTAAACGGGCACGTGTTTTCGTGAAACAACCCAAAACATTTCGCCACATTTTTATGTTTCTTGCCCTCGGTTCGGTGGTTTTTGAGTAGGTTTGGGAAAAATGAACGAGTAGGACAGCACCGATAAAAACGAAATTTTTCTACTATTTTGTGTTCTATAAAAGAAATTTATCTATCTTTGTACTGCTTGATCCATGAAATACGCCGAATTGCATCGACTCATAACTCAAAATGGATGGGTCGAGCTCCCGAAGAGGGGAAAAGGAAGCCACAAGCGCTATGTGAAAGACGGGACGGTATATACGGTTCCTTTTCACAAAGGCAAGGAAATCGGGAACGATTTCGCCAAGAAGATTTTGCAAGAAATGGGAATACGATGAGAAAAGTGGAAATTACCATGAGCGTAGGCGCCGATGGATTCTATTCGGCCTGTTGCAGCGACCATCCGGCCCTCTTTGGGGGTGGGAATACCCCGGCGGAAGCCTTGGACGAACTCCGCGAGACACTCCGGCTTGTCAAGCAGGATGGACGGGAAATCGCTTTCATCTATCCGGACTGGCTGGACGAACCGTTTGAATTCCAGACGAAGTGGAACGTAAAGGACTTAATGGGCTATTACGCCGGCATCATCACCCCGGCTGCATTGGGCCGGCTATCCGGAATCAACCCGAAACAGATCTGGGCTTATATGCATGGCGTGTCGAAACCTCGGAAGGCACAACTTCAGAAGATGGAATCCGCCTTGCAGCAGCTCGGAAGGGAGTTGATGCATATTTCTTTTTGCTGAAAGAGAGAGATCACCATGCCGATAGAATCTCCGCGATCTCCTTGCGGGCCGCCTTTCCTTCGGGGGTGGGCAGGAGCGGGTAAACATGGTCCATCTTCTCTCCTACGTGCAGGCGGACATCCACGCCAGCGGCCTTCATCTTGTCATAGGCCTTGACAACGTCCGTGTAGAGGACGTCCCAGGTGCCAGCGTAGATATCGGTGGGCGGAAGCCCATGCATGCTGCCGTATAGCGGCGATACCATCGGGTCCTTGGGGTCGATGTCGTCGGCCCAGTCGAGCCCGAACTTGGGAAGCGCTTCCACGGTGAGCCAATTGTCGTGTTTCTGAATCGACGCATCCCCGCCCAGGATGTCAACCCAGGGCGCGATGAGGATGAGGTGCCTGGGAAGACCGATGGAGAAGTCCCGGATCTCCTGTGCCAGGGCCAGGGTGAAGCCGCCGCCGGCGGAGTCGCCCGCGATGACGATACGGCCGGCCGGATACCGCTGCAACAGTTCCTCATAGAGTGCCAAGACCAGTGGATGGGCCTCCGCGGCCGTATGGAGAGGCAGCAACGGATAATTGGGTGCCACGATGCCACATCCAGCCATGTCGGCCCATTCGGCGAGCGCCTTCCAGTGCTGCTTCGCGAAATTGTGACAGTACCCTCCTCCGTGGAGATACAAGAGGATTGGCTTGGAATCGTCTGCGGGATCCGCCTCGAAAACCTGCATGCCGTTCACGCGGTATTCCCGCATCGGCCGGGGGAACTTGATTCCTGCAGGAATCGCCACGGTCCCCTTGTCCGACAAATCCGCCTTGTCCGCCTCGTACTTCTTCAGATCCAACGCCCTGAAACCGATGACCTTGTGCACGAAGAAGGCCTGCGGGGACCGGCCGTCGAACAGTTTGATACCGACACAGGCAAGCAAAATCACGGCAGCGATGCCTGCCAGCGTCCAAAGGAGTTTCTTCGGGCTCTTCATAGGCTTGTATACCGGATCAATGGACCAACCGGGCCTTGACATCCGTAATCATGTCCTTGCGGTCCTCCGAAGCCTCGATGTAGGAGGTCTCGACCGGGATGTCTCCGGCAGGAGCGCCGTAAGTGACCGTGCCGGTATGCGTCACGACGCTGGGACCGTTGTAGGTAGCCTCGATGTAGAAGCGATAGGTGCCTTTGGCTACGGGCCGATTGTCCTGGTCGGTGAAGTCCCAGGTGAAGGTCTGGATGCCGCCCTGGGCAGGCGTGGCGCCCGTAAAGGCGTCGATCTGCTCGTCCGTGAGCGACTCGGCGCCGACATGCTGTACCCACGTCGGCGTGCAGGATGGACGGTAGGTATAGCCGCGGGCGGGCTTGGAACCGTCGCGGCTGCGGCCTGACATAGAGGGTCTTGACGACCTGCCCGTCGGCATTCTCGATCCAGACGGCATACTGGTTGGAGCCGGGGCCGGGCTGCTTGTTATACTGGAAAGACAGCTCCAGGCTGCCGGGGTCGGATGAACAGGACGCCGTCAAGATCGCCACGGCGATCAGGACCAGTCGTGAAAGGAATTGGCACATAGGAGAATATCGTTGGTTTGTGCGAAGATAAGCATTTCTTGCGAAGATTGTGCAAGGTGTTGGGATTTGTCCGGCCGGAGGCCGGCCACATCCCTGCCCCTGCGGGGGGCTAATGTACGAGCATAGAACGGACGCCATGTGGCTGAAAGCCTGGAAAAGCACCGACACCGAATCGAGGCACCTTCGGAGCGAAGCGACGCAGGGGGTTTGGGGGGTTAGCCCCCCAATGCATGAAATGCCATCATCGCAAAACGGCAGCCGCATGGCTGCCGTTTTGTGATTCCGTTGGGATTCGAACCCAAGACCCACAGCTTAGAAGGCTGTTGCTCTATCCAGCTGAGCTACGGAACCGTACTCCCTGGGAAGGGAGTGCAAAGGTAAGCAATTTTTCCGAATTTCCTACTGGACGAAGCTGCCAAAGTAGCCGGGGAAGAGGACGGTGGTAATCAGGTAGCCGACAATCGTGGAGACGACTACGCTGATCATGCCCGGCATCATGAAGCTGTGGTTCAGGAGGTATTTGCCGATGACCGTGGTGCCTGACCGGTCGAAGTTCACGGTGGCGATATCGGAAGGATAGTTCGGGATGAAGAAGTAGCCGTACACGCTCGGGAGGACGCCCAGGAGGACGGGACCGGCGATGCCCAGCTGGTAGGCCAGCGGGAGGAAAGCGACGACCACGGCGCCCTGGCTGTTGATGAGCACGGAGACGAGGAAGAAGACGAGGGCGATGGACCACGGGTAGTTCGTGACCAGGCCGGTGAGCATGGCCTTCATCTCGTCCATGTAGTTGCCGAAGTAGGTGTCGGCCATCCAGGCGATGCCGTAGATGGCGACCACCGCGACCATGCCGGACTGCCAGACAGCGCCGGCGACGGCCTTCTTCGGGGAGGCCTTGCAGAAGATGATGTTGCAGGCGGCGGCCACGAGCATGATGATCTGGATGCAGATGTTCATCTTCGGGATGGCGATGGCCTCGGCGATGGACTTGCCGTCGGCCGTGTGGATCATCTGGCAGAACGCGAAGCCCACGATCACGAGGAGGGATCCCAGGAACACGAACACGGAAGCCTTGGCCTCCTTGGTGATGACCTTGTCCAGGGTGGTGGCGGAGCTGCCGTACATGTAGGCGTACTGCTCGGGATCGGCCTTGCGCTTCTGGAATTCAGGGTCGACGTCGAGGTCCTTGCCGCGTTTGAAGGAAGCGAGGGCGGCGCACATCAGGCCGATGAGGCAGGCGGGGATGGTGACCATCAGCACCTGCGGGATCGAGACCATGTAGCCGTTCGCGTTGGAGATGGTGACGAAGGCGACGACGGCGGCGGCGATCGGCGAGCAGGTGATACCCACCTGCGAAGCGACGGACGCGACGCCGCAGGGGCGCTCGGGCCGGATGTTCTTCTTCAGGGCGATGTCGCAGATGATGGGCATGATGGTATAGACCACGTGGCCCGTGCCCACGAGGACGGTCAGGAAGAAGGTCACGAGCGGGCCCAGGAAGGTGATGTGGTCCGGGTGCTTGCGGAGCATCCGTTCCGCGATCTGGATCATCCAGTCCATACCGCCCGACGCCTGGAGGGTGCCGGCGCAGGTGACGGCCGCGATGATGATGTAGATGACGTCCGTCGGAGGGGT
>ONJB01000086.1:5119-8000 GCA_900318015.1 uncultured Bacteroidales bacterium | reverse complement strand
CTGGAGACGCTCTCTCTTGGCGAGTTTCTCGAACGTACCATCTTCCTTCATCTTGTCGATGGTGTTCATTTTCTTGACGGCCTTGCGGATGGTCGGGAAGTTGGTGAGCATTCCACCCGGCCAGCGCTCGGTCACGGACGGCATGTTGACGGCGGCAGCCTTCTCGGCGACGACGTCCTTAGCCTGTTTCTTGGTGGCAACGAAGAGGACTTTGCGGCCGCTGCGGGCCATCTCCTTGAGCACTTCCGCTGCCTCGTCGATCTTCACGACGGTCTTGTGCAGGTCGATGATGTGGATTCCGTTCTTCTGGTCGAAGATGTACGGAGCCATTTTAGGGTTCCACTTGCGGGCAAGGTGTCCGAAGTGTGCGCCTGCATCAAGCAGTTCCTGGAAATTAGTTCTGGACATAATGTCTTTAAAGTCTTGTTTTGTTTTTCTCTTTCTTCAATCCGGAGTAGCGCCTTCAGGCGGTCTCCGCAATTTTACCGCAGTCTCGGCAATCCTTTTTGCAGCTCGGGAAGATTCTCATCCTCACCGGGATCGCAGGATTTGAGTAACCGGACTGTGCAAAAAGTAAATCAGTCCGTGCAGTTCGCGTAAAAAAAGATTAACGCTTGCTGAACTGGAAGCGACGACGTGCGCCAGGCTGACCGGGCTTCTTACGCTCGACCGCGGTAGGCCTCCTTGTCGACCTCGCAGAGGGCGCGGGAGATACCCAGACGGACGGCCTCGGCCTGTCCTTTGGTACCACCGCCCACGAGCGTGACCTTGACATCAAACTGACCCGTTGTGCCGGTGACCTCGAACGGCTGGTTCACGATGTACAGGAGGGCATCCTCCTTGAAGTACTCGTTCACCGGGCGACCGTTGACGATGATGTTGCCAGTGCCGGCGACAACATAAACACGAGCGACTGCTGATTTACGTCTTCCAAGGGCGTGTTTCTGTTCCATGTGCTCTGTTTAGATTTCGTTTAAGGTAATGGTTTTGGGATTCTGCGCCTGGTGCGGATGCTCAGCGCCTGCGTAAACGTACAGGTTGTTGATGAGCTTGTCACCAAGACGAGTCTTCGGAAGCATTCCGCGGACGGAACGGCGGATGAGTTCGGCCGGCCGGGACGCAAGGATCTCCTTCGGAGTGGTGAAGCGCTGTCCGCCCGGATAGCCGGTGTAACGGACATAGACGCGGTCGGTCATCTTCTTGCCGGTCAGACGGATCTTGTCGGCGTTGATGACGATCACGTTGTCGCCACAGTCCACATGCGGGAATGACGAGCCACTCCTTGTTCACAGTTGCCTTGTTCAGGGAAACTGTCTTGTAGCTAAGTGTGTCCACTGTCTTGATAGTTAATGGTTTAACAATAAATTACTGCGTTCCCCACACTTTTTGGGGACCGCAAAGGTAGCAATTATTCGGCAAATAACCAAATTATCGTATCTTTGCACCGTGAAAATCGGAAACATAGACCTGGGAGAGCGCCCTGTGGTGCTGGCGCCGATGGAGGATGTGACGGACGCGTCCTTCCGCATCCTGTGCCGGGAAGCCGGCGCGGCGATGGTCACGACCGAGTTCGTTCCTTCGGACGGGCTCGTGCGCGACGCGTCGAAAGCCATCGCCAAAATGCGCACCCTCGAGGAGGAATCCCCCGTCGCCATCCAGATCTACGGCCATCTGCCCGAGTCGATGGTGGATGCCGCCCGGATGGCGGACCACGCAGCGGAACTCGCCGGCGGGCACGGGGCCGATACCATCGACATAAACTGGGGCTGTCCGGTGTCCAAAATCGCAGGCCGGGGCGCCGGAAGCGGCATGATGCGGGAGCCGGACAAGCTCGTCGCCATCACCGAAGCCGTCGTGAAGGCCGTCTCCAAGCCCGTCACCGTCAAGACCCGCCTGGGCTGGGACGACAGCTCCAAGATCATTGTCGATCTGGCCGAGCGCCTGCAGGACGTCGGCGTCCAGGCCCTCACCATCCACGGCCGCACCCGCTGCCAGATGTACAAGGGCGAGGCCGACTGGACCCTGATCGGCGAGGTCAAGAACAACCCGCGGATGCACATTCCCATCATCGGCAACGGCGACATTAATTCTGCCGCACGCGCGAAGGAGATGTTCGACCGGTACGGTGTCGACGGCATCATGGTCGGCCGGGCCAGCTTCGGCCACCCGTGGATCTTCACGGAAATCCGCCACCTGCTGGACACCGGCGAGGAGCTCCCGCCGATGAGCGTCCGCGACCGCGTGGCCCTCGCCAAGCGCCACTTCGGCCTGTCGCTGGACCTCAAGGGGCCCGTCACCGGCATCTTCGAGATGCGCCGCCATCTCTCCTGCTATTTCAAGGGCCTTCCCGGCTTCAAGGAAACCCGCATCAAGCTCGTCACGTCCAAGGACCCCGACGAAATCCTCCGCACGCTCGACTACGTCGCCGAAAGATGGGGCGATGAGGCGCCGGAGGCCGAATCGGCGTACGGAATTTGACGCTTTTTTCTTATATTTGTGGGTTGTAAACCTGATCCTTCTATGGAAAGACATATCCAGACCATCGGCATCCTCACGTCCGGCGGAGACGCCCCCGGCATGAACGCAGCCATCCGCGCCGTCACGCGCACGGCACGCTTCAACAATATCAACGTCATCGGCGTCGTCCGCGGCTATCAGGGCCTCATCGAGAAGGAGTTCCTGAAGTTCACATCCTCCTCGGTATCCAACACCATCCAGCGCGGCGGCACCATCCTCAAGACCGCCCGGAGCCAGGAATTCATGACCCCGGAAGGCCGGAGGAAGGCCTATGACAACATGGTGGAAGCAGGCATTGACGCCCTCGTGGTCATCGGCGGTAACGCCTTCATCACCGCGTCCATCCCCGAGGGCGCCAAGGTCA
>ONJB01000086.1:0-5114 GCA_900318015.1 uncultured Bacteroidales bacterium | reverse complement strand
TTGCGCAGGAGTATGACATTCCCATCATCGGCCTGCCCGGCACCATCGACAATGACCTATACGGGACGGACGCCACCATCGGATATGACTCCGCGCTGAACACCATCGTCGAGTGCGTGGACAAGATTCGGGACACCGCGAACTCCCACGACCGCATCTTCTTCATTGAGGTGATGGGCCGGGACGCGGGCTTCCTCGCGCAGAACAGCGCCATCGCTTCCGGCGCGGAGGCCGCCATCATCCCGGAGAGCGCGACGGACGTGGACCAGCTCGCCGACTTCATCGAGCGGGGCAAACGCAAGTCCAAGAACAGCGCGATCGTCCTCGTGTCCGAGGCGCAGAAGGACGGTGTCGGCGGCGCTTTCTACTATGCCGACAGAATCAAGAAGGAATATCCCCAGTTCGACGCCCGCGTGACCATCCTCGGCCACCTGCAGCGGGGCGGCACCCCGACGGCCTACGACCGCATCCTCGCCTCCCGCATGGGCTACGCGGCCATCGAGGCCCTGCTGGAAGGGCAGCGGAACATCATGATCGGCATCAAGAACGACGAGATCGTGTACGTCCCCATCGCCCGCGCCGTCAAGATGAACAAACCCATCAACCAGGAACTCATCACGGTCCTGAACGTCCTCTCGATGTAGCGTATGATCTATAGGCTTATCCTCGGCGTCAGGCACTTCCTTTTCGACAAGGGCTGGAAAAAGTCCTACAAAGCCGACGTCCCCACCCTTTGCGTGGGTAATATCACCGTGGGCGGAACGGGCAAGACCCCGCACACGGAAATGATCCTCCGGTGGCTGCTGAAAAGCGACGACTGGGCCTACTCCGACATCGCCGTCCTTTCCCGCGGCTACAAGCGGAAGTCGAAGGGCTTCCAGAAGGTGGGCCGCGACGGAACCGCCCTGCAGTTCGGCGACGAGCCGCTGCAGATGGCGAAGAAGTTTCCGGCCGTAACGGTCGCCGTGGACAAGGACCGCGTGGAGGGCTGCCATTTCCTCACCCATCCCGAGGAGCTCCAGACCTCGAAGAAAGCCCGCAAGTGCCTGGACAAGGCCATTCCGAAGGCCGATCTCATCGTCCTGGACGACGCCTTCCAGTACCGCCGGCTCAAGGCGGACCTCAACATCATCCTCATCGACTACAACCGCCCCGTGCAGAAGGACAAGCTGATGCCCTGGGGCCGTCTCCGCGACCTCCCTTCCCGCCTGAAGGACGCCGATATCCTCATCGTCACCAAATGTCCGACCTACCTGGACGAGTGGGAGAAGGGAAAATGGGCGAAGCAGCTGGGCGTGGAGAACTACAGCACCGCCACCTGCACCGGCACGCGGAAACTCCGCCGCGGAAAGGAAAAGGAGCAGACCGTCCTGTTCACCACCATCGGCTACGAGCCCATGGTTCCGGTCTATCCCGACGAGGCCGACAGCCGCTTCACCTACGCGCACCGGCTCATCCTGTTCACCGGCATCGCCAAGGACATGCCTCTGAGGGCTTATCTGTCAGATAGTTACAAGGAAGTCAAGCGCTTCAGTTTCCCGGACCACCACAAGTATTCCACGGCCGACATTCAGAAAGTCGCCGCCGCCGTCAAGGAGTTCCCGACCGCCTGCGTCGCCACCACCGAGAAGGACGCCCAGCGCATCGTGGATACGAAAAAGGTACCTGAAACCCTGCGCCAGCGCCTGTTCCAGGTACCCATCAATATTCAGTTCCTCTCCCCGCAGGAGAAGGAAATCTTTGAGACTATGCTTGAGGACCGCCTGCGAGCACTTCGTTCTGAATCCTGACGGACTCCTCGTGGATGGCGTTGAACACCGCCTCGATGAACTTCTCTGAAAGCCCGTGTACGCGGGCGTTCTTTTTCATTTCGTCCATTATTTCGTCCCAACGGGCCATCTGGAGAATGGCCACATTGTGGTCGCGCTTGTAGGTGCCGATCTTCTGGCTCACGTCCATGCGGGAGCCCAGGGTGTTCAGGAGGTTTTCATCGAGAATGTCGATCTGCGCGCGGAGCTGTTCGATACCCTCGCGGTAGTCCTGGTCCACGGAATCCTTTTCGCGGATGATGAGGCTCTCGATGAGGGTACGGAGATCCGTCGGCGTAAGCTGCTGCTTCGCGTCGCTCAGGGCCACGTCCGGATTGCAGTGGGACTCGATCATCAGGCCTTCCAAACCCAGGTCCATCGCCCGCTGGGACAGTTCCTGCAGGTATTTCCGGCTGCCGCCCATGTGGGACGGATCGGCGAAGAAGGGCAGCTCAGGGAAGCGCGCGCGAAGCTCGATGGCGAGCTGCCAGCCCGGTGCGTTGCGGTACGGCTTGCTATTGGTCGTGGAGAAACCGCGGTGGATGACGCCGAGCTTCTTGATGCCAGCCTGGTTCAGCCGCTCCAGCGCTCCGATCCAGAGTTCCAGGTCCGGATTGATCGGATTCTTGACCAGCACGGGGACGTCGGTGTCCTGGAGCGCATCGGCAATCTCCTGCATCAGGAACGGATTCGCCGTCGTGCGGGCACCGATCCACAGCATGTCCACGCCGTACTTGAGACACTCATAGACATGCTTCTCGTTCGCCACCTCGGTGCAAACCGCCATGCCGGTCTCCTCTTTCACTTTCTTCAGCCACTTCAGGCCGGCCACGCCCACGCCTTCGAAGCAGCCCGGGTGCGTGCGGGGTTTCCAGATGCCCGCCCGGAACATGTGAATGCCCCAGGAGGCAAGGCCCCGCGCCGTTTCCAGCACCTGCTCTTCGCTTTCCGCACTGCACGGTCCCGCGATCACCATCGGTCGCGGCAGCGTGAAGAATCCCCATTCACTGACAGGGATGATATCGAGTGTCTTTTCCATTTATCTGATTATCTTCTTGATCCGGTTCGCCTCATCGATCAGCGCCCTGATCTTCTCTTCGTCAAAATCTTCCACCGCCTTCCGGAATTCCTGCATCTTCTCGATGTAAGTGTCCATCACACGGAGCAAATTGTCCCGGTTCTGGGTGAAAATCGGCACCCACATGTCGGCACCCGACTTCGCCAGACGGACCGTAGAGGAAAAACCGCCGGACGCGAGGTCGAAGATGTGCTTCTCGTCGCGCTCCTTGTCCAGCACCGTCAGGGCCAGGGCGAAAGAGGAAACATGCGACAGATGGGAAACATAGGCGGTATGGACATCGTGGGAATCCGAGGTCATGTACACGATCCGCATATTCAGGGTCTTGTACAGTTCTTCCACGGCGCGCACGGCGGAGGCATCCGACTCTTCCCGGTCGGCAATGATGCAGGCGCGGCCGTCGAAAAGGCCCGGCATCGCCGCCCAGGGACCGGAATGCTCGGTTCCGGCCATCGGATGGGATGCGACATAACGCTTGCGGCAAGGATGGTACTTGAGCCGTTCGGCAATCTGGGACTTGGTGGAACAGACGTCCATGACGATCTTGTCCGTGAAACCCTTTTCGTTGAACGTATCCAACACCGTATGGAGGATTCCCGCCGCCGCGCTGACCGGAACGGACACCACGATGACGTCGCACTCCTCGATACATTCCTCCAGAGAAGCCACCCGGTCCACCAGTCCAAGGCGGCAGGCCGCTTCCGCGTTCAGCGGATTCTTGTCCGTGCCGATGAAACAGGAGGCATAGCCGCGGGCGCGCAGGTCCACGGCCATGGACCCGCCGATCAGGCCCAGGCCCACAATTCCGACCGTTCTTTTCTTTTCCATCCTGTCTTTACTTCAGAAGCGCCAACGCTCCGGCCATCCGCTTCGCGGCTTCCTTGATCTTCTCTTCAGAGGTGGCGTAGGACAGGCGGAAGTACTCCGGAGCGCCGAAGGCGTCTCCACCCACGACGGCCACATGACCCTTCTCCAGGAGGTACATGGCCAGATCGGTGGACGTCTTGATCACATTCGTCCCATCGGACTTCCCGAAGAAGGAAGAGCATTTCGGGAAAAGGTAGAAGGCTCCGTCCGGAACATTCACTTCCAGTCCCGGGATTTCACGCAGCAGACCCACAAGCAGATTCCTTCTGCGCTCAAAGGCCTGACGCATTTCCTCGACACATGCCTGAGAGCCGCGCCATGCCTCTTCCGCCGCCTTCTGGCTGACGGAACAAGGGCCGCTGGTATATTGTCCCTGCAGCATGCTGCAAGCGGAAACGATCCATTTCGGGGCGGCCAGGAAGCCGATGCGCCAGCCGGTCATGGCGTAAGCCTTGGAGACACCGTTGATGATGACCGTGCGCTCCCGCATTCCTTCGAAGGAGGCGATGGAGGCATGGGCTCCCACATAGTTCAGGTGTTCGTAGATCTCGTCAGACACGACCAGCACATCCTCATGACGGAGGATCACATCGGCCAAGGCCTTGAGTTCTTCCTTGGAATACACGGCGCCCGTAGGGTTGCTGGGAGAACAGAGAATGAGCATCCTCGTACGCGGAGTGATCGCCTTTTCCAGCTGCTCGGGCGTCATCTTGAATCCCTGTTCGATGCCGGTTTCGACATAAACCGGAGTACCGCCCGCGAGCAGCACCATCTGCGGATAGCTCACCCAGTAAGGCGCCGGGATGATCACCTCGTCTCCTTCGTCAATGAGAGCCATGACCACGTTGCACAGACTCTGCTTGGCGCCGTTGGACACCAGGATATCCGCCGGGGCATAGGCCAGGCCGTTTTCCTTCTGCAGTTTGTCGCTGATCGCCTCCCGCAGGGAGAGGCTGCCGCCTACAGGAGTGTAGTGCGTATAGTTCTCTTCCAACGCAGCGCAGGCGGCCGCTTTGACATGCTCCGGGGTGTTGAAGTCGGGCTCACCCAGGGTCATGTTCACGATGTCAATCCCTTTTGCCTTCAAGTCATTGCTCTTTTGATTCATGGCAAAGGTCATGGACGGGGACAGACGGGCCATTCTTTTGGACGTGCTAGATTCTCTCATATCTTGACATTTTTATAGAACTCAAAAACTTCCCTTGTAGATGCCCATGACGTCCAGGTCCGCCAGAAGGGGCCTGACCGCCGAGAGCGCCTGCCGATAACGGACGGAATCGTCGAAGCGGATGTCCGCATAGAAAAAGTACTCCCACGGGCAGCCCGGGATGGGCAGGGACTGGATGCGGGTGAGATTCATC
>ONJB01000103.1 GCA_900318015.1 uncultured Bacteroidales bacterium | reverse complement strand
CCGGGGTTGGGCGCGTCGGTTGGATGCAGGTACTGCATGCCGTCGACATCGGGAGCGGCTGGGTCGTAGGTCGTGGGCCAGATGTGCGGGGTCAGTTCGGGGTCGTCTTCGTTATAGAGCCCGGGCCACACGATGGCCGGAAAACGATAATCCCGGAAGCCCAGCACTTCTTCCTCCTCGCTCTCGTCCAAGCGGAGGAAAGAGGCCGACAATTCCCGTCGGTGCCAGCCGCTTTGGAGCCACAGAAATGTTTCCCCGTACCCATAGAAGGTGAAGACTTCGCTCCATTCCTGGAGAGACGCCTGCGCCTCGGTGCACATGGCCCAGCGGACCGTACAGGTGGAGTCCCCCGCCTGCAGTAGGTCCAGGATGTGCAGGTCCGTACCCAGCAGGTACACCGCCCGTTTGCAGGAGTCCAGGTCCTCGGTATAGAGGTCGGTCAGGTCGATGACGGCGCCGAGCCGCTTCTCCCACGAGGGGTGCTCCGGCGTCCAGGTTTCCGAGATCGCGACGGGGTGATTGACCTTGGGTGTATGTCCATTGACCGTCACGATGTTATGCGAGAACGGGCCGATGCGGAACACCTCCCATCGCTCGCTGTCCTGCGTCATGTCCCAAAGGTCGACGCCGGCCGATTCCAGCGAGTTGTAGTCCTGCATCCCGAGGTCAGTCGCCCAAGTGACGCCGTCGGACTCGAAGTAGAAGGAGCCCTGGTCGCAGTGCGAGTGGCTGGACATCGTAAGCCCGCCTTTGACGCCCAGATAATCGTCCTCCTCGGCGGCCCAGCCGCTTCGGTATACGAAGATGGGCGTGGTGCCCCCGCACTGGAAATAGTGGTCGTCGGGCATGCCCGCGGGCGTGTTCGGCCCGCAGTGGAAAAGCGAAATCAGATACATCGGGAACAACCGTTCTTCGCAAAGGCGTTTGTATCCGGTCATTTCCAAGATGCGCATCTCGGGATACATGATGCGGCGGTCGCCGACGTAATTGATCATCCAAGTCTGCATGTATTGCCCCGAGGCTTTCCGGTAAGCGTCCGAGAAACTGTAACAGTTCCCCGCCGGGGTGGAGGTGAAGCGGATGAATGCGGAGGAAGCGTAAAAGTCATGGGTGATTCCGGTCGAGAACGGTAAGGGAGCAAACAGGTCTTCTGTAGGGAGTGGGGGGAATGCGCTGTCAAGCGCTGCTTCCAGCATGATCTGGAACGAGGATCCATACCCCCAGTAATTGTACCCCTCCGGGTAACCGCCGCCTTCGTAGGCCTTGAAGGCCAATTTGTTGGATTCCAGGGACTTCTCTAGCATCGACCTGCAGAATTCGGGGTCCTCTTCCCAGACGGCGAGGGCGCCGTACACCATGCCGGCGTTGCACACGGAGTTCCAGTTGATTTCGCTGTTGTAGAACCAGGCATCGGCCTCGTTCAAAGCGGGCTTGAGGCCTTTGTCGATGATGGCCCGCGCGACCTTCTTCCGTTCGCGGGGCGTCATCTGGTCGTACAGCCAGTCATAGCCGATCGCGGCGGCCATTGTCATTTCCGCGACATCCAGGAAATGCGCGGGATTCCAGTCCTTGAACGCGCTGACGGCCAGCATCTCGTCGATGGCCCGCCGCGCGTACGCCTCCCCGCCATGGAGCCGGTAGGTAAACGAAAGCCAGAAGATCCGCTTCAGCGCCTCCCGGGAGGTCCCGAGCAGCCGCCGGCCGATGAAATCGCGCGTCACCGACGGCTCGGCCAGCACCCGAACATGCTCTCCGGCGGCACCTGATAATCCTCGTGATAATCCTCGCCCGCATACATCAGCAGCCGCGGATGCGGCCCGGGCTCCTGCGCCCGGGCGAAAAACATCATCCCGAGCAACACCCAAGGAAGCAACAAGAACCGTCTCATGGATCTATTCGGTTTTTTCGATCCATCGATAGTTCCGCAGCGCCTCGAGGAAGTAGTAGTCGGCATAGGTCAGGGGAACGTCGACCTCGGAATGGCCGGGGATGTTGCCCACGGAATGCTTCAGCAGGAAGCCGCCGTTGGTGCGGGGCTCGGCGAGGTATTCGGGGGAGGCGAGGGTGCGGAGGATGCGCTCCGCCGCGGCGACCAGTTTCTTTTCCGGATCCCGGTCCGGATCGTTCCGCCAGAGGTCGAGCAGGCCGGCGGCGATGATCGCCCCGGCGGAAGCGTCCCGGTAGTCACTTTGGGAGAAATCCCAGTACGGGACACCGTCTTCCGGGAGGCGGGGGAGGATCCATTCCGCCAATTTGAACGCGATGTCGTTGAAGGTCCGGGCCAGGTCGGGATGGCCGATCTCCGGATCCTGTTCCTCCCGCGCCATCATCGCGTACCCGTACAGGGCCCATGCCTGGCCGCGGGCCCAGGCGGAATCGTCGGCATAGCCTTGGACCGTTTGCCGTCCGAGTACGGTGCCGTCGTCGGCATAATCGACCAGATGGAAGGTCGTTCCGTCGTCCCGGAAATGGTTCCTGGCGGTCGTGAGCGCGTGTTTTTCGGCCACCTCGCGGTCGCCGTATTCCATCAGCAGCTCCAGGTTCATCATGTTGTCGATGATGACGGGGATATTCCACGCGCCCCAGTTCCAGCTGCGGATGATGCCGGCTTCCGGAATGAAGCGGGCGGCGAGTTTTTCCGCGCCTTTCGTGAGGATGCCGTCGATTTCATCGTAGGAGAGGACGTTCATCTCGTGCTTATGGGAGTAAGCGTAACGCACCCACTGCGCGAAACTGCACATCAGTTGGAAGCCGATGTCGTGGTCCGTCTCCCGGTCCAGCAAACCGGCGAGAGGGAGGGTGTGTTTCACGGCAAGATCGTGGAAGCTCTCTTTGCCGGTCAGGCTGTACATCTGCCACAGCACCCCCGGATAGAACCCACTGGTCCACCAGCCGATGTCGCTGGTCACGAGGGTGTCGCCCTGGAAGGTGCGGGGGCAGAGCCAGTCACGAGATGGCCGGTCGGGGCCGGCCATGACGTTCACCCCACCGTCATGCCCGGCTTGACCGGGCATCTTCGCCATCAGGAGGCTGTCCATATACACGGTCTGCTCTTCCGCGAGGGCGAAGACCCGGTTGCTCAGATGGACCATCGTTTCTTCCTTGGGGGCGCGCGCTCCGCAGGATACGGCCGCGAGCGCGGCCAGCAAAAGCAATCTTCTCATACCCCAAAGATACGAAATAAACGGAAAAATCCGCACATTACATCCCAGGTCAGCCTGTTGAAAACTTTGTTAATTAAATTTTTTTACGTATCTTTGCACCCCCAAAATAGCGGGAAGGAGACTCCCGAAGCATTGGGAAAAAACCTAATTTATTTATTTACAAACATTTATGCCTACTATTCAACAGTTGGTCCGCAAAGGACGCGAGCAGCTCGAAGTGAAGAGCAAGTCTCGTGCGCTGGATGCTTGCCCTCAGAA
>ONJB01000001.1 GCA_900318015.1 uncultured Bacteroidales bacterium | reverse complement strand
CGGCCCGGTGGAGGCAGCCCTTCCGTGTCTGGTCTTCTTCGGGGGTGTCGCTCCAGCAGCCGTCCCTCTCGGCCCAGAGGCCGATTACTTCCTGTTCTCTTGTGTAGCCGGATTCGAGGAGTTCTCCCGGTTGCGGCGCATCTGCCGTTCCTTGAGCTCTGCAGAGAGCGGCCGCCTGGACATTTCGGCGACTTCCTCCTGGCAGGCCTGAGAATACCTCTTGTGGGATTCGTTCAAATATTCTTTTTCCATCTTGTACGTATGAGTTAATGACCTGAAGGAGGTACATCCCCTTGCGGGTCACCCGGGTTCCGTCCATGAAGTCCTGGAGAGCCTTGATCGCGCTCTCCCTGTCGAGGAAGGGGTCTCTTGCCGTCCGTTTTCTTATGGCCATGGTAAATACGGTTTATTCCGGATAAAGTTTCATTCAGGACGTCTTTTTTCCGGGAGCACAGGGATTCCGCGCTCCCGGCGTTTCGGACAGTTACTGCTCCTTCTCGGCAGCGAGGGACATCTTGCGGTATCCCTTGCCGACCTTGGCGATCGTGAGGGTTGCCTTGCGGACGCGGCGGGCCGGGGCCTTGCCGGGCTTGTCGATGTCGTTGACGATGGTTTGGGCTGCTTCGAGCAGCGCTTTCTTGGTTTCTTCCATGGTTTGATGTGTTTATGGGTTGACTTTTATTCTTCTTTTACCTGCTCCCTCGTCCGGAACTCCTTGAGGAACTTGGAGGGCTTCGCCTCCTTGCGCTTTCCGAACTTGAGGCGGGACACGGCACGGGTCAGGAGCAGCTCCCGCTTGGCGCGGGTCATCGCGACGTAGAACAGCCGGCGTTCCTCCTCCTCCTCGAAGTCGTCGCCTTCGAACTGGAGCGGGAACAGGCCCTTCTCCATGCCGGTGACGAACACCGTGTCGTACTCGAGCCCCTTGGCGCAGTGGACGGTCATCAGGGACACCTTGTCCTCCCCCGCCTCCTCGTTGTCGGCGTTGGAGAGGAGCATGGTGTTCTGGAGGTAGCCGGCGAGCGTCGGCTTCTCCTGCTGCTCCGCAGGCAGGTCGCGGTTCCGGGCCTCGCAGTCCTCCTCGTAGGAGCGTACGGAGTCCACGAGCTCCCGGAGGTTGTCCGCCCGTTTCTTCGACTCCTCGTCGGCGTCGCGCTCGTAGGCCTCGTAGAAGCCCGTGGCGTCGCTGATCCGCGTGGCGGCCTCGTGGGCGGGGACGCGGGCGGCGAGGTCCATGCACTCGGAGATGTTCTCGACGAAGTTCATCAGTCCCGCGAGCGTCCTCTGCGAGAACCCGCAGAGCTGGATCTGGGGGCTGGTGGCGGCCTGCCACAGGGACACGCCCCAGGCGGAGGCCACCTCGAAGAGGCGGCGCATCGCGGCGTCGCCGAAGCCCCTCGTCGGCTTGTTGGCCACGCGGGCGAACGACTCGTTGTCGTTGGGGTTCACGGCGAGCTTGAAGTAGGCCATGAGGTCCTTCACCTCCAGGCGGCCGAAGAAAGAGGTCCCGGAGTAGATCGTGTAGGGGATGCGCGCCTTCACCAGGGCGTCCTCGATGGCGCGGGACTGCGCGTTGGTCCGGTAGAGGACGGCGAAGTCCTTGTACTGGCGGCCGCCTTCGCGCATCTTCGACTGGATGGTGTCGGCTACGAAGCGGGCTTCGTCCTTCTCCGTGTCTGCGGCCTTCAGGATGATGCCGCCTCCCTTCTCCGAACCGCTGAAGCACTCTTTCTCGAGTCGGTTTGCGTTGTGCGAGATGAGGTTGTTCGCCGCCGTGACGATGTTCTTGGTCGAGCGGTAGTTCTGCTCCAGTTTCACCACGCGGCAGCCGGGATAGTCTTTCTCGAATCGGATGATGTTCTCGATCCTTGCGCCCCGGAAGGCGTAGATGGACTGGGAGTCGTCGCCCACCACGCAGATGTTCTTGTTCAGCCAGGTGAGCCGCTGCAGGATGGTGTACTGGGCGACGTTCGTGTCCTGGTACTCGTCCACGAGGATGTAGTCGAAGCTGCCGGAGATCATCCCGAGCACGTCGGGGTTGTTCGCCAGGAGCATGTCGGTGTACAGGAGGATGTCGTCGAAGTCCATCATGGCCATGCGGTGGCAGGCGTTGCGGTAGGCGACGAAGATGCGGCCCGTCAGGGGCCGTCCGGCCCGGGTGTCGCGGCGCTGCTGCTCGGGGTCGGCCGCGTAGGCGTCGGCCGTCACGAGGTCGTTCTTGCAGCGGGAGATGATGGACTGGATCGTCTTGGCCTTGTAGGCGGAGTCCTCCTCCTTGTAGCGGAGCACGTCCTGCTTGGACCACTGCTCCTTCGGGGGACGGCGGTCCGTCACGATCTCGCGGATGCAGCGCTTCAGCGTGGCCAGAGAGTCGTCCTCGTCCAGGACGGTGAAGTTCGCCGGGTAGTTGATCCGCTGGGCGAACGGGCGGAGGAAACGGATGAACACCGAGTGGAACGTGCCCATGCAGATCCTCCGGGCGGTGTCGCCCTGGAGGGCGATGATGCGCGAGCGCATCTCGTCGGCCGCCTTCTTCGTGAAGGTGAGCGCGAGGATCCTCTCGGGCGGGACGCCCTGCGACAGCAGGTTGGCGATCCGGACCGTGAGGACGCTGGTCTTGCCGCTTCCGGCGCCCGCGTTGACGAGCATCGGGCCGAGCGTCGTGGTTGCCGCCTCCCGCTGCGCAGGGTTGAACCTTTCGAGCATGGGAGCGATGGTATGGGCCGTGTCGGTCATATTGCAAATATAGTTTTATTTTGCTGAATTTCTCTTTACTACAATGATTTCTTTTGATTGTCGCGGAACAAATTTTAATGTTTGGCCTGACAATCTGCAGCCGCTCACTCGGCGAAGTTGCCGAGGATGAGCTTCGCGGCTTTCTCCGCGCCACGGCTGGCGTCGACGATGAGGCGGAAGTCGTTGTTCATCTCCCGGACCCACTTCTGGCAGACGGCGCTGATCTGCTCGTGCGTCTCCTTGCGCTTCATGCCGGCGGCGGTGAGGATCATCGAGGATCCGATCTCGGCGATGAGCTCCTCCTTCACGGACACCTCGCCCTCGGTCATCTTCTTCAGCTCGGCGGGACGGGAGCACCGTCCCTCGGCGGCCGTCGAATGGACGAGCTGCTCGAACAGGGAGGCGTAGAAGTCTTCCTCGAAGGTGAACGCCTCCTTCGTGGGGACGGACACCGTGTCGGTGAGCGCGTCGTAGCGGGGGGACAGGGCGTCGGACTTGTCCACGGTGACGCTCTCGTTGATGGTGTAGTCGTCGATGACGAGCTCCGCCACGTCGGTCGGGTCCTCCGCCCGCTGCATCGCGGGTTTCTGCTCCTCCTCGCGGGGCTTCAGCCCCTCGACGTCGTTGATGTTGAAGACGGTGTACTTCTTGAGGACCCACGCCTTCAGGTGGGAGATGTCCTTGCCCTCTTTCTCCAGGCGTTCGGCTTCCTCCTTGTATTTCTTGGGGATGTACTCCACCCACTTGGTGATCATGTGCCCCTTGGAGCCCTTGACGAGGTTGCCCTTGGCGTCCTTGATCTGGTTCCAGGTGGCGTACTGGCCGGGGGTGCCGAGCAGGAGGGTGTTCAGCAGGGAGTAGCCCTTCCCGGTGAAGTAGTTCGAGAACGGCGGGCGTTCGCCCTTCCGGGCGGTCCAGGTCTGGCGCCAGGGGATGTTGCCGGCGCTCATGTTGCGGAGGATCTGGCGGGTGACGGCCTCATAGATGTCGAACGGCTTCTCGCCTTTGTAGTTGGACTTGTTCATGGTGTCGTGTTGTTTGTGTTCTGTTCTTTCTTTCTTGGATTCCGGACGGGAGAGCCCGTCAGGCGTCGTGCCTGACGAGCATCTTGTCCAGCTTGCCCTTGGTGAGCTTGCCCAGCTCCACCGCGAAGGTGGAGATGTCCATCACCGTGACGCTCTCCCGGAAGGAGGACTGTACGTAGGAGCACTGGATGCCCACCCCGATGACGGTGAAACCGTCCTTGGCGAGGAGCCTGTCCTGCCGCTCCACGAGGGCGTTGTTGTCCGAGGCCCCGTCGGTGAGGACGAGCATCAGGACGGGGTCGTGGGTGAACCGGCGGACCCGCTGCGCGGCGGTCTTCATCGCGAACCCCGTGGGGGTTCCGGCGACTGCCTGGGTGTCCCCGAGGGCCCACTTGCTCGTCTTGCCGTTCTCGGAGAAGACCGTTATCCGGCTGGAGGTGTAGCCGTAGCAGTAGAAGTGGACGTTCTTGATGCGGGCGATGGCCTCGTTCACGAGGACGGCGGCCTCCCTGGCCCGCTCGAGCTTCAGCCCGCTCATGGAGCCGGACTCGTCGATGAGCATGCACACCGAGGCGGAGCTGCAGGTGACGCTGCCCTTCTTGTCGAAG
The DNA here is from genome assembly GCA_900318015.1 of uncultured Bacteroidales bacterium. GTDB lineage: Bacteria > Bacteroidota > Bacteroidia > Bacteroidales > UBA932 > Cryptobacteroides. The sequence continues at coordinate 165,902 of ONJB01000001.1, read as the reverse complement.
ATGGCCGTGTTCCCGCTTTTGAGGGCGACGAGCTTGTTCGTGTTCAGCTTCCCCGACGGGAGGCCGTGGAGCACGTAGTGGCTGTCCCGGCTCTTGCAGGAGAGCGCCTTGGACATCGCAGGGATGAACTTCCGCACGGCCTTCAGGGCCTTGTTGTAGCTCTCGGGCGAGCCCTTGGGCTTGAAGACGAAGGCCTTCGGCTCGCCGGGACCGCCGGAGGTGCGTTCGGCCGAGTCTTCGTTGACGAACCGCTGGGCGTTCGGGTCATGCTGGATGGAGACGGCGGAGTTCTTCCCTTCGGATTTCTTCTCGTCCTTCTCGAGCGCCTTCATCACGTTCTTGCCCTGTTCGGTGGAGAGGGCCTTCTCGATGGCCTCGCGGATCTCCTTCTCGGTGGGCTTCTTCTTCGGCTCCTGCTGCTTGGACTGCTGTTGGTCGTCCTTCTTGTTTCCGCCGTCCTGGGGATCTCCGGACTGGTTCTGGTCGGGTTTTTCGGGGCCCTGCCCGCCGTTGCCGGAGGAGGGGTCCTGCTTCTGCTGGTCCTGTCCGCCCTGGTTCGGGTTTCCCTGGTCTTGGTCTTTGTCCTGGTCCTGGTCCTGGTCGCCGCTTTGCGGCTGGGGCTGGGGCTGCTGCCCGGGCTGGGGCTGGGAGGCGCCGCCTCCCCCGCCCTGTTGCTGCTGCTCCTGCTGCTGCTTCTCGATCTCCTCCTCGGCGATCCGCCGCACGATGGACATGACCTTGTTGGCGGCCTTCCAGGCGCCCTGGGCGGTCAGCGGATACGGGGAGAGGACCTTGCGGATCTCGTCCAGCTGGTCGAAGTTCTCGACCACCTCGTCGCGGGACATCTCCGAGGGGTAGCGGACAGCCTGGGTGAGGGCTGAGAGCAGCTTGGGAAGCGGCTCGGTCGGCATCTCGCCGTTGGTGCGCATGTCGTTGACCACCTTCTTGAAGAAGTACTCCTTGGCGCTGCCGAGCGTCTCGGCGAAGCCGGGCCGGTCGTCGCCGAGCAGGTACTCGATCCGTTCGTCCTCGATGATGTTCCAGATATGGTGCTTGAGGTCTTTCATCACGCCCTTCTCCTTCTCGAGTTCCTTGGGGGCGAGCGAGCTGTCCGTGTACACGGCGTGGGCCGCCTCATGGGAGGCGAGGCCGAGCATGATGGCCACCTTCTGCTTGGGCTTCAGGGAGCCGTCGTCGAAGAAGTCGGTCGCGAGGTTGATGACCTTTCGGCCCTCGACCTCCCCCTGGAGGGAGGTGGAGCCTCCGATGAAGACGTCCACCGGTTCGGACACGACCGCGTTGACGACCTGCGAGGCCGCTCCGCGGGCGTGTTTGAGGAGCTCCAGGGTACCCAAGCCCGAGACGTTGCCGACGAGGAAGTCCGTGGTGTCGGAAAGCTTGGTCCTCTTGATGCCTCCCTTGCCGGCGTGGGTGTAGTTCCCCTCGTCCTTCATGCGGAGGTTGCCGAGCCAGTCGGACATCAGGACCTTGACCTGGGTCTCGGTAGGCTGTGTGACGTTGTTGTTCTGCTGTTCCATAGAGGTTGTCCGTTATGTTTAGGGCTGGCTGTTGCTGAAGCGGGAGGCGATCATCGCGCGCACCGTACCCCGTTCGCAGTTCGGGTCCTTCTCGGTGAGGCCCCCTTCGAAGTTCGGGAGGAACGTGACCTCCAGGGCCTGCTCTACGGTGAAGCCCCACTTGACGTAGTTCGCGCACAGGATGGTCTCACGGGTGGAGACGCAGTGCTCGATGGTGCCGGCCTTGCTCGCCTTGCGGATGTTCGCGGCGATGATGGCGATGTTCGTCGCGTCCTCCTTGGAGATGCCGCAGACGGCGGAGAGCACCTGCGCCTCGGTGTTCTGGGGCAGGTAGTCCAGCTCCATCGTGAGGAAGCGGTTCTTCAGCGCCTCGTCCATCTCCTCGGTGCCGGCGTATCCGATGTTCGCCGTCGCAAAGAAAACGCAGTCGGGATGGACGTCGATCATGCGCTTGTCGGTTCCCTTGGCGCCGAAGGCGGGGAGCTGGCGCGTCTTGTCCAGGACGCTGAACAGGGTGTTGTATCCGTTGCGGGGGACGCGGTTTACCTCGTCGAGGAGCACCACGCCGGGACGCTGGATGGCCATGGCGAAGTCGGCCCAGTCGTAGCGGGTCTCGACGTTGCCGTTCGGCAGCGGGGTGAGGTCCATCTTGCCTACGAGCTGTTCGGTCGGGTCCGTGATGGAGCCCATCGGGATGATGGTGAACGGGGTGCCCGTGCGCTCGCACAGGGTCTTGACGATCTGCGTCTTGCCCGAGCCCGTAGGGCCGACCAAGAGGGTGTTCGTCTTGGTCATGAGGTTCACCAGGAGGACGTTCCATACGAGCTCCTCCACGAAGAAGCCGTCCTTGGCGGTGGGGCGCCGGTAGGCCTTGTTGGCCGTCAGCGTGTCCAGGAGCGTCGTGCCGGAGGCGGAGGCCGCCTTCTGGGGTACGGGGATGATGCCGTTGGCGAGCGCGGAGGCGAGCGTGGCGATGCCGCCCTGGGCGTTGAGCACCTGCGGCTCCATGACGTAGTCGAGCGTCCAGCCCATCTCGAAGGCCTTCTTCAGGTCCGCGAGCGTCTGCGGGGCGTTCGTCGGGTCGGTCGTGCCGAGCTGGCGGTTGAGCTCCGTGCCGATCACGAACGAGGCGTCCTCGATCTCGGTCGGGTTGTTCGTGTCGCGTTCGACGGCGGTGCAGTCCTTGCCTTTGTGGTGTTCTTCGAGGATCTCGTTGAGGTACCACTCGAGGGGACCGCCCGCGATGGATTCGAGCCCGGCGGGGTCCATCTTCTGCTCGTTGTAGATCGCCTGGAAGCGGGCGCGGGAGACGATGGTGTCGAGGCTTTCGCCGCAGCCGTACAGCTCCGCGACCATCGGGCGGGACGTGGAGTCCATCTTCGGGCGCTTGGCCATGTTGCGGATCATGTTCTCGTTGAGCTGCTTTCTCATCCACGTGGCGATGAGTTCGCCTTCGGTGTCCAGCTGGTCCTCGTAGACGGGCTTCCAGCCCTCGATGGCGGGACGTGCTTTGCCGTTGATGTCGGGCGCGAAGCGGGCGCCGGCGCTGGACGTGGCGGAGGAGGCCGCCGGTTCGTTCTCGGGCGTGCCCTGGTCGCCGAAGCTCTTGAAGTTGACGTAGGCTGCGTTCATCTCCACGCTCTTGTGCGTCGGGGAGACGTAGTTGAAGTTGGGATCGTCGGAGACGGGATGGAAGTTCGGGTCCTTGTTCTCGGGCGACTCGCCGTTCTCGGTGTTGTACACGGAGTAGAAGGGCGTTCTCTGGGAGGTCACCTCCTTGAGGAAGGTGGAGCAGAAGATCGTACCCGTAGGGTATTCGAGGCGGTTTCCGCCGGCGCTGCTCCCGGCCTCCTTGGGGGCCTGGACGTTCATCGAGGTGTCGACGGGGGTCCCGTCGGGGAACTTCTGGTTCGGGAGCGCCCGCAGCGTCGGTTCCGGACCCTTTCCCCTGCCTCTGTCCTGCATGGACGTTTCGAAGAAGTAAAAGTACATGGTATTGGATGTTTGATGGTTGTTATTTCATTCTGCCGGGAGGTTGCGATGCTCCCTCCCGGCATGTGCGTTCGATCTGAAAAAGCTGCGGCTCGGACAAACTCCCCCGCCGGGCGGGGCGGAACGTCGTTCCGGTTTGTACGTGCCGGAGGTTTTTCACAGCGAGGGCGGTTGTCGATGCCTGCTAGTCGAAAAGGTCGGCGGGAACGGGCACTACCTTCTCGAACACGAGCCTTTCGTAGTTGAATCCCTGGCCGAGGCATGAGTCGGCGGACTCCAGGAGGTATTCCCTTTCGGAATTGGTGACGCCCTTGCAGACCTTCTCCTTCACGCCCGGTTTCTGCATGCTCGGGAACGTCGCCGTCTCGGTCACGCCGGGGATGTACTGTCCGCGGCCGTTGTAGATGGCCCGTAGATCCTCCTGCGCGGCGTACTGGATCTTGGCCTCGTCGCCGTTGAGGGTGAAACCCGTGAGGACGAATTCCCGGTCGTTGCCGTAGGCGTCGATGAGGAAGCACTCGTGCTTTTCATCCTCTTCGGCGAAGTAGTCCTGGAACGGGATGTAGAGGTAGCCCGCTTTCCCGTCGGGAAGGACGCACAGCGTCAGCTGGTCGTCCGAGATGCAGACGCAGTCGTCTACGGGCACGTTGGGGAACAGGGGGTTCCAGCCAGCCTTCTCGGAAAGGAATCCGAAGATCTGCTCGTAGCGGAAGGAACCGTTCGAGGCCGCCTCGGACGGGTTCTCTGTCACTTCCTTCGGAAGGAGGCACTTGGCCAGGATGGGATAGATCGTTCTGGACATGGTGAATGATGGTTTTTGTTCAGTGTTATCTCTTCAGCCGGAGAATGGAACATTCTGCCGGCTTCGGGGGAACGGCCGCCCGGAACGCAGAATAAGCACCCCGGACCTCCGTCAATGAGGTCCGGGGCCGGGCTCCGCCCAGGCCGCATTGCGGTGCGTTTCGAGGCTACGGGCGAGCGGGAAGGAGGGTTGAGGATGGTTTTTTGATGAATTTCAGGGTGGGTGAGGTGGGAAGTTGGTTGATTTACAGGAAAAATCGTTATTTTTGCACCGTTGTATCATTGAATCATTGATACAAGGTGGTTACAGTTGAACTTTGAATGATTTATGGGAATAGGTGATGAATACCGCACTCTCCGCTTGAAGAAGGAGACTATGGATCGGATGCGGGACCTCAAGGAGTCTTACGAGATGACCTATGGCCGCAAGATGACCTACGACGAGTTTTGTCAGAAGCTCGTCGCCTGTGTCGAGGACGGCGACGTGGCCGTCTGGGAGCTTTTCTGCCTGCGTCAGCAGCAGCGGGAGGATGCTCTCGAGCGGGCGAAGGCGTTGAACGGTAAAAACGAGTAGACTATGGCTGGAAATAAGACATTGTCCGCTGCGAAAGTGAATAAGAACGATGAGTTCTACACGCAGCGCGTCGATATCGAGAACGAACTGAAGCACTATCGGCAGCATTTCGCTGGCAAGGTCGTGTACTGTAACTGCGATGATCCTTACGAGTCCTGGTTCTTCAAGTATTTCGCGATGAACTTCAACGCTCTCGGGTTGAGGAAGCTGATCGCGACGAGCTATGACGGATCTTCCGTGGCCGGAACGGAACTGGCTTTTGACGGTGGCGACGGAGAGAGCAATGCGCACAAGATCGTCATCGACCGTCCTATCGAGGACTACAACGGCGATGGGGCCGTGGACGATGAGGACATCCGTATCTTTCTCAGGGACAATCCTCCGGAGGTCCTCGTGAGCGATGACGAGTACAAGCCCGGCGACTTCCGGAGCCGGCAGTGCGTTGAGCTCCTGAAGGAGTCCGATATCGTGGTCACGAATCCCCCGTTTAGCCTGTTTCGAGAGTATGTGGCACAGTTGTTTGAGTACAGAAAGGAGTTTTTGATTCTTGGTCGGATGAGCGCCCTTCATTATATCGAGGTCTTCCCTCGAATCATGGAGGGAACCATGTGGTGCGGTGTCGGTTTCAACCTTTCCATGGTTTACCAGACGTCGTATGAGAACAATCTCGAGGCGAATAAGAAGTTTGTCAAATCGAAGGGTTTTGATCCCAACAAGAACTTCATCAAGGTGCCTGCTATCTGCTGGTACACGAACCTTGATCACAAGAAAAGGCACGAAGAGTTGGTGTTGTATAAGAGATACAATCCTTCTGATTATCCCAAATATGATAACTTTGATGCGATAAATGTTGACAGGGTTACGGATATCCCTGTGGATTATGCTGGGCCCATGGGAGTTCCTGATACCATTTTGGGGCAATACAACCCTGATCAGTTCGAGATCCTCGGTGCATGTATCCCCGAATATGTGGACAAACTTGGCATCAAGCGCATTGGAGAGATCTGGATGGCGAAATATCGTGCATCGGGAGGGACTGGCCATTATACAGCCAACATGAAGAGCCTGGTTTTGTATGAGAACAATGGTACCCCGAGAGCTATTTATTCTCGGATTATCATTCGAAACAAGAACTTTCAAAAGGCAGTGATATGAAGATAAGTCTCAACACTATTAAGATTGCCGACGTTGTGGCCGGCTATGTCGATTCTGACGAGAAGGGCGTTTCCGGATACAACGGCAAGCTCAATATCCGTCCCGCATATCAGCGGGAGTTCATCTACGGCGAGAAGGAGCGGAACGCTGTCATCGACACGATCTTCGCCGGCTTCCCCTTGAACGTCATGTACTGGGTCAAGAATGCCGACGGCACATACGAGGTCCTGGACGGACAGCAGCGGACGATATCCCTGTGCTCCTATAATGCCGGCGAATTCATGCACGTCGTGGACGGTTCTCTTCGCGGCTGGGCGAACCTCACCCAGTCGCAGAAGGACCGGTTCCTGAATTATGAGCTGCAGGTGTACATCTGCGAGGGGACCCCGGAGGAGATCCTGAAGTGGTTCCGCATCATCAATATCGCCGGCATGAAGCTCACTGACCAGGAGCTCCGGAACGCGGCCTACTACGGGCCGTGGCTGACCGAGGTGAAGAAGCGCTTCAGCAAGTCCTCCTGCGTGGCGTCGAAACTTGGCGGCGACTACGTCTCCGGCAACCCTATCCGTCAGGAACTGCTCGAGACCGTGCTCGGTTGGATCGCCAGCCGCGACGGATTGAAGGGAGGCGTGGAGAAGGACCCTATTGCGGAGTATATGGCCTTGCATCAGAACGATGCCAACTGCGACGATTTGTGGGGGTATTTCCAGGACATCATCCATTGGATCCAGAAGGTCTTCCCGAACTACCGGAAACAGATGAAGGGCCTGCCCTGGGGCATCCTGTACAACGAGCACAAGAACGATACGCTTTCCCCCACCGACCTGGAGGAGGAGGTCGTGAGGATGCTGAAGGACTCGGACGTCCAAAAGAAGGCCGGCATCTGGCCGTATCTTCTGACGAAGGACGAGAAGTACCTTTCGATCCGTCAGTTCGACGAGAACACGAAGGTGACGGTCTATGAGCGCCAGAAGCATCATTGCGCCAATCCGTCTTGCACGCACGGGAAGGATAAGGTATGGGACTTGTCGGAGATGGAGGCGGACCATATCGTTCCTTGGTCGAAGGGCGGCCATACCGTCATCGAGAACTGTCAGCTGCTTTGTCAGGACTGTAACCGTCGCAAGTCGGCGAAGTAGGGATTAGGCGGCGAAGCCGCACGATGACAGCCCCCGCACGGAAGACCGTACGGGGGCTGTCGCCATGACTGGAGTGTTATGTCGGTTGTTTTGAACCAAGGCAATCTGTTCCGTTTTGGAACAAGTTGCTTTTCTATAAGGCAGTAGATATTTCTTGTTTTCTTTTGGGCTATCCGCAATATGTGGTTGGAAATAGGGTTAACGCCATGAGTGACCTATGTCCCAATGGACGGCGTACATGGCTTTCGTTTTCTCTGGCGGCAGGTTGAATTCTTTCAGAATCAGCTCATAAGCCTGGGGGTATTCCTCTATCCATTTTCCTACGGCCACTTCATAGGTCCCGTCATCCATATGGTAGAACACACGGCCGCGTGGCTTGTCCTGGTAGGCACCGATGAACGGGCCTTGGCCACCGTGTTGGTATCGTTGCTTGTAGAACTCCTTTTTCCAGACATCCTCGTGCATTTCGGAGCAGGTGATTCTCCCATCCGAGGCGTTGGCTTTGGTGTAGTCACTCACCCGGTGGGATATGACTCCGAACAGTTGGTTCGTCGCTCGGTTGTACCAGAAGATGCCTACCTTGGGTTCTCCGTCTTTTCCTCTGTTGGCGGCCATCTGTCCCATGACGGACTGCTCATCCTGCTTGGAATAGGATTCCAGGTGGACATGCTGGAGGGAGGTTTCCCTTGCCCCGATGGAGACGATTGTAACGGCGTCTTCATCGAAGGAATAAATGATGACCTGACCGGGGGCGTATGTCCGTTGCCAGAGGCCGGAATAGTCCCTTTCGAGTTTTGTGGGGGAACCGAATCCCGTTTCGGGATGCGTTGCCGTGTCTTTCAGGATTGACTTGACCTTTTCCGCCACGTCGGGGGCGTCCGTCTTGAGAAGCCCGTAAGACTCTTTCGCGCTCTTTGTCCAAAGCAGTTTCATAGGGCGTCGATGTCTATTTCTTCGACCTCGCTGCGGGCGATATCCTCCAGGCCGGTACGGATGGAACTCGCCATCCTCTCGGATGCAAGGATGGCTTCCGTCCCTTTGATGGAGTTGTATTCTTCCAGGGAGATGAGCACGGCTCCGGTGTTGCCACGGTTGATGACGACGCAGTCCGAGTCAAAGATGACGGCGTCCAAATACCGTTTCATGTTGGTCCTGAAATCTGATACGCTGGTTGTTTTCATTTTTTTTCTGTACGTAATTATGTACATGCAAAGATAAGAGAATAATAGGTCATTAGCAAGTGAATCCACAAAATCTAACCTCATATTGCGGATAGCCTTCTTTTGACTTATCTCTGTCTCAATTCATATCTTCTGGCGTTGACGATTTCCGCCCGCCTATCCTTGGCGCTTTTCTTATATGTGACTTTCTGGTTGCGTACGATGAGTGTCACGCGCCTCTGGGAGCCGTCCGTGAGACGGAAGTCGTAGGTGAGATGGCATCCGTCGTCCTTCGGGGCGATGGACATCAGGCGCCTGCCGGTGATGTTCCTGTGCAGGTGTGCGGTCTTTGACCAGGCGTCGAAGATCCGGTCGGCGTTTCGGCGGGTCTGCTGGTGGTCGTCCTTGACGATTTCAATCGAGCCCTGGTCCAGTCGGACTGTCTGCTGGTGTTCGTCGGGTATTGCGAGGGTCCTCTTCGCCGAGGTGCCGCAGGAGGCGGAGAGGATGGCGAAGAGGACGAGTGAGCTCAGTTTGATGTTCAGTTTCATTTTGTCGTAAGTTCAGGTTTCAGAAGGCGATGCTGATTCCGTAGGCGAAGGTATGGCGCGTGACGCGCCCGAAGAGCGATCCGCCTACGCGTCCTCCTGCGCTGAGCGCGAGGGCGGCGCCGTAGTCGAATTTGGAGTCCTTGTCGGCGAGGAAGCACACTCCCGCGACGGGATAGATCCGGAGCATTGTCCGGAAACCGCCTTCGGAGCGGTAGGCTGCGGTGAGGTGGAAGTGCGGGTTGAAGTGGATGTTCTGGATACGGTTGCTGGAGAGGTCCACGCTGGCCAGGAACGTGCCTGAGTAGTAGGTGACGGTATGGCCGCCCCCTGTCACGCCTTCCGGGGCCGCAGGAGCGCTCCAGCGGCCTGTTCCGACGTTGTGGTACTCTCCGCCCTTTCCGTTGAAGGAGAGGGCAAATCCGGGGCCTTCCTGGGCGTTCGCGAGCGTTGCGAGCAGAAGGCTGGTGATGAAAGTAATGACAGGTCTCTTGTTCATGGGTTATTCTTGATGAGAGGATGTTTCTTCTTGGGCTTTATCGTTCTCCCTTTCTTTCAATCTTTTCCAGAGTTTCGAGTTGTTCCTGGTGAATGAAATGATTGCGTACATGGTCAGTGCAAATCCGAATCCAAATAGGGTTAAGCCTAAACGTTCATGGGTTTCATTTATGGTTGCAGACATCATTATCATTATGAAGCCGTTCATCAGTGAGATGAATGGAATGAACGTAGCTTTTATAATGATGTCCTTTTTTTGGAGCTGCTCAACTTTGTATTGTTTATTCTCTTTGATATTGGATTTAATCCATTTAATCACAAAAGGATAGATGACCAGGCAAATCACCCAGAAGACAGTGATACCAATAGAGATGTAGAGTATAGTTTCGTCCATAGCTTGTTTCATTTGTTAAATTGTTCTTGTGTTGTTTGCTTGAAAATATTGAACGTTTCATTGACGCAGCATGGGTCGGATATCTCGTGTCCTATTACCTGGGTGATGGATTTTTTCCAGTACACTGTTTTCTTCTCCCGAGTGAGGAGTTCGTCCACTTCGTAGATGAACTCCTCCAGCCTGCCGGCGATGTCGTACCGGTCGTCGGTCTTCTCGTCGCCGGAGAGCAGGCCGATCTTGTAGTGGTCGCAGCAGTCCGTGGACTGGCGGATCATCTCGAGCGACCTGTCGAGGTTGATGACGGGTTCGATGGAGGCGAACGTCCGGTATCCTTCGTCGTGCAGCGACCGCATCGCGAGGATCCGTTCGGCGTTTGTGGACGCGTCGCGTTCTAGGTCGTCCCGGCCGGTGAGCGTGAAACCTACCGCGACGTAATCCTTGCAGAACCCGAGCAGACCCTTCACGAGGTATTCTTCGTTCGTCCATTCGGCACATTTGGTGAGGATGGAGCAGGGAACGTGCATCTCGGCTGCGGCCGCGACGCATTTCATGGTGAGATGAACAGTCCCGGGGAGGCAGGGGTCCGTGGTGAACGAGAACATCAGACCCCCGTCACGGATGATGCGGTCCTTGTAGCGCTTCAGCTCGCTGAGGAAGATGTCGAAGGCCTGGTCTTCGTCCTTGATGCCAGACTTGAGCTTCGCGACAGGGTCTCCGGCGACCTTGCCGAGCACCCCCCTCTTGTTGAAGCAGTAGGAGCAGTCGTTGCTGCATCCCACGTACAGGTTGCAGGCCCAAGGCGAGTATTCCCTGGCTTTGCCCGAAGGTTGGTAGATGACTTTGCTCATGGCTGGATTTATTGTTCAGTCAGTTCGTCCGCCGGGTAGTCGGCGGAGGTATAGTGCCCCCGTTGGTCTTTACTCTCGATCCTTACCATCTTCTTGTAGCTCTTGACGATTCTGAAGAAATGGGCAACTTGTTTCAGGTCACCTGTGGGGAGGCGGTTCAGGCCGTTGCTTTTTTTTCTCATTGCTCGATTCTCTTGAAGTATTCCACGTGGCCTGCGCCGTTGAACGGGGTGCAGAAACGGCCGTGGATGCTTTTCTCGCATTTCCTGCGGATATCGCAGTCATCACAGGGGTCGGACATTCCGGGTACGTAGGTGAGCCGCTTGACCTTGTAGGTCACGCCGTTGATGACGAGGGCGTTCTTGATGGTTTTTTTCTCTTTCATGGCTCAATCGTATTCGTCCGTGAGGTATCCGAAGAGGGCGATATCCTTGTGGCTTTCCTTGTCGACTACGCGGACGGCCTCCACGGGTGTCGCCGCCAGTTCGATGCCGTTTTCTTCGATGGATCGTCCGGCCCTGGGGTCTATGTGGTCGAAGTCGGTTCCTGCCTCGAGGCTTTTGCGGAGCGGAAGCATTTCTATGGCCATCCCGACGACAAGGCCGTCATGGTCGCTCGCGTAGACATCAGCAGCGCATTCCGCGTCGTAGAGGCTGTAATGGAGTTCGGTTCTCATTGTTGTTCTTGTTGTATGAGTTTCTTTGCGCGGCGTGTGTATCCGTGTTTCTGGAAGGGCTCGATGTAGATGAGCCTGTGTCCGTCCTTGTACGGCTGGAGGCGGAAGTGTCCCCTCACCATGAAGCCTTCGCTCCGTACGATGGTACGGAACCAGGAACAATCCGTATAGGTGACGGGTATTTGGGAGTCAACGAGGAGGCTATCCCCTTCCGGCAGCCGCACTTTCTTGAACGGCTTCGAAGGGATGGTCTCGACTTCCGCGAAACGTTTGAAGAGGTGGAGGATGAGCACCTCCTTGAAGTTGCTCTTGACGATCTCCCAGTCAGGAAGGCCGTAGTGCCGGCGTGCGAATTCCGACACGAACTTCTGCTGCCCGTTCACGAGAAGGACCAGCTGCTCCCCGATGTGCAGCATGCAGTTGCCTGCGACCTGCATCCCCTCGTTGAGCTTGAAGTCGTAGCAGAGGGTGACGGGACCGTGTATGAGCGTCCCGCGATAGGTGCGGCCGGTGCATTGGGGAAGCGTGTGTTCGTTGAACACCTTGGCGGCGTTCTTCCACATCGCCTCGTTGAAAGCCTCGGAGATCACTTCGACGGATTCGGAGTAATGGGACGCGTAGTCCGCCCAGCGCGAGAGGAAAAGTGCGCCCAGGACCCTGGCGCTCGTTCCGTCTTCCGGAGACGAGGCGTCGGAGCTGTCGACCACGAACATCCCCAGCCGGTCGGTGCCGAAGTCGGGATGCTCGGTGAGCGGCTTCCTCCATGCGAGGTAGCGCAGGATGGGCGTGTTCTTCTCCGTGATGCGCATCTTTCCTATCTGCTCTTACGGTCCAGGGTGATGGAAAGGATTTCCTGCGAGGACAGTACCTTGGTGTCGTCGGAGACGAGCAGCACCGTTCCTTCCGGATCCGCGACGAACGTCAGCGGCACCCCCGACCGGCTGCCCCGGTCGAAGAGGTCGTAGATCCGTCTGTCGCCGGGTGCTGCGCAGGGCATGGTGAAACCCTTTTTCGACCAGAACGTCGAGACGGTCTCCCGGTCCTCGTCACGGGCGATGGCCAGGACGTTGACGTTTCCGTCTGCCGCGAGCCACACGGACTCGATTTCCGGCAGCTGCCGGTGGCAGTCCGTGCACGTCGTGGAGAAGAAGACGACCACGGACGGCTTGCCGAGGAGGTCCTTGTCCGAGACGTTCTGTCCTTTCATCGTGACGGTGGCGAACGGCGGGATGCTTTCGCCGGCTCCGACGGGGGACGACTGTTTGTCCTTGACGCACGAAAGCATGGCGCATGAGGCCATGAGCAAGGTAGCGCATCGTATGCAGGTTCTCTTTCCCATGTCTTATCGGTTGTTCTCGCGGGAGATCTCCTCGATCTTCCGGTTGATGAGCATCTGCTTCTCGGCTTCCTTCCGGAGATGGTGGTCGCTCTTCTCGTAGGCGGACTGGAAAGCGAATGCGGCGAAGAAGGAAACGAATGTGATGACCGCCCAGATGGCGATTTTCTTTTTCAGGGAATCGTTCTCCTCTTCGTACATCGCTACGACTTTGCCGAGGTTGTCCTTTTTTTCAGGATCATCGGTGTTCGCGGCATTCAGGTAGATTTCGTTCACTGTTTTCCGGTTATTGAGGTAATGGCTGGTGTAGAACGTCATCAGCAGGATGGTGATGCACGCGATGATGAGGCAGGCGAAGGATGCGATTTGGTAGATCATGGTCTATTGCGCTTTGTTGTTCTCCTTGGATTTCGACGCCTTCTTCCAGGCGTAGATGTCGGCGTCCTCGATGACCTTCCCCCATTTTCCGTTGTTGTTCTCGCGGGAGGCGTTCTTGTAGGGACGGCTCTCGAGGATCGGCTTCTGGATCTCGGCATACGGTATCGGGCCGTATTTGACGGCGTAGCGTTCGATGAAGCCCGCGACGGAGTAGTTCCTGTCGCAGAGGGCCCTCCATTTCTCGTAGGGGACCCTCTCGTAGAGGTCCTTGTCTTTGAAGTGGGCGTAGACGTCGTTGAACTGGGCGCCGTAGGAGTTCGCCGTCGGATACTCACCGAAGAGGCGCTCCCTGGAGCCGTAGAGCCAGGTAGCGTACATCCGGTACAGGACGAGGACGATCTTGCCCACGGAAAGTTTCTGCGCGCTGTTCTTTTGGAACTGGTACAGGAGGGCCTCGGCGACCTCGACGGAGGTGAGTCCCGTGCCGGGGAACTCCCCGGTGTCGATGCGGGCTTGCTCGCGTTCCTTGTACTTCGCGAGCGTCTCGTTGAGGCGTTGGTTGCGTTTCATCGAACCGTCGAGGTGCTTGATCGCGTTGCGCTGCACGGCCTCGTGCAGGGCGTTCAGGGCGAGGATGTCCTCGATCGGGGGTTTCTGGCGGTCGTCCTCGGCGAAGGCGACGAGCCGCTGAAGCTGTTCGGGGGTGAGGTTCGTGCGCATGGTCAGAATCTGTTGACGGTTCGTTCGGGACGGGGAGGCTGGTTGCGGATCTCCGCCGTGACGCTGACGGTGGTGTCCCCCGCCTTGAAGTCGCGGCTTTCTCCGTTTCTCGGACCGGCTTCCAGCCAGGCCCTGAGGGCGTCTGCGGGCGCCTCCATGTCAGTCTTCTTGATTTTGGCGTCCTGGAAAAGGCGCAGGACCTTCTCAACCGTGGAGGAATGGTCCAGCGTGACGGCGGAATAGGTTCCGTTCTTGGTGGTCGAGTCGATCCGGTAGACGGTCGTCTGTCTCATGGCGTCAGCTTGCTATGGCCTTCTCGGAAGGCCGGTGATACATCTCCCAGAAGGGTTGTCCGGGCAGTTCGTAGATCTGTCCGGACTTCTCCTGGTGGACGAGGCTCATGTCGTTGGCCTCGATGATGGAGAGGGCGGTCTCCCGGCTGATCGGGTAGGAGTCCTCTTCCTCCGGAGAGAGGTCCAGGTTCCATTGGGCGCTCTGCTCTTCGGTGCGGCGGAGCGTGACGCTCTGGCGCATGATGATGAAGGGCTGGCCCTGGAGGATGAAGGGAATGTCTCCTTCAGCGAGGCGGCGCAGGTCGCGTTTGCTGATTTTTTTCATCTGTCGCAAAGTTAAATATTGTTCCGAAATATTCAAAGGAATTTCACCGTTTTGGCTTGACTATCAAACAAAGTCATAGTGTGGCACACGGGGATGACAAAGTCAGTCGTACAAGCCCGTGGCCATCTGCTGCTTGATGTACGAGATCTGGGTGACGAGGTCTCTCGACAGGTGCTCGGCCGTGTGGTACATCGTATCGAGCCTGTTGTAGGTCACCACATACTCGTACAGATGGGTGTTGATGAGACGGTTCGAGGCCGTGGCGGTAAGCTTGGCGAGTTTCGCCTCGTTCTCGGTGAGGTAGAGGTTGAGGGCGCGTTCCTTCATGGCCTTCGCCCTGGAGATCATCTCCGAGAGGCGGGCCATGTAGACGTCCATGTCCTTGAGGCGGACCGTCAGCGATGTCGGGTCCTGCAGCCGTGCGGGCTCGACCAGGAAGGCCTGCATGGTGTCCGCCTCGGCGTGCATCTTCTTCAGGTAGGGGTTCGACACCTCGAAGGCGTCGGTGACGATGTTCTGCTGTTCCATGGCTACATGTATTCGATGACGTCCTGGAGGCTTCCGGGGAAGAGGTCGGAGGCGCGGAGGTTCAAGGTGCCTCCGTTGTCTCCGTCCCATACCTCGACGACCACCTCCCGGCGTTTGCCGGAATAGCGGATCTGCTTCACGGCCGAACAGGCCGGTCCGCAGGAGCCCTCGTGGTTCACGTAGGGCGGGTTATCGGAATCGAAGGTGCAGCGTCCGCCATAGGCGTCGAGCGCCGTCCGGGCTTCCTGCAACTCGATGTTCTTGACCGCTGCGATGAGCGGGTTGATGTCCAGGTGTTTCATGGTGTCTTCAATGGTTTTTCGTGTCTGCGAAACGATAGGCGACGGCCTCCGAGACCGCCGCGCGGTCGACGGTGTCCTTTCCGTCCAGGTCGGCCACCGTGCCGGCGATCCGGAGGATGCGCAGGTACTCGGACTCGTCGAGGCCGGTCCTGCGTATGAGCTCGCGTACCAGCTGCTGCACCCCGTCTTCGAACGTGAAGGTCGTTTCTACCTGGTCGTCGTAAAGGCGGCCGTTTACCTTGCCCCCGTTGCGTCTCAACTGGATCTCGTGAGCCTTCTGGATGCGCTTCTGCACGGATGCCGCGTCTTCGCCTTCCCGGGGGACGGGAACTTCGTGGGAGGGGTTCTCCTCGCGGACGAAGGCCTGGACTGCGGGCAGGTCGTGGAGGGGGTTCGACAGGACGGCCTCGGACAGGTCCTTGCCGTTTCCGGCGGTGGCCGAGACGGTGAGGATGAAGTCCGCCTGGAGGATGTACTCGGAGCCCTTGCTGTGGGGAATCCTGATCCAGTCTTTCTCGACGGCGGTCCGGATGGCCTTCGCCGTCTTGCTCTGGACGGGGCAACCGGCCTCGACGTGGAGCACTCCGTGGTTCGCCAGGGGGATCTCGCCGGGACGCATCGCGTAGCCGCGGACGATGTTGTCCTCGTTGCTCTTGCCTTTTTCGATCGTCCGCCAGGGGCGGCTCATGGCCAGGAGCGGGGACTCGGGCTCCTTTCCCGCTGCGGAGAAGGCGCTTGCGATCTCGGTGGCCTCCCAGGTATAGATATCCGGGAGGATCTCGACGATGGCGCGCGAAATCGTTCTCGACGCCTCGGCGTCTCCTGCGAGAAGGAGCGGGAAGCCGCCGGCGGCGGCGATCTGCGCGGCTCTCAGGGCGCCGGGGTTGTTCCTGATGGTGTTCCAGACGGAGGCGACTCTCCGGGGTTCCGGGTCGGCGTCGTATTCGTCGTGGATGGTCGGGAAGGTCTTCTTCCCCTGTACGATCGCGACCGCCTCTTTCAGGTTGGATACACCGTAGACAGGGATCGGCTGGCGGTCGTAGACGCATGCGACGGAACGGCCGGCATCCTTCGGTATGATGACGCCCTTGATGTCTTCGCCCATAGTCGATTCGCATACGGCGGAGAAGAGGGCGTGCAGGCAGCCTCTCACATACCGGACTTCGCCTTCGCGTCCGAGCTCGCCCAGGACCACCCATTTCTCGAGATTGGGTAGCTTCCGCTGTCCGGAGGCGGCGGCGAGGGCCAGCGCGACGGGCAGGTCGTAGCCGGTGACGTCTCCCGCGATGTCGGCGGGCGTGATGTTCACAGTCACTTTCCGGCCGGGCATGTTCAGTCCGCTCTTCCGGTAGGCGTCGACGATTCTCAGGAGCATGTCCCTGGAGACCGTCGCATTCAGTCCGTTGAAGAAGATGCCGGGACCTTTGGGCCCGCATTGGACTTCGACCTGCGGGATTTCGTAGCTTTCGGCCGTCAGGCCGACGGTGCGTATGTTCGCTTTCATGTGTTTCGGTTTCTTTTCAGGATGCGGCGAAGCAGGCGTACTCCGTTTCGGGGACGTACGGGGCGATGATGTCCCTCGCCTCCGCGAAGGTCTTGTCCGCCAACTGGGACGCGGCTTTCTTCGGGGAGATGTGCGCCTTGATCGCAAGGAAGTTCGTGATGTCGCGGAGGTCCAGCCCGTCGACCTTGCACCGGAAGCGCTTGAAGAGCGCGTACAGGGTGTACTGGGTGAGTCCCTTCGCGATCTCGTGGGCGCCGCCGTCGAAGGTCGTGATTTTCTCCAGGTCTTCCTCCAGGAACAGCGTCCCGAAGTAAAGCGCGGCCGCCTCGTCGGCGAGGTCGCTGTCGAACACGACGGCTTCGGGATCCATCCGTCCGGCGGCCCGTACGGCGTTCTCCAACGTGAAATGGTCGGACACGTGCGTGTAGGGTCGCCGCAGGATGCGCGTGGAGATGACGGCTTCGTAGTAGCCTGCGTAGAGGCGGTAGCGCGTCTTCATGGCCGTCAGGCGTTGAGGACCTTCACATCCTTGGCGAAGACTTCCCAGCCGCAGCGCTCGACACCGTCGGCCGTCGTGTAGCGATAGGATCGGACTCGCCCCTTCACGTGGATGTTCTCGTTCTTGGTGATGCTCTCGAGCGGGGCGATGTTCTTCCCCTCCCATGCGGTGACGTTGAACCAGACGCATTCGACGACCGGCGTGCCGGATCTGTCGGTGAAGCAGTTCTCGACGCAGACGGAGAAACGGCAGACGCGGGTGTCGCCGATGCGGTTGACGGCCGACTGGCCGACGATGCCCTTCAGCTCGATCGAGTTGAGGAAGACGGGTTCTTTCGATTGATTCATGATGGTTTTCGTTTATGGTTTCAGATGATGGTTCCGTAGGGAAGCGCCATGTACAGGGTCACCTCGTCGACGCTCTCCTTGTAAGGAGCCATGTCGAGGTAGACGTTCGTGTAGCCGTAGCCGACCTCCACCACGGAGGCGGTGCCGAAGAAGGCTTCGCAGATCATCCTCACGTCGTTCACGGTGGGGACGGTCTCGGACTTGACGGCGATCTGGCCGTCCTGTTCGCTCCAGTCGCAGAGCTCGGCGTTGTGCGCCTTGGCGCAGGCCGCGAGGGCGTTCTTGAGGTTCTCGAGGTTCGCAATCATGGGTGATGTGTGTTTGGTTTTTTATTGCCTTGGCCGGGAAGGTGCTGTGCGCCTCCCGGCCTGGAAGCGGAATTCACCCGTCCGCAGAACAAAACACCCCGGGCGGCACCGGCCGCCGGGGCGCGTCGCGAAGCGAGGTTTTTTCGAGGAGCGGGTGAAGCGGGGGGATGGCTGGAGTTCTTGGGTACTAAGGTTCTTTAAGTACTTGGATTTTTGAAGTGCTTCAGGAATTTAAGTGCCTGTTCGTCGCACCCTCCTCCGTCGACGGTGGTTGGAGCCTTGGCATCAGAACATGGCGCAGGCTTCGTCCGAGCCTTTCTCCAGTCCCTTGGCGTACATGAATCGGGCGAGTTCGAAGGAGTCGCCGTTGGGGTTCTCCTTCATGAACTCCTCCAGGAGGGAGCGCACTTCGTTTTCGGTTATGTCTCTTGGCATGGTATGCGTGTTCTATCAAATGTTTCTACAAGATTTGACGGTAACATTTGTGGCATTTTGACGGTAAGATTTGCGGTGAAACGACGGGAGGATTTAGGCCGCGGTTCAGGTGTCCTATGTCATGGTTCAGATTGACAGTTGGATTCCCAGCGACAGCGTCGCGTGGCGTCTGGTGTCCACCTGGAGCCGGTCGCCGCAGCGGTGCAGGTCATGCGTGGCCGACAGGCAGGCGTAAACGGCGAGGGGGCCGAGGATCCTGAGGGAAGCCGAGGCCCCGTAGCCGGCGCCCGTCCCGGACGGTCCGTCCAGCCACGAGCAGCGGAGGCTCACGAAGGGGTACAGTGTCGCGAGGCGTCCGCCGACACGGACGCCGACCCTGGCTTGCAGCCCGAGAGCCCCTGCGCCGTGGACGGGGATGTCGGCGGCGACGCCGACGGCTCCGAAGCCCTTGTGGTAGTCGACCGAGACGGTCGCATGTCCCTCGGGAACGGCTCGCTGGCCGTCGATGGAAAAGGTGCGGCCCGCACGAATGTCCAGACCGCCCTCCTGGGCGTGGAGGGCGGGGACGGAGAGGAGGGCGGAGAGGACGAGGATGCAGGGTAAGGTCTTGTTTCTCATGGTGTGCTTCCTGTGTTATTCTTCTTGATAGACGATGTCCGCGAGGGACTCGCGGAGGATGGCGAGGAGCGTCACCCAGGGGGTGTCCGTGATGGTCTTGAGCAGTACGGCGGACGCTTTGCCGAGGGCCTCGAGAAGAAGGTCGCGGTTCTCCGGCGTGTCGGGGAACTCCAGGTCCGGGGCCGGTCCTCCGAGGAATTCCTCCAGGGAGGTGTAGACCTCGCAGATGCCGAGCCTGTCCCGGTTGTCGTCCTTGTCCGTCCGTGTGTACAGACGGAGGTCCTTGCATTCGTACACGGTGATGCGCTGGTCGAACGGCCACGGGAGGTCGAAGTCGTCGGTGAGCGACCAGGCGAAGCCTTCGGGGGCCTCCTCTCCGCATCCCTCGTCGTCCTTTTCCACGGCGCCGAGTTCGCGGAGGTCGGTCCAGTAGTGCGTCTGCAGCATCAGTGACTCCGGCTCGAATCCCTCCTCCAGTAGGAGGTTGTAGAAGATGTCGCAGGGATGGTTGGATTTCTTCAGGAAGAAGTCGGCGAGGTCGCCCTCCTTGTGTTCCCGTACATTCTTGTCCCCGGAATCGTAGGTCGTGAGGGTGATGGTCCCCTGGTCGGGGTCGTGCTCGTACAGGCTCGAGGAATAGTCTCTGATGATGAGCCTGTTGTCGGGGACGAACTCTTTCGTCTCGCGGGAGCAGACGGCGAGGCCCGCGAAACGCTTTCCCGTTTCCAGCGACACCGCCAGGACGACGGTGTCATCGCCAAGTCGGGAGCGAAGTTCGGACACGAACCGCCTGGCTTCGTCCATTGCGTTCTCGGGGGCGCCTGCGGGGATGGAGTACTTTTCGTTGCTGTAATCGAACTGAATCATGGTTTCGTTTTGTATGGGTTTGAGACTATGGAATCTGGTCCTCCTCGACCACTTTCATCCAGGAGGGGTCCCTGCCGGCCTTCTGGCAGGCCTCGAGCAGCGGGACGAGCCATTCGGGCTCTTTCTCGTGGATGAAGGGGTATCCGGAGATTTCCTCGGCGACGCCGTCGTTGCCGTCGAACATGCCGCCGAAGGTGAGCGGCCCCCTGCCGGTCTGGTAGAGGACGGTGTAGTATCCGAAGTCGGGACATAGATGGACCGAGGCGGACTCGTTCCTGGCGTGTCTCGGAGACTCGCCGAGTGTGCCGTTTCTCACGACGATGTCGAGGCAGTCTCTCCTGGCGTCGTAGGACGCGCTGACCGTCTGCGGGAGCAGGAGGCACTCCCGGGCGGCCTCGCCGCCGGCTTCGCTGTTCTCACGGAGGATGTCCCTGAACTCGAGCGTCTGGATCGGGGAGCCGTCGCCGCAGTAGTCCCTCGGGTCTTCGAGGGAGTCCAAGCAGTCCAGGAGGAGGCTATCGTTCTCCGGGTCCGCTTCGTAGCGGCACTCCTCCGTGTCGTCGCCCATTAGGATGGAGTTGTAGATACCGCGCATCTCCGCGCCGGTGTCCGGGTCTTCCCAGGTGCGGAAGAACAGGAAGCGTTCGCCGTCCGTGACGACGCCGCGGAAGGTGCCGTCACGACCGTTCTCCTCGTCGTAGGCGAAACTCCAGCGCGGGGGGCTGCTGCAGTCGTCCACGGCGCCGAGCATCCATTTTACGGCGTCGGCCTGCTCGGGCGTGAGCCCGGTCACCGAAAGGGGTTTGCTGCCGTCCTGCGGGTGGAAGGTGACCGTCAGCCCTTGGCCGTTGCGGGCGCGGCGGGTCTCGACGCTTCCGGCGGTGGTCTTGAGGGTCACCGGGGTCCCGCTTTCCAGGGCGTCCTTCATCGAAAGAAGGGTCGCCGGGTGGTTGGTGTTCTTGTCCATGGCGCCGTCGGTCATCCGTTGAACTTGCTACCCACAGCGTCCTCGTAGTCGTCCTCTACATCCTCGCGGATTTCGTCGAGGATTTCGTCCTCGTGCTCGCGTGCGTAGGCAAGGAACTGCTCGAGGGTGGCGTCCTTCATCTCCTTGGGGAACTTGTTCCCGTTCCATGCGAGGAACCGGCAGGTGCTGAGGATGATGTCCGCATATTTCTCGCCATTCCAGATGGTCGTTTCGAGGTTCCGCTCTTCGTCGTCTTTGAGGAGTTCGACCACCCAGGGGAACTCGGAGAGGTTGATGGACGCGACATAGGGCACATTCTGTCCCTTCTCTTCGCCGATGGCGTCGGCTATCTCGACCATGTCGTCTTCGAGTTTCTGCCGCTTCGCCCGCTGTGCGGCTTCGCGTGCGAGGGTCGCGTCGTGGAGGATGAGCGCGAGGTCGGAGGCCTTCATCTGTGCGACGGGGAACTCCGTGGGATTGGTGTCCGGACCGTTGTGGCTGTCGAAGAGCGACAGCGTGTCGGGATGCAGGACGCTCCGGTCGAGGAGTCCGTATTCGCATCCGTTGTCGTCCTGGACGGGATGGGATATCTCCAGCGGAAGGAGACCTTCCGTGATGGAGATGACGGCCTGGATGATGGCCTTTCGGGCGTTTGCGAGGATGTTGACTGATTCTTTCATGTTCTGGTGTTTATCTGATGGATGTTTTGTCCTAACGCCGTCAGGAGACCTGCCGGCAGATGCTCTCCTGGATGAGCGGGACGGTGAAGTCCTGCGCCGCCGAGGCGGCCTTGCAGGCGGCGTCGTGGTCTTCCGTGGAGACCTTGTAACCTCCTTCGAGGCCGAAGTGCCGGAGCGCGTCTGCGATACCGCAGACGGCCCAGTCGAAACGGAAGGTCACCTCGGTGGTGCCGAGGTCCTCGCCGTCGAGGACGAGCGTGACCCGGTAGCGCTTGGGGTGGAAGTCCCCGCAGGGGAAGGTGACGAACTCGAAGCAAAGGGTGCCGAGACGGCGCGAGGGGGCGGTCAGGACAAATTTCATTGTTGGCGGAGCGGTTAAAGGAAATGATAGTCGAGGACGATGAAGTCCTCGCCGTTGTCCACGGAGACGGAAAGGGCGACAAACTCCTCCAGCGTTTCGCAGTGGAAGAAGGTCTCGGCGTCCTCCTTCGAGCCTTCTTTTGGGGCGGTGAATACGGAGAAGGTCCGTCTGCACGGCTCTTTCTCGTCTTTGAACTGGATGGTCGCCTCGATGAGCGTCCGGCATCCATCGGACCCGTCGTTTTCCGACCATACGAGGTTTCCGGCCTTCTCGTCGTATCCGTTCTTGCCGACGAACCACTGCCCGCAGTGGATGAGGACGAGATACTGGAAGCCGTTGAGCCGCGCGACGAAGTATTCGTCGGAAGTGTTGTTGTAGCCGCCGGGGTACTTGTTGTGCAGCGCCTTTTCCAGGTCCGTTTCCGGATTGGTGTCCACCTCCTTGATGGACTTGACGCCGGTAAGCCGGGAGATGCCGAGTTTCTCGAGGAGTCTGCTGTTGTCTCGGGAGTCCGGATAGAGTCCCGTACCGATGAGCGGGGCGTAGCCGTTCAGGATGTTGATTTTCCTGTCCATGGATGAATGGTTTTTGGGTTTATTGTTTCATTTTCGGGAAGGGGGATATCTCCCCCTTCCCTGACAACCGGTAGAACCCTTTCCGGACAAAGCAACCTTCAGGACGGCGGAGCCGGTGTCCGGCCTGGGCCGGGCATTGCGTGTCGGGAAAGGGATTCACCGGAAATTCTACCCTTCGGGGAAATATGGATTCGGAACCCTCTGTCCCGGACTGGATATCCCCCATACCCCGATGAGCGTTTCCCCGTTCTCGTTCCGGATCGCAAGGTCCGGGTGTTTGGAGACGAAGTCCTTGAATGAACGGAAGTGATGGCCTCGTTTCCGGAGTTCCGACAGGAGTGCTCCGCTGATGGCGATTTCCGTTCTCTTGACGGACTCCGTGTAGATGACGGGGAAACGCTGGAGTTCCTCGGGCGTTCCTTCAAGGAGCGTGAAGTGAGGGAACAGTTTCCCTGTACGGTCCGTCGTGTACGGCATACATTCCTGCATCAGTTCCGTGTCGTCGATAAGGACGGCAAAGCGGAAGCGTCCGCATCTCCGGCGGAGGGCGCGGACGAACTTTCTCCATTCGAGGTAGTTCTTGAACACCTCGACGGTGAACCGGAACGAGCCGTCGTCGGCCGTGAATGGCTCGTAGACATATCCGGGGCCGGAACAGACGAGGCGTTCGCTTTCCCTCTGCATACGGGAACCGTACAGGGCTTTCCGGACATCGTACAGGTGTACGCCGTTTCCCTCATCGTTTTTGGGAAAGCCGGAAAGGAAGTTCTTGATCGTATCGAGTACGGCCTGGTCGCCCGAGAGGGCGAATTCATAGATGGTGGACCAACTCATATCTTTCTTTGGTTAGGTTTTCGTATGTTGTTCACGCTTTCGGAAGCGTCGCCTCGAGCGTCTCGGCGAGGGCGTCGGTAGCGTCCTCGTTCCAATGCTCGTCGATGTAGTTTCCGTCGCCGTAGTCTTGGTACCGGTCGAAGACCGGACTGTCCGGGCTCCCGGGCGAGGCAAACCAGAGGGTCCCTTTCTCCGTCCAGAAGGCGGTGGCGTCCGGTTCGGCGAAGTCGAGCACTCCGGGAAGGTCTATGACCAGCATCATCGGTACCGGAGCGTCCGGAACGAACGGCTGTTCCCTGTCGTATCCGAGTCTCTCGAGAACGCAGGCGAGCCTGGTGCAGGCCGGTGTGGTGGTCTGTTGCATAGCGTTTTTGTTTTTGTCGGGGCAAGGAGGCCCGTCCCGCAGATTCTCCCAGGGACGGGCTTCCGTATTGGCGTCTAGTCTTCGACGGGTAGTTTCAGTGCGCAACGGAGTTTGAACCTGAGATACAACAGGGTGTCGTAAGGGTGCAGGAGATAGGAAAAACGGTTCTTGATTTCCCATTTTCTCGACTCGCGTTTGTAGTCCCACCTGTTTTCTTCGACTGTCACATTCTTGCCGTCTATCAGTACGGTGATGAAGTTGGTGTCGACGCCAGTAGCACAGAAGTAGTCCCAACGCCTGCGATACTTTCGTATCGCCCGGCGGACCTGCCGTAGATTGCGATATTCGCTCTTTACATTTCTGTCGAGCCAGACACCTATGACGCATCTGTATCCCCACTCCCTGTTGAGGCGTTCCTTTATGACTTCGGCCTTTTTTTCAATTCGCTTGGCGGTGTCGTTCGGACGGACGCGTATCTCTTTTGCGATAATGTCCATCTTGTCGTCCGGGCCGGTAATGAAGTAGAGTCGCATCAGGCGTATCAGTTGAATTTTTCGGGACGGCTCTCGCCCGGACCGAAGACGATGACCGTTCCCCCGTTCTTCTCGACCTTGCGACGGGACTCCAAAATGGAGTCGGCGAGCATCTTGGAGGCTTCGTCGAGGAAGCCTACCATCTGCTCGCGGTTGACGCTCACGCCGAGGTCGGCGATAGAGAGGGCCCGGATCATCGCGAGGACGGCACTTTCGTTACCGCCCCAGAGGGTGGTCATCATCGCCATCGCGACTTCCGTGACGGTGCGGTGAATCACTTCCGGATCGGCCATCGGGTCGATGTCGGTGTTGAACTCGTAGTGGTGCTCGTCCACGCGGACGACTTCGAGAATCTTTTTCATAATCGGAGGTTTTTGGTGTTGTTTGTTGATTTTTTCTGAAGTCCGGCGTGAAGCCGGGCTTCTGGAAGGAAGACTGCCCGGACCGCAGGATAAGCCCCCGGACCGCCTGTGGCGGCCGGGCAGGACACAAGGTGTCCGTCGTCGC
Source organism: uncultured Bacteroidales bacterium (assembly GCA_900318015.1). GTDB lineage: Bacteria > Bacteroidota > Bacteroidia > Bacteroidales > UBA932 > Cryptobacteroides. Next base: position 141,298 of record ONJB01000001.1, on the reverse strand, counting down.
TTGCGAGGCGTTCCGAGGATACGGGCAAGGTGAAGGTCTGACTGAAGTTGGAATCCGATGTTTTCCTTGGAAGGGAAGATGATTTTTGGTTGAATTCTGTCTGGATTCTCTTGATGGTTGCTGAATTCTTCTTTTGGGTCGTGTCGGACTTCCGGGCCCTGGCGGGGATCCGGAAGAGCGCAGGACGGGTGGGTGGGTGATGGTTCCTTTGGCACCCGCAACTCGTTGGTAATTTTTCGGCAAACTCCAAAGGAGTTTGTCCCGCGCCACGCGCGCGAGAAGTTGGTTTGTACCAGGTCTTTCCTCCCGCGCTTTTTTCTCTCTGTCGCTTTCGGGGTTCGATTTTGTTCAAAATCTCACTCCTTTCCTCCCCCTTGAGAGGGGGCGGAAACGCATCTCAGATATATCTTAGATAGTATCTCAGATATAAGATGAAAAACGGAGTGCTTGGTGCTCAATGAGTTACAAAGGAAAAACCAACCTTTTGCGGGTAAATAACCAACTTTCTGCGGGTGGAAAACCAACTTCCCGCCCCCGTTTTTTGATAAAAAACCAACTTTTTGCGGGTAAATACCGAAAAAACCAACTTTTTGCGGAAATTCTTTTTATATTTGCCGAGGGATGTTTGATTTTTGTCTATGGATACTGAAGACGGAGTATTGTTTTCCGAGCAGGACGGCCGGAGTCAGGAGGGTTCCTCGCAGGTTGACAGGGCGGATATCGTGCCTGCCGATTTTTCGTCGATTCGTCAGTCGAAGACAATCACCTTTGCGTCTTATGGGCTGTCGAGGATTCACACGCACATGCTCATTCACATACGAGAGGAGTTGCAGTCTTTCCTTGTCAAGCACACCAGCGACGTGCCGGAGGGCACGCGTGTCAGGGTTCCCCTGTTCGTGAAGGACTACCCGCATTTCAAGGGAAACGTGGTTGCCCTGTACAACTCTCTGGATGAGCTGGTGAAAAACAGCGGCAACTTCATCCAGTTCACCTGGACCTATAGCGAGCGGCTTTCTCCGCTGTTGCGGTGGATGTTCGGTCTGGATAATGTTCGCGGCAAGCGCGAGAAGCTCGTGGATGGGGCGGTTGTCCATCGGACCTCCGCGATTATCACCGACGTGGATTACGTTGAGGGGACGAGCGACTACGTGATGGTGAACCTCAACCCCTCCGTGGTTCCTTTCCTCCTGTATGACGGTAGCTATATTGGCTCTACCATGTTCAGCAGGGATGTCGCCTTGAGCTTCAGGAGCGTCTACAGCATACGCATCTACGAGTTCTTGATGGATTGGTCCACCAAGACCACGGTGAAGGTGTGGTCGCTTTCGGAGCTTCGTTTTCGGTTGAGGTTGTGGAAGGAGAAGGACGGTGTAAGGAAGGAGTTGTATGTGTCAAACAACTACGGTCTTCGAAGCAAGATTCTTGATGTCGCCAAGAGGGAGATTAACGGCAGTGCGTCGAGCGTGAGTTTCGACTATGAGCTGTTCTATGATCCGCAGTTCGGCGAGAGCGCGGCGAAGACCAAGCGGGAGGCGAACGCTATCAGGTTCTACATTAGTAGGAGGGATGTGGAGACCGATCGGAGGGAACTGCGTCAGAAGATGCTGGCGATGCTTTTCGGTGACATCTCCGACAAGGAGAAGTCCGTGTATTGTGACCGCCTTGCGACGCGGGCCATTGATAATGGCCAGGATGAGCAACTCGTAGCGAAGTTCATGTACTATGGTCATCTTCTCAAGAAGGGTGAAATTCAGCGAAAGGAGTACGTAAATACGATGCTGAAGATTGTCCGAGAGATTACGGGGGTCGATCTTCGGAGCGATTCTCATATACGGAACTCGAAGATTTATTCCAAGCGCTCGAAGATATCTGGCAATGAGCCCAGGCTCCTTTTCGGTTCGGAGGACGGAAAGTAGTTTCCGTCTTCTACGCTTTCAAGTATAGCTCGATCCCCCTGCGGAGTGAGTCGTTCGTCTCGTTCCATTCGTTTGACGAGTAGTACCATCTGAGATAGCTCTTCGGAATGAAGCCGATTGATTTGCCGGCGTGGAGGCCTTCTGGCATCTCGGTCATCGGGGGGTCCCGCCTCGTGTCGCGGATGCGGTTTTCAATGGCTATCAGCGCCCTGGACAGCGTCCATTGGTTGAAATTCCTTACGGTGTTGCCGAGGATCCAGGAGAGGTAGGTGACCGGCAGCTCGTCGAAGAGACGCCCTTTGTGCTTTCCGAAGTTTACCGTGTCGTACTGCTTCGCTGTAGCGAGGCCGTAGTACAGGTCGGATTTGTAGGCGTCGCCGATATTGCTGACCGGTATGCCGGATATCAGCGCCCCGCCCGTTCCGAACATTCTCCATCTCCCGTCGTACTCATACGTGATGTCCTCGATGCGGCCGAACCGTTCGGTGTTGCCGCCGGCGTCCACTACGAGGCAGTCTTTTTTCTCCGGGTCGATGCGGATTCCGCGGCCGAGCACCTGGTAGTGCTTGGCCATCGACGCGGCGGAGTAGGCCGTGACTATCATGTCTATTTTCGGGTAGTCGAAGCCGGTCGACAGGACGATGACGTTGAAGATGACGCGGATCTCCCCCGCCTTGAACCGTCGGATGGTTTCCTCGCGTTCCTTCTTCGGTGTCTTTCCCGAGAGTGCGGCGGAGTCCGGGTAGATGGACGCGAGCGTCTCGGCCTCCTCCACGGTGGGGACGAAGACCAGTACGTGCTTTCTTTCCTTGTGGTACTCCAGGGCGGCGAGGATGTTCTCGCGAATGTTGTTTGCTTCGTACGCCGTCACGACGGAATCGTCGGTGTACTCCGACCCGTTGCTGTTGAGCCGCAGGGCTTTACGGTCGAACGGCAGCACCTCGTAGACGAGCGGCGACCAGTAGCCGGTCGAGGTCATCTCCTGTATTTGTGCGACGTGGATGATTCGTTTGAAGAAGGTTCCAGACGGCGAGATGTTTGTGAGCATGATGAGTTCGGAGTAGCCGTCGTAGACGTTTGTCATCTCCGGGTTTCCGTAGCGGTCGAGCACCGGCGATCCGTCGGGGTTCTTCTTCTCGACGCGTTTCTGTATCTTGAAGGACTCCATCTTCAGGGGCGTCGCGGTGATCCCGAGCACCTGCCGGATACCGGAGTCCTTGAGGAACTGTCCCAGCATGGACTCCTCCTTTCTGGGGTACAGGTGCGCCTCGTCGATGAGCATCTTCCGGAAGCCGAGCTCGCGGAAGCGAGCGCCCTCGTTCTTGATGGATCCGATCGTAGCGAAGGTCACGTGGTCGATCTGGCGCTTGCCGAAGGAGGCGGAGTACACCCCCGCCGGGGCGAGGTCCCCGCAGAGGAGCCGGTACTTCGACAGGTTCTGCTCCAGAAGCTCCTTGGAGGGCTGCACGACGAGGATGGGGTCGGGACAGGCGGCCGCCGCCTCGGCGGCGAGAATCGACTTCCCCCAAGCCGTCGGAAGGACCATGAGGGAGGGTTCGGGATTGTCCTGGCGGAAGAACTCCACGGCTTTCCGTACGGGTTCCTTTTGGTATGGACGTAGCGTTATCATGTCTCTTTCGTTTTTCTCTGTTATGCTCTCCCCCCTTGCTTTACCGCGCCGAAGGCGCTCGTGGAGGGGGTCCTGGTGTATCCGGTGGGCGACCAGTCGGGAGCGTGGCCGAACTGCTTGGTCGTGTACTCGGCGTATTCCCTCTCCCATCCGTCGATGAGCTGGGATGTCTTTTCGGGGTTCTTTTCCATGGATCTGGCGAACTTGTTCATCACCAGGAGGACGAGCGTCTCATCGTAACAGGTCTTCGTCCTGTCCTCTTTTTCGGAGGCGGGCGCGTCCTCGTTCTCTCGTACGGCGTACCGTGCGCACCAGTCCAGTTCGTCGGGCTCCACCCAGCGCATGTTGTCGACGAGCCACTTGGCCAGGAAGCGGACGGTGAGGATCCTGACGCCTCCCAGGTTGCCGTCCCGGAGGAAGGCGTGCCAGCACTGGAGGAAGAAGCCCTTGTTCGCCGGGTCGTTGGAGGCCTTGGCGGGGGCGGGGGCGATGGTGTCGGCCTTCTCGCGGGTCCGTCTGCGGAACTCGCGGATCGCGTCGAGGATGACGTGGTGCTCGGTGGTCTTCCCGGCCGAGAGGACGGCCGCCTCGACCTCGGAGGGGTCCATCCCCGCGAGGTTCTTGTCGTAGGTGATGCTGCGCGTCACCGAAAGTGCGAGCCGGTTGGCCGCGAGGGTGTCCGTCCCGAGTGCCGCCAGCGCCTTTCCGACGGCGTTTTCTGTTGCTTGAGTGTCCATGTATAAAGTTATAAATTGTTCCGAAAAATCGCAAATTTTTCTTGATTCATTGAAATTTTCTTTATTTTTGCGACATAATAGGATATGACCGCGTCCCGGCCTGTCGAAGCCGGGGGGAGCTGGGCCCTCCCGTCATGAAAGAAGCCCTTTTGCAGTATGAGAAACCTCCATTTCCGGAGCGCCGCCTCTCTTGCGTGTTTGCTCCTCTCCGCCTTCCTTTCCGTCCCCGGCATGTGTCAGCGCCAGACCAGTGGCCGGCCGTCCATCGACGGTTATGTGAACTTCGCCTTCGACGGCGGGTTCCGCGTCGCCGGCGGCGGCGCCGCCTGGTGCAACTACGACTACATGGGACGCACCACCCTCGGCCTTGATGTATTCTCGAACGGACATACCTACACCGAGGAGGCGGTCGTGACCAACGGCGAGGTCGTGGCGCCGGAGATCGTCCACAACTTCTACGCGACGGACGTCTGCGCGAACATCGGCTATATGTTTAGGCTGCTCGCCCCCAGGAGCCGTGCGGTCATCCTCTCCGCCGGCGGACACCTGCTTGTCGGTGCGAAGTACGCTCCGGAGATGTCCGAGTTCTACAAGGACAAGGGGGCGAACAAGCATTATTCGCAGGTTGGCTTCCTGCTCGGCCTCATGCCCGAGATGCAGCTGGAGGTCTTCCCTTTCCGTAACGTCTCCCTGTACGCCTCCGTCTGCCCGAGGGCGCGCATCTTCTCCGGCCTTGGCGGCAAGGACAAGTGGTTCGTCCTCTCCGGGGCGGCTGGGTTCAAGGTCTATCTGTGATGAGGCGGACAGTCATCTTTGCGCTTTTGGCCGGGGCGTCGCTTCTCCTGCCGCGTCCCTCCTGGGCCGCGCCGCCGAAGACCCTCGGATGGTCGCTCGACGCCGTGGAGGTGACGGGGCGGGGCGACTCGCTCGCCGTGGCCCTCACCTGGACCTTTTCGGACTGGAACGTCGCGCCGACGAAGGCGATGGTTTTCTCTCCTTCCATCCGTAAGGGCAACAGTTTTGCCTCGCTCACGCCGGTGTCAGTCTATGGGCGGAAGACGGCGCAGCCGCTCCGCCAGAAGGCGTCCGGCAACAATGGCGAGATGTCCGTGCTGGATGTGTCGCGACCCGTGAGGGTCCGTACCCTTGATGTCATTCCCCTTCAGGACTGGATGGATACCGTGAAGGTCACCCTGGCGGTCAGCGAGTGGTCGAAGCGTGACGGGCTGGTCCTTCGGTCCACCTCCCAGCGGGGCGTGTTCCTCAAGCCGGAGAAACCGGCGGATTTCGTGTTCCCGTGGGATGACAGGGAACCCCGCAGGGATTCCCAGCCTTTCGGGGAGTTGTCCTTCTCCGTGCCCGTCAGGTTTGCCGGGGCGGCCTCGACGAAGTTCGACCCGTCAGAGGGCACCGACGCCTATCTGCTGGAGGAGTTCCTCCGGAAGGTGAAGGTGTTTACCTCGGACGGCTTGTTGAAGCTCAGGAGTTCCGCCCTTGTGGTCACCGTGCCTCCCGAGGGGGTGGCCAGGGAGTCCGTCAAGATTTCCCGGGGCCGGGCGGCCTCGCTTTATTCATACCTTTCAAAGAAGGGAGCCTTCCGGATCCGTTCCGTGACGACCTCCCGCGTGGGAGGCGGCGAGGACTGGGAGGGTGTGCGCGAATGGGTTTCCGCGACCCGTTATGGCGGCGACCAGCGCCTGATGGAGATTCTCTCCTGGGACGGCAAGTCCGACGCGAAGGCGGGTGCCATCCGGAGCGAGAAGCCCGTTGTGTGGGACATCCTTACGAGGGAGTGCTTCCCTTTGCTGGGGAAGGCGACCTACGAGGTGTCTTTCGTCCGTCCTGGCTTTGACAACCCTGCAAGGTGCAGGGAGATGTATGACAGGATGCCGGAGGTGCTCACCGCCCATGATTTCTGGTATCTGGCGGAGTCCTACGGTCTCGGTACGGATCAATGGCTGGAGGTGGTATGCGCAGGGGCGGACCTGCATCCGGAGGATCCTGCGCTCAATCTCGACGCCGCATTCGGTCTTATGGAAGCCGGTCGCGGTGCGGCCGCCGCGCCCTATCTGAGGAACGCGGACGGGGATCCCGGTTTCCCTTACGCCTTCGCCGTGTGGCTCTTCAGGATGGAGCGTTACGAGGAGTGCATCGCTCTCCTGCAGGACCTGGGGGCCAGGAGCACCGCTTTCGACGCCGTGCTCGGCTCAGCGGTACCGTTCATTCGGTGGAAGATGAACCGCGTGCCCTGGGCGAGGTATTACCCTTGATTATTGGGGAGTTGACTTGAAATTATTCGGTTTGGCTTCAGGCGGAACCGAAATTATACAGAACGGCTCAACTTGGTTGAGCCGTCTGTTTTGAAGGACGGAAATAAAAGGTATCTTTGTCTCAGGATAAAGCGAATTTCCGTTAAATCATAAATAATTTCTGCTATGAAACAGAACAAGATCAACCCCAACAACAACCTGCATCTGTACGGTTACATCAACGATGTTCGCTATGCCGAGACGCAGAAGGGCACCCCGCTTTACTTCATGACCGTCGCCACCGTCGGCTACAACAACTCCCGCGACCTTCACGACGTGAAGATCACCGAGGTCACCCCCGAGATGAAGGAGAAGCTGGAGGCGCTCCGCCAGGAGTTCGCCGAAGCGAAGGAGAAGGGCGTGAAGGCCGATGCCCACGCCGTTTCCCTGGACGGTTTCCTGATCAACCGCGAGCGTCCCCTCGGCGACACCGACAAGACCTACCAGCCGCTGCAGGTGATCGCGACGGCCTCCGCCCTCGACATCGACGCCAAGCGCGGCGAGTGGCCTGTCCTGAACGAGGACAAGACCCCGAAGCTTGACAAGGAGGGCAAGGAGATCATGGAGAAGGAGCGCCTCAACCACGCCACCCTCGCCGTGAACGTCATCTCCATCGACGTCAAGGACGACTTCGCAAAGCTGCGCGTCGCGCAGAACTACCGCGCCAAGGACTCCGACAAGGAGGACCATACCTTCATGAACGTGACCGTGAGCGCGAAGGACATCTACACCAAGAAGCTGTTCGAGTCCATCAAGAACGGCGAGCTCGGTGTCGGCGACTTCATCCGTCTCGAGGGCCAGAAGAAGGACAACACCTATACCGCGACCATCGACGGCAAGGAGGTCAAGAAGTACGACCATAACATCCGCGCCAGCAAGATCGCCGTGATCTCCAAGAAGCAGGCCGTCACCCAGACCGAGGAGGCCGCCCAGAAGAAGGAGGCCAAGCCCGCGCAGGCCGCCGCCAAGGCCGCGAAGCCCGCGCCGAAGAAGGCCACGCCGAAGAAGAAGGCCGCCGGTCCGAAACTCTGATTTCGCGCCGAGAGGCTTATCCCCGAAGGGGGCTCCGCAAGGGCCCCCTTCTTTTGAATGTCATGAACGATAGGTTATGGAAAAGACCAATTCAGTATGGATGAACGGCATCGTCCGCCCCGACAGGTTCGCGGTTGTCCACAGGACGCCGGCCTTGGTGGTGGCGGATTTCCTTTTCGGCACCGCCGTGCCGAAGGCGGACGCGCCCCGTGAGAACCGGAAGCTGACAGATTACGAGTTGATGTTCCACAACGTGAGGGTCACGGCCGCCGGGGACGACGTTCAGAAGATTCTCGACCTGGAGCGCAGCTGCCGCGAGAGGCCGAAGGACCCGAAGGTCTTCGAGTTGCGCGGCGTCCTTTTCGAGGACGACCGCGTGAACCGGGTCGAGTGCCGCGCCGAGGACCTGGTGCAGACGCGCCAGTTCCGGACGTCGGGCAACAACAAGGCCGAACTGGTCGGCAGCGTGCTGGCGACCACCTTCTCGGATCTCTATGCGACCGTCACGCTGGACACGGGGCGGTTCCGCGATGCCTCGGGGCGGGAGAAGGACGTCGTGAACACGGCGTATATCCTCCGTTCGGAGTTTCCCGAGGCCTGGGAGGCCGTCTCTAAGGGCAAGTACAAGAAAGGCAGCGTGATGTCCATGTCGGGGCCCGTCCATTCGGGGTTCTACAACGACGGACGCGAACGGTTCGTGCGTATGATGGTGCAGCCCCGCGTGGTCGAGAAGGTGAAGATGGCCCTGGCGAGGAAGGTCAACCAGGGGCCTTCCATCGGTTGACGGGATACCGGAAAAGGATACGAAAAAAGGCATGGGTGGGCCGTCGAGGTCCACCCCTGCCGTCTTTGGCGCTTCGGGAGGGATCAGAGTCCCGTCAGTACCGCCAGCTGTTCCTCGGAGAGGGACTTGCCGCCGGGCGATGCGGAGATTGCCGCCGCCGCGTGGGCGATGGCGTCGCGGAGGCTGTGCCGCAGGTCGTCGATGGCCTGCTGCTGAGGGCGGGATTCGCCGGAGAGCTCCTTGAGGTTGCTCAGGGAGTCGGTAAGCGATCCGATGGTGTGGACGAGCTGCGCCGTGCCGGGGCCCGGAGTATGGCGCATCTGGTCGGCTACGACCTTTGCCTGGTTGTGTTCCATGTCTGTATGGGGTTAAGATTGTTAAAATTCTTTTGAAAAATTATGGAAATTTTACCCCTTCGGGGGTGCGCGGATGGCATCCTGCCGTGGAGCCTTCGCGGCCGGTGGTGGGCGTATGGATGGCTTCCGGAAAGGGCGAGGGACCGGCAAGCCGGCCCCTCCCCTGTTCAGTTCGTCTTCCTCTTTCTCTCTTCGAGTTTCTTCCGGAACCGTGAGTCTATCTTGATACATTCGCTTCCGAAACGGTACCAGGCCGTTCCCTCGAGGGATACGATGGCATCGGGATATGGCGGGACGCGTACGGCCACGGCGCGGCCGTCCAGGACGCTCTCTATCGTCAGAGTGGACCAGACCTCCTGGGGAAAGGCCTTGTCAAGGGAGGAACGGAGATATCGCAGGTATCCGTCCATGCCTTCGTAGCATCCCTTGACGTTCTTTTCCATGTATTCTATGTCGCTCGAGACTCCGACGGGATAGCCGTCGTCATCGACGCCGAGGTACAGCGTCCCGCCGAGCGGGGCGTTCAGGAAGGCGCAGACTACCTTGAGGATCGTCTTCATCTGGTTGCGTTCCCGGGCGCTGTCGGGGGCGAAGAAGACCGAGGTCTTGAACTCCTGCGTGCCGGATTCGCCGCCGAAGTTGTAGTCGGTGGATCCGTCGGTCTCCTCGACGGTCTGTATGCCGAGGATGCGGCAGATCTCTTTCTTCACGTGCCCGAGTGGTTGCTGGAGCCCGTTCCCCCTGAGCAGTAGCGAGGCCTTCACGAGTCCGCCGACGGCCTGCTGGGTGTCTATGTCCTCCGCCTCGACGTCTAGGCGCGTCCCGAACAGGGCCAGGAGGGCGTCTGTCTTTTCGTCTGGGCCCTTTTCTCCCCCGTCCCAGGGGATGATGCTACCGTACTCGCCCGACGCGAAATGGCGAAGGTTTTCGAGATGTCTCAGGACGCGTTCGCCCTTGGTCTTCCCTTGTCCGTCCCCGGTGAGAACGGAGAGAAGGACCGCCGCCTGTGCGTAGGTGATACGCTCGACGAGCAGGTCGCTGTATTCGTTGGCCGCGAGTAGGAGATGTCCCAGGCTTTGCACGGGTCTCAGGTCGACTATGAGGTTTGCGTTGAGCCCCTTGGCTTCCCGCGGTTCGTCGTCGATGTCAAGGACGAAGCCGCCGAGCATGCGCCGTCTCGAGTCCCCTTCCGTGAACGGGCAGGACGACGGGCCTGCCACCTCGCAGCGGATGCTGCCCTTGGCGTTCCAGTCTGAGATGTAGACCTTCGCCGTGTCGCCGGTACGGTAGCCCCGGACGCCCGCGCAGAAGGCCATGAAGCCCTTCTCCGTCCACCAGCAGGACTGGTCTCCGGAGGAACTCCGGCAGATCGCGTTCAGCTCCTCGTGATGGAGTGAGTTGGTGATGTGGTCGAACAGCGTCTCCCTGAAGGAGAATTTCGGCATCCGGTCCGTCTGGTCTAAGACGGCCGGGAACACCCGCCCCTTGTCGATGTAGTCCCGCAGGTCCTCGGTACGGTAGAGATGCGTTCCCTTCGCGTCGAGCCGTATCACCCCGGCGATCGTCTCGTAGTTGGGGTCGGCGGTGACGACGGTCATGTTGCCGTTCCGGTCGACGCCGGTGTACCTTACGGGCATCGTGTCGCCGGTGACGTAGTGGAGGAGGGAGCTCCGTTTCGAAGGGCGCATGTTCATTTGGTCCGCAAGGAACCATTTCATGGCTTCCTCTCCGGTTCGGTCCTTGTCTTTCTTGTCGGCCAGGGCCCGTACGCCAGCTTCAGGAACGGAGAGCACCGCCTTCGTGGACGAGGACAGGGCCTCTTCGCGGGAACAGGGATGGATGTCGACGGATCCTCCGCCTACATGTATCGTGCCCTTCCCCTCGTACCAGGCGTCTCGTCGTACGGGGGATGTCTTCAGGCAGGTGGCTATGCGGGTGGCCGTCAGTTCGGTGATGTTGTTTTGGAGGATGTCGCCCCAGGTGAGCCCGAGTGAGATGATCTCAGACGTGCAGATGGTTTCCCGTGCGTGCTCGAGAAGCAGCGTGGTGGCCTTGGGTACGGCCGCCGCGAGGCATTCGTAGACGCCGAGAAGGAGCCGTAGGGTCCGTTCGGGGTCGTGGCGGCCGCAGGACACGAGCGCGGCTGCGCCGAGGATCTTGAATGCTTTCGTCGATCCGTCCGGAACGGTCTCGTCGGCGAGGCGGAACAGGAGGGATACGGTCTCCTCGGTCTTGGCGTCCTTGGACGCTCCGTCTCGGTAGGCGCGCGCGAGGTAAAGCAGGACCTGTCCGAGGTTCGCTTCTATGTGTGCCGGTTCGAGGGTGAACCAGAAAGGGTTGGTCTTTTCCATTTCTGTAGTACAAAGATATGCAATAGTTTCGTAACCGCCTTGCTATGCGGCCTTTCGGAACTCGTCGGGGTACATCGTATCCACGAGCGCCTCGCACCAGGCCTTCGCCATCACGGTGACCACCGCGTTGCCGAGGAATTTCTTCTGCTCCTCCTGCGACCCTACGAGGACGTAGTCCTCCGGAAAGCCCTGGATGAGCTTCAGTTCTTTGATGCGGAGCATCCGCATCGTGATGTCCACGATGCCGTAGGCGGCCATGAAGAGCTTGATCTCCCGCAGGACCTTCGAGTCGGTGTCATAGATTTCGTAGACGAGCCCGCCGGGCGTTTCCTTGATGAAGGAGGGATGCGGTCCCTCGGTAAAGGCCGAGGCGAGCGACAGGGGCTTCTTGTCCTGGCGTGCGATGACTGTGGGAGCGGGCGTCTCGATGCTGCTCCCGGGGCTGGAGAACTGCGGGTTCATCAGGTAGGACCAGTGGCGGTCGGCAGTGAGCGTCTTCGCCGGCTCGTCGATTCCCTGACCGACGTTCTGGTAGTTCGTCTGCATCAGCCAGGGGGCGATCTTCGCTTCAACGAGCGCCTGCTTGGGGTTCACCGTGACCGTCCCCGAGGGGGCCTCTACGGAGGAGCACCGGCTCTGCCCGTACTGGTTGTCGAGGAAATGCACCGTCACCGGCTTCACCTTCGGCACCGTCTCGATCGTCGGGCAGGGGGCATCCGGCGAGGAGGGCACTCCGGTGCCGTACTGCTTGTCGAGGTAGACCATCGCAAGGCGGTCCTTGGTGGTCACGGTCGGTGCCGGTCCCTCGACGCTATGGGCGCCTCCGCGACCGTAATAGGTCGTGATGAACTGATGATGGTCCTTTACCGTGACCGTCCCTGCGGGAACGTCGAGGCGCTGGCATTTCTCGGAGGGGTTTCCCCCGAACGCCTTCGTGAGGAACGAACGGTCGCCGCCGGCTACGAACTTGACGAGTCCCGCGTAGATGCGACGGAGCGTCGCATCCACCAGCGGCCTCTTGCGGTCGAAGATCGAGATTCCTGCGTCGTCGAGGTCGAGGACGTCCTTGACGGGTTTCCAGGGAAGGAGTTTCTCGCCGAAAAGGTTACGTTCGGGGTTCTTCGCGTGCGTTGGTTCGGGGAAGGCCAGGGGCGTCCCTTTTCTGACGAACATGCCGAAGAAACGGCTGCGGGACGTGTAGGCGCCGTAGTCGGCGCTGTTGAGGATCCGGTACTCGAAATCGTATCCGTAAGAGCGCATCTGGCGGACCCACTTGTGGAAGCATTCGCCGGCGTGCTCGGGATCCGGGTATAGACCCGGCTCGGTCCAGGATTTCCTGTCCTTTCCTTTGCCGCTGGATTTGCGGACCATCACCGTTGTGCCGTCAGCTCGTTTACGCTCTATCAGCGGCCCCCATAAGACGAATTCTGAAACGTTTTCCAGCTGGATGATGTCCGGTCGGATGGCTTCCACGTAGCGAAAGAGGTGTTCCGCGAGCGTCCTGGAGTCCGCATCCCGCGCGAGTCCGCCTTTGGCTCTCGAAAATTGCGTGCATTCGAGTGAGGCCCACAGGACGACCTTCGCCTTGGGGTAGGTTTTCCGCGCCATCTCGATGTGTCGAACCATCGGGCCGAGCTCCAGGGTACGGATGTCTTCCGTGTAATGGATGGCATCCGGGTGGTTGGCGGCATGTGAGGCTATCGCGTTGGCGTCGTGGTTGACGCAGGCGATGACCTTCGCTATCTTCTTCCCGTTTAGCACTGCGTTCTCGCAGCCGGTCGAGGTGCCACCAGCCCCGCAGAAGAGGTCGATGTAAAGGAGACGGATGTCTTCGATGGGTTTGGTCATGGCCGAAAGGTTTTCGGAGGGCCGCCTGCAGGGGCTTGCTCCGCAGGCGGCGGTTCTCCGGTTACTTCTTCAGTGTCGTCGAGGAGGTCGGCTTCGTGTGGATCTTGTCCGGGTGGTTGACCAGGAGGGAGTCATCCTTCGCGACGTGGGCGTTGAGCTTCGTCTTGTCGATCGCGAGCTTCACCTTGACGTAGGACGGAAGCTGGGACTGGAGCGCGTCGGCCATCGCCTGGTACTGCTGCAGCAGCCAGTCGTCGTCCACCTCGAGGACGGAGCCGGTACGGGTGCTGAGCTTGATGCCGCCGATCTTCAGCGACTTCCCGGGGATGTGGAGCCGCTCCATCGTGGTGCCGAGCACGTCGAGCAGCTGGGCCAGGCGGGCCTGCCACATCTTCTTGGTATCCTGCCACTGCTTGATCTTCTCGGATGCGTTGTCGATGCTCTTGTTGAAGCCTTCGACTTTGGCGAGGAGCTCCGGCAGGGCCTCTCCGAGCTTGTCGGCGTCGGGGAAGGTGCCGCTGATCTGGTCCTTTTCCGTGGAGGAGAGCTCGCGCTTCTCTTTCTCGGAATCTTCGATTCTGTCATCGAACAGGTCGATGAACGTCTGGGCGTAGGATTCTTGTGCCATGGTTGGTTCGGTTTTCATTCTTGTTCTTGGTTAGGCGGCGTAACGCGGCGACCGGTTCTCGCGGCGGGCCTGGCCGCCCTCGACGAGGTTGTCAACGAAGCCGGGAACGGTGCAGTTGAAGCCCATGGAGGAGAGCTTCTGGACGCTCTCCTGGACGGCCTGTCCGTGGGATGCCGTGCCTTTCTCGAAGAAGGCGAGGCGGTCGATGGTCTCGCGGATGTAGGGGTTGTTCTCGTCGAAGCCCGGGTTCACACCCTGGGGGGCGCTTCCCTGCATGTACTGGGGAGGTACCGTGAAGACGTTCACCTGCTGTCCGCTCTGCTGCACGGGCGGAGTCATCGGCTGGGGCTGCGCCCCGTAGCCTGCGGGCGTGGAGGGGCCAAAGGACTGCGGTTGGTAGGGCTGCTGAATGGCCGGAGCGGGCTGGGCCGCATACGGACCGCTCAGATGCGGCTGGCGGGAAGCCTGTGCGATCGGGTTGCGCAGGTCCTTGGGCAGGCCCTGGATGGTGTCGCAGTCCTGCATGTCCGGCTCCTCGCTCGGCTCGCGGGTCGTGATGTGGAAGAACTTCAGGAGGAAGTAGCGTTCGGCGTAGGTCTGGGCCGTGGCCGTGCTCTTGTCGGTGCCGTTGGCGCCGGAGCAGGCGATATGGAACGGGCCCGCCTTTTCGCCGGTGGCGGCGTCCACCCAGGTGAAGGAGGCGTCGATGGCGACGTGCAGTTCCTTCTTCATGAACGTCATCGGCGAATCGCCGATCATCTTGTAGACGGGGTACTCGATCGTGTCGATCTGCCGGAAGGTGAATTCCGGAATGAGCATCAGGCCGAGGGCGTCCATCTTCTCACGGATGCTTTCCGTGATCTTCCAGGTCGGAGTGAAGCGGTATGCGCTGCGTCCGTCCTGTCCTTTCTTCTCGGAGTCCTCGGAAGGCGCGAAGGTCTTGTGGCTCTTCTGGATCTCCAGGAGCTTGGCCCAGATACCGCTGGGCGCGGGGTTCTGTGACTGCTGCATGGTGAATGATGGTTTTTGAGTGTTCTTTTCATCATTCCGGGGGGCGGAGTACGCCCCTCCGGAACAATGGAAAGCCTCGAAAAAGAGACGAATTCACCAAAAAAACCCGACCTCCGGGAGGCGTCCGCAAGGACGTTTTGGGGGATTCGGGTGTTTTTCGTTGCGGGGAGGGAAGGTTAGGGTTGGATTATTCTGATGAGATTATCAACGCGTTGACAAGCCTGTTGAGTTCGTAGGTCTTATAACAGGTTGAGTTGCCGAATACTTTTGCCACCTTTTCGCTCCAACCTCGGAGCAGAAGTTTGTCGTTGGAGGCGGTGGATGCGAAAAGGGCGGCATTACTTTCGCCTGTCTCGGACGTGTCGAATTTCAGGGCATCGACATAGTAAGGGTTGTTTCCGGTGCGTATATTCACCGGCTTGAACTCGTACGTTCCGTTTGCGTCCTTGTTTTGGAACCACAGGCGGAACAGGAGGTACTCGACGTAAAGCCTTTCCTTTGTCTTCTGTTCGATTTCCTGTTCCTTTTCTGATTGTTTTTTGACCTTTGGATATTTTCCAAGGAGAGTTTTGAGGAAGGTCTTCATTTTATGGTTTGTTTAATCATCCGAACAAGACTTCCTTTTCATCCATGCGGTGTCCGGTTTCTTCCTCAAAACGATTGCGGTACTCACGAAGGAGTACCTCCATCTGGGCGATTTTCGTCAGTAGTTTGCCGTCGGGGTTGACCGGGCCCCTTTGCTGAAGCTCGGATATCTTCCTCCGGAGCGCGACCTGGCGCATCGCGCCGAGGCGGGCGATCTCCAGCTGCTGCTCGAGGAACAGCGGATGGTTTGACAGGTTCGGGTCCACGATTCTGACTGCATCCCCGTGCCCGTTGAAGAGGAGGAGGATTGACCCGCCTTCCTTTCTGAGTTCTTCCGCCCGTTGTCTGTTTTCCGGGGTGTCTTCGTTGGACCTGATTCCGTATTGTCTGAATTCCAGATTTTCGTCGTAAGTCAGTATCCCTGACGGGATGATCTTCTGCTCTTCGAGTTTTTTGACGGTCTTTTCCAGGATGCCGGCGGGGACGCAGTAGAGGAAGTCCTTCATCGGAACGGCGGACGCGTGGTGGTGCCTTTTCTTGAACTCGGCGCAGAAGTCGTCGTAGGATCTCTTGATCTCCACTTCCGTGAGATAGCCGGAAGGCGTTACGACGAGCATGTCGCATTCGTGGTCGAGGGGCAGCGTCGCCGAGATGCCGAGGACGTTGAAGGCGATGACGTTCTTCTTCCAGTTGAAGTGGTCCGCCAGGGCGAGTTCGATGTCCAGGAGGCTGCGGTTGGTGTCCCCGTTCGGTTTCGCCTGCGGGGTTGAGGGACGGGGCTCGTCTGGTTGCGGTCTTTTACCAAGGGTTCCCATTTTCAGTCGCAGTGAAGCCAGTATTCCCGTACGACCTTCTCGGTGGCCGGATTGAGGTTCCCGTGTTCGAGGTGCCAGGCAGCCTCCCTCCGGGAGACGCCGGCTGCGGACAGGACGCCGTACGCGGTCGTGTCGTAGTTTGAGTCCGTGTGGGCGAGCTCGGCCGTGAAGCTGTCGAAGCAGTTCCACCAGCCTGCATTGAATGATCCTTTGTTAGGCATGGTTATGAGTTGTTTGCTTGAGTTTGTTTTCACCCTCATAGGTCAGGTAGAACCGTCCCGTTCCGGAGCCGTAGTCCCTTCTGACGAGTCCCCTTTTGGCGAGTTTACCGAGGAGGGACCCGGCGCAGAGCCAGGCTTTCTTTCCGGCGCAGGCGCCGTTCCCCTGGTTGGAGACGGCGGTGAAGAGGGACTCCCTCGAGGGTTCCGTGAAGTAGAGGGCCGCGAAAGCGTTGGCCGTGATTCCGGGATAGTCACGGAGGATAGCGAGGGCCCTTGCTTGTTTTTCGGTGATCATGGCTTCCTTGGATGTCTGGATTTCGATGGTTTCATCGCCTACAGGCACTGCACGACTTGGATGATACGGCGTTTCCCCTTGACATACGTCTCGAAGGCGCAGTTCGTCAGCAGCGTTTTCGACTCGTACCTTTCCATCTCTTCATGGTACGCCTTCATGGCGGCGTTTTTGTCGTGATAGCGGTCGACCAGCTGCTGGTCCCGCAAGAGGATGTACAAATGTCTGTGCAGATACATATCGTAGTATTTTTTTTATTTGAAGTGTTTCTTGATTTCTTCTTCTGTTGCCGGATGGCTAACTCTGTTCGGGATTTTCCCGTTGGTGGACATCCATTTTCCTTTTGGCTGCCCTTCCACGAGCGGCATGAACCATTCGCCTGGATAGACAAGCCGCTTTCCTGATTCTGTTTTGACGTTACCCTTGAGTTTGTCGAAAAGGATTACAGCGTCAGCGATATACCATTTGTCTTTCATTGTATTCGGTTTGAAATGTCGATTCGGTAAACCTCGTCGTGCCATTCCCCTCCACGCCGGAACCGCATCACGGTCTCCTGGAAGAGTTCGGTGCGGAGGCCTCTGGCCATGGATGCGGCGGCGCACAGCAGGGCGTGCCTTTTCCGGTCGAACTTCGTTTCCTCGCCGTTTACGACGAGGATCCATCTGTTCCATGTACGGACGGATTCCCCGAAGGGCCCTCCTGTGTACTTGTAAATGCTCATAGTGTGTATCTCTGCATCCTGTTGATGAAAATCTCCTTGCACCTCAGGCAGAGGTTCCCGTCGGGGTCCGGCTGGGACACGTACTCCATCGTGCTCTTGTACGGGGAATCCGGATGGCCCAGATTCACCTCGTTGAAGAATGCGGGCTCAAAGCCGCAAAGGCACCGGCCGGTTTCCTCGTTCATCAGGTGGATTTTCCGACCGCCTTCATAGAAGGTGTTGTGCGTGTCGTAGACCGGATAGACATTTTTCTCCAGGAGAACCTTATAGCACTTCTTCAGGACGGCCTCCGCCTTCGTGATGTCGAACCAGTCGAAACTCCTGATGCGGCCCTCCATGTCGATCCAGAACTCGCCGACTTCCGGGCGGCCCAGGAGGAACGATAGTTTCCCTTCGATGTTGTCCGGCCCGAAGCCGCCGGCATAGCCGACCTTGAAGGGGCCTTCGAGTGGGACGATGGCGGATTCCCTGCCCCGGCCGCCGGAAGCGTCCAACAAGACCGACGGATAGTCGCCGAGCCGTTCGCGGAAAAGGTCGAACTCGTCGGCGTTGATTCTCTGAAGGATGATTTCCTTGACGCTGCCGTACTCGGTCGGCAGCGGGACGAACTTCTCGGCGGGAAACCCGGCGAGGTTCAGTTGCATTCTGTGGAAGCGTACCGTCCCGATCTGGTCGAAGATGTGGTCCAGGAGGGCCGTTTCGCCCTGAGCGAACTGTCTCGCCGCGCTGCCGCAGACATGCGCCGAGAGGTTCAGGCCCGCCTCGTTGAAGGCCTTGATGGTCTGGAAGGACGGGTATCTCCTCTCGGAGCCCTGTTGTGACCAGGACAGGAGGACGCCGAATTCCACGAGCGGGAACCGCTTCTGGAGGCGGACGAGTTCACGGATATCCGTCCGGTCGTCGATCCCAGTAAGGGTGATATGCTTGAAGTCAGGCATTGTCAAGTTGTTCTTTCAATTGTTCGACAAAGGAATAGATGTTACCGACGTAATGGTCGTTTGCAATTCCCGTTATGCCTAATTCTATCAATCCTTTCTGATTGCATAAATGGTCATGCAATTCAAGGAAACGCTTTACCTTTGCTTTATGGATAATGAGAACGTCAGTTATCTGAAAGTCTTCTTTTTTTGATGTTTTCCTGTTGAAGGCGTCAATGACATCTTTCAATATCCCCTTTTCTTTATTGCTCAAGTACGGTCTTCCATGTAGGTTAGTGAAGATTCTATCTTGTGATAAAATCTTTTCGGCCCATATAGCAGGCGTCGTCAATTCGATTGAGTTGTGGCTGTAAAGTATTTTCATATTATTCGTTGTTTTGCGTCAAGGATCTCCTGGGGACAGTTGCCGGCCTGGAGGTCAGACTGGTAGGTGGCCTGCAGGGAGGCAATGCCTTTGGACGCATTGTACGGGTCGCAGGAGGCTACGATTCGGTGTTTCATACTTGTTTTTCTTTGTGTTTGTCGATATAGTCTCGGATGAAGCGGTTCATTTTCCTGCTTTGGAATCCCGTTCGCCGTTGAAGTGTGCGCATCTGGGAGCCGGTAAGGCCGGCTTCGAAGGCGATTCCCTCGGCAAGCGTCGGTTCGTCGAACCCTGATCCGGTGACGAGGAGCTGGATGGCGAACCAGATTCCGTCCTCGAATGTCGGTCCGCTGTCCTGTCGTTCAAGGCTTACGGTTTGTCGGTTTTCTCTATCCTGCATAATTTCGCGTAGTTCTTCATGATGCGGTTGAAATGGGCCAGCGACCGGAGGTCCTGGGTCGTAGTCCCTTTCGGGAGATTCGTGAAGGAGGGCTGTCCGTAGAAGTGGAATTTCATGGCATTCTTATTTTTCGATTGCGAGTGGCATGTTCTTGGCGACCATTTCCAGGAAGAATTCCGGTATGTTGAGGTTTTTGAACAGCTCGTTGCACTGGAAGATGAGTTTGAAGAGCCTAACGAACATCGCTGCGTTCTCTTCGGTGGCGTCCACCTCCGGGGTATGCGTGTAGTCCTCCTTGTGGTCGAAGATACTGTCCGAAGAACTGATGTTGCAGAGGGAGTTGATCCAGTCGATGGAGCTTCCCCGTCCGTCTTTGATCTTGGGCCGGTAGATTTCCAGTTTTTGGATGGTTCGGCCGGAGCGGTAGGCATAGGTCTTCTTGTGGAAGACGCGGGCGAAGACGCTGACGGATGGAAGGTTTCCGTAAGTTCGCGAATTGGCGTTGCCTTCCCGCCAGTCGGTTCCGTATTCCTTCCCTCGCTCGACGGGGTCTTTGCGCCAGCAGCCGTTCGGGATGATCTCGCCGTCGGTGTCGATGGCGTAGGAGCATTTTGTCGTGACGGAGTATTTGATGACGAGCTTGTCCTCCACGAGTTCCTTTGAGATTGCTTCGTTAACCGCTTTCTCAATTTCCCGGCGGAGTCCTTCGAGGGTGTCGGCCGAGAAGAAGCCGGCCCGTCCGGCCCGGTTGACATCGAGTTTGGGGCCGTATGACTCCAACAGGTCCGCCGCCTGTTTGGGGAGGGTGGTTGTGAACATTCCGTCTTTCGTGACGCTGACGGGCGTGTCGAAGACGATTCGGTCGTCGTCGAAGAGCTTTACGATATGCAGGTCGGTGAGTTTGGTTGCCATGGTTCGTTAGGTTTTCTGGTAGGTTCTGTCAGTTTCGGGTTCTGTCAGTTCGAGGTCGTAAATCGGGCTGCCGTCGGTCCTCATCATCTCGAGGTCCTTGAGGAAGCCGAGACGTCTGTACCAGTCTTCCTGCCACGTGCCGGGCTTCACCCAGAGGGAGAGCCTGCGCCGGCCGGCGGCTTTCGCTCTCCTGCGGCAGATTTCCAGGAGTCTCGTCGCGAGACCTTTCCTGCGCTGTCCGGGAAGCACGCTGAGGTCGTGGAGCCAGGCGCGGTCGCGATGTTCTTCGGGCTCCCCCTGTCCCGGGAATGAAAGCCCGCAGATGGCCGCGCCTCCTTCCAGGATTATCGTCTCCTCTCGATACGCGCCCCAGTCGTTGTCGTGGATGGTGACTGAGGCGGGGAGGTTCCTGAGCTCGTCGATGTGGCTTTTCAGGAACGAAAGCGTGTGCATCCCGAAGGAGAGCCCGCGGTCTTCGAGCTTGTGCAGGGTGTATTCCTGGAGTTTCCTCCCGACGCGGGGACGGGTGCGGAACTCGTCGATCTTGAGATATTGCAGGTCCTCAAGGCTGAGGCCCATTTCGCCGAGCGCATGGTTGAGGGCCTTTTCGTATCGCGGGTCGATGTCCATTTTTTCCTCTTCAGATTATGTCAGCCGTCCTTGCGGTCATGATTTCATGCCGCTCCCCTTGAGGGGGATGATGATGGGTGCAGGTTTCGGGTTTCCTGTTTCTTTATGGGGGGACATGTCGTACAGGCGCTTGTAGGTTTCCGGATCAACGTGCCTTACGAACGAGGCCGCTGCTCCGGCCATGACGGCGTTCACGGTGGTGTTGTTCTCCCCGGCGTTCTTTTGGATGAATTCGTCGATGCCTTCCGCGATCGTCTGGAACATGTCCTTGTCGCAGTTTCTTTGGCCGATCATAATCCCCTTGTTGCTCTGCATGATCTCGAAGAGCCTTTTGCGGGGTCCCGAGTTGAACTCGAAGATCTTGTCCGACTCCTTGGGGCCCGGAATGTAGGCTTTCTCGTCCAGGTCGTTGCGGATTCCGATCAGCTGGACGTTGTCGGACGTCTCGAAGTCTCCGAGCTCCTTCATCCCTGCGAGTGACTCGTCTATGTACATGGCACAAGGTGCCTGGAGTGCATCTGTCAGGAGGTCCGTGACGGCCTTGAGGTCCGTTCCGGTGAGGACGGGCTTTCTGCCGGCTATCGTGTCCTTGTCGGAGATGAACACCTCGTTGCGGCCTTCTTTGCGGATGCTGAAAACGTTGATTTTCATGTTTGCGGGAAAAGGTTTGGCGGGAACCCGTAGAGTCCCCGCCGTGATGGTCATTCTCCGTAGAGGTTCTGGAGGTCGGTGATGGCGTCCACCAGGTCGTCGTCGTCCGCCCCGTACTGGAAGATGAGGCTCTTGAGCTTGTGCAGCTTCCTGACCTGCGGGGTCCGGAAATCCCAGCTGTCGTGCAAGATGTCGTACGTCTCGAGCTCCTTTCGCTTGGACTCGTCGTCGGCGTCGAAGCCCTGCATCTTGTAGGCTTCCAGGAACGAGTCGAACAGGTCGGCGTTGAGGCGCATGTGGACCTTGCGGATCTCGGGCGTCTCGAGGTTGCGATCGAACCGGCCGTGGGTGAGGTTCTCGACGAAGTCCGACAGGGAGAGGGTCTCGCCGTCCTCCATGGTCCTGGCAAGGCCGGCGATCTCCGCCATGCTGCAGCCCGTGATGAACGACTGGATGCTGCTGCGCTTGTAGTCGGTCGGGTTCGGCGTCAGGACGGTGGAGCCGTCGCCGAGCTCCGTGTATTCCGGGAAGGGTTCGTCCTCGGGCGTGTCGCCGGGGACCTCTCCGCCGGCGTATTCCCCCTCGGCGCCCTCTTCGGGCTCCTGGATGTTGAGTGTTTCTGCGGCGCGGCAGCGGCGCGCCTCCTGCTCGGCGGTGAGCGTCGCGTCCACCGGAAGGCTGTTGAAGTCCTTCGCGATGGCCTGGATGTAGTCGAAGTACGTCGCCGGCTCGTCGACGGAGGTGACGGCGAAGATGAGGTCCTCGGAGAGGATGGACTGGAGCGAGTGGGCGGAAACCGCCTTCGCGAGGTTCATCAGGGAGGAGGGGATGTTCCACCTGCCGCCCTTTCCTGTGACGGACATGTAGAAGTCGTGAGCCGCCTCGGCGACGATGCGCCATCCGAACTGGGGGTCGTGCCACCCGGGTTCGTCCTTGAGCTCCAGAACGTCGATGCTGCTGTCGCAGAGGGCGTCGACGTACTCCTCCGGAGAGAGCTCGGGCACCCCTGCGAGGGCCCGGGCCCAGTTGCCCCGGTTGAGGAGCTCGTCGATGGTGATCCCCTCGGCCAGGGCTCGGGCCACCAGCGTCTCGCACGTGTCAGCCGTGATTCGTTGGCCGCTGAGTTCCCTGGCGAAGACACGGAACGCCGCCTCGAGGCCCTTCTTGTCTTTCTGTGTAATGGTTCTCATTTGCTATGGTTTTTTTACGATTGGTTGTTGAGTTTGTCGACCGCGTAGGCCACGATCCTGTCGTAGCGTAATTCCAGCCCCTTTTCTTCGTATTCATTCTCCTTCAGCCAGACGAGGTCGTTCGACACGACATTGAGTCCGAGTTGACGGAGGGTGATGGTGTACAGGGTCTGCTGGACTGTGTACTTGCCGATGTCGTTCGCCTTGATGTTGTTCAGCGGGGGCAGGAGCTTGTCGCCGTACCACTTGTTGAGGTCTTCATTGGTTTTGTAGTCCTTTTGGGCGTAGCCAAGCAGGTACCGGTCGTATAGGAGGGTGTCGAAGGTGCCCGCATAGCGGAGCACGGGGTTGGCGATCCGCGTCTCCTTCGCGACGAACGCATAGCGGTTCCAGTCGATGTCAGCCCACCAGCGGGCGACGGCGACGTCCTTCGGCTCTGTGGCCACGAGGCCGTCCTCGGTGAGCATCTCGCGGAAGCGCGGCTCCATCTCCTCCTCTTTTCCGAGGAGGAAGTCGCAGCAGGCCTCCGCGAACGCGTGTACCCGCGTCCCGGCCGCCGCCGCGTTGTCGCGCTTGAGTGCCCACAGCTCCATGATTTCCTCGGGACTTCTCCCGAAGTACTGATGGTTGGGATTGACGGAGGCTCTGCGTGCCAGCGCCAGCGTGTCCACCGGAGCGAAGTGGCTCACGATGGACGAGACGCTGCGCAGCTCCTTGCCGCCGAGGAAGTACCGGTGTTCACCGGGTTCGAAGACCAGGCCGCAGGATCCGTCTGCGAGACGTTGCCTTGCATACTGGATCTGTTCGGCGGCCTTCTCGGCGGATTCGAGGATGGCCGGGTTCTTACGGAGTACGAACATTGTGTTGCTGTTTAACCGAGGTTGATGTCACGGACGGGTGCACCGTCGGGGATATCAGGAGGCAGATCCTCAAGCACTGCAGGACCGCCTTGTGCTCCTTGGGCCGCCTGGGGGGCCGGTGCGTTCTGGGGCGCGGGAGCGCCCTGCTGGGGCGGCCGGTAGTAGGGAGGCGCCGGCTGGCCCGGTGCCGCCTGCGGCTGCGGAGGCTGCTGCTGGTAGCCGCCCTGGGGAGGCTGTTGCTGGTATCCGCCCTGCGGGGGCTGCTGGCCGTAGCCGGGGCCGTAGGCCGAGCTCTGCTGCTGTGCGGGATAGCCGGCCGGGGCTCCCTGCGCGGGCACCTGAGGAGGATATGCGCCCTGCTGGGGGGCCTGGTATCCCTGCGGACCGTACGGGGACGGCTGGGGGACGTACTGAGGACCGGGGGCGGGATAGCCGCCCTGCTGAGCGGGGTATCCGCCCTGCTGTCCCCAACCCTGCTGGGGTGCGGGCGCGCCCTGGCCGTAGAAGCCGCCCTGCGGGGGCTGCTGGGGACCGTACTGCTGGAGCTCGCTCTCCTTCATCTCGAAGTAGTAGGCGTCCACGACCGTGATCGGGATCTCCTTGTTGAGTTCGCGGATCGGGTACTTCTCGTTCTTGAGTTTGCCCCGGATGAGGATCTTCATCCCGGGGAGGATGGAGCGAAGGTCGTTGAGCGTGATGGGCTTCTTCCCGTTGTTCGTCTTCATGTTGACGTTGTACCAGCCCTTCGACACGCGGGGCCGGCCGTACTGGTCGTTGCCCTCGGGGGTGTCCACTTCGAGGTTGAAGTGGATGACGCCGCCGCCGTCGGGCCAGGTGATCACCTTGATCACGTTGTCGCGGGAGCGGGAACGCACGATGCCGCACAGGGTCACGCTGTTCACCGGGTCTTCCTTGGGCTGGCGCTGGAAGCCGCCCCTTCTTCCGCCTCCCTGCTGGGAGGCACCGTTGTTCTGATAGTCAGGAAACATGGTTGTCTGATGGTTTTATGGTTGTCTAATTTCTTGTTGTCTTCAGTTACAAAGATAGTGAATTTCTCTTGATAGTCAAAGAATTTTGACGTTTTGGGAGAGAAATTTTCAGTGTCTGTTAAGGTGGTTTTTCCAGATGGATTCTCATGGATGTATATGATGAATTCTTGATTATTATTTCCCGCAAAGGCACGCCAGGGCCTTTGCTTGCAGGAGGAAAAACAGAATTGCCGACTGACGCGTCGGGAATTCTGTTCTGGAGGGAAAGGTTAGATGTCAGGCCGTTTTGTATAATTTGTCTTAGAATTTTGGTGTAGACGTTTTAATTTGTTCCGAAAGTTTTTTTATTTTTTCGGAAATCCCTTATATTTGCCGCCAGTAACGGTTCTCTCCCCAGGAGAGACGAAACTTTTTGATAGAAATGAGATTTTTAACATTCGCCCTGTCCTTTTCGGCCGTCCTTTTCGGCATGTGCGCGACGGCATCGGCTCAGCGTTATTCTGTCTCGACCAATTTCGTAGAGTGGGCGAACCTCGGCACGGCCAACCTTGAGGCGGGCGTGGCTGTCGCACAGCACTTTTCCCTGCACGCCGGCATGCGCTACAACAACTGGACGTTCCGCAAGGGCGATCCGGAGGACCGCTTCACGGATTGGGCCGGCGACGACGAACGCCAGTTCGAGAACCGCAAGCAGGCCTACAACCTCGGCATCCGTTGGTGGCCGTGGTACATCTACTCCGGCTGGTGGGGATACGCCAGGGGCCAGTACATGGAGTACAACCGTGGCGGTCTTTTCCACCATACGGCGGAGGAGGGCGACGCCTTTGGCGTCGGTATCGGTGCGGGCTACACGCACATCCTCTCCCGGAACTGGAACATTGAGTTCGGCGCCGGGCTGTGGGGAGGCCAGACGGCCTATCGGACCTACCGCTGCACCAACTGCGGTTCGGTCGTCGACCAGGGCAGGAAGTTCTTCATCCTGCCCGATGACGTCTTCATATCCCTGATTTTCGTGTTCTGATGGAGGGAAAGGATATGAGAAAGATCGGACACGCCTACTCTCTCGTCTTGGCCGGAGTGCTCCTGGCCGGGGTTTTCGTCCTTTCCTGCGGCGGTCCCAGCAAGATCCGCAACGTGCAGGAGAAGCAGCTCAGCGCGCAGCTCGTCCTCCCCCAGGAGAGCGACATCCCCGAACTTGAGTTCCGTCAGAGCAAGAGCGACACCGTCGTCGTCAAGGACGAGTCGGGCAAGGACGTCCTCATCATGAAGGCAATCCGGGACGAGGAGTCCGGCGAGATGGTCGCCACGGACGTCCTGCAGGCCGCCATCGTCACCGCCCGCTTCCGCAACATTGCGGAGCGCCGGGGCAAGATCGACCTCAACTTCCAGGTGGTTGTCCCCAAGGACATGCAGGACGGCGCCTGGCAGCTGCGGTTCTATCCCGACATGTTCATCCTCGGGGACTCCACCAGGCTGGAGCCCGTCGTGATCACCGGGCGCGACTACCGCAGGGCCCAGCTGAAGGGATACCAGCAATACGAGAAGTTCCTTTCGAAGATCATCTCTGACACCACCAAGTTCATCAACGTCAAGCAGCTGGAGCGCTTCCTCGCCAGGAACATCCCCGATGTGTTCGCCTTTAAGACCGACTCCACCGAGGTGTCGGACGAGATGTTCTTCAGTTACTATGGGGTCTCGGAGCAGGAGGCCGTGGAGCACTATACAAATTCTCTCGCGAAGAGAAGGAACGCCAGGCGGCTGCGCGACCGCGACAAGATGTTCCGCCGTTACGTGAAGGCCCCGATCGTCTCTGAGGGCATCCGTCTCGATACGGTTATCCAGGATATCAACGGCGATTTCGTCTACAATTACATCCAGACGATCAATACCCGTCCCAAGCTCCGCAAGGTGGACATCCTCCTGTCGGGAAGCATCTATGAGCAGGACAAGAAGATCTATACCATTCCCCGGAGCGAGCCGCTGACCTTCTATATCAGCTCGATCTCCTCGTTTGCGGACCCCACCGAGCATTATCTCACCCGCGTCATCGAACGCCGGGCGGAGGCGAATGCCTCCTACCGCATCGAGTTCGCCCAGGGCCGGTCCGAGATCCGGCTGGACCTCGCCGACAACTACGAGCAGATTGGTTTCGTGAAGGACAACCTCACGGACCTCTTGCGCAACGAGGTCTATGACCTGGACAGCATCGTGGTCACCGCGAACGCCTCCCCCGAGGGCTCCTGGGCCACCAACGGCGCCCTTTCCAAGCGGAGGGGCGAGGCCGTGGTCCGTTACTTCGAGGATTTCATGAACGACTACAGGCGGCAGGTCGCCCGTGAGGGCGGTTTCTCCGTCGACGAGCAGGGCAATGTCGTCTCGACGCGGACGACCATCCCCCGTATCCGTTTCATCACCCGGAGCGTGCCCGAGAACTGGGAGCTGCTGGACCGCCTGGTCCGGAACGAGTACCGCTTGACGGACGAGCAGAAGGAGCGGTATTTCTCCCACGAGGGAATCCGCGACAAGGACCAGCGCGAGGCGAGGATGAAGGGTGACGACTACTACCATTTCCTCGTTGACAGCCTGTATGCCTCCCTTCGCGTGGTGGACTTCGAGTTCCACTTGGCGAGGAAGGGAATGGTCAAGGACACGGTCCATACGACCGAGCTCGACCAGAGATATATGGATGGCGTCCAGCTGCTGCGCGACATGGACTATGACGAGGCCGTGAAGATCCTTGGCCCTTACCAGGACTACAATGCCGCCGTCGCGTACATGGCCGCCGAGCGCAACGCCTCCGCGATGCTCATCCTGCAGAACCTCGAGAGGACGCCGCAGGTGAACTACCTCCTGGCCATCCTGCATTCCCGTAACGGGGATGCGCAGAAGGCCATACAGTGTTACATGGACGCCTGCCGGCAGGACCAGACCTACGTCCACCGGGGCAACCTCGATCCGGAGATTTCCGCCCTTATCAAGCTCTACGGCTTGAACAGGCAGGAGGACATCGACGACGACCTCGGCTTTTGAGTGAACTTGTGATCAAGCACAATTATATCCGTTTTTTAATGTTCCATACTATGAAGAAAGCACTGCTTTTCTCCGCTGTTCTGACAGCGATGGCGCTGGTCTCCTGCAATCGGGAGCCGGCAGCACCCGTAACCGAGACTCCGGGATATCCCGTCGAGGTGACGGTCGAAATCCGCGGCGCATCTGCCACTCGCGTCACCGGACTGGTCAACCAGGAAGGTCGCAACGATGCCGCCTCGGAGGCGAAGGTGAACAGCCTTCAGATCTTTGTTTTCAAGGGCAATGACCGTGAGGCCTACCGCAAGGTGACCGACGCGCTCAGCGCTCTGGTGCCCGCCACCTCCGGCGAGCGTGCCGTGTGGGCCGTGGTCAACGCCCCGGACCTTGACGCCGTGATGACGCTCGACGGCCTGAAGGCCGCCGTGACCGCCCTCTCAGAGAATGCCGTCGACTCGTTCGTCATGACCGGCAACGTGACGCAGGACTTGGTGGACGGAGGACAGGTTCCTATCACCGTGAAGCGTATCGTCTCCCGCGTGTCCATCAACAAAATCTCTGCGGACTTGAAGGAATACAAGAAGAATTGGTCGGTACGCATTCATGGCCTGTATTTGATCAATGTCGCTGGCGACAACAACTATGATGTCTCCGGCACGCCTGCCGCCTGGGTGAACAAGCTCAAGCATGAGGACGAGGCTTATGACGGCCTGCTTTATGACGCGCTGACCGCCGTGGTGGTCAAGAACAGCGTCTACGAAGGCGAAACGCTTGTGACCGATAACAGCTACCGTCAGGAGCACGTCTTCTATCCGTATCCGAACGCCTTCGGCACCGACGTGGACGGCTATACTCCGGATTATTCTGCGGACTGGGTCCCGCGCGGTACGATGCTCGTTATCGAGGCTACCATGCTGGACGGCGCCGGTGAGCCTATCGTGATCGCTCCCGAGGAGCGTCCCGGTCAGACTCTCGGTTACTATCCGATTGCGCTACCTCATCTGGAGCGCAACAAGACCTATGTCATCGACGAGGTTTGCATCACCCGCCTCCCTGGCCTTGATCCGTACAAGCCCATTGAGACGGGCGACACGCAGGTGACCATCACCGTGAGTGAGTGGGAGGTCGGTCTGAATCTCGGAACCATTCGTATCTAAAGGGCCTGAAGGCCGTCCGTGATCTCTTTCGATGTTTCTTTTCATTGGCGGGCGGCCCGAAGGTTCAATCTAGGAATCAATCGAGTTGAATGATTAGTTTATGAAGAAGATTTCCTGCATTTTCGCTTCTTTCCTGGCTCTGGTCGGGATGGTGGCTTGTAGCAAGAACACTACAGATGTTCCTGCTGAAAAGATTAAAGTCACCTTCGGTATTTCGGGTCCAGGCCTCACTCGTGCCACGGGTGTGACCGCACAGAGCGGACGTAACGACTCCGCCGACGAGGCGAAGGTCAACACCCTCGACGTTTTCGTCTTCAACGGCGACGTCCTTGACGGGCATGCTTCTGTGAATTCCGTGGAAGCTACCGTGAGCTGCACCGCCGGAGCCCGTCAGATCTATGCGGTCGTGAACAATTCCGCCGTGTCTGGTATCACGAAGCTTTCCGACTTGCTGGCCGTCGAGTCCGTCCTGGCCGTGTCCGGCGATTCTCCGTCCAACTTTCAGATGATCGGTCACACGACCGCCACCCTTCAGGCGGACGGTCGCGTCAAGATCCCGGTTGACCGTTTCGCCGCCCGTGTCGTGATCCGCAAGATCACCAACGGTTTCGACAATGACGCCCAGGCCGCCTCTTTCGTCCTGAAGAGCGTGTATCTTACCAACGCGACCGGCAAGGCCATGTACGGCGGTTCTGAGGTTGCGGACCAGGTTTGGTACAACCGTCGTGGTTACGAGGCCTCCAACAACCTCGGCAGCTACACCTATGACGAGATTGCCGTCGCCGACGGCACTGTCGCCAAGGGCGCGTCCTACGAGACGGCTCATTTCTTCTACACGATGCCGAACGGCTTCGACGCGAAGGTCGGCCTCGCCGCCGGCGAGACCGCGTTTACCCCGCGTGCCGTGCGACTGCTTGTCCGTGCTGAGATCGGCGGCGAGCTTTACAACTACCCTATCGCCATCACCGGTATCCAGTCCAACAAGAGCTACGAGATCAACGAGCTCGTCATCACCCGTCTTGGTAACAAGGACGATGGCCGTCACGACCCCGACGATCCGGACGACGATGACGAGGAGAGGCCGATTGTCGGCTTCGACCAGGGCTTCACGATCACGGTCAACGACTGGACTGTCGAGCTTGTCAACGGAGGAACAATCACCATTTAATCAACCAAGAATATGAAGACACGTTATATTTTCGCCGCGGCCGTCGCCGCCCTTGCCCTTGTCGCTTGCAACAAGGAGATTCCTGCCGCCGAGAACGTCGAGGCGGAGGAGATCGTTTTCACTCTCGGTGCGGAGACCCGCGCCACGGAGGTGACCACCTCCAATCTGTCCACGCTCTACGTGACCGCCACGACCGGCTCCAACAGTGAGACGTCGGTGTTCACGAGCGCTTCCTACACCAAGTCCGGCAGCGTTTGGAAGGGCGGCAAATTCTGGCCGTCTACCAATCCGAACTACCACTTCTACCTCTCGAACGTGGCTCTGACGCACACCTCCGCCGGTGCCACCGTCTCCCCTGCTAACGCCAACACGGATATCGTGGTCGACTATATCGCCACCCCGACGTTCAAGGCGACCAACACGGCCACCCTGGAGCATATCTTCGCGCAGGTCGGTACGGTCCGTGTCAAGGTGAAGGCCGGTTACAAGGCCGAGAACATCAAGATCTCCCTGCAGCCGAAAACCAGCGGCACCTACAATCTCAAGACCGACACCTGGACTCCCGGCAACGCCGGCAGCGCCACCTATATCCTCGGTACTGCGAACGCGGGTGTGAACATCACCACGGAAGGCGGGGCCGTCGAGTCCTCTGATAACGACCTCTGGCTTGTCCCGGGCGCGTATGTGCTCACTGCCACCTATACGATTACCAAGGACGCATTCTCGAAGTCCTATTCCAAGACCGCTACGGTGACCCTGGTGCAGGGCAAGAACAACAATATCGGCCCCACCACCTCCGGTGGCGTGGAGTTGCCTAATATCGGTCCGGACGACGACGACGTCGCCGAGATCGAGTTCAATGTGACCGTCACTCCTTGGAGCGACCAGCATGTCGATGTCAATTTTTAATTCAACTGAACAATGAAAAAGATCCTTTTCCTTTCTTTGGTCGCCGCCGTCGCTGCGGTGTCCTGCAACAAGGTCGAATCCGCTTCCGTCGCCCCCGAGTACGGTGACGAGATCGTCTTCGCGACGCGCGCTCCGGAAACCCGCGGTACCGGCGTGACCGAGACCGTGGCCGCCAACCTTACCGCCTTCAACGTGGTCGCCACCTCCGGCGCCGCCTCTTCCCAGACTCTCGTCTGGAATGATGGTGCCTTCACCGGCGCCGCCGGCGGGGACTTCACCGGTGGCAAGTTCTGGCCGTCCGAGTCCGTTTCGTGGAATTTCGCCGCCGCGAACGCTCCTCTGACCTTCGCCGCTTCCGGTACGACCATCGCCGTCGCGAACAGCGACGCAGACATCGTGGCCGCCTACAAGAGTGCTGCGACCTACAAGGCCAAAAACCTGCTTACGTTCAACCATATCCTCTGCCAGGTCGGCACCGTTGACATGAAGGCCCATGCCGGTTACACCGTCTCCAACCTGACTGTCACCCTCACCCCGATCTACGCCGGCACCTATAACGTCTCGACCGACGCCTGGACCCGTGGCAGCGCTTCCGCAGCCGTGTATCTGGTCGGCACCGCTTCCGCCGGTGTGGGTATCGCCGATGGAGCGACCTACCACAGCGCCGACAACGATCTGTGGCTGGTTCCCGGCAGCTATGAGCTGACCACCACCTACACCATTTCCAAGGGCGACTGGTCGCAGACCTACACCAAGCACGCCACTGTCAATCTTGTCCAGGGCCAGAACAACAACCTGATCCTTCCGGACACCGACGGCGACGGCAACAACAACGACCCGAACATCCCCGATCCGTCCGACGACGTCTCCGACATCATCTTCACGGTCGAGGTCACCCCTTGGGGCACGAACGATATCCCGACCACCTTTAACTGATTCCTTTCCTAACCGGAAGATCGTAAGGCTTTGGCTATGATGAATAACAATCTGATGAAGGCAGTGCTTGCGACAGTCTGTGCCGTGTCCGCCGTTCTCTGCACGGTCTCCTGCGAGCGGGAGTCCGTGACGAACAGCGACGCCGGACGCAGCACCGTTTCCTTTGTCGTGGGCACTTCCGAGACGAGGGCGTCCGTGACCCCTCACGAGACGGAGGTCGCGAGCCTGGATGTCCTTGTCTTCCGGTCCGGAGAGGGAACGCTTGACAACCGCGCGCGTGCGGTGGCGGGAGGCGCTCTGCTGGATCGCATCAGCGTCGAACTGACCCAGGGCGTATCGCTCGACTGGTTTGTCGTGGCGAACGCCCCTGAAGGCGCGCTTTCGTCCTACACGACGGAGGCGGCGTTCCTCCAGGGACTGACGATGCTCGAGCACTCCGGCGAGAGCTCGCTCGTCATGCACGCGGGCGGCGTCCTGCCGTCCGGTCCCGTGGCGGACGACGTCCCCGTGGCGCTGGACAGGTACGCCTGCAAGGTGACCGTCGAGAGTCTCACCGTCGACTGGCCCGACGCGTATGCGATGGCGACGGAAGTCAAGCTGGGACGGATCGTCCTCGTCAACGTCGTGGGCAGCACGCCCTGGTCCGGTGTTCCGGCCGCCGGGGACGTCTGGTTCAACAGGATGGGTGTCGACGCTTCCCTGCCCGCCCTCGTGGCGGACATGACCGTCAAGGACTACGGCGGGCTCGTCCTGCCTGCGGCCACGGCCGTGGAGGTCGCCTCCCCGCTGTACTGCATGCCGAACCCCGTAAACAACGGCGTGACCTCCAAGGACGAGCCGTCCTGGAGTCCCCGCAACACGAGGGTGGCCGTGGAGGTCCTCCTTGACGGAGCGTCGGAGTGGTATCCGATAGACCTGCCTTCCATGCAGGGGAACACCCACTACCTCATCCGTTCGCTGACGGTGACCGGCCCGGGATCCCAGGGTCCCGACTGGCCCGTCGAACGGGATGACGTGCGGTTCAGCGTGAGCGTCGTGCCTTGGGTTGACGGCGAAATCGTCCCCGTCTACCAGTAGGCTGCATGATACGGCCCCGTGTCCGGACATACACGGAACCGCCCGGGCGGGCTTGACCGCCTGTCCGGGTGCCAGGAGGGCCCAGGAAGGCCCAGGATTGAAAAACATGAAGAATATGAGCAGAATATCACATTGCGGTTTCGGGGGTCTTGTAGGGCTTCTTTTCGCGGTCGCGATCTCTTCGTGTTCCGTGAAGGAGGACCGTACGCCGTGCCCCTGTTTCCTGAACGTGTCGTTCCAGGACCGGGAGCATATCACCTCCCGGGTGGGGATGGTCGGTTACAGGGAGACGGAGGTCTTCCGCGAAGGCATCATGGTCGAGGAATACGACCCCTACTGGGTGAAGGCCATTCACAAGGGGTTGCTCGACTTCGCCGCGTGGAAGGGCGTCTCTCGTTCGAAGGACAACGGCCACTACGTGACCATCGACCTCGGCAACCAGTGCGACAGCCTGTACGCGTTCCACGACGTGGTCGACGCCACCGGCGAGATGGCCTATACGGACGTGCTTTTTCACAAGCAGTTCTGTACGGTCCATCTCGACATCATGAAGCGGCCGGCGGAGTTGCAGGGCTACCATTTCCTCGTGGAGGGGAACACCTGCGGCTTCGACATGTTCGACTTCTCTCCTGTGTCCGGCGCCTTCCGCTATGACGCCGTGGCTGCTCCCGGCGCACGCATCGTCGATTTCCGGATTCCCCGCCAGTCCGACGATTCGATGATGGTTACTATCGACTATCATTACGGCGACGGGAAGGTGGAGGCCATCGCGGAGCTTCCGCTCGGAGAGTACATCCGAGCGACGGGTTACAACTGGAGCACTGAGGACCTGCAGGATATCTACATCATGATCGACCTCGTGGTAGGCCGTCTCGTCATCAGCGTGGATGGCTGGGAGGACGGTGTGACGTTCAATTTCATAGAGCAATAGGAGGATGGATATGAAGAAGACATATTTCGTTTCTTTGGCCGTTTTGAGCCTGTTTGCCGGTGTTTCCTGCCAGCGGGAGGAAATCCCCCAGCAGGATCCCATGGAGGGGAAGGAGGAGCTTGTTCTGAAGCTCGCCGAGCCTTCTCCGCTCAGGTTCGAGACAAGAAGCTACACCTCCGAGGAAGGCGACCTCGTTTTCTCCGTCGAGACGCAGGACATAGAGTTCGGGTCCGACAGTGTGTCCACCCGCGCGATCACGTCCGTGTCGTCCATCGGTAACGGGAACGTCGTCTGGGGCGCCAGGGTCGGCACGAGCCCCGTGTCGTTCTGGGATCCCGTCCGCGTCGCCGCCTCGAACAACGAGGTTCATACCGGACGCTATGTCGGCACTTCCGGCGGAACGACCAATACCTATTACCTCTGCAACTCCCCTTCCGCATCGAACCTCTCGGTCACCGCATCCGGTGCGACGCTTACCGTCGGCAATACGTCCCCTTCTTATGGGACGGATATCGTCGTCGGGAAGGCCACCTCGAGCGGGCACGAGGTCAATATCCAGCTCGACCACATCTATGCGAGAATCGGTGACGTCACCCTCAACGTACCGCAGGGTTTGACCGTGACGAACCTTACCTGGTCTATATTCAGTCACGACAACACGACCGGTTATAGGGGGACTTACGATATCGAGTCCGGTTCCTGGACGTCTAGCGGGATGTTGAATTCCACCAGGCTCTACGACAGTAACGACCTTTACGTCATCCCGGGGCTTTACGACATCGAGCTCTACTACCGTGTCAGTCCCACGGGTGGGACTCCGCAGTCTGTCACCCGGACGGGGACGGTCAGCCTTGCGAAAGGCAAGGTGAACAATCTCTCCGCCTCGGTGCCCGATATCGTGACGTATGACCTGTTCGTGGCCTGGGCCTCCTCCACCGGCGTCGGCGGGACCTATCAGGAGGTTCCGGCGCACGGCGACATCTATGTCGGCGGGCACGGCACGATGGAAGCGAGGCTGTACACCATCAGGAACGGCGTTCGCGAATCCTATACTGTCGTTCCGAATTCCCAGGTTACCTGGAGCATTCCTTACGATTCGTATTACGTCTCGATCGACGGCACCACCGGCGAGCTCACCGGTCTGAGGGCGAACAACTATTCCGCGGACTATGGCAATACCAGCTGTTATGTCCAGGCCAGTGCTACGGTTGACGGCGTGACCTACAACGCCACCGGAGCCAATAAGGAGGGCCGCGTGAACATCGTGGCCGACGAGGTGTCCTCGTACGGCAATCCGACGCTTCAGCTTGTCTACGATCCGAATCCTATCGTTGCCGAAGGCGGTGTGTCCGTGCCGACTCTGACCTATAGCCAGGTCGTGACCTATGTCTCCGGTCGTACGGAGACCATCACCGGGACGATTACCTCCGGTGCCACCTGGTCGGGTTCCGCTTCTGGCTTCTCTCTGAATACGTCTAACGGTCGGGTGACCGCTGACGACAATATCAATATCCCGTCCTATACCTACGGTACTCCGCAGGTGACGCTCTCCTACACGGGTATTCCGATCGCCGCCGCAGGCGGAGATGCGACTCCGGTGCTGTCCTTCAACCAGAGCGTGAGGGAGCGCCGCACGGCATCCGCCCAGCGCAGCATCACCGTCAGCGTGAGCGCTTCCGTCAACGGAAATACCGGCACGGCCTCCTGCGTCGTGAACCAGTCCGGCGCTCCTGCCATCGACGAGACCACCTACGAGACCGAGGGCGGACAGGTGTCCTACCAGTTCGTCGGCGCGT
Organism: uncultured Bacteroidales bacterium; assembly: GCA_900318015.1. Lineage (GTDB taxonomy): Bacteria > Bacteroidota > Bacteroidia > Bacteroidales > UBA932 > Cryptobacteroides. Next base: position 106,127 of record ONJB01000001.1, on the reverse strand, counting down.
CCACGGGCTTCAGCATCAATTCCGGCAGCGGACTTGTCAGCGCCGCCGCGAATGTCGGTTCCACCAACGTGAGCTATGCGGATCCGGTGGTCAGCCTGTCCTACAACCCGAACAGCTTCTCCGCCGACGGCGGCACGGCCGTGCCTACCCTCGGTTACAGTCAGGTCAAGACCACGAGCGTGGCCTCCACCTCCACCCGTTCAGTGACGGTGCGAGTGAGCGTGTCGAGACATGGCCTCATCGGCACCCAGACCGCTACGGTCAGTCAGTCCGGCCAGTCCGGCAGCTCGCAGAACGAGACGCTGAATTCCGGAGGTTCCGTGTCCTGGTGCATGGACGCTGCAACCGGATTTACCTTGAACACCGGCAACGGAAATGTTGTGGTGGCTCAGAACAACACCGCCAGCGCACGCAGCACGCATGCCTGGGCGACCGTCTCGATGAACGGGAAGTCCGCGTCTTCGAGCCACGTCCTGATTTCGCAGGAGGCGGGCACGGTGACGACTTACGAGTATGAACTGCTTCTTGCTCCGGAAACGGCGCGTCTGGAGGTTGGCTATAGCCGGACTTATACTGCAACCTTGAGGACTTATACTGTGGTGAATGGAGTCCGTACGGGAACGTATTCCGATACAGTACTAAGCAACTCTTCTCTTACTTGGAACATTACCGGCTCTGCTGCGACGATGTCTTCCGGTACCGTCACGGCGGTCAATGCCGGTTCCACTGGCTCGACCACGGTTACTGTAACGGCTCTCTATACTCCGGCAGGATACAGCCAACTCAGCGCTACTGCGCAACTTACCGTAATCAGCGGTGGCGGCAGCTGGGATGACGACTGGAACCCTGGTGGAACGATTATCCTTGATTAAATATCCTAATAAACATTTGCCATGAAACGTTTACATTTCATTATCTTAGGGCTTACCGCTCTTCTGTTTGGGGCGGCCTGCCAGCGGGAGAATCCCGAAGATCTCGTTCCTGCCGTCCGTTTCGGCAGTGTACCTGTGAGCCTGGAGCAGGCTGCGTCTGAAGGCGAGACGCGTTCGTTGGTATCCATCGACGTTGAAGACTTTCAGGTCGCTTCCTTATTTGCATTCTATCACAATACCGGCCAGATCGCGGTGTATCCTGAACATGCCGGTGACTTGGAGAATAGCGGCCCCGTGGCGATCGAGGTCACTCAGAAGTCCTTCAACTGGGCTCTTCCTATTGGTGAGCCGTTGGACATCTACGTTATCGTAAACTACGGAAATGCTCTTGCCTCCACGCTTGCCGGTTATCGCTCTAACGCTAACCTGGCCAAGAGTACCCTTGATGCGTTGAAATTCAGCGTCGCTAACTTTAGTACGATGTCTGATATTGCCGCCAACGGTATTCCTATGGCCGGTGTCGTGAGTACGACGCTCGCCAATGCCAACAGCCCGCTGAATGTGGCGGTCAAGCGCCTGTATGCCCGGTACAATCTTTATTTCGACCTGAGCGATTTGCAGGCCCACGGCGCTTCGCTTCAAGCTATGCACGTTGTCACGGAGCGTGTCAACACCGAGATCCCCTTCTTCCAGGAGGGTTTTAAGCAGACTGTGAGCTCTAAGTTCCAGCAGTATGACCGAGCTACGGCCGTCGATCTGGATGTTATCCAGCAGGGCGGCAACACCAAACAGCTGACGCTCTATGTTCCCGAGAACTGTCAGGGCAACATCAGCGGCGCGTCCAACTGGAAAGATGTTGTCGGTCTTGGTTCTCGGGTTGTCAACTGTACCTATGTGGATTTCGGAGTGAAGATCGTGGATGCCGACGGGCTCTGGAAGAACTACAACTTCTATCTCTATCTCGGCACCGACTTTACCACGAACTTCGACGTTAGGCGGAACTACAATACGACCGTGAGCATCAAGATTCCGTATGCTCCTCCTGTTCCGCCTGATGGAAGTGATAACGATAGTTTCTATTGGTCTGACCATAACCTTGTGACTTTTGAACCGGGTCAGTCGGTAACTTTGGATTATTCGACTAATTTGAATCCTGATGATATTGTGTTCGAAGTTTACGACAATGATACAAACAATCGAGTGTATGGTATCATCAACGATTCAAACAAGACGGTTTCCAGCGCTCGCTTCACGGCGAGTTCTTCCGCCGTCCCCGGTAAGACGTACCGGATTCTTGGCGGTAAGACGGGCGCCCAGGATAACAAACCTGTCGCGATCGCATCTAGTACGGTGGTTCTCGAGGATGTCGATTTCAGCATTGATATTGCTTCCGAATACTCCCCCGGAGCCATTGCACATGGTAATGGAACGCAGGATCTTGTCGTGCATGTTCCCATGAATGACGGAGGTGATGTTTCTTGGTGGTGGTCTTGCCGTCTTAAATACAATGGTGTATGGCAGACAGTTCCGGCAGGAAGCAGCGATGTGAAGGTTTATATTGGTCTCAACGGATTCAATAATTGGCTGGCTCCTGGTTATAATCCCGGGTTCGGATCTTGGGCGACAACGCCTTGTCATACAGATTGGGAAATGCCGAATGATGAATTGTCTGTCACCGTTAAGGTCGACGGTGAGATTGTTCGTTCCTTTACGGTCTATATTGCCTCGTAATAGGAATGGTAAGATATTATTCGGAAGCGTTTTTTATAAGTGAATAGAATGTATAGTTGTTTTAGCTTCCGCGGAAGGGCGCAGCAGCGATGCTCCGCCCTTTTCTCTGAATAATCTTTAATTCTTTATATGATGAAAAAATTGTTGTTTTTTCTTGCCGCCTTACTGGCGGAAATCACTGTCTTCGCCCAGGTGACGTCATCTGTCATCAGCGGGCGAGTCTCCGATAAGAGCGGCCCTGTTCCCGGTGCCGCGGTCATCGTCACGTACGGTCCGACCGGTTCTACCTTCTATGCCGTCACGAACGAGGGCGGAAACTATCGGGTGAACGGCCTCACCCCTGGCGGTCCTTATACCGTCAGTGTCGAGATGCTCGGTTATCGCAAGGTCGAGAACCGGAACGTCTATGCCCCGCTGGGCGAAAACGTGATCGTGAACGCGGCTCTCGAGGACGAATCCCTCAACCTTGACGCCGCCGTCTTCGTGGCGGACGGCAACGATTCCGGCATGAACATCAAGCGTTCAGGTGCGGGCACTTCCGTCAGCCAGCGTACGATGCAGGCCCTTCCGACGGTCAGCCGCAGCATGAACGATGTGATGAAGCTCACCCCGCAGGCCTCCACCACGACCAACGGCCTCGCCGTGGGCGGTGGCAACTACCGTTCCTCCTATGTCACCGTGGATGGCGCCGCCTTCAACAACGCCTTCGGTATCGGGTCCAATCTGCCGGCCGGTGGCAGCCCGATCTCTCTGGACGCCATCGAGCAGATGAGCGTCAACATCACCCCGTTCGACGTGCGCCACTCCGGCTTTACCGGCGGTGCGATCAATGCCGTCACCAAGAGCGGCACAAACGATTTCCACGCCTCCGTCTATGACTATTACACCTCAGACAAGGTGCGCGGTTTCAAGGTCGAGGGTGAGGACCTGAACAGGACCAAGTTCCTCAACAACACCGTCGGTTTCACTGTCGGAGGCCCGATTGTCAAGAACAGGTTGTTCTTCTTCCTGAACGCGGAGTACACCGCCGATACGGTTCCGGGCTCCAACAAGGTCGTGAGCACGGCTTCCGGCCGGGTGGATCCGGGGTTCGTTCCGAACACCGACGTGGTGCGACCTACCGAGTCCTTCATGCAGGAGGTCTTGCAGACGCTCGAGTCCAAGTACGGATACAATCCCGGCCGCTATCAGGGCTATTCCTTGAGCACTCCTGATTACAAGCTCATGGGACGTCTGGATTGGATCATCAACGGCGACAACAAGCTGAACCTTCGAGTCAGCCACACGCATACCTTCGACTCCAACTCGCCCTCCAGCTCGGTGAACCCGATCAATCCGAATCCGTACGACCGTAACACCTATGGCCGTACATCGACCTATGCGCAGTTCTTCGAGTCCAGCCGTTACTTCCAGGAGCAGAACTTCACATCTGTTGCCGCCGAGTTGAATTCCCGCCTGTTTGACGGAAGGGGCGCCAACATGTTCCGTGCGACCTGGTCTCATCAGAACGAGCCTCGCAGCTTCGTCGGAGGGAACTTCCCGACGGTGGATATCCTGGAGAACTACAAGGACAAGGACGGCAAGGACAACCGCGCCGTACTGACCTCCTTCGGTCCTGATCCGTTCACTTACGGCAACCTGCGCGACGTGCATACTGTCGTGGTGACTGACGAGCTTTCCTTCAACGCCGGCATCAACAACTTCGTCGCCGGTCTCCAGTACGAGTACGACAACACCAAGAACGGATATGTCCAGGGCGGTCTCGGCTATTATGTCTACGACAGCTGGGAGTCCTTCTTGGCCGAGGGCAAGCCGGTGGCCTTCGCCATCACCCATTCCAACCGCGACGACCTCTCTCAGGTGTTTCCGTCCTTCAGCTATAACCAGGTGTCCGCGTATCTCCAGGACGAGTTCGACTTCAGCGACCATTTCAAGTTGACCGTCGGCCTTCGCGCCGAGCTTCCGTTCTACCCGTCCATTGCCGGGAATGAGAACAAGGAGTTCCTGACCCTCGCCGCCTCCAGCAAGTCGATGAAGGACATGAGCACGGCAGACATGCCGAAGGCCCGCCTCAACTTCTCCCCGCGCATCGGCTTCAACTGGGATGTCCTGAAGAACCGCAGCCTTGTCGTCCGTGGCGGCTCCGGTCTCTATACCGGTCGTATCCCGTTCGTATGGATTGTTTCCGTTGCCGGCAACAGCAACTGCCTGCAGGCCCAGTATATCGACACCGACGGGACGAATCCGAAGACGCCTACCTTCCACGCCAATCGCGAAGATATTCTCAAGGACATCTACGGCGGAGCCTTCAAGGCGCAGGACCTCGCCGCCCCGACGGGTGCGACGATCATCGACCGTGAACTGAAGATGCCGACGACGTGGAAGACTTCTTTGGCCGTGGATGTCAATCTTCCCGGCGGAATCAAGGGAACGCTCGAGGGCATTTTCAATTACGACTACAACGCCGTTCAGGCACTCCGTCTCGGTTATGTCGAGGGAGACGGCGTCCAGCTCCCCGGCGAGCCGAAGAGCCGCGTTTCCTGGACTTCGGAGAAGATGAAGAACAGCATGGGCGGCACAGTCGCGCCGTATTATCTGACGAACTCTCCGCTTAACGGCACGTACTACTCCGTGACGGCGCAGCTGTCGAAGAATTTCGCGAACGGTCTCAGCCTCATGGCCGCCTATACCCGGAGCGATTCCAAGTCCATCCAGGAAGGTTACGGCGACCAGGTTTCCTCCCTGTTCGCCGGCGGCAACTACAGCGTGAACGGTTCCAACCGTCCCGAGCTGGGCCACTCCGCTTTCGTTTCGGCGAACCGTGTGATCGCGAATGTCAGTTACAAGATCCAGGAGGGCAGGCACCTTGCCACTACGCTCGGTCTCTTCTATGAGGGTTTCAACCACTGCTATGTCGGTGGATACTCCTATACCCGCTATTCCTATACCGTCGGCGTCCGTTCCGGCAGCTATGTCAATGACGTCACCGGTGTTGGCGGTTCCCAGAACTTGATGTACATCCCTACGGATGCGGATCTGGAGAAGATGACTTTCAAGGACGAGGCCAACAAGGATGCGTTCAAGAAATTCATTGAGAGCGATAGCTACCTGTCCAAGCATCGCGGCGAGTATTCCGGACGCGGCGCGAAGGTCGCTCCCTGGCAGCACCGCTTCAACATGAAGGTTGCGCAGGATGTCATCTTCGATGTCGCGGGCAAGCCCACCACCCTGCAGGTCGGCGTCGACGTGCTGAACGTGGCCAACCTCATCAACTCCAACTGGGGTCTTACGAAGCAGGTGAGTTCCGAGAATATTCTCGAGATCAGCAAGGCCGGTGCCGAAGGAGTCTACACCTTCAAGGAACCGGTTATCAAGAACTACCGGAACACTTTCAACACGTGGCAGCTTCTTCTGAGCGCCAGGTTGTTCTTCTAATCGTCGTTTTGGGTATAAAAAAAGCGAGGGGCGCGGAACAGCGCCCCTCGCTTCGTAATGTTTTCAAAAGGTCTCAAAAGACACTGTTGAAAAAATCTTCCCTCTGGAAGAAGTTACAGGGAGTATTTGGATTGAATAGGAATTTTACTGGGTGCGAACAGCTCATATAGAGTTCATAGTTGTGCTCCGTTTCTTCGACCTGTGGCAGGGCGTTCATGCTATGAATGATTTGCCATTGGTTTTCATTCATATAATGGGCGGAAAAGTTTCCGCACCAGAATGCAAAGACATCATTGCACGGTGTATGGGGGCGAATGGTGTTGTCTACGTTGATGGTGAGCACCTTGTAACTGCTGTCGCCCATAGGGGCCTTTTCGGTAACGGCGTCCCATGTCTCAAAAAGAACTCTCCTTGACTCTTCATTGTAAGAGTCCTTTTCGTAAGCGAATTGATGCCGGTTTGCGCAGAGGCGCTCCATGTAGTAGAAGTCTATCTTTTCTTCGTGCCCCTTGATCCACGGCCAGGCTAGGATGGCATCGTAACTCTCTCGCATGACGCGGTCGTAGGTGCCGTCCTCGAGGTCGGTGTCAAGCCAGCCGAGACCGGTGAGACAGATGACGATGCGGCCGTCGCCTTCGGTGTGTTTCTTCAATTCCACGAGTCGGTTTTGACGAGACCAGTCCGTGGTCTTTCTGTCGTCGAAGATGTGCTTGGAGTGTTCGCCATTCGGATCGCTGGTGGTGCAGATGTTCACCTGGCGATCCCAGCAGTAGTAGAGCAGGCTGTCCGTAATTTCGAACTCGCAGTGGTTGAAATACTCGCTGCAGCCCCGGACGTCGAAAGTCTTCAGATTTCTGTTGCCCTTGAGGTCGAGCCAGTGAAGTTTCGGTAACGACGTGATGAGCGACGCATCTTGGATATCGTTGTCCTGCAGGTCAAGCTTCCAGAGACAATTGAAGGCCTCGATGCCGGAGATGTCCCTGATGCCCTTCCCGGGGGCGACGATTTCCTCCACGGTCTGCGCTTCCTCCGGAGAGATGTCGTAATCCATGTTGGTGTCAGCAAGCTCGAGGACAACGGTCTTGAAGGCACAGTCGGCGAATTGGACCATTCCTTTTCCGTTTCGGATGACGTATGCCTGCTGTAGGGACCAGCTGATTGGGATGGCGCGTCCCTTTCGGTCAGAGACAACGACTTCAGCGTTACGGAAGCGGTTCGTCTCGTTACGGGCGATCTGCACGCGGAAGGAGCCTTCGCTGTCGATTGTTGCAGTGATCCAGGAAGGGGCCTCCACGATAAGGTCGGACTGAGGGACGTTGGTGACGATTCTGGAAGTTATGACGGTCTCCTCGCAACTGAAGGTTGAGGCAGGGTTTTCAGGGAAATAGAGCCGATAGTAGGCTTCTTCCTTCTCGCAGGAGGCCAGGGCGGTCGCAAGGACTGCGAATCCCGCGATGAGTATGTACTTGCTTGTTTTCATGGCTTTCTGCGTTTACTTGGAGGTGAGTCTGTCGAGGTCGTAGATCATCCGGCCCGCTTCGTAGGAGATGAAGTCCGCGATCAGGTACTTGTAGCCCGGAGCCCCTTCGTCGACCTCGACCTTATTGCTCTTGACGAATTCAGGGTTCTCCTTCCTGTACCTGCGGTAGGAGCTGCCGTCGGTTACCAGGGCGACGACGGCGATGGCCGCCGCGAGCACGTAGAGGGACCGGCTCATCCCCCTGCGGCGGATGAGGAAACGGATGATGTAATAGGGAACGAGGATCTTCACGGCCAGGATGGCGATCCTCACGATGACATACAGGACGGTGAGCGTGACGGCGAGCACGCCGCTTACTTCTTCGGACTTCCAGACGTCCCAGTCTTTGATGGTGAGCGGTATAATGAGGATTCCCATTATGCCAACAATAGCAAGAATCACCTTGAATACGTCTTCCATTACGGTAGGTATTCTGTAATCTTTCTCCACAATCTTTCTCATATCTTCTATTGTTTGTGGCCGGAAGCCGCTTCGGCGTTACGGCCGGGTTAAAAAGGTTCTTTTTTCCTTTCGCTGCAAAAATAAGTCAAATTTTCTTGTGTATCAACAAAAATTGTTCTCAATACCCCTCGAATTCGCAAAAAAAATGAAAAATCCCGGCGTTGGCCGGAGAAAGGATGCGTGAGGGGTGTGGGAGAGATGAAGGCGGGAGAGTGTCACTCCCCCGCCTTCCGAGAGAGGGAAGCCACGGTTGTCCCGGATTTTCCGGTTCCGGACGGGACAGTACGCTGGCCGCTGACGGCCGGGCAGCCCGTACGGAAATGGAAAGCCGAGAGAGCGCAATCCGGGAAACCGTGAAAGCGTATCGGGAAAGGATGCGCGGAGCGCGGGAAGAAAAGGAAGGGAAAGGGTTAGGATTGTTTCATGAAGGATTTTCTTGTGAACTTGTCGGGCCGTTTTGAATAATTTCGGCAATTTTCTTTATAATGCACCGTTTTAATTTGTTCCGAAAGAAAATCTCTTTAATTTTGCGATTGTCATTTTGAGACAAGGGAAATATACACACATTATAATGCTTTGTGTCATGCTTAATCCAATCAAAAGAATGGGAGCCGGCGCCCGGGTGGCTGTCTGCTCCGCGATGCTCGCCCTGACGGCGGGCGCAGAACGCGCTTTCGCGCAGATTGACGGCAGCGCCATCCTCGATTCCGGGACCAATGCCGGCAAGAGTCTCATCACCGCCCTGGTGCGTTTCCTGCAGATCGGCCTCGGCCTCGCCGCGCTGGTCACCCTCGTGATGACCATCTACAACGTGTTCAAGCAAGAACGCGAGGCTGCGACCAAGCTCATCTGGTGGGTCGTCGGCCTGGCCGTCGGTTTCGGCCTCCTCACCGCCCTCGCCAACCAGCTCGCCGGAGTGTAGTCTGGAGATGGCTGCCAACCTTCACGGAATGTTCGCCCGCCGTCTGGCGGCTGTTGCGATCTTCATGGTCGTGACGGCCGTGAGCGCGTATGCGCAGCAGGCGGCGGGAGACATCATCGTGGCCTGGGGCGAGAGGCTCAAGCGCTTCCTCAGCGTATTGATGGGCATCGCCGCCCTTGTCTCCATCGCCTTCTCGATCTATTACATGCTCAACGGCAAGTCCGAGGCGGCGAAGAAGCTCGTGTTTACGTTCATCGGTCTCGCCATCGGTAGCGCACTCATGGCCGTTATGGCCAATTTCGCCGGATCTACTTCGGTTTCCGGCGGGGCTGGCGGTTTCGAAGGCGTGAAGGCCGAGGTCAAGGCCGTGCTCCAAGGCGCCCTCGCCATCGTGGCGATGATCGCCCTGACTTCCCTCACGATCAAGATGATCGACGGGGAGGAGCAGGCCTACCGCAGGTTGTTCGTCTGGGTCGTGGCCAGCGTGGTCGGATCCGCAATGCTTTCCGCGGTATGAGGACGGTGTTCTACAAGAGCCTCGACCGGCCCGTGAACGTCTTTGGCCTGAAAGGCCAGTGGGTGAACGTCTTCCTGTACATGCTTGGCGGCTCGCTCGTCCTCGCCTTCATCGTAGGAGGGTTCACGAGCGTCGGTGGCGGTTTCGCCACGTTCCTGGTGGGAGGCGTCGCCGCCTTCTTCGCCTGCCTGGTCCTCCAGCAGAAGCTGCCGGCCCGCCAGATCGACAAGGCGAAGATCCAGTCGAAGATGCGGCAGGCGGTCATCCGCAGGGAGACGCTCTCGCGCATCGTGCTTGAAGATCCCCGCAAGCCGGGGAGCGAATAGCAAACGCTTTTATTTGAAATAACTTGTATTTCCTATGTCTGAAGAGAGGGAACTAAGGGATTATGTCCCGTTTATGGCCATCAAGGACGGCTGCGTGCTGTCCAAGCGCGGTGATGTCACGTTCGGTTGGAAGCTCTGGCTTCCGACCGCCTACACGGTGAACGAGCCGGGCTACGACTCCATCATCAGGTCGTTCATGCAGGCCTACAAGCAGCTGCCGGAATGGTGCGTCGTCCACAAGCAGGATGTCTTCTGCTATGACAGGTACCACGCTGAGGGGGATCCCTTCTTCCTTTCCGACGCATACGCGAAGCATTTCGAGGGCCGCCGCTATCTCAACGGCCACAGTTACCTGTATGTCACCTTCTCCAGGAAGGATGTCATCATGCGCAAGGACGGCGACAGCGGCTTCTTCGGCATCATCGACAGGAAGGTCCCTTCCGCGCAGGCTCTTGAGGAGATTGCCGCCGCTGCTTCCAAGTTCGAGGCGGTCCTGAAGAACAACCCCCTCCTGATCATGAAGCCCCTCGCTTCGGAGGATTTCCTGAGGATGGGTCCCGACGGAAGGGACGAGGGCGTCATTCCGGATTACCTGCGTCTTTTTGACGACGGAGGTCCGGACTACAACTTCGACTTTTTCGAGGACCGTCTGCAGTATGGGGACCGTCAGGTGAAGATGTGGTACGTACAGGATAGCGACGCCTATCCCGGCGAAGTAAGTTCGGTCAAGGCGGTCAATGCGATGTCCACGGGGGCGTCGAAGGTGTTCCTCTCCGGAGGCTCCCCTATCGGTTATCTCCTGCGGATTCCGCACGTGGTGAACAGGTACGTTCTGACACTGCCGCGTAAGACCGTCGAGACGGAGCTTGACCTCCGGAAGCGTGTCATGACCTCTTTCTCGCTTTATTCGGCGGAAAGCGCCGTGAATTCCGACCAGCTGGCGGATTACTTGCGCGCCGCTGCCGACAACAGCACCGTCACCGTGAAATGCTTCATGGATTTGATGGCATGGCCGACGAAGGAGCAGCTTCCCGAGGTCCGCAACGCGGTCACGACGGCGTTCCAGTCGGAGCTCGACGTTTCCGTCGTCGAGGAGACGCGGACGCTTCCGCTGCTGCATTTCGCCGGCATCCCCTCGGCCGGCCCGGAGCTCGGCTACAACAACTATCTGAACAGCGAGATCACGGCCTTCCTCTGCCACGGGCTCTGGGACGGCTACGACTTTGGCATGCGCAAGGGGCTCATCCATGTTTGCGACCGCACCTGCCGGATTCCCGTCAAGATGGACATCCAGGCGGAGGCGCGCTCGAAGATGGGGACGAAGAACCAGAACGTCATCGTCGTCGGTCCTTCCGGCTCCGGAAAGTCTTTCACGATGAACTCCCTTGTCCAGGATTTCTACACCTCGGACGAGCACGTCGTGATCATCGACGTCGGCGACTCCTACGAGGTGCTTTGCGCCGTCGTGCGGGAGCAGTCCGGCGGGAAGGACGGCGTGTACAACACCTACGATCCTGCTCATCCGTTCTCGTTCAACCCCTTCAAGGGCCGTGAGCACTGGGACGACGTGGACGTGGACGGCGAGAGGCTCTCGTCCGGACGGGACTTCATCATGTCCCTTCTCCAGACGATGTACATCCCGAAAGGCGGATGGAAGGACAACAAGGAGGCCGTGGCCGTCCTGACGCATCTCGTGAACGAGTTCATCGGATGGTGGGATGGCGAGGTGCCTGCGGACGTTGCGCCGAGACTGAAGGCGGCCTGGCTCAACGAGAGCCGTTCGCGGGCCGAGAAGAACGGAAAGGAATACGACGAGAAGAAGGCCCTGAGGGGTTGGAAGAACCCCGTGGAGGTCATCTTCCCGGAAAACCGTAAGGGACGGGACCCTCTGTTCAACGACTTTTACAACTACGTCTCGATGATCGTCACGGACCTTGTGAGGGACGGAAGCTACCGCATGGGCAACATCCCCGTCGAAGAGAAGATGCTCGACTTCGCGAGCTTCAGCGTCGCGATGGACATGTTCAAGGTCGGAGGGATGTATGGCTTCCTTCTGAATGCGGAGCACGAGGAGGACCTGTTCGCCAGCCGGCTGACGGTGTTCGAGGTCGACAAGATCAAGGACAACGAGATCCTCTTCCCGCTGTGGGTGCTGTGTATCATGCACTCGTTTGAGGACAAGATGCGCGGCCTCCCCTGCCAGAAGGCGATTGTCATTGAGGAGGCCTGGAAGGCCCTCGACACCCCGACGATGGAGGGGTTCATCCTCTGGCTGTGGCGTACTGCCCGCAAGTTCTCCACCTCTGCGGTGGTCGTCACTCAGGACATCGAGGACCTCGTTTCCTCGGATGTCGTGAAGGGCGCCATCATCCAGAACTCCGATATCCGCATCCTCCTGGATCAGCGTCAGAATGCGAACAACTTTATGAGGGCCATTCAGGTGCTGGGTCTGACGCCCATGCAGACGAACCTCGTACTGTCCGTCGGCTCCGGCGTCCCCGTCGGCCAGCACTACAAGGAGGCTTTCTTTCAGATCGGGCAGAACTACAGCAACGTCTTCTCGATGGAGGTGTCTCCCGTCCAGGCCGTCTGTTTCGAGACCAACAAGGACCTCAAGCGCGTGATCCATCACTTCGCGCGCAAGTTCGGGTCTTACGAGGCCGCCTGCAAGTATATCGCCGAGCAGGGTGGCCGAAATTTCATGGAAGAGTACGCGGAGAAGCTTGTCTCCGCATAAAACGATTTGTCTTATGAAGAAGATTGTCAAAGTATTGGCTTGTTCCCTGTTCCTCCTTTCCGGTGTCCTCGTGAACCGTCAGGAGGCGAAGGCCCAGTTCGTCGTGTCGGATCCGACGAACCTCGTTCAGAGCATCCTGCAGTACATTCAGGACCAGATCCGTGAGGGTAACTTCGACCTCAGCGAGGGTATGTCCAAGCTGCAGGGTATGCGCGAACAGTTCCAGGCGCAGCATGACAAGCTGGACCAGGTGATGCTCGTCGTACAGAAGTACCAGCAATTCAAGCAGGCCTATAGCGACATCGAGGCCATTGCGATCATCGCGAAGAACGTTACGGACGACATCATGAACTTCAAGGAGATAGAGTACTTGATGTCCACCGCGAGCTCGTATCAGGCTGTTGCGACGGTAGGGAATCTTATACAAAATTACGGTGTGATTACGGATTCGCTCATGGGCGAGGTCAAGAACGAGATGTTCGACCTCTCGAAGATCACGCAGGCCGACCCGATGACGATGCTCGCGGAACTGCGGAAACAGACCGAGTACCTGTATGCTGGGTACGGCTACATCCGTGGTTCCTTCTACGAGGCGTTTCGCCAGGCGTATTACGCCGATGTGAGACACCGAGCCAGCGATGCCGACCAGGCGCTGCTGAAAGGGTTCTTCTATTAGTCGTCCGTAAACGAGAATTAAGCCATGCTGGTCTATCCTTTAGCTTTCGACTATGCGAACGCCGGCTCGGGCGCCGGCGGCTCCGCAGTCAATTCGGTGTTGAGCCAGGGAATGTCTATGATGGGCGGCCTGACGAGCATCGGGTCGGCTATTGCGTCCATCTTCATCCTCTTTGTCATCTTCGCCTGCATCGCGTCGATCCTTGACGGGGGCAAGTTCAACGTGAAGATGCTCGGCCCGATCGTAATCTATCTCTTGGTTTGCAATTTCGGCATCGTAGCGCAGCCCGTGAGCACCTTCGTGTCGGCCCTGCAGTCAGGTACCGCCGGGATGATCCACGGGGCGCACGAGGCGCTTTATACGGATGAAAACGGGAATTCCGTATCGAAGATGTCTAAACTCATTGACGCATACAACAAGAACAATGCGGCGGTGATCGCCGAACTTGAAAAGAAGCTCGAGGAGGACAAGAAGAACGACAAGCCGTCGAGTATGGAGATTACCGAGGAAGGGGGCGGAGAAACCGACAAGCCTCACAAGAAATTCCTCGGGATTGATTTCACGGCTATCGGCGACCGTATCCAGCGGTCCATCCAGAATTTCTGGGACGACATGAAGGTACATTTCGCCCGCGCTTTTGTCTCGTATGAGATTGCGGAGCGGGAGGGGTTCAAGACGGCCGTCGTGGCTGTCGGCGTAACCTTTATCTTGGCGACCATCGTCGATTGGTTCGTCGGCTTGCTGACCATCGTGATGACCGCTATGGGAGGAATTCTCACGGGCGTAGCCATCGCCTTCGGTCCCATATCCTGGGCCTTCGGCGTTCTTCCCGGCAACGGGCATGTCATCAAGTCCTGGTTCATCCGCATCTGCCAGTTCGCATTGTATTCCCCGCTTTGTCAGCTCATCAACTATTTCTCGTCCCTTATCTTCCTCAACATGGTCGGATCGGACTCCACGCTTGGCCTTGTGGCCGTGCTGCTCTGCAATCTGGTGATGCTCACCGCGATCCCGCAGATCGCCTCCAGCATCATCGAGGGCGCCTCCGGAGGCCTCGCGCTGTCCACCGGCGTACAGACGCTCATGTCTCCCATGCGTATGCTGTCCGAATGGAATATGATGGGTGAGCGCGGACGAGACGAGAAGCAGCAGAGCATCGGCCAGCAGCAGCTGAACACGCTGAAGGAGATCAGCGGCAAGCTCGGCGGAGCCGCTTCCGGCGGAGCCGGTGGCGCAGCCGCTGCCGGTGGCGGCGCGGCGGGAGGAGCGGCCGCTGCGGGACAGACGCCTATTGTTTGACATAGTAACCCGTAATCTTTTCGTACCATGGAAGAGCAGAAGAAGAACATACAGAGTCTCGTGAAGATGACCGGAACCATTTCGGAATCCTTTGCGAAGATGAAGTTCGTGACGGTGGCGAGCCTCTTGGCCGTCGTGGTGACGGCCATCGGATGCGTCGTCTATACAGCGATGACGGTCTCCGGACTGACCAATAAGGTTTATGTCCTGAACAACGGTCAGGCCCTTGTGGCCGGCCGGCAGGATGTCTCCGTGACGCGCGGTGACGAGGTGAGGGTGCAGTCGGAGCGTTTCCACACCTTCTTCTTCACCGCCAGCCCCAACCGTGAGGTGGTCCAGCGCAACATCGAGAGCGCCCTGCGCCTGTGTGCGGACCGCAGCGCGTACAACTACTACAACGACAACCAGGAGAACGGCCACTACCGCCGGATCGCCCAGTCCAATGCCGTCCAGGAGATCATCGTGGACAGCGTGCAGGTGAATGTGCGGACGTACCCCTACCAGGTTGCCACCTATTCTACGATTTTCCTCACCCGGTCGTCGAAGCTTAGCAAGTACATCCTCATCACGACGATGAACATGATCGACGTCCCGAGGGACGAAACCAACCTTAACGGTTTGAAGGTCGAGAACTTCAAGGTCGTGCGCAACGACCTGGTCGAGAGCCGCGACCGTAATTGAACGCCTTAGCTATGGAAGAGATGGACAATATGAAGGACGTCGTCCTCGAGGGCGGCAGCACAACCTCCGGTTCCGAAGGGACGGAGGGGAAGAAGAAGCAGTTCTCCGACAGGCTGCAGGAGGCCTGGGGGCCGGCGCTGAACCGCAGCGTCGGAAAGGCGGGCAAGGTATCCTGGGGCCTCGTCATTCTCGGCGTGGTCGCCGTCTATGCGGTCTACAAGCTGGTGAGGGCGATATTGTTTTTCTTTTAGAAGGAGGAGCGCATCATGGCGAATTTCATTGAACAAATCGGAAAGGCCCCGAAGTGGCTTGTCATCTCCGTCTCGGCCGTCCTGCTGGGCGTGCTCGGATACGGGTTCTACTATCTCGCCTTCGGTATGAACAAGCCGAAGGAGGAGGTTCCCGAGACTATCCTGCTGGATATGCCGGACGCCAACGAGGAGACGGACTATGGCGAGTCCGCCCTGTCGGAGTTCGAGAAGGCGAAGTACAACCGCCGCAACAACGTCTCTGATTACTGGGACTCGCTGGACGACGAGGAAAGCAAGCGTGAGGACCCCGAGGAGGTGGCTGACAACCTCGACCCGGCCATCTACAGCGACTATGAGCGCATGCAGATCCGCAACGGCATCAAGACCAAGGACCAGATCGACCGCGAGCACGCCGAGGCCGAGGCTCGCCGCAAGGAGCTGGAGAACGCCTACGCCACCACCGGTGGCAGCGGCTATACCGCCCAGAAGTCCCGTCCTTTGACGCAGGCCCAGCAGGACAGCCTTTACATGGCCCGGCTGGAGAGGGCCTACCAGATAGCCGCGAAGTATTCGGCTCCCCCGGCGGAGGAGACGGCGGCATCGCAGCAGCAACCCGTCTCCGAGGAGGAGCAGGAACGCAAGCTCGACCTCGAGGAGGACGAGGAGTCCATCCTTCCCATGGAGTCCTTCGTCGACGACGGCATCATCACTTCGCTGGACGATCCCGTGGACGACGGTGTCACCCATTACGGCAACGGGGTGAAGGTAAAACCGGTTAAGGCCACTTTCCTTAAGAACGAGAAGCTCGTTTCCGGCAACCGTGTCATCATGCGGCTCATGCAGGACATGACGCTCGCGGACGGGACGGTCATCCCCGCGAACACCCACGTGACGGGCACCTGCTCCATCGGACGCAGGATGAAGATCAACGTGACGATGCTCCACTACGGCGGAAGGATGTTCCCCGTCGACATCAGCGTCTATGACAACGACGGGACAGAGGGAATCTACTGCCCGCTCGTGGAGGAGGCCAGCAGCGCGAAGAAGCGCGCCAAGAAGGTGGCCGAAGGTGTCGTCTCTTCCGCCGGCACCCTGGTCGGCACGCTGGTCACCGGAAACCCGATCATCGGAAGCATGGCCACGAACGGTATCCGTTCGGCCACGAGTTCGATCAGTTCGGACGGCACCATCTCCGTCGACGTCTCGGCGGGGTACGAGTTTTTTGTGTACGAAAATGTCAAGACCGAGAAATAAGAATTCTGAGATATGGCAAAGATGAAAGGGATAGTCATCCTGAACAAGAAGAAGTTTGAACCCGTCGTGTACGGGCTTGAGGGTATCATGTCGCTATTCGGCGTGTCGAAGACCACCGCCCACCGCTATAAGAATACCTTTCTCCGACCGGCGGTGACGCAGCACGGCAACGTTATCATCGTGGATGTGAAGGAGGCGCTTCGTCTGTTCGGCGTGGCCAACCCCGAAGGGCTTGTCAAGCCTGAAGGCCTTGTCAAGGAGGATAATAAATAGAGAGACTTATGAAACGGATTGCACTTTTGGCCGCCCTGCTGGCCTTCGTTCTGAATGCAGGGGCGCAGCCGACCATCGAGATCGGCCTGCTCACCACGACGCACGTCCTGTTCACGTCGGACCTAACCTACGTGGACATCTCCTCTCCGGAATACATCAAGGCGAGCGTCGTGAACGCGTCGAAGAACATGCTCGCGATTAAGGCGAAGACGGAGTTCGCCTTCACGACCACTGTGTCCGCCCTCGAGGCGAACGGCACCATGCACACCTTCTATGTGCGCTACAACCCCGACCCGTCGGTCCTGTTGATTGACACCCGTACACAGAGTCAGTCCTCTTCCGCGACGCTCAACACGCAGATCCGTCCGGAGGACCAGGCGGCCGCACCGCAGGCGCAGCAGGCCGCACCGCAGGCGTCCGAACAGCAGCCGCCGAAGTCTTCCAGGAAGAAGGACAAGGACGCTTCCGCCGGGGCCCCGACCGCTCCTGCGACGGGCGTGTCCGTCACCGGCTCCCAGACGTCCAACTTCGGACGCGTGAACGCGCCCACGCTGGAGGAGGTGATGCGGAAGGGCCAGGAGATCTTCCACATCACCGACAAGAGCTACCGTCTGGAGGCGAACGTGATCAACGTGTACGCCTATTCCGACGTGACCTACGTGGTGATCTCGATAGAGAACAAGTCCGATATCGGATACGAGGCCGGCGACGCGCAGTTCACCGTCGAGAACCGCAGGAACCGCAAGCAGCTGGCGACGGACAAGTCCGTCTGGCCGAAGAGCTCCTACGGCTCCCTCTCTTGCGCGCCGAACTCCAGGACGATGGTCGGATACACGCTACCAAAGCAGACGCTCCAGAAGAACGAGGTTCTCAAGATCTACATCTATGAGAAGGGAGGCACCCGCAACCTCTTCTTGACGCTGAGCGACAAGGACGTGAACTACGCCGTTTCTCCCATTTAATCTCCACGGCCATGAGACGCAACTTGTTCGCATTGATGCTGGCCCTTCTCGCCGCCTTCGGCTGCGGGAGGATAGACATGTCCGACATCAAGAACGGGAACCTGTCGATGGTGGATTTCTCGTTCGGCTACACTTCGAAGTCTTCCCTCTTCGAGAAGATGATGCACATCGGCGAAGGTCAGTTCACCACGCTCAACTCCCAGGAGACCTTCGACCTGCTCCGCAACTCCGGCAACCTCGAGGAGGAGGCCGTCCTTAGGAACAAGTTCGAGTACCGGGAGGACGAGGTCCTCCTGATCGTGAAGCCGAACCCCGAGCGCGGGGTGGGTATCCAGTCCATCGAATGCACGTCCTCGGACAAGGATATCGTCGAGGTGGTGTCCACCTCCTTCGAGGGGGTGACGGTGAAGGTGAAGTCGCTCGGTGATGTGGACCTGTACGTGAAGGTGACCAGCAAGAAGAACTCCATAGAGCACGTCTATCCCCTGCGCGTCATCGGTACCGTTGACCTTCGGTTCCGCATTACGCCTTTCTGGCTGAGGAAGGTGGCGACGAAGATACGCATGAACACCCGCAAGCTCCCGGAGGGCGTCAAGGACATGGTGATGTGGTCCAAGGACTCCGTGACCGTGGTCGGCTACTGCGAGTGGTACGACTTCAAGAAGGCCGGGCGGACACCGCTGTACAAGCGGGACACGACCACCTATCCGATGGACGAGTTCATGTGCCACTACAAGAAGTTCACGCTGTATCTCCTTCGTGACGTCACCGACGCCATCCGCAAGTACAGCGACATGTACGTGGATGGTACGAAGCTCGAGGAGGTGACCTATAACGACGGCGACGGGGAGAAGACCCGCATCGACACGGTTCATCACCGTTACTCGTACATCCCCGAGCAGGTCATCCTCAGTTATGTGGCCGTCTGCGACAACCCGTTCATCGAGTTCGTGACGACGATCCGGAGTAAGAAGACCTTCGACACCTTCCCCGCCGGCAAGGAGCCCGACGACTGGTATGAGGAGAGCGACGACGTGGGCGGCGGTCCCGTGGAGGACCGTTCGCTGGAGAACGAGGACGAAGAGGAGGGCGAGGAAGACGAGAAGGAGACGAGCCGGTACTTCAAGGTCGAGCTCAACGACTTTCTCACGCAGCGCCAGCGGGACTCCCTGGAGAACCGCGTGAAGGTGCTGAAGAAGCAGTATGGCTACGACGAGGAACTCACAGAGGAGCAGAAGGACAAGGCCATGGACGAAATCAACAAGAACCTGTAAGCTATGTTTTCCCTGATAGTATCATACGTCGAGAAGCGCGACGGACGTGTCGTGGCTTTCGATGACGACCATATCTACAACGCTGTTGTCAAGGCGATGGAAGCGACCGAGGAAGGCGTCGATGAGGACCTTGCGAGGCAGGTCACCTTCGGCGTCGTCAACCAGATCGAGGCTGTCTGCGGGAACGGGGACACGGACACCGTCCGGGTGGACCAGATTCACGAGGCCGTGGAGACGGCTCTCATGGGCTCCCCCCGCAAGGACGTGGCCCAGGAGTACATCCGGTACCGGAACCAGCGTAACATCGCCCGAAAGGCTGATTCCGTGAAGATCTTCCGGGAGATCCTCGAGGCCCAGGCGAATGAGATCACGCGCGAGAACGCCAACATGAACGCGGACACGCCGTCCGGGATGATGATGAAGTTCGCCTCCGAGTCCTGCAAGACCTTCGTGGACGAATGCCTCCTCTCCCCCGAGGTGGCCGCCGCCGTGAAGGCCAACCTCATCCATATCCACGACAAGGACTTCTATCCCACGAAGTCTCTCACGTGTATCCAGCATCCGACGGACATGCTCCTTGTGAACGGTTTCAAGGAGAGCCATGCGCCGGTGCGTCCCGCGAAGCGGATCGAGACGGCCGCCACCCTCGCCTGCATCACGATGGAGGCGGTGCAGAACGAGATGCACGGGGGCCAGGCCATACCCGCCTTCGACTTCTACATGGCGCCGTATGTCAGGAAGGCATACGAGGAGGAACTGGCGAAGATTCGAGACACCGTCATGCCTCTGTATTTCTATCACAAGGAGAAAGCGTTCGTAGATTATCTTTTCTCTGAACTCCTGGAGTTGAAACTGACTGACTATATCTTCGTCGATATGCTGGACAGGTGCCCGCCGTCTGTATTGAAGGCCAGGCCGTCCAAGGAGGAGATGGACAGTTTCCGGGAGGATTTTCTGAAATACTACAGCCAGTTGTCGGTCAACCGTACCGTCAAACGTGTCCACCAGGCGATGGAGTCGTTTGTCCACAACATGAATACGATCCATTCCCGGGGCGGCAACCAGGTCGTCTTCTCGTCTATCAACTATGGCACCGACACATCTCCGGAGGGCCGCTGCATCATCCGCGAGATCCTGAACACCACCTACGAGGGAGTGGGCAACGGCGAGACGGCCATCTTCCCGATCCAGATTTGGAAGAAGAAGCGTGGCGTGAGCTACCTTCCCGGTGATCCGAACTACGATCTCTACAAGTTCGCCTGCAAGGTCACGGCCCGCCGGTTCTTCCCGAATTTCCTGAACCTCGACGCCTCCTTCAACCAGGACGAAGCCTGGGACCCGAAGGATCCCCGTCGTTTCGAGCATGAGGTGGCCACGATGGGCTGCCGTACGCGGGTCTATGAGAATCGCTTCGGCCCGAAGACTTCCATTGGTCGCGGAAACCTCTCGTTTACTACGATGAACCTCCCGGGTATGGCCATTGAGTGCATGATGTACGATACGAAAGAGGAGCGCATCCAGGCTTTCTTCTCTATTCTGGAGGAGATCTGCGACATCACGGCGAAGCAGCTTGACGACCGTTTCAAGTTCCAGTCCACCGCCCTTGCGAAGCAGTTCCCTCTTTTGATGTCCGGGATGTGGCTCGGCAGCGAGAAGCTGGGGCCGAACGACACCGTCGCCTCCGTCCTGAATCAGGGCACCCTCGGCATCGGCTTCATCGGTTTGGCGGAATGCTTGGTGGCGCTTGTCGGCAAGCATCACGGGGAGTCCCAGGAAGCGCAGGAGCTTGGCCTTCGCATAGTCCGGTTCATCGGGCAGAAAGTGGAGGAGTATTGCCGGATCTACAAGCACAACTACTCCGTGCTGGCCACTCCGGCGGAGGGCTTGTCCGGGCGTTTCACGCGCATCGACCGCAAGCGCCACGGCGAGATACCCGGCGTGACTGACAAGGACTACTACACGAACTCCAACCATGTGCCGGTCTGGTACAAGTGTACCCCGAAGCATAAGGCGGAGGTGGAGGCTCCGTACCACGCCCTGACACGCGGCGGGCATATCTTCTATGTCGAGATGGATGGTGACGCTACACATAACCCGGAGGCAATCATGCAGATCGTGGATCTGATGGACCGGTACGACATCGGTTACGGCTCCGTGAACCACAACCGGAACCGCTGCCTTGATTGCGGCTACGAGTCCGCCGAGAAGGACCTTAAGGTCTGTCCTCGCTGCGGGTCGGAGAACATCGACACGCTCCAGCGGATCACGGGTTATCTCGTCGGCACGACGGAGCGCTGGAACAGCGCCAAGAAGGCCGAGCTGAAGGACAGGGTTGTCCATAGCGATGACTGAATATTTGCGCGTGCTTGATTGACCTATGGCTCGCAGGGCGAACGACATATCTGAGATACGCTTACCTTCGCAGGTTCATACCTGCGGGGAATGCTCCCGTTCGTTCGGATTCTGTCTCAAGGGGGCGGACGGTGGTCCCATCTGCTGTCGTTGCTCCCTGGACGACCGGTACTTGAAGATGTGCTCTGATCCTTCCTGCGGTTCCTTCGACCTGAGGAGCACTCCCATCCCCGTTGTTTTCTCATTCTCCATCTCCCCGAGGAAGGACGGGACCGTTTCCGTGCTGTGAAAGTCGTCGTGGTCATACTGTTCGTCGTGCTCGTCTTCGCCGTTTTCCTCGGCAGGTCCTTCCGTCCTGCGTCGAGGAGGCACGAGGCGAGGAAGGCCCAGGCAGTGCGCGTCCGGGAACTCCTCGGAAAGGGCTGTTTCAGCCCCGCACAGGCCCTTTCATACCTCCGGAAGATAAATCCCTACTCTTTCGAGGAACTCGTCCTTGACGGCTTCAAGAAGGCCGGTTACGGAGTTCGGAGGAACCGGAGCTATTCGGGTGACGGAGGCGTCGACGGAAGGGTCTCGAAGGACGGCTTCGACTACCTCGTGCAGTGTAAGCGGTACCGGGGCTATATCTCCAGGCAGGACGTAGAGGACTTCTCAAGGGTATGCACGAGGGAGTGCCGCAGGGGCTTCTTCGTCCATACGGGGAAGACCGGCGAAGGCTCCAGGGACGCGGCCGGCTGGTTGAACAACGTGGATATCGTGAGCGGCGACAGGATGCTCGCCCTCGTCGGGTTTACAGACAAGACTTCTAACAACGAAGATAAGTAACGTTATGAGTATGAGAGTTTGGATACATGCCGTGGTTACGGCGCTCTTGCTCGGCTGCTGCGCAAGCGTCCGGGCTCAGGATAACGTCAGGACGCTTCCTGCCGAGATCCCCCATCTTCAGTTCATGGGGTTCCCCATCGACGGGTCTCCCCTGCCGCTCATCGAGGGGCTCAAGGAGAAGGGGTTTACGTTCATCGAGAAGAAGGGGAACGTGTTCATCATGACCGGCACCTTCTCCGGCGTTCCTGGCTGCGCCCTCGGCGTGAACACCAAGGAGAGTTTCGTCTGGAAGGTGTCCGTCTCCTTCCCTACGCAGCCTTCCTGGTCCGCCGTGAAGGCCCGCTACGAGAAGTACAAGTCCTCCTACCAGGAGAAGTACGGAGTGAAGCCCGAGTCGGTGGAGAAGCTGTCCTCCCGTTTCCGTGAGGGGACGGGGCAGGAGCATTGGGGATTCGAGGACGAGTCCTCCCAGTGGCAGAGCGTATTCTATCTCGCCGACGGGTTCATCACCCTGTCGGTCAAGTATAACAGGGCCGTCTCGAACATGTACCTGGTCGTGGAGTACGTAGACAAGGTGAATTTCCTGATGAAGGAACAGATTGACATGGAGGACATTTAATATGAGACGCGTATTCTGTTTTCTTGCGGCCGTTGTGGCCGCCTGCTGCATCTCCTGTGAGAAGTCCGACCGTCCGTCGAAGGACAAAGATAAGGAGAAGGACCCGTCCGCCGTTTTCGTCGGCGAGTGGAACTTCACTGAGCAGTACTCCCTCCAGTGGGGTACGGACAAGTCCGACGAGTCCGGCTCCGGCAGCTTCACCGTCACGAAGGTCAATGAGAACCGCGTCAACGTGACGGGCTTTTTCAAGTCCGCTGGACTCATCAGCGGCGAGATGATGAACATCGCCGCCTATTCGGTTGACGATCCGGACATGAAGGTGACCTACGCCTTCGGTCCGGCCTACGTGAAGGGTGACGTCCTCACGTTTGAATACTCGGCCTACGGGAGGGCCACCAAGAACGGCCTTCCCTGGTCGTACGATAAGAAATCGAAAGTGACGGCCACGAGGGTGAAGTAACACATCTTCCAAATAATGGGTGAAAAAAGAAAGGACTGTCGATGGTTCGGCAGTCCTTTCTTGTCTCTATTTTACTATTTAATAGGGACTTTTCTTTCCTAATAGGATTTGCTTCTGATAAATTTGTTTGGGTAAAATTGCTGAAAATAGGACAATTCGGTAGTTTTTTGGTTGTGATAACTTATACCAACTTTACTCTCCAGATAACTACAGTTGACTACACTTTGCAACACTTTGTAATACTTTGCAATAATTTAAACATGTTGTTACAATTTATAACAAACAAAATTAGCACTTTTTGTGATTCAATTTAGAATAATTTTTGTGTTAGAAATCAA
This sequence comes from uncultured Bacteroidales bacterium, assembly GCA_900318015.1. Taxonomy (GTDB): domain Bacteria; phylum Bacteroidota; class Bacteroidia; order Bacteroidales; family UBA932; genus Cryptobacteroides. The sequence continues at coordinate 82,342 of ONJB01000001.1, read as the reverse complement.
TAAGTTATGATGTTTGGTTTTTGCAAAATTATTTTGAATTTGCGATGATAATCGCGATATTTGCAGCGAAGGACTTATAATTTGTTGCTATGGATAAAGAAATGAATTGTAAATGGCATTCCTTCGTAATGCCTTGCAGTTATATGTATGGACAAAACAATCCTGCCTCGGATAACTTCAGAAAGAACAAGTTCGAGTCGCTTGTACGTGAGTGCCTTCAAAATTCTCTTGACGCCAGATGGTCTGCCGATCATCCCGTAGTGGTTGAATTCAGTTGCATCAAACTGCCTATCTTCGATTACCCCAAGGTCTTTGAGATCCGCGAGTATTTTATTTGCTGTATGAAAAAATGGGGCGATGATGATGGCAACTGCAAATATAAAGATATGCTTTTGTATCTTGATACGTGCATTGCCAATGGTTATCTCCCGGCTCTTGTTATCAGTGATTTCAATACGACCGGTATGGATTATGAACCCAATAATCCGAAAAAGAAGTTCAATGCTTTTTCGCAGAGTATGGGCAATTCCAGCAAGGGCAGGAACTACACGGCCGGCTCTTTCGGTTACGGCAAGGCGGCATACTTTAATGTTTCTCAGCTCGGAGCCATTTTGGTTTCTACCCTGACGAATACCGGCGAGTATTGTTTCCAGGGCAGTGCCTATCTCTCTTCTTTTGATAAGGACGGTGTCTTGCACATGCCGAACTTGTTTTATGATAACAATAATGGAAATGCAGTCGTCGATCCTTCTTCCATTCCTGATGAGTTTCTTCGGAAGGAACCGGGCACCAATTTCTATATCTTGGGCGTGGATGCGTTCAAGAAAATCAACGAGATGATTGAGTATGTTCTGGTTCACTTTTGGCTGGCTATTTATGATAAGAAATTGGTGGTCCGTTTCAAGGTCGAGGATAATGCGGAACTATTTCCGGAGACGGAGATCCTTATCAATCATGAAACACTCGACGAGTTGATGTCTTCTCGTTTTAAGAATGAGAAACAGGATATTGTTCACGGAACAAACAACCCTGCGCCGTTCTACAACAGCGTCGTCAATGCCGGCTCCGACAAATATCACCTTCATTTTCAGGAGGAACTTCTGAGCCTTGGCTTGTGCCACCTGTTTATCTATATTGATAAATCGTTGAAGGACGACGTGTGTTACATGCGCATGCAAAAGATGCTGATTTACCACAAGAAATGGACAACAAATTACGGTTTTTGCGCTGTCTTTTATTGCGACGACAAGGACGGCAACGCCCTTCTTCGGAGCTGCGAAAACCAGTCGCATACTGAGTGGGATTACAGGATTATTGATAGTAATTCAGCTGAACGCGAAAAGGCCAAAGAGGCGCTGTCTAACATCAACGCGTTTATCTTGAGGTCTATTGGCTCCGTTTTCTTCAAGGAGACTGATGGCAATGCCAAAATTACCGACCTTGAACAGTTTCTCTATATCCCTTCCTCCGAGGAGGATGGTAAGCCATCGTATCAAGGTCGGCGTTCCGACGAGGAGTCTGATACCCTTGGTCTTATGACTACCGTTCCTGTTGCCGATAACGGTTCCGAACCGGTTCTTCAAGAGTCCAACTTTGGGCGTGTCATTGTGAATTTCAACAGCGAGGCTGCGAAGATTCAGAATGTTCCTGAAGATGAGGATCTCGATGATGATGATGAGATCTTTCGTAAGCTGGATAAAACCAAAACCCAGAATGAGGTCGAGCCAGAGCAAGAGCCGGAGCCGGAGCCTAAACCGAAACCTAAGGAGCCGGATGTTGTCGTTCCTCCGCATATCGTTTATCGAAACAAGGTTGTCGATGGTAATGTCGCCCTGAAGGGCGAGCGTCACGTAAGGGTTGTTTTCAGGAGCTTTGCGGAGGTGAAGGCGGATGGTGTCGTATATCACAAGATTATTATTCATGCCAGGAAGGCTATCAATGTTTCGCGGATGGTTGTTTCCATCTTCGGTGAAGAGGTTACGGTTTCCATGAAGATTCTTTCTTCCACGCTCGGCAAGGCTTATCGTAATACCGTTATGGATTTCACTCTTGTTCCTGGTCGCAACGACATGTGGATTAAGTTTGCCGACAACATGAGACATGCAATTAAACTTGATGTATATGAGAAGAAATAGGAGCAACAATTACTCTGGAATTTCTTTGCCGTACCCGATTTTGAGTATGGGCGACGATATAATTCCTAGTCTCGATGAAAAGTGTATTGCCGTCGATGATCCCGTCATTGAATCCGAACTTGTTCGGATTGGTGTCCACTTGAACTTTGATAATGAGTATATTAAATCCTTTATTGAAAAGGATATGGCGGAATACTGCTGTGAAGTCAATGGCTCTTCCACGTATTATCGGGAGATTTTCCGCAGTAAGAAGCCGGATTTCGTTATTGAAATCCCACGTTCTGCGGTGAAGGGTCGTCTGGTCTTCACCTGTTCCCTTGTCGTGACGAAGACCATTGAAGACTATGCCAATCCTGGTTTCAACGAGGATTATGACGGAGCGTCTTTCCTGTTGGAGTGTGGAGACAAACTTATTGACTTTCCGCCGTTCAGATACAATATGGACGTGAAGTATGATAAGCTTTTTGCGGCAGGGTCGATCATGAAGTTTAACGCCGGCACCGACGATTCGCGTGAGACCTCATTCAACCTTGAGGGCAATATTATTTACATTACGATTCCTCCGAAGATGTATGAGAAGTATCGTCGCCATATCCAGGGAGACTTGAAGTTGGCAAGTCAGTTGCATTCTTCTGTTGTGATGAGCGCCCTTACGTACGCTCTTCTCAATCTCTATAATCCCCAATATACTGGGAAAACATGGGCAGATGCGCTTCAGTATCGGATTTCGACCGAGCCCGAACTGCAAGAATATGATCTTTCGGATCTTGCCGATATAATGAAGCTTGCTCAGAGACTTCTAGGGGACCCTTTCAAGCGGATGTTTGATGTTCTGGCCGTTACCGAAGATTCTGATGTTTAACAATAATGCGGTGTAGTATGCTTCAGCAGGTTTTCAAAGAGAGTTATACCAGGTTTCTTATGGATAACGCTAACGTGGAGGACTATCGTTCCGACGTTTTCGAGGTCGATCCGAAGAACTTGGCTTCGCTCTGCTACATGGCCCCGGAAGGGCTGGCGTCCAAGTTGGATCCAAACGATCTTCTTGGGTCGGCTATTGCGCTTTATGAGGCTTATCGTTATCCTCCCGTTGTCGTGTCCGATCTCAATCTTTGGGCCTTTCTTTCGCACGTCGCCCATTTCGATTTCGTAAAGAAGATAGTCGGTGAAATTCCGAACGGCGAAAAGGGTAAGGACTTTGTCGTTGATAAGTTTGTTTTCAATAGGAAGAAAGGCTTCATGGACATGCCCCTCCCCAATCTTTATTGGTCGGTCCAGCTTACTGTCTGTGAGGAACTGGAAGATCCTTACGCCTATACTCGACTTCTCTACAGTCTCGGAAAGGCAAGGAGATACCTGCTCCGTTCCACCGTGTTCCGTATCAAGGAGGCGATGTTTGGCATTTTGGATTTCGTGAACGATAATCCTGATGTCTTCAGGACCCACTGTAACAGCCGCGTAGCTTATATCGTCAGGATTCTCAATGACATCGGCGCCTACAAGAAACTCAGTTTCCTTGAACGTGATTTCTTTTACAATTTCCTTGAGTCCAGGAAAGAGGAAATCATCGCCATCACGAACATTCATGTCGTCAATGGTTCAAATGTTTTCTCCAGCAATGATGACGAGGATGACGATGGAGAATTCGATTTCTAGTCTCTGGGTGTTGATGATTGCTAAAGAAAAAGGACCGCCGAAAGATCGGCAGTCCTTTTTTAATCTTCATATCTATGAGGCGCTAGAAGCCGAGTTGGTCTCGGTACGTCCAGACGTAGTGCATAGCGATGAGCCCAGGGATGTACTGCTGCGTCTCCTTCGGGAGGTAGCGCTTGACCGAGGACCAGGGAAGGCCCTTGCGCTGTCCCTGGAACCGTCCGGCGCCGCAGTTGTAGGCGGCCGCCGCGAGGGTCCAGTCGCCCGTCTGGCGGTATGTGGTCAGGAGGATCTTCCCCGCCGCGAGCGTGGAGGCCACCGGATCGAGCCGCTCGTCCACCTGGGCGTCGATGCGCATCCCATGTGAACGTCCCGTGTCCGGCATGATCTGCCACATCCCGAGGGCGCCGGCGCTGGAGAGTGCGCCGTAGGTGCATCCGGATTCGATGAGACAGATTTCCGCCAGTTCCTCCGGAACCCCGATCGACGCGAAGTACGCCTTTATCCTTGGCTCCCATTCCTTGTATCTGGCGAACACCTTTGAGGTGTAGTACCGGCGCGTGTATGCGTAGAACCGTACCCAGCGGAGGATGTCGTCGTCGATGTCCTGGAGGTAGACGGGGGCGTCGAAGGCCATGTAGATGGTCATCCCCTCCGGGGTGAGGAGGAAGAGGTCTATCCCTTCCGGGGACAGGATCCTCGGCAGTTCGTAGCGCCTTCCGTCGGTGCCGTAGAAGACGTTGAGCCCCTCACCGCCTCCGGCGCGGAGCGTCTTGATTTCCATGTCGATCTCCTCTCCCCTGCCCTTGTCCTTCTCAAAGTCCTCCAGGATCTCGCTCCATTCGCTGAGTATCCCCTGGGCGGCGTACTCCCCCTCCTTCACGGCGCCCTCATCCACGGTCGTCACGATCCCGTTCGAGTTGGACCAGTCGTTGATGACCTGTCCGCCGGCGGGAAGGGCCGCTGGAAGCGTGAGGAGGACGGCGGCGGCCGTGCGAAGGAGCGTGTCAGCCGATCGTGTCATAGACGGAAAGGATTTCTTCCTGGCGTATGCCGAGGTAGCGCTTGGTGATGGCTATGGAGGAGTGCCCGAAGACGTCGCACAGAAGGAGTAGCGCCTGGTCTCCCTTCCCCTTGTCGCACTGGACGAGCCAGACCCTCCGGCCGAAGGTCTTCCGGAGGGAATGCGTCGAGAAGGTCTTCGCCGAGGTGATGCCGTACCGCTGCTTGCACTCCTTGAGTATCTGGTCGGCCCGCTGCCGCGTGATGTGCTCCTCCCCCGCCGTGGCGGGGCTGGCGAAGAGGTAGGACGAGTCGTCCGTCACCTCCTCCCTCGCGTGGCACTGCTCGGCGATCTTGCGCAGCGTGCCGTTGATCTTGAAGGCCCGCTTCTTCCCGGTCTTCTTCTCCCTGATGTAGATGGTGTCCGTCCCGTGGAGGTCCGACCAGCGGAGCGTGAGCAGGTCCGAAATCCGCAGCCCCAGGAAGCACCCGCAGGCGACGAGGAGGCAGTCCCTGTACCGTCCGTCCGCGAACAGTTCCTTGATGAGGCGCATCGCCTCGGCCCAGTCCAGCGCGTCGGCCGCTCCGTGTGACGGCCTTGCGGCCGCTTTGCGGCCCTTTGCGGTCTTTTTCTGGGCCTTGGCCTCGGATTCCGGTGCGGAGGTTGCCTTGAGGGACGAGAGGGCCGCCCTGGCGGTTTTCGTGTCGCACAGGAGCCAGTCCTTCAGCTGCGGCCTGCCCTTGACGCGGAGGCGCCTGACGCCGGCTTCCAGGAGCGTCCTCCGGACGGCCTGCTCCGTGGCGTGGTGCTCCCCTCTCGCGTCGAACCATGCGGAGAGCTCGCAGTGCTGCAGGACGTGTCCGCCGTGGCGGCCGTCGCTCTCTATGTCCTTGATTCTGTTCTCCGCGATCCTCCGGAGCAGCTGGCAGTTCGCCGGCAGGAACGGGGATACGGCCCCGTCCACAGGGGCGGACGCGACGCGGACGGCTCCTTGGAGCGCGGGATCCTTCGAGGTGTAGACGAATATGATGCGGAGGTCCTTCACAGCTGGTCGATGGACGTGGCCTTTATGTTGAGGAAGGTGTTGTAGAGTCCCGGGTTGGTCTTCTCCAGGGAATCGAGCAGCAGGTCGAACATCTCGGCGTACGAGGGGCTCTTCCCGCTCGAGAACGAGTAGGCTATCTTGAGTCTCCTGATCTTGTCGACGGTCCCGACGGGCAGGTTGACTGGTGTGAACTTCTTCGGCATGGTCCCTGTTTCTTGATGTAGCAAATATAGCAATTATAGCAGTGCGCGTCAAGAGAATTTCGGAAATTCGGCAGAAAACGCGTTTTGGAGGCATACAATGCCGTTTTTCGGAAACGCTTTACAAAATAGTCCTTTTGTAAAGCTTCTCTGCGTGACGACCGTATCCTTGGACATCCCCTTGGAAGGGATGGAGATTCTTTGCTGTCGGAGGGATGTTCGGGTGGTTTTCCGTCTTTCCTGGCTGCTCTCCCCTCCCTCGCCGTCCGTTCGTCGGTCCTCCTGGAGCGCGCTTCCCGGTTTCGGGACTCCCCTTCCCCGTCGCGACGGCCGCTGCGTCCGTCTCTCCTTCTGGTTTTCTATATTTATATAAAGATATAAATAGATATAGATTAAAACAATATATTATAAGTATTGGAAATTTATATGTTGTTTATTTATATATATGTAGATATAAAGATAAAAAACACATTGAAAATAGGGGAGAGAGAGGGTGTGGGAGTGTCGCCGGCATGTGCGAAGGAGCGTGGCGGGGGAGTGCTGGATTGGGTTTCGCTCATTATATGTTTATATCTACATATAATTATATAAAGATATGTTTATATGTTTTTATGTAGTTGTGATAATGGCTTTATATGGATATTATCCGTATTTGGACATTATTTATTTATATGTAGATATAATTAGGAAATACACATATATTGTTTTTGTCATTATTTCTACATATATTTGCGAAAACATTCCGATATGGCGAAGATAGTCACGTTCATGAACAACAAGGGTGGGGTGGGGAAGACCGTCACCACCCATTCCGTCGGCATCGCCTGGGCGAAGCTCGGGAAGCGCGTGCTCTTCATCGACCTGGACTCCCAGGCGAACCTGACCGCTATGCTCTCGAAGGTCGACCCGACCGACGAGGAGGTCTGGGAGCGCACGCTGGAGGATGCCTTTATCGAGGGACCGTACGTCAAGGACGGCCTGGGGCTCCCTATCCACCACGCCGAGGGCTACGACAACGTCGATTTCGTGCCCTCGAGCCTCGACCTGGCGAATTTCGACCAGGACACGGCCCGCGCGGACTTCCGCGAGGTGATCCTGCTGGACATGCTCGCGAAGGTGCGGGACAGCTACGACTACATCCTCCTGGACTGCCCTCCGGCCATCCAGACGCTCACCACCAACGCCCTGATCGCGGCGGACTATCTGGTCCTCGTGACCGACCTCAGCGGCAAGTCCGTCAAGGGGCTGGAGATGATCATGAACCTCCACAACAAGGTAGTGACGAACCCGAGGATGAACCCGAACCTCAAGCTGCTGGGCGTCGTCGTGACCCGCCTGGAGCGCGACAAGGTGAACAGGGGATACCTCGCCGTCGTCCAGCGCACCTACGGCCCCTACGTGGTGCAGCCCTACATCCGGAAGTCCACGATGGTCAATCGGGCCCTCTCCGCCAACGAGTCCGTCTACGACATGGACCCGGACGGCAAGGTGGCCGCCGAGTACATGGCGGTCTCCGAGGAGCTTCTCATGCGCATCGAGAGCGACTTCGCACCCGAGGCCTGATTCCGTCTACATCTGTAGATACTATGTGGATTTAATGTAGTTTTTATATATATAAAAATAGTGGATTATGGCAAAGAAGGACCAGTTTGATTCGTTCCTGGAGAAGCAGTTCGGCGAAGGGGGCAGGGGAGTGACGATAGCGAAGCCGCTGGGCGGCGAGCGCTCGACGTCGTTCGAGGAGCGGCAGAGGAAGGCGGAGGGGGAGGATGAGGCGCCGGCCGCCGCCGGGGCGGTTGCGGAGCAGCTTTCCGTGGCTCCCGCGCCCGAGGAGCCGGCACGGCGTCCCGGCCGTCCGAAGTCGGAGAAGAAGGAAGTGTGCCCTATGAACTTCCTCATCGAGAGGGACCTGAAGGCGAAGCTCGAGATCCTGAAGGTCGAGCTGTACCGTTCCTCCGTGACCGATCTTATCAAGGAGGCGCTGCACGATCTCCTGGTGAAGTACGGTAGGGAGTAGTTTTAGCGACAAAAAAAATGTGCGACACATGACCCGGCGGCATTTATACCGTCGGGTTATTGTTTTCGGGGTGTCCAGGTGCTTGTCGCTCAAGGGTTTCGGGTTTCCCACCTGCAGGGATTGTTCGGTACGGCGGCCTTTAATTAAGAGACAAAATAAATGTGAGTTTTTGAATAATTCATTTGTTTTTTTAGTCTCTTTTTGTATCTTTGCCTTCGGATATGGTACGGCTTTCCATACTGGGTTTCATGGCTTTCCGCGGGGAGGGGGGCCGCGCAACGGGGGAGGGGCCCTGCGGGGCGCAGCTCATTCGCCGCTGCGGGCTCTTGTTCCGTCCCGCCTGGGGGCCGGTCCGGTCATCCCTTTTGTCTTTTTTGCGTCGTTTTTCATCTCGTCCCTACTCCCTGCTGCATGTCTTATCTCTTAAGACATTGCGTCTTAATGTCCTAACGGAATTTTCCGAGGTCTTTGCAACGGCTTGTCCTGCAGTTCGTTACAGCGGTTTCCGTTTGGAAAAAAGCGACAGTATAGATGAAATTGGCGACAACGGCAATAAGACCCGGGGCGGAATTTTGCGACATCTGCAATAACCGGAGGCAATTTTGCGACAACTGCAATAAAAAGCGACAGCTACAATAAATGTCACAGGAGAAAACGGGCTCCGGGGGCCCTGCAAAACCCCGTACGAAGCGTTCCGGAGGGTCGTCCCTGCCGGCGCCCGCAGAGGGCCTCAACGTCGTGAAGCCGAGGGAGGTCGTTGAGTCGTACATCTTCTCGACGAGCCGGAGGAACCTCTCGATCTATTCCGAGCGCCTGCTCTTCCGTCTGGTGGAGATCGCCCAGCGCCAGGTGCAGGGGCTCCGTTTCCGCGACGGCTACGATATCGGCCAGGTCTCCATTGGCCCCCTCGGTGACGCCGAGGTGGAGATCCCGATCCGGAACCTCCTGGGTCCGGGGAACACGAACTACGTCCAGGCGCGGAACGCCATCATGGAGCTCATGTCCCGGCCGTATTTCGTGGAGACGCCCAAGATGAAGAACGGCCAGCCCGTCTACGACGAGGACGGCGAACTCCAGTTCGAGTTCATCGGACACCAGATTCTGAACGACTGCCAGGTGAACGTGAAGCCGGGCGTGGCGGTCGTCAACGTGAACGCGAACACGTGGCGCGAAATTTTGAATTTTAGTAAGGGCTTCCGGCGCTTCGATCTTACGGCAGCCATGATGCTCTCGAAGACCTGTTCCGCGAGGATGTTCCGCTTGGTGTCCAACCAGTCGAGTCCCGTGACCTACTCGATCGCCGACCTGCGGAGGATGTGGGGGATGGAGGACCTGTACAAGAAGACATCTGACTTCATCAAGCGCACGATCGTGGAGGCGAAGGAGGAGCTGGATGAGAAGGCCCCCTGGAGCTTCGACTACGTGACCAACTGTAGCGCCTCCGACGAGGCGAACAAGGGCAGGCGTGGGCGGAAGGAGATCACCTCCGTCACGTTCTTCCCGGTACGCAGGGTGGTGAACATGACCGTCGGCCAGGTGGTCGGCGCCGTGGATTCTCCCTTGATGGTGCTTGGGCGCGAGCTGTACGACCTCCTGCTGAACAAGTTCGAGTTCACCGTCCAGGGCCTCCGGAACAACCTGATGGTCTTCGTGACCGCGAAGAAGGCCGGGATGGACGTGCAGGCGTTCCTCTACGACGTGGCCCCGAAGGCGCTCCGCGCCACGAATCCGCCGGGCTATGTCATCGGCTCCATCGAGAGGAAGCTGAAGGAGGAGTTCGGCGTCCGAAAGGTCGCCGGCGGCTTCGCCCTTCCCGGGGAGGAGTAGTCCACGGCCTCTTTCCTGCATGGGCCCTTCACCTCAACCTTCGGAAGAAACCTCTGCGTGGATGTTTCCTGGGAGGGACGCGGATTACCCCGGGACCGTTCCGGGACCGGCGGATTCCGCTGCCCCTCCCGGTTTCTTCCGAAGGGTTTTGTCGGATTTCCTCCCTTTTTCTTGCTTTATCTTCATAAAAGGCCCATATTTGCAGGTGTAACCAACGCCCTTTCATCCATGTCCTCCTCCTTCTCTCCCTCGTCCCCATTTCCTGCTCTCCTTTTCGGTCTGATAGTTGACCGCTTTCCCCGTGGGAGCATCTTCTTCGCTGACGATTTCAGCCTGGACGGCCACAGGCCCGAGTCAGTCCGCTGGGCCCTTTCCGAGCTCTGCTCGGACGGAGTCAGCATCATCCGCCTGGGGCGGGGGATCTTCTGCTATCCCCGTCTGGATCCCCACGGCAAGGTCGTCACGCCGGACGACCTCGCCGTGGCTGAGGCCCTGGCCGCGCGGTGGCGCGTCAGGATCGCCCCCTGCGGGGAGCAGGCTGCGTACCTCTCCGGTCTGATAGCCTTCCAGAACTATCCCCTGCGGTTCGTCTCCGACGGGTCCGAGCAGGTCTTCAACCTGCAGAACGGCCGCAGGATCGAGTTCCTCCGTCGGAAGTCCGTCAAGGTGTTCGATTTCCGCAGCGAGCGTTTCAGGAACCTCGTTGAGGGGCTGCGCTTTCTCGGCTCCCCCAACGTGAAGGAGTTCGAGACCGGGGTCGTGCGTGAGGTCCTGCGGGAGGTCCCGGACTCCGATTTCTTTCATGACGTCCTCCTGGCGCCGGGTTGGGTGAGGGAGCTCTGCCTCTCTCTGAGGGAGTCAGAGTGATGGTTGTCAGACTGACTTCCCGCCGCCGTCGGTTTTCAGTCTGTCTTGTTGTCTGAAAAAGGATGTCCGGAAGGATTCTGAAAGGGATTCTTTCGGACGTGCTTTTTGCCCCCGGGAAGGGGAGGAGAGAGGCGGGCCGACTTTACTTGAAGTTTTACTTCAAGTGGGTTTGCAGTCTTTTCAAGGTATGCAGAAAGTGCGGGAGGGCCAGGAGGTATGTGCTCTTGCACTCTTTCAAAAATGTGCCATATTTGAAGATGGAGGGGAGGAAGAAGGGCGGCCCGGTTGTCGGACCGCCCTGGGGGAGGGGGAAGGGGCGGCGTCAGCGGACCGCTTCCTTGAAGTCCGCGCAGGGGCGGAAGGTCGGGACCTCGTGCTCGGGGACGACGATCGTGCGCCTTCCCTTGATGTCCCTGGCGCGCTTGGCGGCCCTGTGCTTGAGCTCGAACGTCCCGAAGCCGCGCAGGTACACGCTCTCGCCCCGCTCCACGCAGGACCGGATCTCCGATATCGCGATGTTCATCGCCTTCATCGCGGCCTTCTGGTCGTAGCCGGTGGCCGCCGAAATTTTCTTTACGAGTTCTTTCTTTGTCATTTTACCAGATTTTATGTGCCTTTGAGTGATGCGTTCTTGATTTCTTGCTTTCCTGGTTGCAAAGATAGCGCTTTTGACGCTGTGAATCAAGCGGAAAAACTCTTGAAACGTGCGTGAATTCCTTTTATTTGGCGGTTTTTTTGGCTATCTTTGCCATATCTTCCGGGACGGACGCCCTTTGTCAGTCCGTTCTGTATAATTACTTGTCCGTGAATCGGAAATGCCTTATCTTTCGCTTGGAAAAATTTCTTTTGAGGGTTTTGCGGCCGGCGCTCTGAGAAGTGGCCGCGCGGAGGGAATGTGGTGCGGGACTTGTCCCGGCACAGAAATTCAATCGGATATGGCAATAGGTTCAGAAGCCGTTGCGCGTTTCAAGGAAGGGGTCGCCGGGCTCCTCCCGGGCTCCGTCTCCTACGAGGAGGGGGCCTGTTTCAATTTCCTGGTCCTGGATTACGGGAACCGTGCGGACAGGATCCAGTTTCCCGGCTACGAGAAGATCATCAAGCTGGCGTTCGCGGGCACGCTGCCGTTCATCGGCTCGCCGGTGAGGGTGGTCGCCGTCGTCCCGTCGGGACGGAGGCGCGAGGTCTCATCCGTCCCCGAGGAGGACCTCTGCCCGCCCGAGGACGGCGACGCGTTCTATCCCGGGGACGTTGTGCTCATGTATGCGAATAGCGCCTTCCCGAAGGGGTTCGTCTCCCTTCCTCCGGGGAGGATGCGCGAGCTCGTGGCGGAGCGCCTCCGCAAGGACGTGGCGAAGCTCGACATGTGGGGCGTCTACCCCGTCACCATGGAGGCCGTCCCGGAGATCGACGGATGCCTGCCGGAGTTCGTCAACCCGCGTACGGACGCCTATCTCGACAAGTGTCTCGCCAAGATCCGCAGGACCTTCCTGCGCAGGGAGGCGGCGGACGATACGGAAAAACGATAAACTCATAGGTTATGGCAGTAAATCTCAAGGACGCGGCAGCCCGCGTCAGGGAGGAGCGGGAGGCCCTCGAGAGGATCCGCTCCCGTTCGAGCGTTACGTACGCCGACATTTCCCATCCGCTCATTCGGCCCGCCGAAGAGAGGTCTTTCTCCGTCCATACGGAGGCCGACTTCAAGGAGGACCCCTTCAGGATGTCCGACGGGACGCTCGTCCGCTCGATCGTCTTCCCGAACGAGCGCGACTACGGCACCGACCCGCTCTGCGTGGCATCCGACGGCCGCGCCTTCACTCTCCTGGAGCTGCCGTCGATGTCGGACCGCCTCGGCGTGGTGAGGCACGCAGACGCCTTCCTCGAGGAGCGCTTCCGGGAGATCGCGGCCTGCCGCCCGCTCCACGCCGAGATCCACAGGGCCTACGATGACGCCTCTCCCACGGACGAGGTGGTGACCGGCCGCTACGCGGAGGATTTCGCAGGAACGGTGACCTGGTCCCGGGCGCTGGATTTCGCCAGGGGTAGCTGCGAATCCGTCTATTCCGGCCTCCGGTACATGGACTTCAAGGACTGCACGAACGTGTACGCGCTGCGCGCCAGCGACGGGGAGGCCGTCTCCCTTGACCGTATGAAGTCCGCGGAGCTCATGAAGGTGGTCGGCGACCTCCGTCACACCCTGGCCGTCAGGGCGGCCCTGAAGGCCGGCGGGAAGGAGAGGAAGCCCCGTACTCCGGGCCTTTGACGTTCCGGGAAATCGTTCCGCCCGTTGAGGCGGGGTACCCGTTGATGACGGGCGGTCAGTACATGGGCCGTCCGTTTTCGGCGATGTAGTTGATGAAGGTCCTGTGGTTGTTTTCATCGAGCGACACCAGGAATTCCATGAGCGCCAGCGTCTGCACGGCGTGCTCGTCCGCGTCCGTACCGGCGGCGCTCCGGGCCTTCCGGACGTAGCCGTTCCATTTGTCGGTCAGGTGGGCGGCCATGTGCGGGTCGTCCTTCCAGATTGAGCGGATGTGGTCCGTCCCGTCTCCGTCTCCGATGTTGTCGTAGATCCAGAGCTCGAGGCGCCGCATGAAGTTCGATATGATGTCCACGTTAGTCATGGTGCAAAGGTAAATCTTTTTTTCGGAACATAATCGCGCTTACAGCGCGTTGTGGTGTTTGTTTTTTATTTATTGAAAGGCAGTAATATTATATCGTGGGGGATTATATTTTTATCGTTTACTTTACATAACGTAAATTGTGTAACAAATTCGCGACGATGGGGGAGAGGTGTTTCATTGGCCTCTGGAGGCGAGGTTTTTCTGCCTCATTTTCTTTTTTCTGCCTCATTTCGGGTCGTTTTGATGCAGAAAACCCGCCGGCGCAGCTTGTCCGACGGGCTACCTGGGAATCTCGGTTCCCGGTTATTTCTCCGTGTCCTCGCCGCGGATCACCCATACGATTTCAGCTCCGGTGGCCTGCGCCATCTTGTACAGGGCGCTCACCTTCATGTCGTCGTGGACGAAGTAGTATCTCAGTGACGTGAGGTCGATCCCGACGGTCCTTGCGAATTCGGCCGCCGACTCGTGCCTCTCTTCGATGAACCTCTTGAGGAAATGCAGCCTGGCTCCCGGCTGGCAGTCGACTATGTACTGCGGGAGCGTGGTTCCCTGCTTCATTCCTGAGAGGGAGCCCTCTATGCGGTATTTGACGCCGTTTCCGACGCCTTCGGTGGGTATCCCCCGGTCAGTGCCTCCTTCGAGTTTCACGCCGAAGTTGAGGCCTATGGACGAGAGCATCTGTCCCAGGCGCGACAGCTGGCAGTCGTCGGTGACGGATGTGTACCAGTTCAGCAGCTGGGGGCTGACGCCGCAGGCGGCGGCGAAGGACTGCTGGGTGTATCCGAGGCTTCGGTATATGTTCACGAGGAAGGCGAGACGGCGCTCGTCCGTCTTGCCGGCGGCCTCCTCGAGGCGGCGCTGTTCGCGCTTGCGCCTTTCGGTCTGGCGCTTCGTCTCCTGGTACTCCCGAACTTTCTCGGGGTCCTTCTTCTTTTTGTCCTGCATTTTTGTATAATTTGCGTCTTCTCCGTTCGCCCCGGGTTTTACTTTGTACAAAATTATTTTTATTTTTGCAAAGAAACCTTTGAAAGCCGGGATAATTCTTTTTAGCCAAAGAATTTCTCTTTGTTTTACGAAAGACGTAATTCTATGATTATCAAGAATATACGACAAAATTAAAGAGAATTTTCCTGTTAAACAAAGGTTTTGGGAGATTTCGTTTCTCCTTTTGATCTTGTTGTACCGGGCCATTCTGACCGCCTGGGAATGCCGTTTTGTTTATCAGCGCAGCGACATGCCTTCCGAGACCAGGCAGCTCGACGAATACGTCAAGGACACGCTCCTCCGTTACCCGACGGTGGACCTTGTCCGTCTGCTCTTTCCCGATGTCAGGGTGAGGGGCAGGGTGCTGTGCAATCCCCTCCGGGGCGAGCGGAACGCTTCCTTCTCCTGCTTCAGGGACCGTTACGGCCTTTCAAGATGGAAGGACTGGGCCACCGGGGAGAGTGGCGACAACATCGACTTTTTCCGCAAGGTCTATCCCGAGCTCGGATATGCCGAGGCGGTTGACCGTCTCTCGGGTATGCTGCTCGGCCGTTCGGCGTTCGTGGAGGGCGGGGCCGTTCAGGCTCCTTCCCGTCCGTGTCGTCAGGCCCCCGCCTCCCCGGCGCCCGTCAAGGAGGAGGATCCGGTGCTGAGGATCGTCTCGGACGTACCGCTGTACTCCCGCGAGGCGGCTCCGGGGCTTGTGGATTACGTGCGTTCGCGGGGCATTTCCGACGAGGTGGGCGCCCGCTACTGCCGGGCCGTCGTCTTTGAGAACACCAACGTCAAGGGGACGGTCAGGATGGATCCTGTCACCGGCATCCCGATTACCGGTGCGGACGGGGTTCCGGAGATTTCCGACGGCAGGAGCGCCGCCGTGGCGATTCCGAACGATATCGGCGGGTATTCCCTTCGCGTTCCCGACCAGGGCGGACGGAAAGGGTTCAAGGGCTGCGACAGGGCTTTCTTCTCCACCATCCTCGCCGGCGGTTTTCCGCCCGCACCTGTTGTGCGTTTCGTGGGCCGGGGTGACTCCAGGGTGGCCGGGCTCCGTTACGACGAAGGCTCCTCCACGCTGTATGTGAACCCTTCGCAGGGGTTCGCCGGCGTTAAGCCCTGGGCAGTGCGTTTCGCGGCTCCCCTGCTGGAGACGTGGGCGGGCCGCAGGATCGAGGGGCGGGACATGCGCGCCTGCGTGGCCGTCCTCAATGCGCTCAACGGCCCCGTACATCCCGTGGTGACGGTCGTGGAGGGTATGTTCGACGCCCTGTCGGTCATCGAGATAGAGCGGCTGTCCGGACGCGGCCCCTTCCCCGGGGGAGACCTTGTTGTCCTCAATTCCGTCTCGCACATCTCTTGGGCGGTCCCCTTCCTCGCCATGCACGCCGAGGTGAGGTCCTTCCTGGACAACGACCTCCGTTCGTCGGCGGGCCAGAAGGCTTTCAACCAGATGGAGGAGACCGTTTCCATGTACGCTTCCCGCTGCGGGGTGGCCTGTTCCGTGCGGTCGCACAGCGGGTTCTTTTTCCCTCACAAGGACGTGAACGACTACCTGGTTGCGAGCAAGGGCCTGCGGCAGGCGGCTTCCCCTGTTGTCACGGGAGTTGATGATGAAAAAAAAAAGCCCGCACCGGAGGTGAATGATAGCCGTCGGCGCCGTGGGCGCAAGTCACAGATAACTTTTTAACCATTTTAATTCAATTCGTTATGCCACCGAAAAAAGTAATTCCCAGGAAACCTGCCGAGACGAAGAGTCAGTCTCCCGCCCAGGAACCCGCCGTACAGGCTCCGCAGCAGGCGCAGGGCCGCAGCGCCGCGACCCGCGACGCGGAGGCCCGCCAGAAGGTCCTCGCGGCCATGCACCCCGAAGCCGCCTCTTGGCTGAAGGACAACCTCGGCCTTGACGTGAACAATTCCCGTCAGGTCGACACCAGCACGCTCTATGACATCCATCAGGGCAAGGTCACGAAGCCCCTGGACATCGTCGTCACTCCCCTTGCTTACGACCGGTCCGCGAAGAAGGCGGTCGAGATGCCGAAGATCAAGGTGAACACCAGTATCCGTCTTGCTTTCCCGCGCAAAGACGGGAAATGGGTGCCGATCGGCAAGGAGGGGCGCGTCGGGTTCACGAACATCCCGCCGCTTCCGCTTCTCGAGAAGGCCGAAGGCTTCGAGACGCCCCGCGAGGCGCCGAAGGCGACCGTGGACGGCGAGAAACAGAAGGGACCGGAGTTCACCGAGTCCCAGCTCATGGCCCTCGAGGGCGTGGGAGTCAGCCGGGACCGCCTCTACGGCGGCCTGAACGCGGTCTCCCGCGAGGAGAAGGAGGACATGGCCGCTGGACGGGCTTTCCCTGTCTATGGTGCCGTGAACACCGGCGTCGGTCTGGTCCGCGTCTCCGGCGAGGCGAAGCTGTCCACCGATGCCGACGGCAAGGCCGTGGCTCGGTTCCAGTCCGCCTACCCCGAGGATATCACCAAGTCTACGGTCATCGACCTTGAGACGGCGCGTCACCAGGAGGTGTTCGCCAAGGATTCGAAGACGGACAAGGTGGTCCGCACGGTCGTCGATCTCGACTTCTATCGCCGCGATTCGAAGGGCAAGGTGATCACGGATGTGAACAACCGTCCGCTGCTTTCCACTGCCGGCGAGAACCTCGTCAACTACGGCATGGCCATGGAGCCCGTGAAGGGCTATGTGCATTTCCGCAGCTATGACGCGAAGAAGAAGAGCTGGGAGGACCGCCGCGAGGCCCGCGACTACCAGGTGACCGTCGTGAACGGGAACCTGCATTTCACGGAGATGCGCCAGGTGCCCGACCTCAACCCCGACGGCACGAAGGCCACCTACAAGATGAAGGACGGCCAGACCGTCGAGCTGACTCATCCCGAGGTCTACAGTTCCCGCGTGAAGGACGGAAAGGTGTATCTCGACGGCAACGACTCCAAGCCGCACGACTTCGCGTCGAAGCAGGACGAGGAGAATTTCCTCCGGGGCAAGCCCGCCGTAGTGAAGGGGGTCACCGGCCACGACTACAAGGCGAACAAGGACGTCGTTTACGATGCCGTGGTGGTCTCCGACAACCGCAGCGCCGGCTTCGCGAAGGCCTTCACGCCTTCCACGTCCAAGGCTCTCATGGAGAAGATGAAGCCCAAGCAGGCCACCCGCCGCAAGCAGACCTTCGGCCTGGGCCTTTGATGTTGTTTCCGGGTGCGGGGAGGGCTCGACCCTCCCCCGCCCTGTACTATTTTATTGCGAAACCTTAATCCTTTTCAGATATGTGGAGGTCACGTCTCAGGAATTTGCTCGCTTTTGCCACCGTGGCGATCGTCATCCTCGCGCCTGCGTTTTCTTTTCCCGTCCTTGTCGGCCTTGTGGCCGTCGATGTCGTTTCCCGCGCCCGTCTGCGCGACGAGATGCGGCGGGGGTCTCGGGATGTCGCCGAGGGCGAAGGTGAAAACCCGCGCCAGCGTCGGCGCGAGCGGCGTCGCGAGCAGGAGCGTGTCCTCCAGGCCCGGAGGGACCGTGCCGTCGAGTATGACGAGCGGCGGGGATGGGACGTCAACCAGCTTCCCTTCGACATGAAGGCGACGAGGCTGTCCTCCCCCTCCATGGGAGCCGTTTCCCGGTTCGAGTGCGCAGGCATCCCGGGACTCGTGCATGCCCGCGCTCAAGGAAAGGACGTGGAGTATTCCTTCGTGCTGGATGACGCCGGCAAAGCCGAGGCCGTCCAGAGGGAGGCGAAGATGCACAACGGAGCGGCAAGGGTGGAACGCGACGGCGATTCCTTCGTCGTGAAGGCGTACAACGCCGCGACGATCAACGACCTGGCGAAGAAGGCGTTCCCTCCGTCCCGTCATGAGGTCCAGCGCGAGTTCGTCCACACGAGACAGTATGTCGTGAGCGGACAGAGGAGCTATGCGGATGCCTTGAAGGAGCTGCGGAACAACCACGACCTCTATTCTCCCGTGAACTCCTTCACTTCGGTGGCGGACACCGTGGACGGGGTGCGCCGGGTCTCCTCCAACGGCGGGCCTTTCTCCCCCGGCCTTCTGCGTCCGGGCGAGTGGGTGGTGACGGAGGAGGAGGTCTCCCGCTATGCGGGACAGGTCGAGGTGCCTGGCAATGTTCGCATTGACGAGGATATCATCGAGTGCGCGAGGGACCGTTTCGTCGCGGACGACGCTTCCCGCGTCACCCTTTCGGATACCGAGAGGGTTCGCATGTCGGACGGCACGCCCGAGAATGTGGGCAGGTATGTGCGGATGGATGACGGTTCGAGCCTCCGCCTGTATTCGCAGGACGATCCGGCCATCTCGTCCCTGCATGCGTATCTCGTCTGCGAGGACGTGGACTCCATGGCCGAGGTGCTCAACCAGGACGGTATCCCGAAGGGTTCGTATCTCGTGCTGGACAGCGAGGCTCCGGCGAAGGACGGATGTTTCGTCATCGAGCTCGACATGGACGACGAGGTGCGTTCGCTGCTCGCCGTCCAGGGTGACGCCTCTCCCGCGTTCGCGGCCCGCTGCGAGTCCATGGGCGTCACGAAGGAGACGCTGGAGGCGTCCCTTCTGATGGATGCGGTGAGCCGCAGGGGGTATGCCGAGGTGAGGCTCAGGGACTCCGTCGCGTTCGACAAGGTGAGGGTGAACGGCGTTCCCGTGAACGACCTCGCCGAGCGGCTGGGCGACGAACGCCTGCCCGCCCTGGACCGCAAGGCGGCCGCCGACTGGATCCGCGACGCGGCGCTCATCCAGTCCGTCAACATCACCATCGACGCCAAGAAGGCGGAGATGCGCATCACCTCGTGCGTGGGTGATGTACAGAAGGTGGAGACGCGAAAGATGACCGACAAGGAGATCCGTGACTTCTCGCGTCGCGGGGAGATCTCCAAGGCGGAGATGAAGGACCTGCTCATGCAGGTCCATCCGGATTTCTTCCGGAGTTACTCGCACGGCGGGAAATCCGTCTTCGAGGATCCCGTGCGTGACTTTATTGCGGGGCAGAAGCCGAAGCTCTCCCCCACCCTCGGGCAGCAGATGCAGCAGGCTCAAGCGAAGGGGCCCAAGCCCGAGAAGAAGCGTAGCACCGGTCCGAAGATTGGCTGAGGTCCGCCGCTTTGGTTTGAATGAACGTAAAAAAACAATATATGCTATGGCAGTCACGAACAGAGAGAAGTATTTGAAGGGCATCGCCTCCCGTGTCAGGAAGGGGGCTTTGCATTTTGAGGGTGAGGACCGGCCCAGGGTTATGATGGGCGGTCATGAGGTGTTTGTCTCGTCCGTATCGTACGATACCGAGCGCTGCGACCTCGTCTACGAGGTGTCCTCCAAGGCCGGCAAGCCGATCGCCTCCCAGAACGGGGAGCGGCTGCTGTCCGGCTTGCCCCTGGATACGCTTGCGGCCGTGGATGCGGCGGTCACCCGTTATGCCTCCCTTCGCAGGGAGCGCGAGCGCAACATCGTCAATGTCGAATCCCGCCTGAAGGCCGTTGCGAAGGTGGCGAAGGCCTCGCCGGCGCTTTGACGGAGGTGGGTATGGATGGAGACAGACGGCTGGACGAGGTCCTGGACGCCTATGAGGAGGCGTTCGAGAACCTTCCGGTATATCAGAGGAGCAATTATATGAAAATGAACGATGTTGACCGCCTTGCGCGGGATGTCGCTTTCGAGATCATACTCGGGGGCGACCGGTTCGAGCCCTCGGACGTGGCGGCCCACCTGGACGGGATCTCCCGTCCCGAGATGGGTCTATTCAAGAAGAGGGTCGAGTACCATACTGTCGATTTCGCGCCTGAGGAGATGCGTACCTCGGATTTCGTGGGACGCATGATCGAAGGCTGGACGCAGGGCGTCCGCCTTTCCGACGGGACCGGTATCCGCGAAGCCTTCTCTGCGGCTTACAACCGTCAGGAGAGGGGCCTGTGGTTTCGGTTCGACGACGGTTCGGTCCGCCGCTGCGACCGTGCCGTCACGGATGCGATGTGGCGTGGCGAGGAACTCGCCCGCATGGACCCGAAGCCCCTGTCGGCCGCCGAGGCGGCCTGCATCAAGGCCGACGCGCTTATCTCCCGGTACGGGAGCGAGGTCCGGAGGGACGGCTGGTATCAGGAGGTGTCCCTGGACTCCTTCTCGATGAACCCCGACGGAGACCGCGCGTCCGTGATGAGGGACAGGGACGACCTCGCCCGTTCCGTGGGAGAGCACAGCTATTACTTGACCTATGACGGACGCACTACGCCGGTCCGCGACCTCAATCAGACGATGGCCGAGAGGCTTATCCTCTGGATGGACAACGAGAAGGCCATGCGCGAGAGCGTCTCGCTCACGCGGGAGGATTCCCTCCTTCACGAGGGGGCGGTCATCGGCCTGCCTGACGACACGGTGATCTATGCGCCCGTGCCGGAACGCGGCGTTTTCTCTCCGTTCATGGCCACTGCGGTGTTCGACACCCCGGACGGACGGACGATGGTGTCGGGGCGTTTCGTGGGCGATTCCCCCCGGAAGCCGGAGCTTAACTTCCCGCTGTCGGAGCTCTCCGACAACAGCGTCTCGAAGGTGCGTCAGGCTACGGATGTCATCCTGAAGGGCGTGCTGTCGAAGATGGCCGCCCTGGAGACGGGACGCAGCGTTGCGAAGTCCAGGAATGTGGAGCGCAAGCCCAAGGGGCCGTCTATCGGTTGACGGCGATGTGTGACTGATAATTCAATGAAAAGCTATGCCTAAGAGATATCTTACTGCAAGGGATTACGTCCTTGAGGACAATGCCCTGCTGCGTCTGGGGTTCGTGGATACGGACGCCAGGTCCGACACCCTTTCCAGGATCCAGTCCGGTTCCGGCTCCCCTGACGGGGAGAAGGTGATGGCCTCCACGTTCGGCCCCGAGGACCGCGTGGAGTTCGACCTGGATAGGGCCGTCGGCATGCTTCGCGACGACCCCGGCCTCGGGGCCAGGCTCCTTGGCCTTTCTGGAGGGATGGAGGGTAACGGCGACGTCTATTGGGCCGGCGCCCACGCCGCACGGGACACCTCCGCCGGTTCGTTCGGCGTCCGGGTGCTCCAGCGCCGCGAGGGCGACGAGGTGGTTGGCGACAACCGTTTCGGCGAGTTCCTCACCGAGGTGAGGGACGCCTATCGCGAGTACCTTCGGTCGAACGTCTTCGACCAGGTCCATGCGCCCGACCCCTCGATGGTCGTGACGGACTTCACCCGTCCCGGATCCTACGAATCCGACATAGAAGTCCGCGAACGTGCCGGCGAGGAGTTCATCCACACGGATGTCTACCGCCCGAAGGGGCGGCGCTTCGATACGGCGCTCGACGGTACGACCGGCCACGCCGGCAGGGCCGCCGCTCCCGAGGTCTCCTTCCAACGTTTCGACTGTCCCTTCGGTACGGGATGGCCGTCCCCGCTGGTGGTGGATACCGCCGCCGAGGCGTCGATGCTCTATGAGCGGGCGATACGGGGCGACCTGGACTGGAAGGCCCTCATCCGCTCATTCGACGAGAGGGGCGCCCTGAACCGCAACCTGACCGAGCGGCAGAAGGAGAACATGGCCCGGGACTACGATTCGCAGTTTCGCTGGATGCGCGAGCGCATCGCCACCGACTCCTCGCTCCGCGACCTGCAGGTGGTGGGTGCGTCGCACCTGGTGGCTGACGACTCCCTTGGCCGCAGCGTCTATGACGCGGCCGTCGCCCCTTCTCCCGCCGACGTGCTGCGCTATTATATCGAGAATCCCGTCATGCTGTTCGCCCAGTCGAAGAGCTATGTCGTGTCGGCCCTGCAGGAGGGCGAGAAGAACGAGCCCCAGCGGCTGGTAGTGGACCCGTCGAAGGCCGGCGACGTTACCGTCCTCGTGATCGGGTCCGACACCATCGGCGGCCGGGAGCCCGGAGGGAAGGGTTACTCCGACCTCGTGAAGGAGGTGAAGTATTCCGACGGGCAGCGGGTGGTCACTTCACGCAAGGCCTACAAGGTGCCCATGAAGGCGGAAGCGGAGGTCGAGCGCGACTACCAGGCTTTCCGTACGAGGATGGACGAGGTGCTCTCCGGCGTTCCCGAGGGCGTGAACGTCAGGCTCGTTTCAGGATCCAGCTCCACGATGGGCGCCTCCGTCGGCGTCGGTACCCCTCGGATGGTCGAGCGTTATGTCCGCGAGAAGGGTGGCGAGGTCGCCGGCTGGGACTTTACGCATCATCGGGCGGAGCCGCTTCAGAAGGATGCGGGGAAGCCCCGTGCGGAGGATTCGTCCCTTTCCGCCGTGCTCCTTGAGCATTTCGCGGAGCTCTCCCCCGTCCTCGTCGGCAGGAGTCCAGAGGTCCGGTTCCTGCTTGACCAGAACGACGCGGGGTCCGAAGTGACCTTCTCCCAGAAGGACGGCCTCAGGGCGGGGGCGGCGGTCTGCCTTTCCGCAGAGGGAGACACGAACAACCGCAACGTGCTCGCCCTCGGTTCGTATGCGATGGAGGCCGGGCTTCCGGTTGTCCATGTGCGCGAGGTTCGCTCCGAGCAGGAGCAGCTGGAGTCCTTGCGGTCCGCCTCCCTCCTTTCGCTTTCGGCGATTACCGGCGAGGTGGCCGTCGGAGGTGAGGCCCTCTGGGGCGAAGGGATCGAGCGGAGGGAGGAATGGGATATCGCCGCCTCGAACAACCTGTCTTATGTCGATTCCGAAAACAATGTGGCCGTCCCGCTTGTCAGTGAGTTGTTTCCTGCCGGCGTGTCGGTTGCGGGACATTCGTATTCCAGTGCCTATTCGGTCTATGCCGCGCTTCTGGCTCAGGAGCTTGGCCGCACTGATGCTGATACGCTTTCGTCCATCTACGAGGCCGAGGGTTATGTGGGAAGGATGGGCGAGGCCGTGTCGCGCCTGACCGGCGGAGAGGATGTGCCGGGTGACGTGCAGGAGCGCTGTCTTCGTCGTAGCGTCCGTCTGATGGCGGAGGCGAACGAGGGGTTCGCCGACCGTCTCCTCGCCTTGGACGGCAGGGATGTGGTGATGCCGGTCGCCTCGGGCGACATGACGTTGTTCACCGATATGGACGGCAAGGGGTTGAACCGTTTCGGCATGGTGCTCGCTGTGGAGGGTGCGAGGATGCGCGAGCTTCGCGAGGCCAGGCGCCAGCAGGAGGAGCAGGAGCGGATGAAGGTCCTCGAGGAGGCCTCCCGCAAGCAGCGCGTCGTGGACGGCCGCTCCGCCGAGGGTCAGAAGGTCAAGGGCGGTCTTCCCGCCGGCCCCGAGGGGGCGGAGGGTGCCGTGTGGTTCATCGGTACGCATACCCCCGACCAGCTCGCCCTGACGGACGGTAAGGTCAGTTTCGACATGTGGGACGACATGGGCGGCCAGGACAGGCTTGTCCGTGCGAAGGCCGTCGCGCAGCGCGTCGACGACGGAGAGGGCGGGAAGGTCGAGAACAACTGCGTCTTCCTCTTCCCTTCCGACCTCGCGGCGGTGACCGGACGGTACAGGACCAGTCCGAGGCCGGACAGCACCAACCTGACGGGCTGCATGAGGGTCGATCCGAAGACTGGGGAGAAGTTCCCCTGCGCCTTCGGCATCCCTGTTCGGTTCAACAACCGCGGCTACGAGCTCTTCAACAAGGAGGGAATGCCCTGCTCCTACCGTCTCGACAACGATGCGGCCAACTATGCGCGCTCTCTCGTTCTCGCCGACAGCCAGGCCCGCGTGCAGGCGATCCGCCACGACATGACTCTCTACCTTCCCGGACGGGTTCGCTCCAACGGGGAGGACTACTATTCTCTCGGCCAGGTCTTCATGGACAAGGCTTGGAACAAGAAGGACGGCTGGACGGACAATCCTCACAGGGCTCCGCTCAACCTCGATATCACCGAGCGGTACATTTCCCTCTTGGAGAGGGGTAGGGATTACCCCCTGACGCTCGTGCCGCTTCCCATGGTCTATTACCGTCCGGACGACCCGGAGGGTGCGCGTGAGCGAGCCGAGAAGGAAGGCAAGCATTACGTGTCTGCGGAGGGCCGTTTCCTTGCGGACCTCAACCTCTCCCTGAGGATTGCGAACGCCACGGCCCTCGCCCTGGGCGTTCCCATGCGTTTCCCTTTGGACAAGGACGGACGCATCGACCTCGGCCCGGGCGTGCCGGAGGAGTTCCGGAAGGTCGCGGAGCAGAAGATCGATGCTTTCATCGGCGCCGACAAGGGTCGTTCCGTCCTGGATGGCAAACTGCGCGTCTTGGAGGTGCTTGACACCGCCGAGGCGCTCGACGTCCGTAGCTCCGCCTCCGGACAGATGAAGAAGGCGGGTGATGTGTATCTCCGCCCGAACGACCTCGTGCCCGCCTTCGGCGAGTTCGACTTCGACGCCCTGATGAAGGGCCTCGCGCCGCTGCACGAGATGATGTTCCGTCTGGACGGGGATTATTTCTATCTCACCGACTCCCAGAGTAACAAGGGCCGTTCCGTTGCGGAGATTAACAAGTACCTCTCATACGAGAAGAACGACGAGCGCCGTTTCGTCATCCGCACCAACGCGCCGGAACGCGTGGACGAGTTCAAGGATGTCCTGCTCGAGTACGTCACCAGGGCGAAGGCCGTCTCGGTGGAGATGCGGCTGGTTCAGGAGCGGGAGGCGGAGGCGAAGGACCTGCCCATGGACGGCTTCGTTAACCTCCTGGACTCCAACAGCGAGGATTTCGCTCGCAGCGAACACGATATCGGCCGCACCGCGACGGTCTATAACGCCGTGGGGCGCGTGAACAGGGAGGGTGCCGTCGAGGACCGCAACGTCAGCGGCGAGAAGAACGGCGGCGTCTACTATGGACGCACGGACGCGAAAGACGGCTTCGCCGGCTATGCGCAGATCCGTTACTCCTATGACGGCGCTCCCATGTCTCCCTGGACCACTGTCCGCAACCTCGGTCTCGCGAAGGATATCGTGATGTCGATGGTAGGGCGCAAGTATGCCTCCATGGACGAGCGTGTCGTTCCTTCTGCGAAGGTGCTCGACATGATGGCCACCGCCGAGGCGATGAAGCATCTGGTGCTGGAAGGGACCGTCCTTGCCAAGGGTCCTTCGGGACGCACCGTCAGGGAGGCGGACTCGAAGGTGGTAGAGCTGCAGCGGCCGGAGACGGCTCCCGCCGAGAAGGGCGCCTCCAGGCTCGGCACCGGCGCCGAGACTCCCGAGGAGTACTGGTTCGTGGCTCTATCCGCCGAAGATGCGCGCCGCGCTTTCTCGTATTTCTATCGCGAGGACGCTCCAGTCGGTGCTTTCAGCAGGGAGGAGCTCGAGATGATGCGCGATGCGGTCGAGAAGTCCAGGAAGGATGGCGACCTGAAAGCCGTGTACGCCGTCTACGACGGCTTCACGGACGGGCAGAAGAAGGTGATGCTGGATGAGGTGTCGGCATCCTTGGAGTTCTATCCTTCTGACGGGCTCGTCGACCAGGCGAAGGCGGGTCCGATCGAGTATTCCGTCTCTTCCGGTGGGTATCAGCAGCGCACCGCCGAGAACGCGAACGCTCCGGACGTGACTTTCACCTTCGCATTCGCGGTGGACTTCTCCACCTACGGCGAGAGGGCAACGGCGAAGGCCGCCGGCGACTCCATTGTGCAGACTGACATACCGGTCCTCCCCGAAGGGGGTGTGGACTTGTCCCGCAAGGCCGTGGAAACGGCCGCCAGGGGCATTGCCGAGTCCCTTCCGGACGAATACCTCAAGGGAGAGCCTTGCGGCTTGAATATCGCCGGAAACGGCATCTATACGCTCGGCTCCAAGGGTGTCACGCAGGATCAGGCCGACGAGTTCGTGACGAGGGTCCTGGACAGCCTCCGGCAGAAGGGTATGGACATCCAGTCCATCCGTTCCGGAGGGCAAACAGGCATCGACGAGGCCGGGGCGGTGGCAGGCGTGGTCCTCGGTATCCCCACCACCGTCCATACGACGAAGGACTGGGCCTTCCGTGGAACCGACAACAAGGACGTCCGCAAGGACGAGGCGGCCTTCAAGGCGCGGTTCGCGAGGAAGGACTACGCCTCCCTCTCCGCGAAGGTCGGTCAGGCCCAGGCCCCGAAGAGGAAGGAGAAGCTCGGCCGCAGGCCCGGGCAGACCCTTTGATGTGCAACGCTTGAAGAGAAGATGATATGGCAGTAAGATTCAATCCCGCCAGGGAGGCGGAGCTTGACAGATGGTGGTCTTCCGTCCGCGAGGAGATGCTCTCCGAGCATTTCCTCGTGGCGGCGGTCGGCACCCCGGAGCAGAACAGGATCGAGCTCGAGTATGACGACGAGTCGCGGATGAGCACCAATTTTGAATTCTTCAGGGGCGTCCCCGTCATCTCGCTGAGATGGGCTTCGGCCCCAGGTAAGTCGGGTGGCCTGGTGAAGGTGACCGGCGACTCGATGGGGTCCTCCGATCCGGAGGTCTGCAAGGTCCTGGACAATCCGGACTTTAAGAGGGACAGGTATAACTCCTACAGTTTCCTCAACGTCCTCGAGATGGGTTGGGACGGGGTCCGTAAGAAGGTCGACGAACGCATGAATTCCATTCGTGACGGATATATGCCTCGCGAGGACCTGCAGGATGCCCTTTTCAGGGGGCTGGCACTCGACGAGGACTCCGTGGACAGGGCCACCTTCTATGCTGCGACGCGTGGGTTCAACGCGAAGGATCTGTTCGAGATGAAGGAGTCGCTCGCCTCTTCGATACGAACGCATTTCATGGCAGGCATCGGCGAGCGTAACGGAGCTCCCGGAATGCAGGCACAGGCGAATGTGGCTATGGCCATGCGGTCGCTTGAGACGACGTTCAGCGACTGGAACCGTCTCGCCGGCCGTCTCGACTGGCGTCTCGCGTCGCTCGGAGCGGCAAGGGGCGAGGTGCGTGCGGAGGATGTTGCCGCGACGGCGATGTGGGCCTTCCAGAACCCCGCCTATGCGGCGTATCGCGAGAAGTCCGTCCCGTCGTGGGCGGTGAACCGTTGCAAGGAGTATGGCCTCGACCGTGCGAAGGTCGAGGCCCTCGTGCCGAAATTCAGGGACAGGGCCGTCAGGCAGGTGAAACTGTAGTTGATGATGTTGGACGAATAAATCGAATCGTATATGAACAAATTGCCGAAAGAAGCTTTTGCGGCCTTATATCAGCTCGTGCGCGAGAAGGCCGCATACGATGCTCAGATGAAGGAATGGAAGCGGCCCTCCGGACTCGCGGGCCTTTTCGCCCGTCCCCCGAGGGATCCCTGGCCGGGTGGCATGGACAGCGCCCGCACGCTGTGCGGGAAGGCGTTCGAGGGGGCGTGGCCTGATCTCTCTGCATTCAGGGCCGGACCTGCGGGCATAGCGGACAAGCGGGCGAAGACCGAGGTGTTCGTCAGTTACGAGGGTGTCCTTACGGGACAGTATTCCGCTTCCACAGAATCGGGTCGTTCCTTCCATACAGAGCATTTCGAGTTCAAGCCCGGCTACGGTTTCCGTCACCAGTACTCTCACTCCGATGACCGGGAGCAGGATGCCAGGAACCGGAGCCTCGCCTATTCCCGGGCGATGGAGTCGCGTTACACGGACGATCCCTTCTTCGAGTCGATGAACAGGAAGGTCGATAAGATGTGCAATGAAGTCCGCTGCATCGAGAACACGGCTTTCACGCGTCAGGAGGTCCTGGGCTACGTGAGGATGGTCAACGAGTACGTTCACGAAAGAAGCGAGGGTTTGGAGGAAGCGAGAAAGGTTCGCATGGCCGGTCGCGAGCCCGTGGCCGACTTGAACTCCTACATCGCTGTGTCCTGTGAAAATGAACGGCTGCTGTCGTCCGTCCTCAAGGGAGAACGGGAGGAGTCTTCCCCTCTCCTGCAGGCGCAGTATGAGGTCAACAGGCAGGCGCTCGCCGACCATTCGATGAAGCTGGGTCAGGAGATGGCCAATGCGGTGTCCCCCGCCGTCCAGCGGGAGGATCTTCTTGCTTTCTCCAAGGTCGTTTACGAGCACAGGACGGGGCTCAATCCCGACGAGCCCGAGAACAAGGCGGGTGCGCTCTGCGTGTTCGCGGATCTCGCGCGACGCGACGGCTGGAGCGTGGACGAGATTCTGAAGGAGGCCAGGTCGGATGCACAGCGCTATGGAGTCACGATGGACAGCAGAGACTGGAAGGACGTCTCTTCTGCCATATCTGGCGTGGATGGACAGCGTGCCGCCATGATAGGCAACATTGTCAGAGGTGGCGTCGCCAACGGCGAGTCGGTCGCTGACATCCAGCGGGAAGTCGTCGACAAGTTCGATGCGGACATGCGCGAGAGGGTTTCGCGTCACCAGTCCATCGTCGAGGGGATCCGTATCCTGTCTGAGCTGTCGGACGACCTCGGCAACCGTCCTCCCAGGGAGAAGGAGATTGCCGAAAGGATGTACGGAATGCGGAAGCCGTTCAGCATAGAGTCTATGTCCGACGCTCTTTCCGTCGTCCGGAAGACGGGCCTGGACGGGATTCATGTCACGAGGGTTCGCGAATCGCTCGAGTCCGCGATGGATGATGTCTATGCCGGGAGACTTCTGGAAAAGGCCGGCAAGAGGGGCGTCGTCTATGCGTTGGACGATCTCGGCAACTGGGTGAACGGAAAGGCCGGCGGAGAGTTCGAGTCGGCCCGACGGAGCGAGTCGAGCCCTTCTGTGCTCCTGGCCAGGGACATGGCCAGGGCGGCGTTGGACCTGCAGGAGAACGCTCCGGACAAGCTCGGACGCTTCCTTCGCGAAGCCGGAGTCAAGCCCTCCGACCGTGAAGACCTCGTGACGGACTTCATGTCCGCCGCAAAGCGGATGTACGGCGAGGGCGACGCTGACTCCTCGCGGAAGGTTATGGTGTTCCGTGAACGGTTTAAGGACCAGATAGCTGCGGGCAAGATGATTGAGAAGTCGATGCTCGGCAATGCCCCGGCTCAAAAAGTCGCTCCGAAGAAGGAAATCAAGAAAGGGCCGTCGCTCGGCTGAACGCTTTCGTAAAAACATTGAAGGAGGGCTCCGTCGGGGCCCTCCTTTCATAATTCTCTATTTCATTCCCGGAAGTCTCGGGCCTCTGCCGTTTCTGTTGATCAGCTGCTCGCTGTACAGGGTGGGGATGGTCTCGTAGAGATCGAAGGCCGCCCTTACGGAGGGGATCGGAGCCCCTTTCCTCTCGGCGGTGCATTCGGCCTCCACCCTGTGTTTCAGGCCGAGGTCCTTCTGCATCGTGCATCTCTTTCTGGACAGGCCGTACACGTCGGCTTTCGCGCCGAGGCTTATCCTTCCGTCGCTCATCTCGCAGGTCGCCGTCAGGTCAACCGACGTGGCGGCCTCCTCGTGGCGTCTGTTGAACGACGCCTTCAGCTTGCGGAACCGCGCCCTTCTCTCCGACGCGTCCCCGCCTTCGGTCTTGAAGCAGAGGGCGTCGAGTGCGACTTCAAAATAGGTCTTCGGCAACGCCGTCCAGGAAGCCTTTTCGGATTCCCCGTTTGCGGCCTCCTGTGGGGCCGTAGGAGAAAGGTTGCGCTTCAGGTGGACCGGGAGGCCGTCCAGGGGGCCGAACGTCTCCAGGAGCGTTTTTCCGGCCTTTCCCGAGGCCTTTGTCCAGGTTCCGTCTGACAGGACGAGCACTTGTCTGATAGACGTGTCGCTGTCGGACGATTCCCCGACGGCCCGGAAGCCGTCCCCGTTCGGGAAGACGGCGTCGAGTGACCAGCGCAGTCGGTCCCCCTCTTCGGTCCTCTCGATGCGCAGTTTCGCCGCCCTCGCCCCGGAGGCGATGCCCTGCGGGTCGATGGCGTGCAGGAGGGTGTCGCCCCCGAGGATCAGGAGTCCCAGGCGGCGGTCTGTGTTCATCTGAGGCTGCTGTGCGTTCATCTCGACACCTCCCGCTCCGACAGGAGCTGCATAAGCCGCTGCTTGAAGGCTACTGCATCTTTCACGTCGTCCAGGAAGAGAGAGGACCCGGCCGTCACGCAGAGGATGTCCCCGCAGGAGTACATCCGTTCGTAGGCGTTCTGGTTGAGGTAGATCATCTCGCATTTGTTCAGGAGCATCTCCGAGAACTGGCGGTTGATGACTCCGGAGGTGGCGATGATACGCTTGTTCGTAACGTAGTAGTGGATGTAGGAGATGTCCACGGTCCGGACGAAGGCGCCGGCGATAAGTAGCCCGAGCATCACGATCTCCGCCGTGACGACATATCTCATCTGTCCCGGAGTGAGTACCCGCCTGTGCATGATCCAGTTGAGGATGCTTGCATCCTTGTTGTCCAGGCGAACGAGGATGAGGAACACACCCAGCGCCATTGTCAGGAGTGACGAAAGGTAGTTTTTCCAATGTATGGGCTCGTCGATGATTATCCTCTCACCCTCGAGCAGTTCGATACGTTTCTTCATGCGTTCAGCTGTTGTTTCCGCCGGTGGCTTTGCCGTCCATCCTATCCGCTATGGACTCCTGGTCGTCATTGTCATCGTAGTTTACGTAGTTGTTCATGAGCACGTCCGGGGCCTCCTCGAGTTGTCGCTGGTAAGCGTCCTGTTCCCTTCTCAGGCGCTCGTCCTCGTCGATTTCCTCGTCCGTTTCGGGGTACTGGACGTCCACGTCGGGATTGTCCTGCATGGAGGCGAGGAGGGCCTGGGGAATGTTGACGTTGTCCTCGTCTCCGCCGTCCGGCCATTCCTGGCCACCGAGGTTCCTGATTTCCTGGAGCTCGGACGTTGAGATGTCGAGCCTGCTGACCTCCTCGTCCTGCGGGGTTTCCCCTTCACCCGTCTGGACTTGCTGCTTCCGCTGTTCGGGATAGGTGTCGTCCTCTGTGGGGTTGTCGGTCTGCCGCCTGGCGGATCCGCTGGTACTGACGGCCGTGTTGCTCTCCGTGACGAAGCCCGTCCCGGAAGAACGTCCCCAGCTCTGCTGGCATGTATCCGCCGGATTTTCGGGTTCCTCCTGGACGGGTTGGTGTTGTTTCGGCAAGGTCAGCTCCTCTGGGACGCTCACGACGTTCACGAATTCGTATCCCATCACGTCGTTGATTTTCGGGTAACAGTAGGAGTCCTTGCCGACCTTGCTCACTTTCTCTCCGGAGGCCTTGCGCAGCACCTTGTCCGACTTTCTGGTGTTCGCTTCGGCGGCAGCCTCCAGTGCGCGGCGGCGGCGCAGGTGCCTTCCCCGGAACAGGTACCACGCCAGGTAGGCGGCGAAGACCGTCCCGAGGAAAAGCAGCGTTGCGATTGTCAGTTCCGGGCTTGGCATGGCGTAATGGTCAGTCCGTGAATTCAGGGAAGGCCGAATCCGGCGACTGTCTGTCGTCGGGGGTCTTCGTCAGGCCGGCGACGAAGGAGAGGTCCGTCTTCCTCGTGCCTGGCAGGTCCTGCGTCTGGGTGAGCAGGCGCATGACGTCGATGAATAGGTTTCCAAGGCCGAGGTCCTTCGGGTGTCCGTCCTTGTCGTTCTCGAACGACGGGTAGGCGAACGTGCTGCGGATGTTGTCCACCTTGTCGATCGTGCCCATGCGGTCGGTGGCCGAGATGATGTCCGGGAGCATCGGATAGCCCGCCTCCGTCATTAGCTTCACGTATTCGCGCGACTTCGTCTTCAGCTGGGCGAGGTTCATGTTCGCCTTGTTGAGGAAGACGCAATGCTTGTAGTTGTCGCCGAGAATCTTGTGGAGTTTCCGGGTGGACTTCTCCGTCATGGCGTCCATCTCGGTCGGGATGACGATGAGGTTGAGCATCTTCAGCCCCGCCACGTCGAGGAACTCCATCCCGCTGAGGCTTCCCGGGAAGTCGCACAGGACGATGTCCCTGTCCGCGAGCGGGCCGCCCGGGCGGATCTGCTTCTGCAGCCAGGACGCGTTGGGCTTCTGGTTGCCCGCCTTCTTGAGGGCCATGATGTCTCCGGGGCGGACTGTCACTATCGGCCAGGCGTTCTCCTGGTCGAACGGAGGGATGTCCGGGTTGTCCTTGCGCAGCTTCTCCCGGCGGGAGATCTCCTCGCGGCGGTAGGCCGCGATGCGTTCGTTGAAGTCGGCCACGCCGACCTTCACCCCGAAGTTCTTCTGGAGCCACGAGGCGAACAGGATGGTGAAGGAGGATTTTCCGACACCGCCCTTCTCACTGAAAAAAGTAAGGATTATCATTGGTTCTGGGATTGGTTGGTCAGTATTTCTTGCAGTTCTTTCTCCGCTGCTTCGTCTGAGGAGGGTTTCTCTACGAGGTTCGTGATGGTCGACGAGGAAAGGTCCCTCTTCATCTTCTGGAAGCCGGTCATCTCCCTGCCGTCCGGCAGCACCGCCTTTATGCGGCGGACGTGGTACTGCACGTAGCCGTCTACGTCGGCGGCCGCCT
This sequence comes from uncultured Bacteroidales bacterium, assembly GCA_900318015.1. Lineage (GTDB taxonomy): Bacteria > Bacteroidota > Bacteroidia > Bacteroidales > UBA932 > Cryptobacteroides. Next base: position 49,680 of record ONJB01000001.1, on the reverse strand, counting down.
TCAGGCTGTCGGTCCTGCTGCGGAGCCGGGCGAGCGTCCCTTCGGGGAATCGCACCCCCTCCTTCTCCATCGTCTTGTACATCTCTAGTTGCCTGGCCGTCTCTTCCAGGAGCATCCGGCTCTCGCCGGGTTCGTCGACGAGCTGTGGCGCCTCGACGCCCTCCAGCGCCGTTCCTGAAGGGAAACGGCCGTCGGATCCGATGAAGGATTGCAGCTGGGCGTCCATCGTCTTAACTACGTCTTCTTTGTCGTTGGCTCCCCGCTTGCGTCCGCCGTGCGGCAGGATGCAGACGAAGGCCATCAGCGCCACCAGGCCGGTGGCTATCCAGAAACGGATCTTGATCTGTTTCGGAGTCCTTTGTTTCTTTTTCCCGAGGAAGTTCATCTCTTTGGTCGTTTTATTGTGTCTTGTCGTTGTCTTCGCTTTTCTCGTAGCGCCAGATGAAGTATATGCCGAGGGCGTTGGTGACCGTGTACAGCTTGCTGAGGAAGATGTCGCCCCTCTTGATCGCGGAGGTGAGCATCTTGTTGTACATCCCCATCTCCGTGGCTACGTAGTTGATGGTCCAGTTGCTGTCGTAGATGTACTGGGCTAGCCCTTTGAGGTTTCCCGCGCCGTCGAAGGTCTTGCCGTGCTTGGGCGGCTCTATGCCTTCGGCGAAGGTCCTGACGGGGAAGAAGAGCTTGAGTTCGTATCCGTAGGACCGCACGATGGTCTCCGCCTTCGACAGCTTCATGTCGTCGCGCATGAACAGGTTGGACACCGCGCCCGGCGTCATGCCCATGTGACGGCTCAGCTCTTCGAGCGTGAGCCCGTCCGGGTGCATCCGGTCGAGGAAGTTCAGAAGCTCGCCGAGGTTCTTCCTCGGCCAGCTCTTGGCGTAGGCGTGCCGTTTGGTCTTGGTCGTTGTCATCGTTTCTTCTTGTCGAATTGGTACTCGAACTTGCCGGTCTCGGCGTTGGCGCTCACCCTGGCGTCGTATTTCTTGCCCTCCTTGGACTTCAGGCCCTTGAGGGAGAGGGTGCCGCCCTTCAGGAGGGTGTCCACCTGCTCCGGGGTGAGGTTCACGCCGCCGGTGCTCTTGTACAGGTTGAAGCCGCATCCGCAGGTGAGCCTCCACGGGGTGTCCTGGAGCGTCTCCCCGCAATGCGGACAGGTGCGGCCCGTCATCTCCGGACGCTTCTCGGTCACCCAGGTCACCTTGCAGCTCCCGCGGTCGATCTCGAGCTGCGCCTGGAACTCCTTTCCGGCCTTGCTCTTGAATCCCTTGATGACCGCCGTGCGCTTGCCGGAGGCCAGGGCCTCCAGGGCGGAGGCCGGGAGTTTCTTCCCGCAGATCTCCCTCGGGATGTGCAGGCCGCAGCCGCCGTCCTTGTCATCGCACAGGATGCTGAACTTCATGTTCTTCATCGGTCTGCCGCACAGGGGGCAAGTGCGCGACGGCTCCGACGTGGCGCTCAGTCCACTCATGGGCACGCTGTGTTCTCGGATGTCTTCGATGACCTCGAGGGTGAACTTCCTGATCCCCTCGTCGAACTGCGCCTTGGGTATGAGGCCCTTCTCGACCTTCCCCAGGTCGCGCTCCCATTCGGCGGAGGTCCTGACGTCGGATATCTTCATGTGGCGGACCATCTTCCAGAGGCCCAGCCCCCTTTCCGTGGGGATGAGCTTCTTGTCCTTCCGTTCGACGTAGCCGACGGCTATTTCGCGTTCGATGGTGGCCGCCCTGGTCGCTGGCGTGCCGAGCCCGACTTCCTTCAAGGATTCGCGCAGCTCCTCGTCTTCGATGTGCTTGCCGCAGGTCTCCATCTCCGCGAGGAGGGTTCCGTCGGTGTACAGGGGAAGGGGCTTGTCGGTCTTTTTGACCGTCTCGATCTTCGTCGCGGGGAGGACTTCGCCTTCGACGAGTTCGGGAAGACGGGTCTGGGGCTCGTCGTCGTCCTTGCCTTCTCTCTTGTCCTCGTCGGCCGCCTGCGCCCCGAGGACGGATTTCCAGCCGGCCTTTTTCAGTACGGACCCCGTGGCCTTGAAAGCGGTGCCGTTGCAGTCGAACTCCGCGGTCGTCCTGTCGGATAGGGAGTCCTCGCCGAAGGCCTCCAGCGTCCGGGCGCAGACCATCTCCCATATCTTCAGGTGGTTGCCGGTCAGTCCCGTCGGGATGACGGGCGTGGGGAGAAGCGCATGGTGGTCGGCGATCTTCGTGTCGTCGACGCTCTTGCGGCAGAGCTTCTTCCCTTCGAGGTCGGCCGCGGCTGCGGAGAATCGGTCGTAGCCCTGGATTTTCTTCAGCAGCGAAGGGATGGTCCTGAAGACATCCTCGGAGATGTAGCGCGAACCCGTTCGGGGATAGGTCAGGTACTTGCTCTCATAGAGCTTCTGTGCAATGTCGAGCGTCTCGGAGGCGGATAGGCCCAGGCGGCCGTTCGCCGCCCGCTGGAGGCTCGTGAGGTCGAACAGGAGCGGCGGCTTGGTGACCACCTGCTTCTTCTCCACCTTCGTGACGCGCATCCTCCGGGTGGCCGCAGCCCGATCCGCCGCCTCCTTCGCGGCGGCCTCCGTCGTGTATTTCAGAGCGGACAGAACGGCGAAGTTGTCCATGTCCTTGTGGACGAGAGCCTGAACCTGCCAGAAGGGCGTCGGGACGAAGTTCTTGTTCTTGTCGTACCGCTCGCATATCATGCAGAGCACCGGCGTCTGTACCCGTCCCATCGAAGGGCTTCCCTTCATGCCCGTGCTCACGCGGAGGGCCCGGGAGGCGTTGTATCCGACGAGCCAGTCGGCTTCGCTGCGTGCGTGGGCGGCGTCGGACAGGAGGTCGAGCTCCTCTCCGGGACGGAGGTCGTCCATGCCCTTGGTGATGGCCTCGTCAGTGAGGGACGATATCCAGAGCCGGCGGAAGGGGACGCCGATACCGAGATATTCGTAGACGTACCGGAAGATCAGCTCCCCCTCGCGGGCGGAGTCCGTCGCCTCAATCAGGTAGGAGGCCTCCTTGAAGAGCTTCGCATAGTTCTCCACCTGCCTGGCGAGGATTGCGTCCTTCTCGGCATTTCCCGAGCTGACGATCTCCGTCTCCCAGCTCTCCGGCATGATGGGGAGGACGTCCCCCTTGAAGCCGACGTCCTCGGGTCTCTTCAGGCGTATGACGTGTCCGAAGGCCCAGGTCACCCGGTAGCCGTTGCCTTCGAGGTAGCCGCTTCGTCCGTTCTTGTCTATGTGGCGTTCGCCCGCTCCGACGATGTTCGCTATGCTGCGGGCCACTGCCGGCTTCTCGGCCAGTATGACTATGAATTTACCCATGTCAGTTCTTTGTTTCTTCGGTTGACTTTCTTCTTTTCATCGTTCCGGTGACCGCCAGCACCTTCTCCGCGATGTCTTTTCTCTCAATCTGCGCCGCGAGCCGCTCGATCTGGTCGGCCGTGTCCGTGTACATGGAGACGAGGCCCTCGTAGATGGTCCCCAGCTCCTTCATGTCCTTCTCGACACGTTCGAGGGCGGCGACGATGCCGTCGATGTTCCTGGCGTGCGCAATGATGCTCGCCTTTGCTTCCGCGTCGGTCATGGCATCAGGCGTTGACGGTTTCATCTCCCCTGCGGACGGCTTCGAGTAGGCGGGCTCTCCTCCTTTCGGCCAGCAGGGCCTTTTTCCGGCGCGACAGGGACGCTTCGGCCTCGCCGGTGATGTTGCGGGCCATCGTCTTCTCGAAGAGCAGCGAGAGGCCCGGAAAATCCGTTTTCAGGATGGTTCCCCGTTCGGTCGTCATCGTCCAGACGACGCGGCATCCGTCGTTGCCCCTGACAAGCCGGGGGTTGCGGTAGATGTATAGCCGCCCCGCAGTCTCGTAGGAGAAGAAGCAGCTGTCGTAGTATCCTTCGGGGACCTGTGCGAGCGCGGCGAGCCAGCGCTCCTTTGCCGCGTCGTAGCCGGAGCCCTCTTCCAGGGCTTCCATCTCGGCCACGGCGGCGAGCAGTGTCTTCATCGTTTTCTTGTCCATTTCGTCGTTCATTTAAGTTTCATCGTCTATTCTTCCCCTTCTTCCTGCTTGCGACGCTCCTTGTCCCGCTCGGCGAACTCCTTCGTCCTCTCGTACTCCTTCTCGACGAGGAAGGCCACGTCGGCCTTCACCTTCTCGAAGTTGCGCATGATGGTGGCGTTGACGATTTCGTCCATGTATTTCTCCAGCAGCTTGTCGTCGTTGTCCTTGAGCTTCGGGTAGAGTTTGGACAGGCGGTCCTTGTCCTCCGGAGTGAGGGTCGGGATCTGTCCGCCGAAGAAGTCCGTCATGAACGGCACCCTCTGCCACTCCTTGCGCTTGCGCTTCTGGCGGTCGTTGTCCACCTCGATCGCCCCGCAGAAGAGCTTCCGCTCGATGGGGGTGTCGAAGTTGTCCGCCACACGGCCGAAGAAGGTGCCCTGGGTGAGGGTGCTGATCTTCGAGGCCGGGAGGATCTCCTGGAGCTGGAAGGAGATGGACGTGGAGTCGGAGTCGTCGCTTATGGACTTGGACTGCTGCTCGCGGAACTCCTTGCCGAACATCTTCGACAGGCTCTCGGCTGTGTCTTCGTTGACTTGGCCCGAGAGGATGTTGCCGACGGTGTTGAAGATGACCTTCGCCTCGTCGTTGCCGTAGTCGCGGTACAGCTGGCTTCTGTCCTGGGCGCCGAGGATGATGGCCACCTTGTTCGACCGGGCGGTCGCGATGAGGTTGTCCAGCCCCTTGATGAACACCGTCGGGAGCTCGTCGAAGAGCACCCCGCTGTGGCGGCGGTGCTTGTGGTTGATGAGCTTGAACATTCTCGAGGTGTACAGGGCGATGGCGGAGCCGTAGATGCTCTGGCGGTCGGGGTTGTTGCCCATGCACACGATCTTGGGCTCCTCGGGGTTGTTAATGTCCAGGGTGAAGTCGTCGCCCGTCATGATCCAGTACAGTGCCGGGGAGACGAACTTGCCGAGGGGGATCTGTGCGGAGGCGATCTGGCCCTGTAGCTGCTCCATCGCGCCGCCTTCGAGGGCGCTCGCGAACGGGGATATCTTCGCCTCCAGGCCGTGCGTGTACTGGAGGATCTGGAAGACCTTCTTGTAGTTGTAGGCCATCAGTTCGATGATGTGCGGGAAGGTGCAGTAGCACCCCTTCTTCTCGAAGTTGGAGCGCGAGCCGGTCACGGTATAGCCGTCCTCGCCGCCGTAGTCCGCGTCAGGGTCGTAGTTCGCAAGGAACCAGGTGAGGCCGTCGAGGTACACCTTTGCGGATTCGTTGAAGAAGTCGAACCCGCCCTTGCTCGTTCCCTTGTTGATGTTCTTGAAAAGGAGGTCGGCGATTTCCGTCGTGTCGGCGGGGTCGGTGATGTAGCTGTGATGGATTGGATTGCATCGGTTGGACTTGCGCGGGTCGTCGAAGTTGAGGATGTACAGCTTCGGTTTCACGGCGTCGTCCTTCCACAGCCCCTCGTGGTTCCGCTGGTAGTGGATCTCCGTCAGGAGCTCCTCCGTCAAATCTGGAAATTTATAGTCATAAAGGAAGAGGGTGTACCCTTTCCGTACCATATCCTCAATACACTTATTGTAAATTGCGTAGCTCTTGCCCGACCCCGGAACTCCAAGTACGATGGACCCCCTGAACGGCGCTACCAAGTCTATCCAAGCGTTGTGGAGCCGTTTTTGGTAAGTGTAATGATACGGAATATTGATGGAATATTCAGTCTCGATAAGGGCGTCATTTTGTAAAAATGAATCCTCTTCCGGGGCCTTACCTCCCTTAAGTCTACGGAAAATAAGGGTATATCCGTAGGTGCATATCGTAAGGCCGAGGAAACAGGTGAAGAAATACAGCGGCGGGAAGCCCTGCGTAGGAAGGAGGAACACGGCCGTTCCTGCGGCCGACCAGGCCAGGCCTTTGGACAGGGGGATGTCCGCCTTCTTGCTGGTCTTCATCATCGCGGATGCCAGCACGAAAAGGAGCGCGTAGAACCGCAGCACGTAAGAGTTCTCGATCAGGGTGCGGAAGATGAGGAGCGCCTTGTTGAATCTCGAGAAGTCGTATCCCGCCCTCGCGAGCGAAGGGGCTAGCTGCCAGTACACGCTCAGCGCGGTCACGAGGATCGAGGCCGCGGTCATCACGGTCGAAAAGCCTTCTTTTTTCTCGTCTCTTGCCATATCTCTTGGTTTTTCTCTTCGGTTGTATGTCGTTTAGAGGCTCTGGCTTCCGTCCTGGCCCGACTGCCTGCGCTCGCGTTCGTCGCGTTCGGCCGCCTCGAGGGCTTCCTCCCAGATGTCCTTCTTCCTGCCGAGGCTGCTCGAGCCTCGCTGCTGGTGATGTGCGCCGCCGCGTCCGAGTTTTGCCAGCGCCTTGAGGACAGACGGCGAGGTCTTCGTGGTGCGCTGCTTCTGTTGGGAGTCACCGGCCACGGCGGGCACCTCGGTCACGGCCGTGAAGGTGCGCTTGCGGGACGGCATGCGGTTGCGTTTCTCGACGGTGGCCTGCTGCCGGTCGCGGGAGAGCGTCCAGCCTTTTTTCTCTACGACGGTCTTCAGCCACTTGAAGTCCGTGCCTGTCTCGCTTCCCTTCCACGCGCAGCGGGTGGCCCGGTCCAGGTAGGTCACTCCGAAGGGCTCGCCGGTCCGTGTCCAGGAAAGGACGACGAAGGTGCCTTTCTTCGCCATGATGGAGCGAAACTCCTCGTAGGACTGCGCCTTTGCCGCAGCGGCGGCGGCGAGCGTCTCAAGGCGTTTCCTCTGCTCCTTCCTTGCGGACATGTTCGCCTCCTCGCACCGTTCCCGGATTCTCCGGAGCATTTCCACGCCGAGCTCGTCTTCCATGAGTGCGTTTGTGACCGGGGTGCCGTCGGGGGAAGTCCCCCGGGCCACGATTCTTTCGTCGTCTCCGGCACGTTCGATCTCCAGGAGGATGTTGTACCGCCTGAGCATGAGTCCCTGGATCTGCTCGAAGGTAGAGAAATGCCAGGTGATCGCATCCTCGAAGGCGTCGGTGATCTGCCGGGTGAGGGGCGTCGCAGAGTCCCTCTTGAATGGAGGGACGACCTTCTTCTCCTTGTCGGCGTCGGCGGGTTTCTTTTCGGTCGTTTTCTTCTCCGGCTCCTTCGGCTTGGTTATGACGACCTCCGGTTCGGAAGGCGGTTCGATTCCTTTCTTTCTCAGCGCTTTCCTCTCCTCCTCTTTCTCCTCTTCGTTGAGCACGACTGTGAAGCCGTACTTGGGGGCCAGGCGCTTGAGGTTCTGTCGCAGGACGAGCCGCTCGAAGGAGTCGTTGATCTTCTTTCCGTCCTGACCGCAGCGGCTGGACACGACGTGGTAGTGCAGCCGTTCGATGTCCGTGTGCTTGTAGATCCGGTACGGCTGGTCCTTGTAGCCGAGGCCCTCCATCAGCTCGTCGATGAGCCGTACGGCCTCCTCCTCCGTCAGTTCCCTGTCGGTTTCCGACGGGTTGACTGACATGTGGAAGGCCTGGTTCTTGACCTTGCCGTGCATCGCCTTCTTTAGGTTCAGGATCTTCAGCCGCTCAAACTCGCCGAGGAGCGTCCCTCCTTCCGGGACGTTTCTGGTCGCAAGGACGTGACCGTCCTCGATGCCCGCGAGCTCCTCCGGCGTCTCGTGGTCGCGGATGCCGGCGGCGCCGTCCATCTTCTTCTCGTTGTAGTCGACGGCGGTCATGACGTTCGGGTTGGCTGGCTGTATCTTTCCGATCATGGCCTCAGAAGTTTTTGAAGACGTTGTCGGTCACGGGACTTGAAGGGAGCTCGGCCACGCCCCAGCGCAGGGCGAGCACACGGAACATGTCCATGCAGGTTCGGGCGTTGGAGATGCAGTCGTAACGGTCCTCGACCGGACAGCTGACGCCGAGGATACGGGCCGCCGTCTCCAGCTTGAAATCCGGGAGGAAGGGCCGCTTCTCCATAGCGTAGAGGCAGGTCAGTGTCATCAAGTCGTACGTCTGTACGTAGAAGTAGTCGCGAAAGTGCCTGTTGTCGCAACGGTGGAACCACTCCATGATGAAGGTGTATTCGAAACGGCTGGAGTTGAACCCGGAGATGTACATCTTGTCCCTGGGGTTGCTCCGGTCCACCTGCTCGTCGAGGAGGGCGATGAAGTCGCGGAACCCCTCCTCCTGGCTGGGATAGCGGGCGAGGGTGGCCCTGGACTCCTCGCAGATGTCCAGCGAACGGCCGGCTATGTCGGCGCCGGGGAAATGGCGCATGCGGATCTCAAACCGCTTCACCTCCACCCCGTCCACGGCGAAGATGCCGCCGATCCTGTAGATGGCACACCTCTCGGGGCTCATGCCGGTGGTAACACTGTCGATGAAAAGGATTTTGTTCATATCTTCGGTGGTTTTGTCAATCGTTGAAGTCCTGTATCTCGTCGAGAGCCTTTGACGTCTCGTCGTCCTCGAAATCGAGGACATCCGGCGTTCTCTCCTCTTCTCCCCCTTCGCCTTCCTCGTCTTCTGAAGGGACGATGATCTCCGGCATCTCCGACGGGTCGGTTATGCTCTCCTGCGGCGTATCGGGTTCCTCCCCGCCTTCGTCATCCGCCTCCTGGCCTGCCGCCGTTTCCTTTGGTTCTCCGTTCTCGGCGGGCTCGGGGTTGCTCCGGCCTGGCAGTTCTTCGCCGCTTTCCTGTTTCGGTAGGGACGGAGCCGGCTTCTCGGGTTCTTCCTCCTCCTCCTCGTAGTCCACCTCGGCCTCCACGGGGGCTACGCCCGGCATGAGGTCGGCGAAGTATTTCTCGGCCATCTGTATGTTGAGGAGGAACTCGTCTATCTCTCCGTTCTGTCTCCAGAACTGCGAGATGCCGAACAGGCGGCGGCCATCGGCCGTAAATCGTAGGAAGGCGTAGAGTTTCACGTCCTCCTTGTTCGGGTTGGATTCGAGCGAGTACCATATCCGGATTCCTGGCCCTTTAAGTTTCGCTTCGTCGAAGCGTTCTTCCATCTTCTCGGCGATGTCCGCGTCGGACAGGGCGCTGACGTACGGCAGTTCGTACAGTACCTTGTCGAGCTCGCCGAAGATGTTGAACTGTATGGACAGTTTCTCGTATTCTCCCCTGCCCTGGTAAGTCAGTGTCCTTGCGGCGGGGTTTTCCGAGAGGATGCGCCTGTCGACCAGCGATGCGAGGACGGTATCCTTCTTCTTGCGCTCCAGGATGGCGGGGATGAACTCGTCCGCGAACCAGGCGTCTCCGGAAGGGAGGACCTCGATTTCATACATGGGGTTTCCGGCGTTCAGGCTGTTGCCGCGCTCGAAGTATCCGACCGTGGCCTTGCCGGCGTGGAAGGCCGAGAAAATCGCGTTCTCGTCGATCTGCCCGACGAACTCGTTTGTCGAGAACCAGTCGAGCTGGTAAAGGCGGCTGTCCGTCTGCCTGGACGTCAGCCTGCAGTAGTAGATGTCGCCGACCTGGATGCGAACGTACGACGTCCCCTTCCGTTCGTACTCCTCCCGCGAGGCGAACGTTTCGTGTTCCTTCTCTTCCTGCTTCTCCGGGACTGGTGCCTGCGGCTTCTTGATCGGTTCGCCGAGCTTGAGGGTGCGGTCCAGCCAGTCGTTGAACCTGTCGAGGTAGTCGGTCTTCTTGTATATGTACAGGAAGACGAGCGCGTTGAGCGGCAGCGTCAGCAGGCTGATGAAGGCGTAGTATTGCAGTATCAGTTCGATTTTCATGGTTTCGCCTTTTATCTGTTCATCTTCTCTTCGGCTCTGTATCCGCCGGACATCTGGTAGACGAGGATGTTCAGCCTCGTCTTCATTGTTCCGGAATTGTCGCGGTACTCCGTCACCGACAGATTGCCGGTGACGAAGACCTGGTCCCCTTTCTTCAGCTTTTCATAGCCGGAAAGATAGCTGGTGCACTGGTAGTGCGTGTATTTAGTGCGTCCGTTCACACTTTTGCTGCCGCACGTGACCGTGAAGCGGGAGTAGTTTCGTCCCTTCACGTCCACGCAGGTCTCCACGTCGGTGAGCAGAGTTCCGGATATCGTCGCCTGTTCCATATCGTCAATCGAATGTGTCGGGTCGGCCGAGGGCCGTGTTTTCTTTGTGTATCTGGGCGGCCAGGGCGTCGAGCTCCTCCTTTGTCGCGTTGTCGAGGTCGATGCTCATGTCGTCGGACTCGGCCACGAGGAAGTCGTTCAGACCGAGCTGGACGGCCACCTTCCGCAAGAGGGCGAAGGACTCGTTGGTGGCCTTGACCAGGGCGGAATGCCATTTGTTTGTCGCCTTGGTCCATTCTTTCAGGTTTACGCCTTCTTCTCTGTATAGCTGGTTCATGTCCCGGTCATACCGGTATCGGATGTAGATGTACTGGCTGGTGAGGTCCATCAGCTGGTTCCGAAGGAGGAGGGCTATCGAGTCGGGGTTGCCCGACTTGATGAGCGACTCTATCTTCCGGTCAGGGTCCAGGCCGAACAGCTTGTACTTGATGAAACCGCTCAGGTTGTCCCAGCCGTTCTGACGCATTTCTTCCTGGAGGAGAGTCTTCTCCTCCGGACTCATACGGATGATCGCCCTGTTCTTGTTTACGGTTTTCATATATTGTTTCCGTATCTCTTTCTGCTCGCTTTTTGATGGTTTCATCGTTCTTTTTTTTGTCACATGAAGGTTGTTTTATTCAGGCCCCTGCCGGGACGCACCGACTGCGGAGGTGCGGAACTCGCTCGGTCAATTTGGCCGAGCGTATCTTTTTCGGGGATTTTTTGGTTGAAAAAATCATCCGGAAAAGCAAGGGCCCGGACGTGCAAAAGTGTATGACACTTGCACGTAGCATGGCGTCCGGGAGTAAGTGTCCGACACTTACACACCTTGCCTTGGTTAAATTTGACCATTTGACATTCGTCTTCATGGCGCAAATTAAACAAAAAGGATTCAAAAAATCAAGATAATTTCTTTCCGTAGTCAGAAATTTTCAGCGTTATTCAATTGATTAAGGCAACGATTTTACATGATACGATGCTAATGTTATCAGATTATAATGTTATAAAACGCACATGTTCACAATTTATAAGGTTATAAAGTTGTAAAATTGTAAAGTTGTAAAACGCTAACTTTATAAAAAGTGCGTTTGATAAATTTATAAAATTATAATTTTGTAAATTAAAGCGGATTTCCTACTTTTGCAAAAAAGAAAGATATGGCAAAGCAGTTTGATATGGAAGATCAGGGAGACTCCTGGAGCGAGTATGAAAAGGTGCTCAATGGTGGAAACGACGCAACCGGGCCCGAGGAAGGAGAAGAAAATTCTCCGTCGCAGAGCCCTGTGGATAAGTCTGTCACCAGGGAGGGTGTCGGGCGTCCTTCGAGGAAGTCCCGGAAGAAGACGGAATCTGGCAGGCCAGAGGCGTCTGCCGAGCGGAATGGCGTTCGTCTGACCGCCATGTTTCCGGATACCGTGGTCCAGCAGGTTAAGCTTGTCGCCCTCGTTCAGAAGCGCAGCATCTCGGAGGTTGTCAGGGAGGCGGTTTCCAGCTATGTCGAGTCCGTCTTTGCCGATTGTATGAAGTCGCTGCCTGTCTCCAAGTAGAGGATGTTTGTCTGATGGTTATTTTTGGGGTGGCGTGGGCTTGTGCGTGAGCGGGAGGGTGGGAGATGGTTCCATGCCGGCACGACGAAAGTCCCCGGCGGCCGTAAGGTCGTCGGGGACTTTCAGGTTGCGGTTGTCACATGTATGGCATCTGTCATAAGTATGGCATCTGTTACATGTGTTCTACATATCACATCTGTGATATATGGCTGAATTTCCATATTTATATGTAGATATGTAGATATGTAGTTAGGTATTTGGGTAAGCCTCAGCTGGTCCAGACGGCTTTTCCGCCGACCACCTTCGCATGGTCCACTCCGCTGTCGGGATAGATGGTGATGTACGAGTTGTCGGCGAGGAAGGGGGCGAGGACGTCGAACATCTCCATCATCACGCCTTCCCAGCCGTAGCAGGAGTCGAACCCCGAGTCGTACCGGACGAAGCGTCCCTTTCTGGATGTGTCCACCTTCCCCTCCCATCCGCCGATGAACAGGCGTACGAGTCCTTCGAGGGTGTCGGTGTCCACGCCTATCTGGCGGAAGTGTTCGACGTTGTAGTCGGTGCGGTCCTTTTCGCCGTCGGCGATCTTGTCGTGGAGGGCCTTTATCGCCCCCGCCTCGTCGGTGACCTTCATTTTAAGGATGACCGAGTATGTCTGTCCCATGGTGCGTCAGTATTTGCGGGTGGATCCGGCCTTTGCGAGAAGTTGGTCGGCGTACCGGCATACGGTTTCGGCGGACCACCTCTCGCGGATGCTGTAGTCTTCCCATTCGATCTTGTGGGCGTCGCCCTCCTTCTCGCGGAGGCGCTGCTCGCGTTTGTCCCGGCACAGGGGGGACTCTTCGGGGACGTCCCTGAGGATGATCCAGGCGTCGTCGTTGTCGATGGCGTGCTCGCCGGTGGCGAGCCTGACGCGGCCGGGACCCTGGTAGCTGTTGATGGCCGCAATGGCGGCCGCGACGGCTTCTTCGAGCCACCGGGAGAAAGTCTTTTTCATCGGATTGGTGTGGTGTGTGTTTGGCGGGTGAGCCCGCCGCCGTAGCGGGGTCGTCAGGTGAAGACGACCTTGATGGCGACGATGTCCCTGTTCTTGTTCCGGGCGAGGATGCACCGGTATGCCCCGTCTCCAAATCCGGAGGCGCAGGCGACGCCGTAGCGACCGAGGAGGCCGGCTCCGCCTTTCTTGCCCGTGATTGACGTCAGGGGCCAGAGCTTGCGGTAGAAGGCGTCCTCGCTCTTTTCCGAGGCGTGGAGCTTGCGGTAGCTTTCCTCCTCGATGATCGAGGCCTGGCCGCTGTCGACGAAGACCTTGAACGGGGCCTCCTCGGAGTAGTACGGCAGTTTCCTGCTCTCGTGGACCGCTTCCAGGACGAAGGGGCGGGCGCCGTGGCGGCGGCTCTCCAGGATGGTCACCTTGCAGTTGTAGTTGCCCGGGAGGACGGAGAGCGTGTGTGCGTGTTGCGCATCGGGCGGGTAGCCGGGGTCGGTGACGAAGGCTCGGCCCGTCGGAAGGGCGATCGTGCCCAGTTCTTTCTTTCTTGAGTTCATGCTTTTATGCTTTCTTGCTTTTATGCTTTCTTACTTCGGTGATGCCGAGGTCATTCGGAGAAACGGGGGTCGACGACCAGCGGCGCGCCTTCGACGTACAGGTTGTACTCGGGGGCATCGGGTTTCGTGGCGTCCTTCTGGTAGAGCCGGACGAACTGGAGGTTCTCGGTGCTGACCTTCTCGTAGAACTGCTTCGCCACTTCCTCGACCGCCGCGTCGATGATGGATTCAATTTCCGTCTCGGTCGGGTTTTCGGGATTGGCGACGGCCACCTTGACGTTCACCAACGGGACGAAGAGGACGTCGTAGGACGCGACGGTGGGGGTGTCCGGCGTCTTCTCCAGCTCCCCTCCCCCGTTCCGGAGCAGCGCGGCAGCCTCTTGGAGGCCGATGCGGTGGTCTCTGGCCAGCGCCTCGAGGTCCCAGGCGTATTTTTCCGCAAGGAGGTCCCTGACCTCCCGTGCGGACATCTCGGAGAGTTTCTTGACCATGGCCTATTCCTCCCCGTTTCCCGTTCCTTCCTCTTCGCCCTTACCCTCGTCTTCGTCTTCTTCCTCGTCTTCCGGTTCGTAGGGGTCCTTGAACGCCTGGAGCAGGAAGAGGAGGGCGTAGGTCCAGTCCGTGATGTACACGCCCCAGCCCTTCTCGAAGACGAGCGGCTGGTCCTTCTTCACCTCGTAGTCGAGGTCGAGGTCGAAAAGCACGTCACCATCCTTGCCGAGGCTGACGGCGACGACCACGCCTTCGTGGCATCCGTATCTTTCCCAGGTGCCCGTGAACGAGTCGAGGGGGTCGAAGTGGATGCGGCCGTCCTTCAGGTCGGGATGGGCCTTGATGTAATCTTTTGCGTTGCGCAGGAACTGGTCCCTGCAACGGTTCTCGAACTCGCGCTGGTTCCGGGTGTGCCGGCGGATCTGGGCGAGGGACAGGTCCTTGTCGGTTTTTTCTTTGTTCATGTTGCGTCAGCTTTTCTTGTCGGGGAGGAACAGCGTCTTCGCCTTGGGTTTCAGGTTGCACCAGAACGAGTCGAGGTACGCCACGAACCCGTCGGGGCCGCTGCCTGCCGGCTTGTTGAGGTATTGCCTGTAGATGTTGTCGAACTCGCGTTTCTTGTCCTCAACGTCGAGGCTCTCGAACCAGAGGTTCGCACGGAGGGCGTGGAGGCAGCCGCAGGCGTCGAGGACCGGGCACGCCTTCGGGTCGGGGAGCGGGATGTCCTTCCAGGTCGCCGTGTCCGTGTCGACGAAGTTCTCCTTCTTGTCGTAGACGTCGATGACGGGGTACTCGATCGCCTGGAGGACAGAATGGAGCATGTCCTGCCACTGGACGCGGAAGGAGCCGGCGGTGGCTCTGTCAACGTGCTCGCAGGAGAGCGACAGGCCGTAGACGGGTGCGTCGTCATCCCATCCGGCGGAATCCACGTAGCCGGAGTCGGAACCGTACTTGAGGTAGTAGTCGACATCGACCTCGTAGGTGTCGGGTCCGAGCAGGATCCGCTTCCCGGGGAAGAGGGTGTTCATCTCCTTGAGGATGTCGCGGACCTGCCGCTTTGCGGCCTGTTCGAGATTTTCCGTCGCGTTGAGGAGGGAGCAGGCGGTGTCGCTGTCCAGGGTCTGGGCGTTGTCGTCCGTTTCGATGTATTCGATGTACTCGGGCCAGGTGGACTGGTCGATGTGGGCCCTGAGCATCTTCCCGTTCTTCGCCACCTTGTTGAAGACGGGGATGATCTGCTCGGGCTTGTACGCGACGGAGCTGTAGGCTTCGAAGCGGAAGCCGAAAAAGAAGGCCCGCACGGTAACCGTGCCGGCCTTGTTGCTGTCCTTCAGGTGGAGCGTCACCTTCTGTCCCTGCTTGATGCCGAGGGACAGGAATTCAATGAGTGTCATTTTCCGTTCTGTTGTTGGTTTCCTGGATGATGAAGCCGCTGTTCTTGATCTCCTGGATGACCAGGCGGGCGATCTTCTTGATGTCGGCTTCGGACACGATCGTCTCGCTGGAGGTCTGGATGCCGTTCTGCCAGATGGAGCGTAGCTCGTATCGGATGGCGACGAGGCAGACGAATATGGCGATGAGGGCGCCGAGGATGCAGATCAGGTACTGCATGAGGTTGAGGTCTATCATGGCGTGCGGGATTAGGATTCCTTGATGGTGACGAGCTTGTAGATGTCCACGAACACCCCGCAGTCGGGGTCGGGTTCGGCGAATGCCTCCTCGGGGTCGTCCACGTCCTTCGCGCCGTTCACGACGAGGTAGTCGCCGGTCCTTGCGGCCTTCCTGTCGCAGGTGCTCTCTACCTCGTCCAGGTTGAGCGTCTCTCCCGGCGTGGTGTGGAAGGCGCCTTCCCCGTCGAGCATCATCTTCACGACGGCAGCGTCGTCCATCCTGGCCAGCAGGAGGAGGTCCTCCGTGTCGTTGTAGTAGCCGATGTGCTCGTAGAGCGCCTCCCTGACGGATGAGCCGTCGATGGCGAAGTCGCCCTCGTCCAGGGCGTTCTTCACTTCGGAGAGCGTTTCAAGGATGGCTTTGAGTTCGGCGATGGAGAAGTTCTCCTCGTCGAAGGTCCACTCGTCATCGGGGTCCGTGACGCCGTATCCAGTGGCGGTGAGGTCGCCCTTGGACGCGAACGGCCTGTTGCAGCCGGCCTCGGTTCCGAAGGAGAAGAGGATGTAGTTCTCCGCCGATTCCCCGGGCGTCCAGCACTTGCCCACCCACTTGACCCTGTTCTCTTCCAGGAGGTCCTTGATGTCGACGGTGTGGGCGGGGTCCGACGGGTTGATGGATGCGAGCAGCTCCTTGATTCTTTCGAGGAGCGCCTTGGTGTATTCCTCGCTCGCCTTGTTGTAGGCGGCGGAAAGGGATGCGAGAGTCTTTTCCATGGTCTCTCGGGTTAGAGTTCCCAGTCGAACTCGGCGTCGACGTGTTCGGTCTCGTAGTGGGTCGGTTCGTTCTCGTTCTCATCGACGGCGTTCGCGAGCTCGCGGAGCGAGTCGGCCACGTGACCCTTGTCGCAGAGGATGGTGATCTTCACTTGTTCCATGTCTGGTTCTATTTGATGATTCTGATGATGTCGTTCTCGGGTTGGACGGCGAGGCCGCCCCAGTCTCCGTGGAGCTGGCCGGCGTCGTCGATGCTCTTGACGGTGCCCTCCCGTCCGTCGAGGGCGCGGGCCTGGTGGTCTACGCCGTCGGGGAAGGCCCGGGACGGGGCGGTTTCCGCCTGCATCCGTACGATGAGGATGCGGGTGCCGGGGGTGACGGTCCCGGCGGGCGTGTCGATGGATTGTCTCATGGCTGTTCAGATTTTGCATTCCACAAGGAGCGTCTTGAACTGCTCGAAGGTGAGCGTCCCGCCGGCGGCGCCGGGGTGTCCTCCTCCGCCGTAGTTCTCGGCCATGTACCTGCCGAGGTTGAGGCCGCATTCCCCCGGGGCGTACATCGCCACGCGGTAGGCGTCGGCGGAGATGCGGTTGACACAGACGGCGACCTCCTGGCCCTCCCTCTCCATGCGGCTCTCGAAGGCCAGCGAGCCGAAGCGGCTCGTCAGGCAGCATAGGCCTCGCGTGCCTCCGGCGATGGTCACCTCGAAGCCGTTCTGCTCCACTCCCCTGCTGCCCGCCCCGATCTCGTATCGGAGGATGCGCCTGCCGTCCTCCAGGACGGAGTCGAAAAGGGCCTTGTCGTTCATCAGAGGCTCGTAGTCGCGGACGAAGGCTGCCGCGTCGAGGTCGTATCTCTCGCGCATCCCCCACTGGAACGGCATGACCTCCCCTTTCCAGTCGAAGCGCCCCTTGTCGTGAACGTCGTAGGCCGACAGGTACTGGACGGCTTTCGGCGTCTTCGCGGACCCGTAGCCGCGGAAGTACTCCCAGGCGAGCTCGCAGGCGCCCTTGCCCTCGGGCTGGCGGTAGCCGTGGAGGAGGGAGAAGCCCTCCTGCACGGAGAGCGAGATGCTGCTCTCGTGGTGGTCGATCCACAGGCAGTCGAAGGCCTCCGGACGCATGCGGCGGAGGGCGTAGAGCTGCCGCATCGTCTCGGCGGGGAGGCAGACGTCCACGATGACGACAAGGTCGAACTGCTCCAGTTCGTCCATTCCCGGTGCGCCGTTCTTGCATCCGTACGCGTACGGGTAGGGTGTGATGTCGTATCTGTTCTCCAGCGCCTTGCGCGCGATAGCGTATGAGGCGATGCCGTCGAAGTCGGATTTGTGGTAGATGATGGCTGCTTTTTTCATTTCTGTTGTCAAGGCCGCCGCCAGTGGCGGCCTTGTGCCGGACGTGCAAGACGGGGTTCCGCAACGGAGAGCGGAGCGCAAATCTCCGATTTGTCCGTTCCGGAAGCCCGTCTATGCGGGAGGGATGGTTGATGATGCCAGTTGGTCGTAGGCGTCGCGGGCGTCGGACAGGAGGACGTCCCTGTTCTTGTCGAGGCTGACCATGTCCCTCGCCACGAGCGAGAGGCCGTTGCGCCGGAGCGTCGTGGTGAAGAAGACTTCGCCGGGGACGGCTTTCCTCCTGGCGGAGGAGACGGCCGTGGAGCCTCGCATGTCCTTCACCAGGATGCCGGGGGTGATGTCGTATCCGCCGAGTTTCTGCCCGGGAAGGGAGAGGAGCGACTTTCCGCCGGGCATCTGCGTGGCCTTGAAGAAGTGGTATTTCTGTTTCATCTGTGGTTGCGCAAATGTCGTGAAATTTTCTTGATTATCTACGCTTTTCCCTTGATTTCCTTCTTCAGTACTCGTAGGTGATCTGCCAGTCGAGCTCGGGCTCGAGGGAGGAGACGCGGAAGCTCAGCGGGTTGCAGCCGCACGGGGTGAAGAGGTGGTAGCCGTTCTTCTCGTCGCGGTAGCCGCTCTTCAGGTCGCCCATCCAGCAGGAGAAGTTATGGATGATCGCCTCCCGTGTCACGTTGAAACCGTGTTCCTTGAACTCCTGAATGAACTTGCGGATCCACTTGCCGGTGAGCGGGGGGCAGTGGTCGCGGTCCCGGAACGCATCGGGGTCGATGTCGTGGTAGCGGTAGATTGTCGCTTCGAGGAGGTAGCCTTCCTTGACGAGCTGGTTGACGTCCGGGAATTCCGGGCGGAGCGGGATCTCGTCCTGGCTCTCGGTGACGAGCATGTTCTTCAGGTCCAGCCGGTGGCCGTACCAGATGGGGAGGTAGAGCGGGGTGCCGCTCTGGGCGTGGATGAAGTAGCGGCCGTCGGTGAGCATGCCACTCTCGGCGGCGGTCTTGCGGTCGGTGATGATGGGTACCATGGTTGTAGGTTGTTTGGGGTTAGTCCATAAGGTCCATGAAGGTGTGGGGTATGTTCTCGTTGATGAACCGGTAGATGGTGTCGGCGGTCTTCGGGCCGTAGCCCGGAAGCGCCTCGATCTCGTGGCGTTCTTTTATGAGGACGTCCCGCCAGGTGGCGTCGTTGCCGAGGTGGTTGAGAAGCGGCCGGGTGTCGAAGCCCGTCTTCATGTCCGTCTCAGCGACCTTCGTGTCGAGGGTCGGAGGGAAGAGTGTCGGGGTGAAAGTCATGCCGGTCGTGGTCTTAGCGCATGCGGGCCCTGAGCAGGTTCCACAGGTCGCGGATGGCGGACGTCAGGGCCTCGATCGCGTTCACCAGGGGGTTTCCGGAGCCGTGCTTCAGGAGGATGGACCTGATCTGGAGGGCTTCCTCCTCCCGGATGACGATGTCGTCGTAGCTGTCCTTGGAGACGGATATCCTGTAGAGTTTCGCCGACCCGTCGGGGACGCATTCCTCGCGCATCATGCGTATGATGTGGATGTCCAGCAGGATGGGCGGCTTTTCGATGTAGAAGTCCGCGACGGGGCGCTCGTCTCCGTTTCTGATCGAGCTCATTTCCTTGGTGTTGTCGCGGTAGAGGGGATGGATTTCCTTGTACATGATGGTTTCCTTGTTCGGATGATCCTTTCGGGGTAAAAAGAAAGACCGCAGGTCGAGGCCTGCGGTCTTGGAGCGTTCTTGTGCGGTCGGGCTACCAGTTGTCGTCGCCGGAGCGTTTCAGCTTGGGCGTGAACATGTAGGTGAGCATCTGGTTGAGCTGGGCGGAGGTGGTGCTGTAGAACACCGAGCTCATCCCGTTTCCTTTCAGGGCAATCTCGTTGAGGTCCATGGCGCCGACGCCCTGGGTGATGCCGTAGGTGGTTACCGCCACGTTGGGGTGCCAGATGATGCGGTTTACCGTGACGCGGAAGCGATCTTCCTTGAAGTCCGTGCTGAAGTACACGGTGCAGGGATGCGTCAGCAGCATGATGACGGACATCCGGCTGAGCCCGGACTCGGCGATGGGCAGCGCGTTCTCGCTGGTCTCGCCGATGATCGTGTTTCCGGATTCCCGGGTGATGTTGAAGCTCTTGTCGAACCAGTCGCGGACGGCTTCAGCGTCCCGGGTCTCGAACTGGTAGACGTTCTGCCAGGTGACGGTGCCGTCGGAGAAGGAGAAGTTGTTCACTTCGCGGTTGGCGTCGGTGATGGGGATGGCCGTGGCGCAGGAGACGGCGAGGATGGCGGTTCCGAGGATGAGTGCGAGTTTCTTCATGATTACGTTGTTTATGCAAATATAGTGAAATTGTCTGTTGCATGTGCAGTCCGGCCCGGTTCAGTCTTCGTAGACGGGCTTGATGCCGACGACCTTCGCGAAGTCCACGGTCTTTTCGTACTGGCACATCGGATACAGGTTGAAGGCTATGCCGTCCACGACGGTGTCGCCGTGTTCGTATTCGGGGTTGCCGGCGATGAGGGAGAGCTCCGTCTCCGTTCCGTCGTCGTTTTCGAGGATGATGTCGCCGCAGAAGCCGAAGTCCCGCATCTCGTCTTCGGTGAGGTCGTTGTCCCCGTCGTCGAACAGGAGGGTGTGGACGGTATCGCGGCCGTCCCGGCGGATCGTGATGTCGATTTCTTTGATAAGTCTTTTTTTGCTCATTTCCTTGGATTTTGTCATTGGGGTATCAGGATGGTCCGCCGCATTTCCGGAACGCCCCGGCGGGGAGCTGCCACGTCTCGTCCTCCGGGACGAGGACGGCCCTGTCGTACTCGTATCCGGTGGCCAGCCTGGCGAGCTCGTCGGTGATGGCCCTGTAGGGGCTGCCCTTTGAGATGAGGGTGGCCAGGTCGGTGGTGCGGTTCATCGTGTATGCGAACTCCTTCTCGAAGGCGACCAGCCGTTCGGCCTTTTGGCGGCTGACGCAGGCGGCGCTGGCGAACTGGTCACGGTTGCCGAAGACGCAGAACTTGCAGGAGCACCGGCCGAAGCCCATCGAGTAGCACGGATGCGGACGGACCCTGTGTTTCTCCAGGATGTCCCAGACCTGCTGTTCCTTCCAGTCGCGGATGGGCCGGAACCGGTCGATGAGGCGGAACTCCTTCCTTCCGTTGCGGAGGTCGGCCTTGTCGGGCTCCAGGATCGCGTAGCGAGCCCGCTGCGGGCTCTCCTCGCCGCGTTCGCCTGACAGGACGAGCGTCCTGGAGTTCCGGAAACGCGGGTCGTGCCTGAGCGCGGCGGCGCAGACGTCTATCTTCAGGTAGGCGCTGCACCAGCGGACCCGCAGGTCGGGGGATGGTTGTGGGAATCGCCTCCGCGTGGAGGGCTTCCCTCCGGTGCCGCCGCTGCGGCCGACGGTGCCGTCCGGCATCTCGAAGGAGACCGGGGCCGTCAGGCTGTTGTCCCGGAGCATCTCCCTCAGGAACCCGCCCTCCTTCCACTGGAAGAGGACGGGGACCCCGAAGGCCAGGCCGAGCTTGCGGCAGTAGTCCGGGGTTACTTCCCAGTCGAAGAGGGACGAACCCCTCCCGTCGATCTCCTGGTGCCAGAGCTCGATCCTCTCTTTCGGAACGCCGTTGTCGAGGAGATACAGGAGGCAGGCGGTCGAGTCCTTGCCGCCCGAGAAGCTGACGACGTATCTGTCGTAGTCGTGGAGGTTGAAGTCCATTTCGTCTGATGTGTTTTGCCGACCGCTCGCGGTCAGGTCGATTCTTCTATGAAGAAGCGTTTCTCGCAGTGGGGGCACCGGTGTATCTCTTCCCAGCTGGACCAGTCGCCGTCCGGGCCGGAGCCGCTGACGGCGTTGAAGACGTCCTCGGCGTCCTCGGACTCGAGGACGCTGTCGTCGAGCTCGCCGCCGCAGGACGGGCATCTGTCATACGGGTACTCGCATTCCGGGTAGCCGTGGTCGACGTGCTCCCTCTTCAGGGGCGGAAGGTCGTATCTGGAACTCAGGAAATGCTTGCCGTATTCTTCCGGGTCCCATACCTGGAAGCGGAGCGTTTCGTCGAGGATCCCTTTCTTGATGCCTTCTTCGGTGAGGAACTCGTCGAAGCGGATCTCTACGGCGACCTGGCGGTTGTATTCCGGAAAGTCGATGAACCGGTAGATCTTCGTCCCCCGTTTCATCGGGTCGTCTGCGATGACGATGAGGTCCGGTTCGGGCGGGGTATCGCGTTTCTCGTTGTGGTCGAAGTGTTCGGCCTGGTAGCGGTACATGCCGAAGCGGAAGGCGATGACCTTCTTGACGTCCCGGCCGATCGGTGCGGGTTTACGGGTGTCGTTCATGGCTTAGGAGAGTTCGGGGATCCGGTTGATGACGAGTTCCGCCTCTACGCTCTCCATCCCCGGGAGCATCTCCTCAAGGACGGCGGCGAGGTAGCGTTTCAGTTCCGGGAGGCCCTGCTGCTTGGACAGGCGGAAGTGGCACCTCACGTGTCGGGTGCCGTCGAGGAAGCTGTAGCTGGTGGTGGTCACGAAGGAGAGGTCTTCCGTCCCCTTGGGAACGTGGGCTACGGCGAAGGCGTCGGAGCATGAGGGGTCTCCGGAGGACACGTCGATGTCCAGGGAGGTCTTCGAGTGCCGCGAGATGCCGAACACGGCCTTGCCGCATCGCCGGATGTTGCCGGTCAGCCTCCCGAGGTTGCTGAACATCAGATGCGAGACCGTGGTGCAGTCGATGTGGGTTATTTTCCAGTCGATTTTCATGGTGTGTTTGGTGTTATGCCCAGTACAGCGGTACCTTGGGCTTGTTCTTCAGGTTGACGGGGTCGTCGTCGATGCGGAACAGGAGGTTCTGTCGCTTCACTCTCTCGGGATAGGCATTCTGGGCGTCGATGAAAAGGCCCGCCATCGTCTCGCAGGCGTCGCCGAGGTTGTAGGGGCCTATGGCCTGTCCGCAGTGCATCATCTGATGGTTCTTGCAGAGGGTGTCGGCCTTGATGCCGGCCGGAGGATCCAGGAAGCAGTGGACCTCGCACGGTCCGCCGAACCCGCCGTTCGAGACGACGCCGATCTTTCGGAATTCCTTGTCTCCCGCCCCGAGGTCGAGGACCATGATGTCCGCCTGGAAGGGAAGGCTGTCGTCGTGTCCGTAGTTCTCCCGCGTGCCCGAGAGGCCGAGGAGGAAGTTGAGCGCAGGCGCGCAGTAGATGTCGATGTTCTGATACCGTTTCATGGCTGGGTTGTTTCTAGGGTGAAGGTTTTTTCCATGTCGAAGGAGTACGCTTTGCCGTCTCCGATGATGATGTGGTCCAGCATCTTGACGTCGAACAGGGCGAGGGCTTTCTTCACTTTCTGCGTTGAGTCGAAGTCGGCTTTGCCGGGCAGCGGATTGCCCGAGGGGTGGTTGTGCGAGATGATGACCGCAGAGGCCATGAGCTCCAGGGCGGGCTTGGCGACGAGCTTCACGTCGAAGTCCGTCGAGTTGGTGCCGCCTGCGGAGATGAGGAAGTGGCCGAGGATCTTGTTCTCGCTGTTGAGGTAGACGGCGAACGCCTTCTCCCGCCACATCTCGTCGGGGTCGTAGCAGTTGGCGAGCAGGTAGTCGGCGACGTCTTCGGGCCTGTCGAGCTCGGGACTGGCCGAGTCGTTGAGCTTGCGTCCTTTGAGGGTGTATTCGTAGATGGCCATTGGTGTATGGTTTTATTCGGTTTCCTTGAAAGGCCAGCGGCCTTTCTGCCGGAAGGATAGTCCGGGACGCAGAAAAAGAACCCGGCCCCTCGTGGATGAGGGGTCGGGCGGGCCTTGGGCCGCCGCCGCGGAGCGGTTCGTTTCGAGGCTCCGGACAGCGGGATGGTATGGTTGGTGATGGGTGCTGGTCATTCCCCCGTTCCGATCTGGTTCTTGCCCTGGTTGACCGTGAGGTTGAACTTCGTCCAGAGGGCCTCGTCCTTGAACTCGAGATGGATGGTGCCTTTCTTAAACGCCTTGACGCGGAAGAAGGCCGACTCGTGCCAGTCTTGGTCTCCGACGGGGATGCACTGGATGGCCGTCTCGATGGTCGCCTTCTCGGGGTCGCAGGAGCGGTTGTGCGAGCAGATGTCGTAGTAGCGGCTGTCCATGGCGTCGTAGTCCCTTCCGGCGAGCCAGCACATCGCCTTGTCGATGTCCGTCAAACTGCTGACGTATCGCGTGGTGAAGTATTCTCTATAGCCGT
Source organism: uncultured Bacteroidales bacterium (assembly GCA_900318015.1). Classification (GTDB taxonomy): domain Bacteria; phylum Bacteroidota; class Bacteroidia; order Bacteroidales; family UBA932; genus Cryptobacteroides. Next base: position 26,171 of record ONJB01000001.1, on the reverse strand, counting down.
AGACCTCCGGCTTGAAGCCCGCGTCGGCGACGTTGGGCAGGATGACCTTGCGGTTGCACTTGAACCGCTTGTTGGTCTTCCAGCCCTCCTCGTGGGAGGTGTTTCCGTCGAAATAGCGGGTGAACATGTCGTAGACCTCGACGACGCTCTGGTCCATGATCGTGGAGATGTTGGCCATGATGAACCGGAAGAGGGCGAAGATGTTCTCCTTGGTGATGGAGGCCGCTCCCTGGGCCGTGCGGAACTCGTCGAGCTTCCGCTGGAGGCCGGAGGTCATGTACTTGCCGAGGCCGATCTCGTCGAAGATCCTGCCCCAGGCGTTGGATTTGGCGCGGTCGATGAAGCGGTTGTAGACGTCGGCCATTCCCTCGGACCCGTAGCGCATGTCGCCGAGGTCCTTGAGTAGGGCTTCTGCCACGTTGTCGGCGCGGCTGTTGCCCGTATCCTGGTTGGCGTTGATGAACGCCTTCGCGTAGAACAGGAAGCGGGAGAACGCCTTGATGAGCTCCACGGCGGAGGCCTTCGTCAGGTCCCAGCAGCGGATGTAGGCGTCGAGGCGCGAGCCCTGGGTCGGGAGGTCGCCCGAGGCGGCCATCTCGGCGAAGTCCGGGGCCTTCTCTGAGGACAGGCCGTCTGCGTCGATACGGAACGGGTCCTCCTTCGGCTCCTTGTGGAGGCGGACGATGACGACCTCCACGTCCGTGGGGTTGTCTGCGTGGAGGAAGGCCTGTCCGATCGGTTTGGCGGTGCCGTGCTCCGCGATGAGGGCGGCGAGCCGCTTGCGGGAGGCCGAGAAGGGGTTTCTGACGGTCTCCGCGTTCAGCAGGCAGACGATGTCGCCCCCGTCGAGGATATCCCAGGCGTGGAGGAGGTGCCTGTCGCCGTCCGAGAAGGGCGGGTTCATCGCGACGAGGTCGAAGCGGTGTTCGGGTTGGAATGCGAGGAAGTCGTCCCCCAGGACGCGGTAGCCCTTCTGCTGGAGGATGAGCCGCAGTTCGGGGTTCTTCTCGAGGCAGTACAGCCGTTCGGGCTTCGCCTTCGCCTCGTCGGAGTAAGTCTCTCCCCGCTTGGTCGTGTACTGGACGCGGACTCCTCTTTTGCAGAGGTGGTCGAGGATGGCCCCGTTGCCTGCCGAGGGTTCCAGGACGGTCATCTTGTGGAGGCGGTCCGCGTAGGGAAGGAGCATCTTCTCTATGACCTCCGGAGGGGTAGGATAGAATTCTGGATCGAAGAGGTTCATCGCATGGTGGCTTTTATCCGGCGAGCTCGCAGGAGATGGTGTCGTACTGGTGTCCGGGGTTGAGGAGGGAGAGAAGGTAGCGGCAGTTCGTCTTCATGACGAACTCGCGCTTGAAGCGTGCCGCGCGGCCTTTCTCTTCCGTGGTGCGGAACGGGATGAGGGACTCTATGTAGGACCGTTCGGACGGGCGGAAGGCCGGAAACGACTGAAGCCTGACGGTCCACCCCTTCGTCGTCACCGACGCGACGGCATCGGCGACGGCTCCCGTGGCGTAGGGGCTGGACGGGGCGAGCCAGGGCATGCCTCCGCGGTTCGCCCTGTACTCCGATACGGCCTTCAGCAGCTCGTCGACGGACCGGTAGGGTTCGCTTCTCGCAAAGTGCGTGTCGTCGCCAGACTCGGTCTTCTCGTAATACTCGAGCCGGATGCCGGAGACGTTCGCGAGGAACTCGTCCGCCGGCATGGCGTTCTTGAGGCCGTCCTCGAAGAAGCGGCGGAACGTCGCCCAGGAGGTCGTGCTGCAGGACTTGCCGTAGACGGCGATGGCAGAGTAGAAGCCGAAGCGGGCGTTGACGTCCGCCTCCGGCGTGGCTTTGCGGTAGGGGTCCTCCCGTACCTTGAACGCTTCGGCGGCGGAGGCGACGGCGTCGGCCCGCTGCTTGTCGAGCCAGGCCGCGATCTCGTCCCGCGAGTAGGACGGCTTGTAGACGTTGCCGAGGAAGAGGGCGCTCCAGGAGCGGGATCTCTCGTCTCGTCCCGTGAGGGTGTTGGTGGTCCATACGTTGCTGTCGCCGGACTGGACGAAGAGGATGAAGGTGTCGTCGGGAAGACGTACGAAGAGTTTCTTGTAGAGGATGGAGTAGCACATGATGCGTTTGTCTTTCTGCCCTTAGCGGCCGGGCTGTCAGGGTCTGTTCAGTCTGTAAAGGAGTCTCGTTTCGGACTTGGTGAGGACGATGCGGGACCGCCCGGCCGTCTCGAACACGAACGAGTCGGGGGCGCTCTCGTGGTTCCACCGCCGGCTGATGAAGCGCCGCAGGCGGAGCCTGCCGCCCTTCCCGTCGTCCAGGGGACGCGAAGTGAGGATCTCGAACACCGGCAGCCAGTGGTCGGAGACCCTGGTCGCCGCGAGGACCGCCTTGGCGAGGATGGGGAGCGACTCGAAGGACAGCTCGTCCGTCCGGACTCGTCTGGGTTTCCCCTCCACGTCGAGCCACGTGTACAGTCGGCCGTGGATGAGGACGAGGTCCTCGACCTTGTACCTGAAGCCGTCCTTGCTCCAGACGGCGTAGATGTCCTCGATGATGTAGTCGAGCATGACATGCCGCCCGTGGTAGGCCTTCACGGCCTTCTTGATGGCCTCCATCAGTTCGGTGTCGGCCTCGGCGCGCTTGCGCTTCCAAACCTCCTCGTAGGCGGTCTTCATGATTTCGTAGGCGTTTTCCATGTCAGCGTACGCTTTTGCGGAAACCTTTCCGCTTGAAGTGGAACTGATCCGCGAGCTCCTGCTTGCGGCTCGGGGTGACCAGGTGGTGGACCTCCGGCTCGCGGAAAACGAAGGTGACGGTCTTCGGACGCTTGACGGCGGTCAGCACCGTGATGACTGCGGGGGCGGTGTACTTTTTCATCGCTTTCTTGTCTTTATCTGACGGAGGCGGACCTCCGTGTGTGTCTCTTCCCCTGGAAGGGGAGGTGTTTTCTCTTTCTGCTTTCCCGTCCCGTCTTCCGGGACGTCGTTTCGGGATTCACCTCGACGGTGAAGCAGTCGTCTCGGTACCGGACGAGCAGCTCCTTCGGGTCGAGGTCCGTGGCCACTTCGTCGCCGGAGGCGTCGTATGTTCCGGAGATCCTGAGGTTCTCGACGGTGATGGCGGTGACGTTGTACGTCTCTTTCATCCCGAGCAGCTCCACGCCCGTGGAGGCTTTCGCGTAGCTGCTTCTCACCTTTCCGTCGAGGACGAAGGTCAGGCCGCCGGCCTCGATCTCGTCGAGTGTTCCGTTCTGTGTGAGCGAGGAGACGATGCCTTCCCGGAGGAGCAGCGTCTCGTCTCGTGTTATGTGTCTCATCATTTCTCTTGACTGTTGTCTCTGTGGACTCCCGTGTCCCCGACGGCGATTACTCCGCTGGCGGAGGGGAGGGCCTCCAGGCAGGCGCGGGCAGTGTGGCCGGTGTCCACCACGTTGTCGACGAGGTAGACCGGCAGGTGCGGGCGTTCGCGGAGGAAACGGGCGGCCGGCATCGCTTTTAGGCGCACCTTGAAAGCGACGGCGTCGGGGTCTCCCCCGCTTCTCTTGACTTCGCAGAGCGAGGGATGGGGGTCGCTCTCGAGGATGTCGCAGACGAACGCCAGTCCGTCGTCGTGTCTGTTGAGCTCCTCGGCGACGGCCATCGCGAGCTGCAGCGTGTCGACGGCGGGGCCGTGGTGCGAGGGGACGGGTACGAGGAAGCATCTGCGGAACTTCACTCGTTCGGCGATCCGCCGTGCGCAGCGGACCGTCATGGGGTTGTGGCAGGTGAGGCCCATCTTCAGGGCCTGGCAGTCTCCCCTGACCTCTTCGTAGGGCAGGGCGCCGAGGACGTTGATGCTTGTCATGGCTGGATGGGGAAATCTTAGTTTTTTTTTGCGACACCGTTGACGATTATCGTGAAAAATCGTCAATGCCGTTGCAAATTTTCATGTGTTATGGGTCGCAGAGTGTTTTCTGTTTCCCGGCTTCCGGTGTCGCGTATGCAGCCGGAGACGAGGCCGTAGGCCACGTAGGCGAAGAAAGCGGCGAGGATGGAGGTCAACATGGTTGTGACGGTTTGTGGGTATTTAGCGCTTGGTGCTTTCCACCAGGATGTCGTAGACGGACCCGAGCAGCGTGCGGAGCGCCTCGGGCGTGAGGTTGGCGAGGTCGTCTTTCGCCGTCGCGGACTCGAGGAGGTGGATGGCCTCCCAGGTCTTGTCGGTCAGGGCCTCCTCGCCGAATTTGTCGGGCTCCAGCTTCGCGAGGACCGCCTCGATCATCTTTCCGGATTCGTGCAGGGCCTTCAGGCTCTTCCTGAGGGAGAATGCGGTATGCTTGGCCGTCTCCTCGGGGTTTTGGCCGAGGCGGTGGGTGCTTCTGCGCCAGCGGAGGCTCTCGTCGGCCCCTTCGGCGTAGGCGAGGGCTGTCTTCATGCGCTCCGTCGCGGAGGTGACCTCGCCGACGATCGTGTTGAGCTTGTTCATTGGTGATGCTGTTTGATGTTCTTGTTCATTTCGGAAGAGGGTGCGTTGCGCCCTCTTCTTGATGGAGACGGGGAAATCCTGCCGGCAAAGCATGAGCCCCCTCCTTGCGGGGGGGGGGCGAGCTTGATGCCGGAGGCATTGTGTGCCGGGAGGGTTTCCCAGCGGGCGGGATGGTTGGGGATGGGTTGATGTCAGCGATTTCCGTTGAGCATCTGACGGATCTGGGCGTTTTCTTTCTTGAGTTCGTCGATCAGTTGGTGCAGGAGGTCGTTCTGTCTATGTACTGACTCGTATAGGGCTTTCCAGTTGTTTTCGTTGTCGATACTGTCATGTCCCTGTTTATTTTGGGAAGGAGGGGTTGTTTCTTCTCTTTGTGGATTTTGCGTCTCGGTTTTTAGTTCTCCTTTTCCCGTCATTAGGAACTCAGCATTGAACCCGAATTTTTCCGCCCATTTGTTGGCCGCCCTTCTCCCGAACGGGAGCTTGAGTTGTTGTGATACGGCTTGCGGAGAAACCTCTAATGCTTTCGCGACCGAAATCTGATTCATTCTGGCATTCTCAAAGTATTCTTCGATTGCTTTTGTGACTTCGGGAATGGCTGCTTTATTCTTCATGGCGGATTTGTTGCTTCTATGAATTTGGTTTGCAAATATAGCCTTTTTTGTCTTACGGAAGCGGGTCGAGTCCGCGGACGAACTTCACGATCTCGTTGGTCTCGGCGGGGCCGAGCTGGTGGATCGTTACGGAGCCGTGCTCCTTTGCCGCGGCCTTTTCTGCGGCCCTGAGTGACGGGAACTCCTTGTGGCCGCCGTTGAACGGGTCGAGGTACCAGAACACCGCCTTGGGGCGGAGTTGGAGGACCGCACGCTGCCGGCAGCATTCGCAGTAGCGTCCCCAGGGCTTGCTTTCGTGGAGGCGGTCCCAGTCGGTGGGGCCGAGTTCGCGCAGCCTCTTGGGCGACTTGCCGCAGAGGGTTCTGTTGTTCGGCCCCATGATGTGTAGCGGACGTTCGGTGCTCGTCCAGGGACTCGTGTCGGTGGTGATGATCTTGTCCATGGTTTTCCGGTTCATTGGTCTGACTTCTCTTCGTCCCTTGAGGACTTGAAGCGGCGGACGAGTTCGTCCTGGAAGACCGCCTCGAACTGGTCGCGCTTCTTCCCCACCCTTCTGAGGAAGGGGCGGAGGAGCATCGCGAAAAGGACGGCGGCGACGAGGAGGATGATGGCGGTTTTCATTTCCGGCTGACTTTGTTTAGAATACGAGCGTTGTTTTCTCGATGCGGCGGGACACCACCAGTTCGCCGGTTGGCGTCCTGCAGGTGTACTGGGGAAGGCCGTCGTCGGTGGTGGACTCGGACATGCTCCAGGTTGGGACGGCCGCGTCCTGTTTTTTGTGGATAAGGTAGGTGTCCACGGCGTCGGCCGCCTTGTTGAAATTCTGGACGACGGCCTTCGGGTCGATGCGGTCATGGCCGTTGGTGTCCGCCCCGTAGGTGGAGACGAGGCTGAAGAATGTGATGAGCATAGCGTGCGGGGCTTTTTCAGTCTTTTTCAGGGCAGATGTGGTTGCGGATATGTTCGAGGATTCCTTCCCGGGTCTCTTTCTTCTGCATCTCGTTGAAGGAAGCATAGAGGAAGTTGCCGGCTTGGCCTTTCTTGTCGGGTTTCGGTTCCTTCAGGAAGACGGTGGCGGTGATGTACGTCTCGATTCTGCGGGAGCCCTTGTCATACCGCCTGTGTACGTCTATCTCGAACGAGTAGACGTCGTTGTCGAGTGCCTGCGCCTGCAGGGCCTGAAGGCTGGCGAGCAGCTCTTTCATCGCTTTTCAATCTTGTTGAGGTATGCTTCGATGGCGGCGACGAGGAGGTCTTCGCCCAGCTTGTAGTAACAGCGGTTCATTCGTTCGTTGTCTCCGCCGGGGATGCCGAGTTCCTCGAGCTGGACCACTTCCGCGAGCATTTCCTTCACCCTGTCGGTCTTCGGGAGTTCACGGTCGATGAAGTCCCACTGGCTGAAGTTCTGGATCTGCTCCGGGGTGAGTCCCTTGGCATCGGGCGTGCGCAGGTAAGCGTAGACGACGTTCGTCTCGAGGACGGCCATGTAGAACTTGTTCTTGCCGTCGATGTAGTTCTGGGCGTCCGTCTTCCGGAAGGCTGCCTGCTGGGCGGGTTCGGGCAGCGTTTTGTCAAGCCACGCCTCGAGGCGTGGGATGAGGTTCTGGAGTTTCTGGTTGTACATGGTTTCGTCAGTATTTGTTTCGGTGGAGCAGTTTATTGGATTTTGTGCAGGGCGCCGGGATAATGGAGGTGTTCCGGAATGTTGGCCGGGCCGGTGAACTCCATGCACTCTTTGCAGTGGATTTCAGGGAACATGTATGTCTTGATTTCACAGGCGGTCCGGGCGCCTTCCCATACACCCGTCCGGTTGTTGATCTCCGGTTTTTCGTAGAAGAGGCGGAGCCTGCCGAATTCTGTCTCTTTTTCAGGATGTCTTCCGACGAATTTTTCCTGGTCCTCGTCTTCGAAGGTCGCGGCATCGCGGGCGATGTAGATCTTCATCGTCGGGGTCTCGTCGGCATGCCGGCCTCTCTTTCGGATGATCACGTCGCTGAGGGCGTCGGCGAGTCTTACGGCCTGTTCCGGTTTGATGTCGGGGTCGCACTTGTATTCAGAGACGAGCAGGCCCCTCAGCCGCTGGCGGATGTCTTCCGCGGTTTTGCAGTCTTCGGTGAGCTTGCAAGCGCTTTGGATGAGACCGTTGATGAGTATTTCCTTGTTTTCCATTTGATTTGTGGTTTATTGTTGATGCAGGTATCTCTTCACGTCGATGAAGGATTTCTCGCCGACGTCGGGGATGTTCGACTCGTAGACCGTGTCTTCGAGGTCTCTGTCGAACCGGACGGTCACCCCTTTCGAGGGGATGTAGTGCTCGTCCATGATGAGGTCGAAGGCCTCGTCTACGGAATCCGAGGACGCGATGGCGGGGACGGAGTCCTTGAACTTCTTTTCAGACAGGACGAATGTCGTGTCCGAGGTCTTGTAGATGCGTATCATCGTTGTTCCCTCCAGGATGTCAGCCGTTGAACATACCGGTCTGCCTCCACTCCTCGGAGAACCAGACGTTCTCGGGGACGGGTCCCGCGTCGAGGAACATCCGGATCATCTCGATGCCGGTGTAGCCGTTGAGGGACCGTTCGTAGGTGTTGCGGTAGGCGACCTTGAACTGCTTGTCCGGGTGTTGCCGCGCGCAGTCGTACATCCGTCGGATGGAACGGGTGATGGCCTCCGGCGGGATGGAGCGGAAGCCCCTGTCGGCGGTCACCCTGAGGTCCTTGGTCGGGATGGCGTAGGAGCGGCCCTGGAGGCCTTCCCCCTGTCCGTAGATGGCCCCGAAGCGGAGCCTTGCGACCTTGGCGGCGCCGGCGCCGTGCCGGCCTTCCGGATTGCTCCCGAACACGAAGACGGTTTGGGGGTCCGGGTGGATGTCATTCTGGTAGAAGTTCATGGTTTTCGATGTCTTGGTTCTTGGACGAGGCGGGAAATTGGATGTTCTCCGCCCATATCTGGGTTACGAAATGCTCGGTTCCGTCCGCGCCTTTCAACTTGATGTTCCGGAGACGGCCTTCGACGAGGACGGGACAGCTCTTGTGGCAGTTGCGCTCCACGAATTCGGCGAGCCGGCCGCTTCCGGTGACCGTGAACCAGTTCGGCTCGTTGCGGATTTCCCCGTAGCGGTCGCGGTAGATCATGTTGACGCAGACGTTGAATCGGAACCGTTTGATGTTGGCTTTGTCGTCGTAGGTGATCGTCGGCTCGGCGCCGACGTTCCCGCCGATGACGGCCTTGTTGAAATTGAATGCTGGCATCTCTTTTTCAGGTGTTGGTCGTTGCTTGTTGGATGTGCTTGGGAGCGGGTACGGGCCCGCCTCCCTGACATCCTGGTCGAAAACGCGCTCCGCCTGAGCACGAGCCCGTTTGGGGCGAGCCGGAAACCCGGAGGGTTTTGCATGGCGGAGGCGTTTTCTACGGGACTGACGGAACCAAAGTTACTGAATTTCTCTTTATGTTCCTTGAAATTATTCGTTTCCGCCCGTTGAACGGCTTCTGCGGCCGTCCGTTCCTCAACAGGTGCAGTCCATCGTCTCGACGAAGATGTCCACGGCATCAGGAAAGAGCTCCCAGGCGCGGGCCAGGGCCTCGTCTTCGCTGGTGACCGAGGGCTCCTCGAAGGTCTCCTCGGTGGTCTCTTCGTTTTCCAGGAGGATGGAGGCAAGGTACATCTGTCTCATGGCTTGAACTTGAACGGCTGGTTCGCGGGACAGACGTAGATGCCCTTCTCGACGGCCCAGAAGACGTCGTTGTCCCTGTCTTCCTTCGGTACGGCCCTGTAGAAGCTGTCGTAGTCCCAGCAGGGAAGGACAGGTCTGTTCGGGTCCAGCTCGGTGTGGTCGGCGAACGCCCTCCAGAACTTTTTTTCCGTCGTGTCGATGCCGAAGTCCTTGAACTGTCCCGCAGGGATGAAACGGATGCCCTGGTAGGTGAACGGGGTCTTGCCGGCGAGGTTTTCCGGGATGCCGGGGATCCGCGTGACGAGGTGGATGACGAACACGCCGGGGACGTTGAGGTCCTTCAGCGGGATGTACTCGTTGCAGCCTTCGGTGTTCCGGAGGATGTAGTCCTCCGTCCCGGCGACCTGCATGAGCTGCCAGCGTTCGGTGCCGCGTTTCTTCGTGATGTAGCCCTCCTTCTTTCCGCATTGGATTTCCTTCGCCAGTTCGATGGACAGGGGAAGGACGGTCTCAGTGGTCAGGTCCTCGCCTTTCTTTTGTACGGGGACGATGGTCTTTCCTTTCAGGAACGGCTTGAGGGCCTTGGCGTACTTCATGTCGCAGGCGGCGACGTAGACGTTCTTGTCGCAGGGATTCCAATATCCTTCGTTATTGCGCTGGAGCACGGACAGCACGAGCACCGTGTTGTTGGCGAATCGGATGTCGTATTCGAGCGAGTTGGGCATGTACTGGAGCATGCTCTCTATGGTCTCGCGAGCGCGCGAGGCGCTGCAGTAGGTCTCGTCGAAGCCGCCCATGTTGTGTTCGAGCGTCTCGGAGAGGATGTCGTAGCCGGAGCATTGGATGCAATAGGTGATCATTGTGAATGCTTTTATTTGTTCGAGTCGGGGGACCCGTTCCCCCGGCTTCGAGGGCCCCATCGCACGGAACACAGAATAAGCGCCCGGTCAGGGGACCTGGCCGGGGGAACGCGTTTCGAGGCTCCGTGCGGGAGCGGGGAAAGGGTTGTTGATGGTAGATGGAGTATCCCCTCCCCTTACGGAATGACGAGGGAGGGGTTGTTTGCGATGTCCTTCCTTGCTTCGTCCGCAAGGAGAGGACGGACGTCCCTGTGGCGGCAGACCACCTCGTCGGAGGCGAAGGCTTCACGGAGGGCGCGCGTGGCGCAGATTTCTTGCGCCCGCCTGTAGGCGTCCTGAGCGTTTTTGGCGGAGACGTAGCGTAGCACGGTGTGGGGTCGGCTGTTGCGGTTGCCCAGGCGGTACACCGAGAAGGTGCAGGCGTAGTAGTGCATCATCACGGCGTCCGTCAGGCGGCCTCCCATTTGCAGAACCCGATATAGTCGTCGTCGTGGCGCTCGTTCCAGTCGTTGAGCTTGTTCCAGAAGGACTGGTCCTGCAGCTCCACCTCTTCGGGCGTGAACTTGTCGAAGTCGGCGTCGGTCTTCGAGGTGAACTCGTTGAGGTAGGCTGCCGCGTCGAATGCGTTGTCGAAGTCCCTGTCCTCGCCGTTGTCGCCCCAGGTCTCCGCCTCGAAGCGCTTGAGGCCGAAGGCCTCGCCGTTGCGGCAGGTGTGGAAATTGCCGAACTCGTCCGTCGCCTTCCAGGCGACCTTGAGGTCGGGGAATTTCTCGTCGACCATCTTCTCGAACCAGTCGGAGCGGCCGTGGGCGTGGGTGACGGAGAAGCGGATCTCGGCGGTGTCGTCGTCGACGGGTGTCGGCGCGACGGGCGTCTCGTCCGGGACGGGACAGCAGAGGGTGGCGATCTGGTCACCGTTGGGGTCGAAGTTCCCCCGGAGGCCGTAGGTCGATTCGGAGTATTCGTAGCCGAAGGCCACGCAGAGGTTGCCGAGCCAGTACTTGCCGAAGTCGTTCGGCAAGACATCGGGCTGGGTGAGGCAAGTGTTGACGGTGTCGCAGAATCGCTGCACGTCATCCTTCGGACCCTTCAGGATCCAGTTCTGTACGCACCAGTTGGGCATGGCTCGTGTTCGTTAGGCGTAGAGGCGGCAGAAGTTGCCGTAGCGGAAGATCTCGATGATGACGTCCTTCAGCATCGACTCTTCCATTTCGGAGTACTCGATGCGCTTGCGGTGCTCCCTGCCGATTTGGTGGCGGAGCACCATGCCGTCGTAGTCGAACGCGGAGGCGTTGAGGGAAGGGCGGTTGCCGTGTTCGGTGACGGGGATGTTCCCGTCCTTGCCGATGTAGTCTCGGATGTCTCCGATGAGACGTTCCTTCTCACTGTCGTAGGTCGGCGGGGTCGGCCCCTTGGGGGCGAACTCCGGCTTGAGGGGGAGTTTTCTCATTTCGTTTCGTTGATGAGGGTTACGGTCTTCCCGTCGGGGAGGGTGCATTCCAGGGTGCGGATCTCCTTGTCGGAGTCTCCGACGATGAAGCCGTACCCTTCGAAGAGGTAGCCGTCCGCCTCCAGGGTGATGTTGCACTCCCGGGTATGGTCGTCCACCTTGTCATAGGCATCCCAGGTGGCGTCCCGGGAACATTCGTCCCATTTCTTGCGGGCGGCGTCCACGTCGGCCTTGCGGGGAAGGCCTTCGCGGTCGGCGGCCTGGATGAGGGACTCGGTGTAGAGCTGTTCGTGGAGGTCGTCCGAGATGTGGTCGGCGATTCTCTCCAGCATGTTGTCGTCGACGTCCGTGGTGTCGAATCCGGACGCCGCAAGGTCGGCCTTGCCGACCCAGGCGGGGATCTGCGCGCCGTCGTCCTTCTCCTTGACCACACGGATGTAGTGGCAGGAGGGCGTGGGGGCGTACTGGCCGTCGGAGTTCATCTCGGCGACGAGCTCCTCGAGAGAGTCGAGGATCCAGCCGTCGTAGTTCTCGCACGCTTCGCGGAACTGCTCGTCCGTGAGGTCCGCGTGGTCGAGCTCCGTGCCGTGGTCGGCGTTCCAGGCGCTGAGCGCGTCGGTGTTGATGATGAGGATTTCCATGGTGAATTGTGTTTTCAGGCCGCCTGCAGCGGCCGGTTGGCGAAGATGACGACGATGGCCGGAGAGCCGTCGAAACGGGAGTCGTAGAGGATGTCGGCGCCGGTCCTGATCGCCTCTTCGCGCGAGGAGCAGGGATGGTCGCATCCGTCCACGTGACAGTTCCACGCGTCGTCGTACCAGGCGCCGGGCTCGTCTATGGAGAAGTAGTGGTATCGGGCATCCTTGCCCCGGTGCTTGTAGACGAGGCTGACCGGGTGGCAGCCTTTGCGGCAGCCCTGGTCGGAGTGGTATTCGAGCGTTCTCATGTCCGTAGGTGTCAGCGTGTCTGCACGTCCGTCGCGAGGTGGAACCTGGCGGACTGCTTGGTCTCGATGATTTCCGGTCCGGAGTGGACCGTCCCGTTGATGACGGTGACGAAGATGTCGTCCGGGTCGTAGAGGATGTCGAGGGACCTTTCCGACTGCTCGGTCTCGAGGTCGGACACGATGCCGTCGGCCACCTTGCGGGGGTCCTCGTCGGCATGGAGGGTGGCGAAGACCATTCCGTCGTCGGTGACTTCGATGAGCGAAGCGACGTAGGTCTTCTTCGGAGGCGTCTCCGTCTGTTCTTCCTTGAACGGCAGCAGGATGCGCTTGAAGGGAGGCCAGCCGTACGTCATGGAGACGCATTCCGTCTCGGTGCCCTTGAACCGGCGTTTCCAGTTGTCGTCGCGGTCTTCACCCTCGACGTTCACTTCGATGACGAGTTCGGGGTGCCGTTTTGCGACGGCCGTGAGGTCTTTCTGCATGTTGCCCCAGTTCGCGTCGTTGACTGCGGCCTGGCCGCCGCCGAAGTCTTCCAGCTTGTATCCGGATTCCTTGCCGATTTCGCCGAAGACGTCTTCGTAGATCGACGGGTCGCCGCCGGCGAGGGAGATGTAGAAGTGGCTTCTGTAACCCATGGCTTGTGCTTTTTGCTGGTTACAGGACGGCGGAACGCTGGAAGCGTTCGATGTCGAGTCTTTCGTTCGTCTCGATGTCGACGATGACGGGCATCGTGAATTCGATGCCGCATCCGCAGTTGGCGGGTTCCCAGCCCTCGATCTTGAGGCCGCCCTCCTTGAGGATCTCGTGGACGGCGCTGCCGTCGTTCTTTTTCTTTTTCATGTCAGGTGTGGTTTATGGATTTTCTTTCTGTGGAGGGGGACGGTGTCCACCTCCTCTGCCTTCCACACAGCGGACCGTGCCGACAAAGCACCGCGCCCTTTCGGGGCGGGGTCTTCGCCTTCGGCGATGCGTGTCGGCGCGATCTGCATGGAGAAAGGGGTTGGAGATGCGTTATGATGTCGCCACTGGCATCAGAACGCAGCTGGTGTAGCTGCCTTCGGGAAGCTGCTCGGGTTCGACGAGGACGGCGCGCTTTCCGTCGAGGAACGAGATCTTGACGTTGTCGCAGCTGAACGAGCCGAGGAGTTCCAGCATGAACGGGGCCTTGAATCCAATGGTGAGGTTCACGCCCTGGTAGTCCGCCGGTGTCTTCTCCACGGCCGAGGTGCTGTAGCCGAGGTCCTGTGCGGAGATCTCCATCGAACCGCCGAGCGCGTCGGCGTTGAGGACGACCTTGATTTGGTTGGACACCTTGCTCGCGCAGACGCTCACCCGCTTGACCACGGAGGCGAGCGCCTTCGGGTCAGCGGTCAGGACGTTCTGGTAGCCTTTCGGCATGACGTCGCGCCAGCGGGGGTATTTGCCCACGACGGTCCGGGCCCTCAGCGTGATGCCGTCGGCGAGGAAGGTCGCGGCGTCCTGGTTGAAGGACACCTTCACGTCTCCTTCCCCGCCGAGGAGTCCCTTGAGCAGCGTGGCGTTCCGTTTGTGGAGGACGAACGACGCCGCCTCTGGCACGGTCACAGACGGGATGGTGCGGATCGCGAGCCGGTGCGAGTCGCTGGACACGAGGCACAGCCCGTTGGGCGTGGCGTCGAAGAAGATGCCGCACATCACCGGACGGATCTCGTCCTCGCCGACGGCGTACAGCGTCGCGTTGAGCGCGTCGAGGAGCTCCTGCTCCGGGATGTCGAACGTCTTGGCGTCCGTGATCTCCCCGGACGTGGCCGGGAAGTCGTCGGGGTCGAAGACGGGGATCGAGCTGCGTCCGGTCTTCCAGGCGATGCTGGCGCTGCGGTCGTTCGCCGTGAGGGTCACCGTGTCGTCCTCCACCTGCTTGATGATGTCCAGCAGGAAGCGTGCGGGGATGGCGATGGTCCCCTCCTCCTCGACGGAGGCGGGTTCGTCGCCGCCCTTGGGAAGGATGGCGGTCATGGTCGTCTCAAGGTCGGAGGCGGTGATGGAGACGCCGCCGGAGGTGGCGGAGACGAGGAAATTCTCCAGGATGGGCTGCGCGGAACGCGCGGGGATGACCTTGATGAGCGCCTGCACGAGGGTGAGCAGAGGCTTGGTCTTGAGTGTGATTTTCATGGTATGGCTTCTGTTTAGATGTACTTGGTTTTTCCGTTCGGGAGGGTGACGGATATGGGTTGGCCGTCCTCGAGGTCGAAGATCGGGACTCGTCGGGTCCTGCCGAAGATCCGGCGGAGGTCCATCTCCCGCACGGCGTCCACGGCGTTCTCCCAGGACGTGGTGCGGACGGTGACGGTGGTGCGGTAGACGAACTCCAGGGTGACCTCGTAGGGGCTCTTTTCGGCCTTCTCGTGGATGCGGACGACGTCCTTCTTCAGGACGGTCACTTCAAATTGGTCGTCTTCCTCTGCGATGCGCTGAGCTTCCGCGAAGGCCTCTTCCTTGTTGTGCGCCCTGATGATGACGGTTCTGGTGATGTATCCCTTGGGGTCGTTGTACAGCCAGCCGTTGTGGACGCGGAGGGTGACTTGGTAATTATGTTTCATGGTTCTTTGTACGGTGATGGTTCATTCTCCGGCGGGCCGGATGCTGATCTTGGTGTAGAGGGCGGCTCTTGCGGCGGGAATGAAGTCAACCTTGTAGAACTTCCAGCCCTTGATGTCGTTGATCCGGTACGTGCGGCGCATGCGGATCGGCTCGAGGAAGGGCTTTGTCTGCACCCCGGGCGCCAGCGTGATTGGGATCTCCTCGGCCGTGGCGGTCTTCGGGGTGACCTTGGTCACCTTGAAGTCGTGGCAGTCGAAACGGGTGTTGACGGAGATGACGTCTCCGATCTGGAACTCTCTTTCGTTCATGGCACGACGGGTCAGAGGGTGAATGAGGTGTATCCCTGGGCGTTGCCGGAGCCGTCTTCGTCCTCGAAGTGATGGGTAGCCTCGAAGTTGTCCAGGGTATGTTCGATGTCGAGATCGACGCTCTTCCCGTCCTTCCCGCGGTAGGTCTCCAGCTCCAGGTCGAGGTCGTATTCCCAGGGCTCCTCGCCTTCACGCTCGAAGTGCTCGGCGATGAGTCTCTTGGCCGTCTCGAACGCGTCCCACTGGCTCATCATCTTGTTGACGTGGCTTTCGATGCCGTCGTCTTCGAGGATCTGGATGACCGAGAGCGAACCGTAGAAGAGGAAGAGGCGCTTCACGACGGTCTCGTCGACGGCTTTCAGGATCTTCTCCAGGTCCTCGTCGGAGACGTTGCCGAGGTCGGTCTGTTCCGTGACGTCCGGTTCCTCCGGGAAGGCGTAGACGAGGGACGGATACCCTTCGGGATCGACCGCGATGTCCATGAAGACGACGTCGTTCTTTCCGTGAAGGGAGACGGGCGTTCCCACGGCGCTCTCGATGGTGTACGGAGCGGCGCGGAACAGCTGAAGGAGTCGGTCGTACGGGTTGACTCCGACCTCCTCGATCCCGTCGATGGACTTCACGAGCCAGCCGGTGCGGTCGGATACGGCGTCGGCGACCTTGTCCTCGAAGGCGCAGGCGACCGTGAGGGCGGAGGGAAGTGTGACGTCGTTCCCGTCGGTTTCGTAATGGATGCCGGTCACGCGGAAGACCTTGACCGGTTCGGATACGAATTCCTTCTCGTATTCGGCGATGACGTCGCACATCGAATCGAGGATGTCGCCGGGGGTCTCGTCCTCTATGTCCCAGACGTCTTCGAGGACGATTGTTCCGGTGGATTTCTCCGAGAGTGTCGCCTCGAACCAGTTGTTGTTGCCGATCTCGAGGTTCTTCAGGCTGTCGGCCCGGCCTTCGGCGAAGAGCCGCATCAGCTCGTCGGGGAACTGGCTGGGGCTCTTGTAGAGCTCGGTTCCCGCATCCTTCCAGGACTTGCGCGGGTCGGGGTTCCAGAGGACGCGGACGTCCCCCACGACGTCGACGGAGAGGACGTATTTGTCCGTCTCGAGTTTCGCGATCCGGGTTCCGGATTCGAGTTGCATCGAATCGACGATTCCCTTGAGGGAATTGAAAAGGGTGAAAGTTAACATGGTGTTGTCTCTGTTTTCTTGTTGTCAGTCTTCGGGTTCGTACAGGTTCTCCTTGTTTTCAACGAGCCAGTCCGCGATTTCCACGAGCGCATCCAGCGGGATGTTCTCCTCGTAGTATTCGCATTCGTCGCAGCAGGCGGACGCGCTGAAGACGAGCCCGTCGTCAGTCAGGCGGATCCTGTCCAGCGTCTGGGTGTTGTTGTCGTCGAATTCGTCCGGACGTACGACCGGGGAGTTGCCGTTGTCGATGTCGACGGCATAGACCTCTTCGAGGCCGGCTTCGTCCATGACGGATTTGATCTGGTCGGCGGCCGCCTTGCGGATTGCCGAGAGGGCCTCCTTCACGGAGTCTCCGCCGCCGAGGGCGAGGAGGGTGACGGGGGTGGCGACGCTGTCGACCTCCTCCGTCTTCGGGATGGCCTGCGTGACGTAGTGCAGGTTCCCGGGGGCCGCGTCCTCCGGATCGAGTTCGATCTCGTCGAGTTCGTCGCGGGGGATGCCGGAGATGACGAGCTTGCCGTTTTCGTTGACGAAGACCTTGTGGACCTCCACGTCGTCGGCGCCGTCGAGCTCGTCGGCCGTGTCGAAGGTGATCGTGACGCGGTCTTCCTCCTTGAAGCGGTAGGAACCGCCGTGTGCGAGGACCGCGGTCGTCAGCTCCTGTTTCTGGATGTCCTCAAGCTGCTTGAGGATTCCTTCGAAATTGTTGCATTTCATATTGAACGGTGTTAGTTTTCAGAGTGGATGACTCTTTCGAGGACGTACGCGTCCCGGGAGTCGTAGCCGTGCAGGATGTCGGCGAAGCCGCGGGCTGCCTTTCTGTCCCACTTCTGTGCGTCGGGGAACGGGACGCGCACGTAGGCCTCTCCTGCGTCGAGGGGTCCCGTGACGGATTCGGGGACGAGGTAGGCGCTGTCGAGGGAGAGCTTCGAGTCATACTGCGGCGGGATGACGAGGATGCAGTCGGGATGCCCGACGTAATCCTGGCTTTCGGGCCAGGTGACGAGCCCGTAGCGCGAGCTCTTTTCCTCGAGGTACTCGTGATAGCCTTCGATGAACTCCTCCATGAACTGCGTCCAGGAGGCCGGCAGGGCGTCGTTGGCCACGCCGAAGAGCTCCTTCGTCTCCTGGAGGATCTGCTCTTTCCCGAAGCCCGCGAGCGCGGCGATTTCGAGGTACTCCTTCACGGGATGGATGCTCTTGACGAGGGACTCGGCCTCGAGGAGGTTCACCACCTCTCCTTTGGCGTTCTTGGCATAGAATACGTCCTCGTACTGGTGGTCGGCGTCGAGGTACTCGCACATCGCTTCGTAGGTGGTCTTGAACTGCCGCTCCTGGATGTTGTTTCCGAAGATGAAGATGAATGTCTGCATACTCTTGAGTTTCTATGACAATGCACTGTAATGCGACGCATTGCAACGTCATGCGTTGCTATGCAATGCTATGCAATGTAATGCAGTGCATTGTAATTCGTATTTTCAATTCTTGTTGTTTTCAGGAAGGGGCGACGGTCGCCCCTTTCTGAAGGACCGGACGGAAAGACGCACGGCAAAGCAGTCCGCCCTTTCGGGGCGGGACTACAAGGACGCATGGCGGCCTTTGCGTGCCGGCGGACTTTCCAGGTCGCGGTACGTCAGAGACTGAGGTTTTCGATGGTTCTGAATCTTTTCCAAGACTGTCCCAGGAGCGTGGAGACGAGACGCTCCGCGTGAGCGAAGAGCACGCGGGCTCCGTCGGTGTCGCAGAAGTCCTCCTTGAGGCGGTCGAGGAACAGGGAGGCCTCCACGGCGGAGGGGAACCGCCTCTCGCGTGTCTGGTTGACAAGGGTTTGGGGGATGTTGCCGTACCTGTTCTTTGGGCCGTCCTCGTAATGGTAGGTGTTGTACAGCACCCTCGCTCCGGAGGGTGCCGCCGGTTCACTGTTCGGGATAGTCTTCGGCATCTTTGTTGACGGTTATCCTCGCGCCCTCGATGACGAGCTCGTCGATGGTCTCCCCTCTCAGGAAGATGGTGGCGAGGGCGTGGGCGAGGTTGCGTATCTGTTCCTTGGGTACGGTCGCGGAGTCTATCTTGGCGAAGGGCTTGTTCAACTCTCCGCCGTTGCGGTACCAGAACAGCCACTTCCCCTTGAAGCGGTTGACGAAATGGAACAGCGGCCAGTTCTCGTAGAATACGTAGTATTTCTTCTCGCCGTAGTCTTTCAGGTATTTCTTGTCGACCACGACGGTGACGGTTACATTCTTTCCCATGGTGAATAGTGTTGTCGGTTCAGAGGCGGACGGTTCGGGTCTCCGTTCTTATCACGCAGGCCTTCCTGGCCTTGGCGATGTACTGCGGGTTCTGCAGGACGAGGCAGCTGACGGCGTATTCGAAGCTGCCCGGGAGGCCCATGGACCTGGCGGCGTAGTCGAGGCTTGACGGCCAGACGGTGTCGAACGTCCCCCTCCCCCGGTCGTTGAACGGCATGAACCATCCCTTGATGAAGGAATTGCGGTCTACGAGCCAATGGGAACGTTCCTCCCTGTCGAAGTCGCTTTCGTACAGGTCAGCGTTCTCGATGATTTCCTTGGCTTTCTGGGCGACCTCCTCGTCTTCCGGCTTCCAGTACCGCATCGTGGAGAGGTCGGCGAGGTGGTCGGCGAACTGCCGGGCCAGGCCAACGGCGTTGTCCGCGGCCTCTTGCAGGCAGGGGGTCGGGTAGCGTTCTGAACGCACGTAGAAGAAGTCGTGCCAGTCGCCGCCGCAGTACGCGAACGTCTGTTTGGCCTTGAGTTCGGACACCCAGTTGGGATACGACGGACCGTAGGCGTATTCGCCGTGATGGTTCTTCGCGGTGTGTTCGATTTCGGCGCAGTGGTCCATGAACGTCTGTGCCTCGACCGAGCCTTCCGGAAGGCGGAAGTCGATGTCGATTCGGCAGGTCTCGCCGAAGTCGCAGGCGTTGACGATGAGCGTGGTGCCGTGGACGGTCGCCGGAAGCGTCGTCACGGAATTGACGCAGCGGTTGTTTCTGTTGATGGATCCGTCGACGCCGAGTCTCTTCAGGATGTCGAGGATGACGTTTTCAAATTCTTTCATGCCGGTTGCTTTTGAGAAAGGAAGGGGACGGGACGGTGTGCCTGGCGAATCCGAGCCGGAGACGCACCCGGCGCATTGCGCACTGCGCATTGGGTGTCCCCATCGTTGACGCATCTCCTATGTTCCTGTCTCCAGTCCCCTTCCGTAAGTTGTCAGGCAGCAGGGGCGAGGGCGTAGCATCCCCGCTCCGTGCGGACAAAATTCTTGTTGTTCTGGACCGTCTGGCGGACCTTCTCCTGCCAGTGGGCGTTGCGCTTGGCCTTGGCGGAGTCCTTCAGGGCGTCGTACAGCTCCTGCAGGGACATCCGGCCACCGTTGTCCTGGATGACGGAGTAGACGAGGTCGCGCCAGCTCTGGTCGCCGAAGGAGCGCATGTCGTATTCCTTCGACACACCCCAGGAGACAGGGACGATGAGGTCCGTATCTTTGCGACAGACCAGGAGATACTCATGCACAACCGGCACAAAGTTGCCCGAGTAGGACTGGCGACCGGACCAGGTGTTGTGCTGGGCTTTGATGATGATTTGTTCGAGCGTGCCGGGTTTGAGGATGTCGCAGACCATGGAATACAGGCGTCCTTTCTGTTTCCAGTCGCCAACCAGCATGAACATGCGGCCGCCTTTCTCGAGGGCGCTGAACTGTTTGAGCACGCAGTAGTTGAGCTTCTTGATGAAATCGTCCCAATCCTTGCAGCGGCTCAGGT
Source organism: uncultured Bacteroidales bacterium (assembly GCA_900318015.1). Lineage (GTDB taxonomy): Bacteria > Bacteroidota > Bacteroidia > Bacteroidales > UBA932 > Cryptobacteroides. The sequence continues at coordinate 6,316 of ONJB01000001.1, read as the reverse complement.
CGTTGGCAAGGATGGTTTCAGCAGGCAGGCCCGTCTTTTTTTCGACATCGGAGGCCGAGTACATGACATTGGAATAGGTAATCATACCCCCATATGGTGGATGAAAATAGACCGCTTCAGCCCTTTCCGGGATGTCCATCGACAGCATGTCGTAACCCCGGTTCAGGTCTGCGAAGGTTCCTCTGATACCGGCCTCCCGGACCACGTCCTCGGTGGTGCCGGAGCCCACCATGAAGTCGGAAAGGCCTTTGAGATGGTACTGCTTGATGAGGTCCTTGATGAGCAGTCCGGTGCAGTTGCCGCGATAGTCGGAGCGGCCATAAGGTCCGCGCTCGGGATATGAAACGATGCTTTGCATTGTTATTTCTTTTGGGTGGTTTCGATGTATTTCTTGAAGGAGTCGCCCTCTTTGATGGTCGAGAGGGCGTGGAAGATTTCGCCGAGGACTTGAGACTCGGCCGTTTCGTCTTCGCTCGGCGCCCTGCCGCTGTAGCCGGCGCAGTCGTCGAGGTGCTTGATGCGGTCCTTGAGGGATTCCATCCAGTCGTCGATGCGACCGGGGAGGCTGTCAAGGACTTTCTGCTGCATGTCCTGACTCTTCTGGAAGCCCTGGACGTAGCAGTCGATGCACTTGTTGCTGAGAAGGCTCCTGTCGGAGTGCTCCCGGAGCGCCCGGAAGGCGATGTCCTCGATATCTTTTTTGGATTTCTGTCTCATGGCTTACTCTGTCTGACCGGCGCGGCCGTTTTCGTAGTAGTGTACCCCGAGGGCTTCCAGGGCCTTCTTCAGGAACTCCCTCATCCTCTCCGTATAGAGCGGGGCGGTCCTGGCCTTGATGACGAGGCCGTCGGTGTTGCGGATCGTGAATTCCGTGTCGGAGTCCTCGAGGACCTCGTAGTTCCCGCAGCTCTCCGCCCAGCGTTCGATGCAGGGCCGGAGCCTGGTGGCGATTTTCAGCGGTACGTGTTCCTTGATGAATGCGTCGAAGGGATGGCTCCCGTAGACGTATTCGCCCGAGAAGGAGAAGGCGATTTCGTGCCTTGCGAGGATGTCCGCGAGCGCCTGGATGTCTTCCCTGGAGCCGTAGACGACGTGTACCTTGTATGTCTTCATGGTCTTGCTGTTTCTACGCCGGTACGACGTCCCACTGGAGGTAGTCGTCCGACATGTCGTTGAACTCGTATCTGTGGCAGTCGGGACTGACGGCGATGCTTTTCTCGAAGTCGTCCTCGCCGCAGTTATCGGGACTTTGGTAGTCGTTGGCCTCTTCGGTCTCGCGGACCAGCTTTCTCATCAGCCGTCGTGCGGCCTCCCGGGTCTTTTTCGGTTTCGTCTCGGCGGAGAAGGGCTCCCCTTCGAACACGCCGGAAGCGATTACTTTGTACATGGCTACTTGAGCTGCTGGATGTGGATGCTGGGCGGCGAGGTGAGACCGTCGCCACTGTCGAGGGTGTCGTGCAGGCCGAGCGCCGCTTCCAGGCGGCTTTCCGCCTGGTCGATGGCGTTCTTGAGCGCCATTTCGGTCGAGCAGGGGTTCGGGCTTCGGTACGGCCAGTAGTCGCCGGATTTGGCCGCTCTGATGGCCTCAAGGGCGCTCTGGATGAGTTTTCTCGGCGCGGAGGGCTCTTCCTCCATCAGGACGCTTTCAATGGCCTCACGGGCCGCGTTTTCGGCCTTCGAGAAGAGGGCGTCGTCCTTTGCGTCAGGACGGAGGTAGCCGCGCACGGCGACCATGAACTCACCCTTGATGTAACGCATCACCGGGCTAAGAAAGGCCGAGGCGACGATGGTGTGGATGGTGTTTCTCTTGTTGTTCATCTTTGTTCGATGCTAAGGTTCATCAGATTCCAGCCTCGGGGCTGAGCCGCCAGCGGTTGACGGTCACGGGGAAGCGCAGCGCCCCGTTGGCGCAGGCTCCGTTGTGCCCCCACACGGTGAACATGCGCTGCTCCGTGCCGTCGTACTCGAGGTGTTCGGGCTTGATGCGGAAGAACGGTCCACCGGAGGTCGAGAGGCAGTAGCCTTCCTTCTTCTTTTCGGAGGGCGACGTGAAGGGCGAGTAGGGCTGAGCGCAGAGCAGGAGGAACCCTTCCTCTTCCTGCCAGGGATAGGGGGTGTCGAGCATCCCGTGCTCGAACGGATGGCTGCCTTCGTAATAGGAACCGTAGACCGTGTCCCCGGGAAGGGGCTTCGGCGTTCCGTCGGGGAAGGAGCGTGCGGCCTCTACGAGGGCGCGGGTGGCTCGCATCCTCTCGAAGTCCGTCGCGTCCAGGTCGCCGTTGCTGGAGATGAACTGGATGTTGCGACGGCGGTGGAGGTACGCCTCCGCGAGGAGGGCCTCGTCTTCGGTGTCGATGCCGGCGGGGGTCCGCCAGGGGCGGGCGACCGCTTCGGCGACGGCGTCTTTCTCGTCTTGCGACAGTTCGTCCCAGCCGCAGGACCAGCCTCTTTCGAGGTGTACGGTCGGAGTCTCCCCGAGAAGGATGCTGACGGCCTCCGCGTGGAGCGTGAGGGTCTCTCCGGAAGCGGTCTTGCCGGAGACCTTGATGCACTTGTCGGCGATGTGGGCGACGCCCCCGAGCGAGGCGATGATGTTCATCAGGCGGAGCGTCTCGGCCGCCTCGGTGGTCACGGCCGTGCGGAAGTCGGTGTCAGTCTTCATAGACGCGTTCCCTGTTGATGACGAAACATCCCTTCTTCGCGTTGTGAGCCTGGAAGGCCACGATGTCGCGGTTCCTGCCCCTGGCGAGGAAGACCCTGCCGTAACAGAGGTTGTCCGTATAGGCGGCCCATTCGTAGTGATATTTTCTCTTGGCCATTTTCGGATGGTTTTTGATATGGTTTTACTTCTTTCCGGGAGGCAGCAATGCGCCTCCCGGTCTGGGAGACGCCTCTCCCCGGCCGCAGAACAAAACCCCCGTAGGGCGGACCGTAAGGGAACGTCGCCTCTGCGAGGTTTTTTCGAGGAGCGGGGAAAAAGCGGAGGGAAAGGTTGGATTTGTTTCTGGTATTCTTCTGTTAGGGTGGGTCCGGCCCGGTGAGGAAGCGGGGAGGAGGGCCGGATCATGGGCGGGATGATGACCGCCGTGGACATGAAAAAAGGGCGGAGCCCGTGAGGGTTCCGCCCTGGATTGTCGTTGAAAGGGGCGTCGGCCGCGTCCGGCGGCCCCTGTGATGATAAACCACGCCGAGAACCGGCAGCAAGTCGAAGGAGGCGTCCGCGGTCGCCGAGACGTCTAAAGGTCGGCTCGGCCGTTGAGCCAGCCGACGTACTTCCACGCGATGTCGACCGTGATGCGGGACTCGTCCGCCGTGCATTCCGTCTGGGCGAAGCCGGCGCAGGTCGGAATGATGTTGACGACCGTCCCGTTGGTCAGGAGGACCTCGATTCTGCGGTTCTTCCTGTCGCGTACGTTGCAGAAACGGACGTCCACGATCTCGGGTTCGGGGATGTGCTCGGCGACCGGACGGGCGAGCCGCGTTTCCTCGCGGCAGATCTCCTCGTAAACGGTGTCGCATGAGTCCGCTCGGAGGGAAGCCTTGACCGCGAGCTGATCCGCGAGGTTGTTATACGGGTTGTCCGCGTGTCCCTTGACCCAGTTGAAGGAGACGGATACGTTCATGTCCTTTAGGGCGAGGAGGACGTTGTCCACCATGTCCCACAGGTCCTTGTTCTTCTTTCGGGCGTAGCCTTTCTCGATCGTGTTTACGACGAGCTGGGAGTCGGAGTAGACAGTGACCTTGACGTCGGTATCTCTACTTTCTTTGGCCAGTTCGCGGATTCTCGAGAGAGCGAAGAAAACGGCACGGATCTCCATCCGGTTGTTCGTGGTTTTCCTGAAGCCGGGGGCGTTGGACACTTCGGCCACCTTGTCGTTCTCGACGATGACCCAGCCGTAGCCGCCGGGACCGGGATTGTTCTTGCAGGCCCCGTCCGTGTAGATGTTGATGTGTCTCATTGCTGAAAATGTTTGGGGCGGCCTTGCGACCGCCCCGCGTTATCGTTTTGTCTGGTTGATTGGTGGGGACGCCCCTCGTCCCACGAGGTTCTCATTCAGCCGCGCCTGTAGCGCGAGTTGCGGTAGTCCTCCGGAAACTGCGTGAAGTCATGCGTAGGACCGCTTCGCCGTTCCATGTAGGCTGTCTGTGCAGGGCGGTTGAGGTGAAGCTGGTTGTCGGTGGCATTCTTCTCTTCGGCTGCGCACGATCGGAAGACCAGGCTCTCGCTGAAGGTGGCGGTGACGTGCGTGGTTTCCTTGACGGAGACGGCGAGAGGAGCGTGGAGGAAGACGACGGAGGCGGTCTCCGCCATCGGCATGTCCACGGGGAGTGCGATTTCGCCGGCGAAGGCCTGGGCCGCGTCGGCGGGAAGGGTGAAGACCGTGCCCGGGGGCAGGCCCTCCAGGTACTGGACCTCGGCGTCCTTGGCGGTCGCGAGCAGCGACAGGAGGACGAGCGGGAGGATGAGGGTGATTCTCTTCATGTCAGTGATGGTGTTTTGGGGTTTCGGTTGAACGGAAAGGGGGAGGGCTTGATTGCCCTCCCCCGGTGGTTCTGGTTGGTGTTGGGACGGAGCCTTACTGCTCGCTCACATCGACGGTGTTCTCGATCTCTTCGACCTGGCCGGTCTCGACGTTCTCGACCTTGCCGTCCTCGCGCTTCTTCAGCACTTCGATGCTGTCGGCGTTGACTTCCAGGCCGCCGTGCCAGGCGCCGGCCTCGTCCTTGTAGGAGTTGTCCTCCAGGTGACCCTTGATGCGCAGGAACGCGCCGACCTTGATGGCCTCCTGCTTCGCGAAGCGGCGGCCTTTCTTGACGAGGACTGGGACCGGGGTGTCCTCGGTGCCCTTGGTGCCGTCTTTCTTTTCGAAGGAGCGATGGTTGATGAGACGGAACCGCATCTCGCCGAAGTTCTTCTCGGAGGGGTTCTGGTAGATGACGGCGACGTTGCCGACGACTTCCACGAAATTGGAGTAATTCTTAGCTTTAGCCATGATGAGTAAGGATTAAAAGTTAATAGATAAGTGATTATGAATAATGAATTATTCTCTATTTCTTGAAAGAACGGCCCATAGGGGGCCTTCTTTCTGAGAGCCTTAAAGCCAAAAGGTTTTGACCAGACACCCGTAGGGCGAACTTGTGAGAATCCGTGAGGATTTGTCACGTCAAAACTTTTAGCTAAAAGGCGGGAAAAAAGATTGATGTTGACTTGTTTTTTCCCTTGGAAGATGAGATTTTCATTTTGTCTGCCGACAGGTTTTTGTTTATTATGTGGTTGTTATCCTGTTGTCTTTTTTTTATAGGCTGATCGTTTGCGAGGTCTTGATGTTTTTGCGGAGCCTGAGCGCAGAGGGCGCGAACTGCTCCGCCCGGCCCTTGTCGAGGTCGTAGCGGTAGTGGACGCCGGCCCTCTCGAAGGGCTTCCCCTCGAGGATGCGTGCGCATTCCTTTTCCGTGACGGGGAGGCCGTCGTCGAGCTTGGGTCCGAAGGCGAGCAGGTAGGCCTGCACCTGCGGGGACAGGGCGAGGATGTACTTTCCCGAGTCGTCGGGATCCTGCTGGACAAGGTGTCCCTTCAGCTCCCCGTCGGAGATGGGGACGGCCTTGACATCGGGCGAAGAGAGTCTCCGGAGGAGGTCCTTCCGCCCTTCCGGGGAGAGGGAGTCCAGGACGAACTCCTTGTCCGCGCTGATCGGGGTGACCATCTCGATCTTGTTCTTGATCGACCTTACTGACGCGTCGTCGTACTGGAGCGGAGGGATGACGTATTTCCCCCCGAAGCCGCCGACGTCGTTCACCATAGCCTCGCAGTCGAACACCACGACCTTGCCCTTGGGGGTGAGGACGCAGTTGTTGTCGTGGACGTCGGTGACGAGCACGCTGCTGGAGGGCGTCTCGTAGAGGTAGAACCCGCTACCTGCGGAGTAGGAGGGCTCCCTGAGCCCTCGCTCCCGCATGGATTCGTCTATCTGTTCCTGTGTGGGGACGGTCCCTTCGATGAAGGGCTGGCTGACGATGGCGCAGAAGTCCGTGTGGTCGTTGGAGTAGTCGCGGACGCCGAAGCCGTCGATGGTCATCGCGGCCTCCGGGAAGATGGCGTTGTGGATGGCCACCCTGTCGAGGAACCGTTCCAGCGAGTTGTACCGGACGGCGACGATCGTCTTGTGGACCGTCGCCCCGCCGTCGTAGAAGATGCGGGCTTCCGAGCCGTCGCATTCGGCCCGGTGGAGGCAGCCCTTCCGTGTCTGGTCTTCTTCGGGGGTGTCGCTCCAGCAGCCGTCCCTCTCGGCCCAGAGGCCGATTACTTCCTGTTCTC
>ONJB01000027.1 GCA_900318015.1 uncultured Bacteroidales bacterium | reverse complement strand
CAGCACCTTGAGGTCCTCGAATTCGTATTCGTTGTCCAGGACGTTGAACAGGCCCTCGCGGGCGAAGTCCGTGGTCGGGCGCGCCTTGTATCCCGCGGGGGGCAGGATGGTCTTTCCTTTCAGGCGTCCACCGATGATCCTCATAGTTCGACGACCGCCTTGAAATAGCGGTACAGGGAGAGTTCCGCCTCGGAGGTCAGGGGGGTCCGGAAACAGACCGTCGTGACCTCCGGATTCAGCTGGAGGCGCTTCAAGGCGAGGAACAGGAAATACTCGGCCGTTGTGAAATCGGGGGCCGCATAGACATTTGCGAGCTGCAGGCTGCGCCCCTGGGCGATGGCCAGGTGCAGCCAGCCGTCCCGGTAGGAGGCCACGACCTTGTTGTAATCCTCGCAGGCGGGCAGCGCCTTGAGCAGGTAATACATCTCCGGGAGGACGGGCGCCGACGCGCCGGAGGCCGTCAAGACCGTCTGGGAGAGGACTTTGGACAGGGATTCGCCGATGGTGTTGGAGAACAGCAGCACGGCCCCGAGCTCCGGGATGCGGACATAGCCCGTCGCATCGGACGGCTCGAGGGCGACGACGTCGGACAATAGGGCCCGGACCGCCTCGGGCCGGAAGAAGGATTCCGGGACGAGGGTACACTTGGTCGTAAGGAGGGAGATGTCCACCTCGTCGTACCGGCGCTGGAACTCCGGCGTGGTGAAAAGGCGGTCCGCGCTGAGCCAGGCGGAAGCGCGGACTTCGTCACCCTCCCGTACCTTAAAAGAATATCCACTCAAGGAGACTTGAATGGATATTCCTGAAGTCGTTGTGCGCGGACTTTCCATCGCGGAAGATTACTCCCAGTTACCGGCGTTGTTGTTCGGCTGGTTGACGGAACCGACCTGGAGACCTTCGTACCTGTTCTGGTCCTTGCACTCGGCGTCGAGGTTGATGCGGAGCTGGTTGTCCATGCCCTTCAGGAGGGCCTTCCAAGGCATGCGGGCCTCGAACAGCGGAACCTGGACACCGGAGACGGTCTTGGTGATGGCGTCGGTCTCGACGGGCATCTTGCCGGAGAACGGGATGTACTTGAGGGAGTCGGGGCAGAAGTCCGGACGGCTGTTGAACAGGGTGTCCTTCACCGCGATCGGAGTGCTGATGGAGAACACGAGCTTCTCGCCCTTGCGGTAGAGTTCCATGAACTTGGCGTTCTGCTCCTCCTTGCTCAGCTTCTTGAAAGCCTTGTCATTCTTGTACTTGTTGGTGTTCTCGACGGCGAGGGAGTCGTCGTTGGAACCGACCTGCATGATGATGTCCATCTTGCCGTTGTTGTAGAAGTCGATGAGGGAGTCGATGCTGGCCGTGTACCGGTTGTTGACACCCTTGAAGGCGACCTCGAGGGTACGGATGTCCTTGAGGCGCTGAACGGCGACTTCCTGGCGGCGGGCCTTTTCCTTGTTGAAGTTAACCGGCTTCATGATGCTGCGGTAGATGCCATAGACGCATCCCACGGCTGCCACGGCGAGGAGGATCTCGACGATGATTTTGACAAGCTTGTTCATTATTTCAGTGTTTTATAATTTGTCCAAAGTTCCGACAAAGTTACAAAAATCATTTATGAAAAGCAATATATTTTGTATTTTTGCATCGCAAAAGAACAGATTGTTTTGTACAACATCGAAACGGAAGACATCCGGACACTCGACGCCTTGCTGGAAAACGGCAGGACGGTGACGGTCACGGCCCACACGCACCCCGACGGGGATGCGCTGGGCAGCGTGTCCGCCCTCGTCGCGTACCTGCGGGAGCGCCGGGGCAAGGACGCCGCCGCCGTCCTGCCCGACTCCCCCGCCACCCCGGTCCGTTTCATCGTTCCCGCCAGCGTTCCGCTGCTGTGCCATGACAAGGAGCCGGAAGCCTGCCTCGCCCGCATCGCGGCAAGCGACCTGGTCGTCCTCCTGGACGGAAACGGCTTCTCGCGCACGGAGAGCCTGCAGGAAGCCTTCGAGGCCTCCCCTGCCCCGAAGGTCCTCATCGACCACCACGTCGGCCCCGACCGGGACCGGTTCCGGGTGGTCTTCTCCACCCCGGACGTCTCTTCCGCCTCGGAACTGCTGTACTACGTCCTCCTGGAACTCCCGGACATCGGCGGGGACCCCGGACGGCTTCCCGCCGACACGGCCCGCGCCCTCCTGACCGGGATGACCACCGACACGAACAACTTCGCCAACTCCGTCTATCCGGGCACCTTCCGGATGGCCGCGGACCTGCTCGCCGCCGGCGTGGACCGCGACGCCGTCCTCTCGGACCTGTACGACCGCTACCGCGAGAACCGGGTGCGGGTGATGGGCTTCCTCCAGTACGAGGTCCTGCGGATCACCCCCGAAGGGCTCGCCTACATCATCGCCACGCGGGACATCCTGGACCGTTTCGGCGTGGAAGAGGGCGAGACGGAAGGACTGGTGAACATCCCCCTGTCCATCGACGAGGTGAAGATGAGCATCCTCCTCAAGGAGGAAAAGGACCATTTCCGCGTGTCCATCCGCTCCAAGAAGGGCTGGTCGGCGCGGGAATGCGCCGTAGCCCATTTCCACGGGGGCGGCCATGAGAACGCCTCCGGCGGCAAGCTGTGGTGGCCCGCCGACATCGACGGCCCCGAAGCGGCCGCCGCCTATCTCGAACAAGTATCCCGATCCTGCCTGTCATGAAAAAGAGCACCTGCATCCTGATATCGGTTCTCCTCCTCGCCGTCTTCTCCGGCATCTTCCCCGCCTGTACCAAGGAGGCGGTGCAGATGGCCTACGACAAACAGGAGACCAACATCGCCAACTTCGTGGAAGCCCAGCTCAAGGCCGACAAGACCGCCACCGTCACGTACAAGGACGGCGTGGTCCGCGTGGTCCTGCACGACACGCTCCATCGGGAAGGCCTGATGGCCGACACCCTCCGCTCCGGCGGCACCGTGTCGTTCTATTACGCCGGCTACACCCTCTCGGGAGCCAGCGTCAATTCCTCCAACCTGTTTGCCACCAACCACCAGCGGACCGCCAATTCGGCCGGCTGGAAGCTTTCCGACACGACCGCCTTCAAGATCCAGACCCTCACCCTGGACAACAAACTGCTGGAAGGCCTGCAGCGCGGGCTGGAAGGCGTCCGGAACCAGGACGAATGCTATATCCTCTTTTCCGGGAAGTATGCCTTCGGTTCCCGCAAGCAAGGCACGATTCCTGCAAGGTCAGCCCTGGTTTACCACATTTGGGTGAACAGCATCTCCAACGATTAAAATGAAAGCAATGAAGCATATCCTCCCGAGACTCGCCCTGCTGAGCGTCGCCGCCCTGCTGGCGGTCTCCTGCCACAAGAGCACCGGCGAAGGGGCGAACGTCGCCCTCAAGCGCCAGTTCGACGCCTGGCGCGCCATCCACTATCCTGCCGCCGTGGAAAAGGACGGCATCTACATCCTGGAAGACACCCCCGGCAACGGCCCGGCCTGGAACAAGAACCTGGGCATCACCTTCATGACCTACACCATGCGGGACCTGGACGGAGACGTCGCCTACAATACCGACGAGCAGTGGGCCAAGCAGCTGGGCAAATGGAACCAGACCTACTACTACGGCCCTCAGGTCGTCCCCACCGGCAAGGATGCAACGTATGCCGGCCTGGACATCCTGCTCGACGGCATGCGCGAGGGCGGTGTCCGGACGGCCATCATCCCTTCCTGGATGATGACCTACAACCGTTACGATTCCCTGGACAAGTACCTGGAGACGTCGACCGACACGCCGTCCATGATCTATACCGTCACCTTCCTGGGCCAGACCGACAACCTCAAGGAGTACGAGTACCGGCTGATGAAGGAATACGCGTCCGAGAAATGGGACGTGGCCGACACCCTCGGCACCGCCGCGGTCTTCTTCAAGTCCTTCACGCATTTTGACGAAGAACCCGTCGAAATGCCCAACGACACCACCGTCTACATCAATTACACCGGCCGGCGCATCTCCGACGGCCAGGTGTTCGACACCACCGTGGCGGACACCGCCAAGTTCTACAACATCTACAGCCCGTCCAAGACCTACGCGCCCGTCATGATCAACTGGGCCGAAGAAGCCAAGAGCATCAAGCTCAGCGGCAACAGCGTGGTGAACGGCTTCGCCTACGGTCTCAAGGCCATGCACGCCGGCGAGAAGGCCTCCTTCGTCTTCGGCTACGACCTCGGTTACGGCACGTCCGGGTCCGGAAGCCTGATCCCGGCTTACGCCGCGCTCCAGTTTGACGTCGAAATGGTCCCTGAACCGTAGCCCATGGCCGGAAGCGTCCCCACCGAACTGGGCGTCAAGCCCGTCAACCAGCTGATCCGCCAGTACGCAGTCCCCGGCATCATCGCCATGACTGCGTCTTCGCTTTACAACATGGTGGACAGCATCTACATCGGCCACATCGCCGACGTGGGTTCGCTCGCGATCTCCGGCCTCGCGGTCACCTTCCCCCTGATGAATATCTCCACGGCGTTCGGCACCCTCGTGGGTGTGGGCGCCGCGACGATGATTTCCGTCCTGCTGGGCCAGAAGAACTACGCGGTCGCGAACAAGGTCCTTTCCAACGAGGTCACCCTGAACATCATCACCGGCCTCGTCTTCACCTTCGTGACGCTGATGTGGATGGACCCGATCCTCCGCTTCTTCGGCGCCACCGAGGCCACCCTCCCCTTCGCCCGGCAGTATATGACGGTCATCGCCATCGGCAACGCCGTCACGCACCTGTATTTCGGTCTGAACAGCGTCATCCGTTCGTCCGGGAACCCGAAGACGGCGATGGGCCTCACCCTGTTCACGGTCACGTCCAACGCCATCCTGGACCCCGTGTTCATCTTCGTCTTCAAGCTGGGCATCCAGGGCGCGGCCATCGCCACCGTCCTGTGCCAGCTGATGGCCCTCTGCTACACGATGTGGTTCTTCCTGGACCAGGACAAGTTCCTGCACCTCCCCCGCAGCCGGAAGGTCTTCCGGATCGACTGGCGCATCGCCAAGGACTCCCTCGCCATCGGCATGGGCCCGTTCCTGATGAACCTCGCCAGCTGCATCGTCGTGCTGTTCATCAACCAGCAGCTCGTCAAGTGGGGCGGCGACCTCGCCCTCGGCGCCTACGGCATCGTGAACCGGATCAGTTTCCTGTTCGTGATGATCATCATGGGCTTCAACCAGGGCATGCAGCCCATCGCGGGATACAACTACGGCGCCCGGCAGTACGCCCGCGTCCGCGAGGTCTATGTGAAGACGGCCGGGTGGGCCACCCTCGTATGCCTGTTCGGGTTCCTCATTTCCGAGGTGTTCCCCGGTCCCACCGTGAGCATCTTCACTCCGGATCCCGTGCTGCATGAGATGGCGGCGCGCGGTCTGCGGATGATGAACCTCGCCTTCCCGATCATCGGGTTCCAGATGGTCACCACCAACCTGTTCCAATGCCTCGGGATGGTGAACAAGTCCATCTTCCTGTCCCTTTCGCGGCAGCTCCTGTTCCTGCTGCCGTGCATCTACATCCTGCCTCCGCTGCTCGAGTCCGAGACCGGCGTGTGGTACAGTTTCCCGATCTCGGACACCATCGCCGCCGTCGTCACGGCCTTCTTCGCCGTCGGCCTCCTCCGGAATCTCGGACGGCTCAAGGACGGAGACGACCCGGCCATTCTCGGCAGCAAGATATGAACACGATCATCAACGTAGGAAGACAGTTCGGCAGCGGCGGCGGATACGTCGCCCAGGCCGTCGGCAAGAAGCTCGGCATCCCGGTCTATGACAACGAGCTCATCTCGAAGGCCGCCGAGGAAAGCGGCTACTCCAAGAGCGTCTTCGAGGGCGGAGAGCAGCGGAAGAGCTTGTTCTCGATGTCCAGCTTTTTCTCCTCCGGCCGCCTCGGTTTCGGGGAGACGGGCTTTGTCAATGACGACATGCTGTTCAAGATCCAGAGCGAGGTGATCCGGAACATCGCCGAGAAGGGCGACGCCATCATCGTGGGCCGTTGCGCCGACTACATCCTCCGCGACCTGGACTGCCTGGACGTGTTCGTCTGCGCGCCCATGGAATACCGCATCCAGCGCCTCGTGCAGAATGAAGGCCTGGACGCGGACGAGGCCGAAGCCCTGATGCGCCGCAAGGACCGCACCCGCGAGGCCTACTACAACTTCTACACGTTCGGCGCCTGGGGCAAGGCCGACAACTACGACCTGTGCATCGACAGTTCCATCCTGGGCATCGACGGCACCGCCGACTGCATCATCGATTTCGGCCGCCGCGCCGGCAAGATCCGGTGAAACGCTTCGCCTCCATACTGCTCCTTTTCTTCCCCCTCCTCGCCGCCGCGCAAGGACGGGGCCTCAACGACCGCATCACCAACGACCTGTCCCGCCTGCCGGCGATGGACGCCGTCGTGGACAGTTTCATGACCCGGTGGTCGCTGCGGGGCGTTTCCCTGTCCGTCATGCGGAACGACTCCCTCGTGTACGCCCGCGGCTACGGCCGGGCGGACGCGTCCAAGCCGATGACCCCGGGCACCCTCCTGCGGATGGCATCCGTGTCCAAGCTCATCACCGCCGTGGGCATCATGAAACTGCAGGAACGGGGCAAGCTCGTGCTGGACACCCCCGTCTTCGGTCCTTTCGGCATCCTGGACGGTTATGACCAGTACATCACCGACGACAACTACTACCTCATCACGGTCGAGCACCTGCTGCGGCACCAGGCCGGCTTCACCCAGAAGGGCGGCGACCCGATGTTCTCCACGCCCGCGATGATGCGGGCCATCGGTACCACCAAGGCCCCCACGCAGGAACAGCTCACCCGATACCTTCTCCGCCGTCCCCTCGCCTACCTGCCCGGGACGGACCAGGAGTATTCCAACTTCGGCTACCTCCTCCTGTCGATGATCATCGAGAAAATTACCGGAGAGTCCTACGAGGCCTGGACGCAGCGCGAAGTGCTGGGCGCAGCGGGTTGCACGGACTTCCACATCGGCGGAAACTTCTACGAGAACCGCTTCCCCGGCGAGACCCGCTATTTCATGCACAAGGAGGCCAAACCCATCAACTCCTTCGACGGACGCGGCCAGGTGGAGCGCTGCTACGGCGGCAACGACATCCACGGGCTGTCCGGCGCCGGCGCCTGGATCGGCTCCACGCCGGAACTCGCCCGGTTCGTCGCCTCCATCGACGGGATTTCCGCCGTTCCCGACCAGATCAATCCCTTCACCGTCTACCAGATGACCGCGCGCCTGTCCGACGAGATCTTCTCGCTGGGCTGGGTGGACTGCACGGTGGACGGCGAATGGACCCGGACCGGCTCGTTCTCCGGCACCTCCGCCCTCGTGAAGACCTTCCCCGACGGCGAGACCTGGGTCCTGATCTCCAACACCTCCACCTGGATGGGCTCCCGCTTCTCCCGCGAAACCGGCGCCCTTTGCAAGAACCTCCGGACCCGTTTTTCGGCCCAACTTCCCGAGCGGGACCTCTTCGCGGACTGATTTCTACACTTTTTTGGTTTGAAAATGATAGGATTACGGACGGAAAATCCGTAACTTGCACCTTGTCAATTACAAGGTGATTATGAAAAAACTTTTCCTGACCCTTTTCGCCGCGGCCATCTGCCTCATGGCCTGCGGACCCAAGACCACGTACAAGTATCCGTTCCAGAATCCGTCCCTGAAGATGGAGCAGCGGATCGATAACCTCCTTTCCCTCCTGACTCCGGAGGAGAAGATCGGCCTGCTGATGAACAAGTCCATTTCCGTGGACAGCCTCGGCATCCCGGCCTACAACTGGTGGAGCGAGGCCTGCCACGGCATCCGCGCCGACGGCTACACCGTGTATCCGCAGCCCATCGGCATGGCCGCCGCCTTCGACCCGGAGCAGGTGTATAAAGTCTATTCCACCGTCTCCGACGAGGCGCGCGCCAACTGGAACCGTTCCCAGCGGGAATGGAACGTGGACGACCAGGCCCGGTACTACCCCGGCAACCCGGAACTGTCCTTCTGGTGCCCGAACATCAACATCTTCCGCGACCCGCGCTGGGGACGCGGCCAGGAGACTCCGGGCGAGGACCCGTACCTGACCTCGGTCATCGGCCTCCAGACCGTCCTGGGCATGCAGCAGAAGACCGGCAAGTACTATAAGACCCACGCCTGCGCCAAGCACTACGCCGTGCACAGCGGTCCGGAACCCCTCCGCCACAGCATGGACGTTTCCGTGTCGATGCGCGACCTCTGGGAGACCTACCTCCCCGCTTTCAAGACCCTGGTGGTCGACGGTGACGTCCGCGAAGTGATGGGTGCCTACCAGCGCTACGAAGGCGTTCCCTGCACGATGAGCGACCGCCTGCTCGTGGACATCCTCCGCGACAAGTGGGGCTATGACGGCCTGGTGGTCACCGACTGCGACGCCATCAACAACTACTTCAACCGCGGCCAGCACATGACCCATCAGGATCCGGTGCACGCCGCCGCCGACGCCCTCAAGCACGGCACCGACCTCGAGTGCGGCCGTACCTTCCGCAACCTCGGCGACGCCCTCGAGCAGGGCCTGATCACCGTCGACGACCTCGACCACGCCCTCATCCCGGTCCTCCGCGGCCGCTTCGAGCTGGGCATGTTCGACCCGGACGAGATGTCCCCGTGGAAGGACCTCAAGCCGGAGGTGATCTCCAGCGAGGAGCACCACCAGCTGGCCGTCGAGGCCGCTCGTGAAAGCATGGTCCTCCTCAAGAACAACGGTATCCTGCCGCTCTCCAAGGACATCAAGCGCATCGCCGTCGTGGGCCCGAACGCCGACGACGTGGACCTGATGAACGGCAACTACGGCGGCACGCCGATCGACGCGCACAAGTTCTCCATCCTCACCGGCATCCGCAACGCCTTCCCGAACACGGAAGTGGTCTATGACAAGGCCTGCGAGCTCGTGGACGAGTACAACACCATCAACCACATCGCCGACTTCAACGACGGCCAGGGCCTTCTCGTGGAATTCTTCAACAACACGGAATTCAAGGGTGAGCCGGCTGCCAAGGGCAACTACAAGGAACTGAACTTCAGCACCTTCGGCGGTTACGGTTTCGCCGACGGCGTGAATACGAACGACATTTCCGTCCGTGCCAGCGGCAAGTGGACCTCCCCGTTCACCGGCAACCTCAAGTACATCGTCAGCAGCGACAATACCTACAAGTTCATCGTGAACGGCAAGGTCGTGGACGAGCAGAAGACGCCTGCGGCCGGCGCCGGCCGCCGCGGTTTCGGCTTCGGCCGTCGCCGCCAGGTCGAGTACAAGGAACTCCCCGTCGTGGCCGGCAAGACCTACGACGTGAAGATCGAATACGTGAAGGGCGCTTCCCCGTTCGCGATGTTCAGCGCCCAGCTGTGCGAGCGCAACCTCCCGGACGTCGAGGCTCTTGCGAAGCAGTTCGGCGACGTGGACGCCTGGATCATGGTCGGCGGTATCTCCCCGGCCCTCGAGGGTGAAGGTGGCGACAAGGCCGACATCGAAGTCCCGGCCGTCCAGCAGCGTCTGCTGAAGGGCCTGCGCGCCACCGGCAAGCCGGTCATCCTGGTGAACTGCTCCGGTTCCGCCCTGGCCTTCGCGCCCATCGTGGACGACTGCGACGCCATCCTGCAGGCCTGGTACGGCGGCGAGGGCGGCGCCCAGGCCGTCGGCGAAGTCCTGAACGGCGACTGCAACCCTTCCGGCAAACTCCCCGTCACCTTCTACGCCTCCACCGACCAGCTGCCCGACTTCCTGGACTACAACATGGAAGGCCGCACCTACCGCTACTTCAAGGGCACGCCCCAGTATCCGTTCGGCTTCGGTCTGAGCTACACCACCTTCGCCTATGGCCAGGGCAAGCTCTCAAAGTCCTCCGTCAAGGCTGGCAAGGGCGTGAAGGTCACCGTTCCCGTCCAGAACACCGGCAACCGCGCCGGCACCGAGGTCGTCCAGGTCTATGTCAAGGCCCTCGACAATCCCGATGCGCCGATCAAGGCCCTGAAGGGCTTCCAGCGCGTGTCCATCGACCCGGGCAAGACCGAGAGCGTCACCATCGACATCGCTCCGGACGCCTTCGCCTACTATGACGGCAACGACGGCGTCGCCATCAAGCCCGGCAAGTACCAGATCCTCTACGGCTCCTCCTCCGCCGACGCTGACCTCCAGGCGCTTGACTTCGAAGTGAAGTAAGCAAAGGTTTAGGAACGAATCACTTTGACCGTCTCCTCGTCCTCGAGGAGGCGGTTTTTGTCGTAACGGTGGATTTTCGCTTCGCCGGCGAGGATAAGATAGCCGTTTTCGGCGAGGGAGTCGAGTTCGTTCTCGCCGGGATAGGCCTCGACGGGCGC
Organism: uncultured Bacteroidales bacterium; assembly: GCA_900318015.1. Classification (GTDB taxonomy): domain Bacteria; phylum Bacteroidota; class Bacteroidia; order Bacteroidales; family UBA932; genus Cryptobacteroides. The sequence goes on along the minus strand of ONJB01000027.1, from coordinate 15,410 downwards.
GATGAAGGCGGTGCGGCGGCGGATGTCGGAGACGATGCGGCTGTCCTTGGCGATGCCGCCGGTGAGGAGGATGACATCGACCTTTCCATCCACGGTGGTGGCGAGGGAGGCGATGTATTTGGCGACGTTCAGGCCGAAGGCGTCGAGCCAGGTGTCCACTTTCGGGTCGGCGGCGGCGCGGCGCTCCAGTTCGCGGAGGTCGTTGGTGCCGAAGAAGGCGACGGCGCCGCCCCGGCCCAGCACGCGGTGCTTCACTTCCCGCTCGGACAGGCCGCTGCGGAAGCACATCTCGATCAAGGGGAAAGCCGGGCAGGAGCCGGCGCGTTCCGGCGTGAAAGGGCCGTCGCCGCCCAGGCCGTTGTTCGTGTCGATGACCTTCCCGTTCCGGTGCAGGGTGACGGTGATGCCGCCGCCCATATGGGCCACGATCGCCGTCACGTCATTGCTCGTGTGGCCGTGCTCGCGGAGGTATCGGCGGACGACTGCGCGGGAATTCAGGGCGTGGAAGAAGGCACGTCGCGGGAAATCGGGGAGACCGCCGATGTGGCACTCCGGGAGCATCTCGTCGGCCATCGGCGGGTCCGCGACGTAGGCCATGCAGGCGGGGCCGCCGATGCCGCGCTCCCGGCGGAAGGCTGTCACCTCGGTGGCGATATCATCGGCGATTACGGCCGACAGGTTGCAGGGGTGGATGCCGTCGCGGCCGGAAAGGAGCACCTCGCGCATATCGGCATTAACACTGTAAACACCGGTCACAGCCGGGGCGAACAGGCCGCCGCGCGCCATCACGATGTCGATGTCGCCGAGGCCTACGCCCGCCTCCCGCAGGAAATCCATCACGATTCCCCGCCGGAGATCGCCCTGCTCCAGCACACTGTCGAACCGCAGCACCTCCTGAGCGCTGAGTTCCAGATTCCGGACCAAGACGGCGTTCCCGTCCACATAATACCCCACCTTGGTCGACGTCGATCCCGTGTTGATGGCCAGTACCTTTCCTTTCATGTCTTCCCGTTTTCGGTTTAGGTTTCTACACAAAAATACCCACGCCCGCACGTTCGGCCATAAAAGAGTGGCGAGTCCCCGGGTTTTGTGGCGAAATAGGGATAAAAGGGGTGAATATTTTCCCTATCTTTGCTTTATGAACTACCGACGGAACAGACCCATCTCCCCTTTCTCCTATGCCGGGAAAGGATTCGTGTCCTGCAAGGACGGAATTGTCACCATTTCCACGACCGCCCTGACGGAAAACCGTTCCGTCGCCTTCGCCGTGGCGGACGGAAAGGTGGAAGTCGCCACCCGGAACGTCAAGGAAGAGCGTCTGAAAGCGACAGATCGGGACGAAGCGGACCTGTTGGGCGATTTCGCCGAAGAATTCGTACAGGCGCAGCGGCGCATCATCCCCCGGCGGAAGACCCTTTCGGAGGGCGACCTGGTGACCATCACGGGCATCCGCGAAGATGAGAAAAGACATCTCTGGTGCAAGCTGGCCGGAGACGAGACGGAAGAGATGGCGCTCTTCAATGACGAGCTGGTCACAGGAACTGATGTCCTGGACCTCGTCCCGTATCTGTACGGCAATGATTTCATCGCGGGCGCCCGCGTGGAATCCGACGACGATGGCCTGGGAATCTCCATCCGGGAAGCCTACAAGGCGTTCGCTATCCAAGGTGCAGAGCGCGCGCGTCGGAACAGACTCTTCTTCCAGGGGCGCGTCCTGTATGTCGATGAGGACCGGCAGCGCATCCTCTGGATGACCGCTTGCGGTTTCTTCGGCATTTCGCGGCTCAAGGAAGGGCTGAAACCCGACGACGAGGCCGTTCTTTACGTTGTCAATGTCCAATTCCGCCAGGATGATTTCTTTATCAATGTGGACGTGGACGAAATCGGCACTCCCGGCAACACCGTCCTGCCTTTCGACGAGAACAAGCTCCTGGATGACTTCATCCGGGTCGAGGCCCCTGCGGTCGCCGATGGCAAGCCGGACGGCGCGGAGCGCGTGCTGAAACTAGCGCTGGCGCTGGCGGATGCCCCGGCCGTCGGCGCCCTGGAACGGTACCGTACCCTCCTGGCCGCCCGTTTCCTGGCCGAGGCCGTACAGAACCAGGCCCTGGCGGACCAGCTGGCCCAGCGGGCCGACATCCTCCAGCGGAAGCTCCTGTATGCCCAGGGGAAAACGGTCCGCGCCCTGGACAATGCCCCTGAGGAAGTCGCCTGCCTGTATCCCGGAGCCGTCCCGGAGGCCTTCGTCGGCGAGCCCGGCATCGCCGGGCGGATCGCGCACCTGCTCACAGCCGCCAAGACCGCCCGAGAGGAACCCGATATCGTCCCGGTCAAACCCGACGCCCTGCGCAAGCGAATCTGCGCCCTGCTGGGCGTGGAGGACGCTTTCCGCGCCTCCGGTGCCCGCGTCACGGGCAAGTACGGCCTGGGCGAAGGGAACGAGGTGGAGTTCAAGTCCTCCTACGTAATGCGGAACGACGGCCGCGGGCCCGACCTGGAGTACCAGGGCCGCGGCCAGGTGTTCGAAGCCGTGTGCGGCTTCCTGAACGCCAACGGCGGCGTCCTATTCCTGGGCGTGAACGATTCCGGCGACCCCATTACCATGCCCGGCCGCGGCCTGGACGCCGACATGGACTGGTTTATCGCCAACTACGAACGGGTCAAGGCGCGCGGCCAGCGGTTGCTCGGGCACCCGGTCCCGAAGGCCGATTCCATCGACCATTTCGTCCTCTTCCTCCAGCAGGAGAAGAAGGTCTATTTCAAGGACACCCTGCAGGACAACATCACCATCGAGCCCACCGAGGATGCGGATGCCATCCGCATCTCTGTGAAACCGGCGGAATACGAGATTGCCTACCTTTATAAAGACCGCACCTGGGCCGACGGCACCGCCTATGTCCGCGACGGCAACCAGACGCTGCCGATGACGGAGGAAGGCAAGCGCCGTCGCCTGATGAGCCTCAAGCGGGTTGACCGGAACATCTCCCACCTGGTCCGGCTGCAGGAAGCCATCGACAAGAAACATAAGGTGTACCTCCGCGGGTACGCGAGCGGCAACAGCGGCGAGGTCCGCGACCGGCTCGTCGTGCCCATCAACCTCTTCTATGACGACGAGAAAGTGTGGTGCTTCGACCTGGAGGACCGCAACTTCAAGCAGTTCAACCTATCCCGCATCGACGAGGTGGACACCGACGTCCCCGACCCGGAATACAACCACGACTTCAAGCCCTGCCAGGCCGATGTCTTCAGCTGGGTGGACAAGGACCACGACTATCCCGTCCGCCTCCGGCTGGATGTGATGGCCTACAACTACCTGGTCGAGCACTTCGCCGGCGCCCGCCATCTCCCCGAGACCGAACTCTGGCAGGAAGATGACACCCACTGGATCCTCTCCACCACCGTCCACGGCCTCGGCCCCCTCCGCTGGTACTACCTCATGCTCGCCGACAAGATCGAAATCCTCGACTCCCCGGCCGCGGAAGCGCTGAAGGAGGAGGTGAGGAGGTTTGTAGAGAAATGGCTGGCGTAAGCTATCGCGGGCGGGTCTGGCTGTCCGGATTGACTAACCGTCCCGCCCAACCCGCTGACAATCAGCGCATTAACGAAAACTCCCTGGTACAAATGCACCAGGGAGTTTTGTGTAATTGGCTGATAAACAGAGCCGTAGGTGGGACGGCGGAATTATAGGATTTCTATTATAGAGTTTCTATTATAGAATTTCTATAATAGATTTTCTATAATGGGTCAGTCGGCCGTCTGGAAGTCCACCTTCTCCCCAGCCACTTCCACATTGCTGGGCGCCGGGTCCATCGGGATGGTTTTCATGTATTCCGTCAACTTCTCGCAGAAGTCTTCCGTCACGAAACCCATCGTGTAGGCTGCATTCTCGCTTCGCAGTTCGGTGTTGAAGCGCTTGCACAGGAAGCCGATCATATGGCACAGCTCGTGCGGCAGGATGTTCGTCAACCACCGATCCCGCCTCCGCTCATTGAGCAGTATCACCAGCGGCTGCTTGTGGTCCTTCTCGTAAGCCCCCGAATAGAAGATGCCCCTCGGCACATCATCCGAACGGATGGCCTTGTTCGTGCCCATCGACACCTCCCGCAGGTCCTCCATGCTCTCCCCGTCAAACGTCCGCAGTTCCACCTTGATCATGGCCCACGCCGGGCCCAGGTTGTAAGTTGTGATTGTCTTCATGTAAAAATGATTTGGTCACAACGTAAGGAATTAAAGGGATTTGGGAGGGAATACGGTCCTCTGTTATTTAGTTCGAGCGCCCATGTGCAGGCTGGTTGAATCAAGCCATACATTGTCTATTTCCAAACGGTCCAGGACAGGCCTAAGCTGTGGAATGGCAGACAAGCGTAGCGTCCCACGGCCGTTTGCGAATGACTCCAGCAGACCGGGGGGCAGTTTGTTGAGAAGGAAAGATGACGCAAGATCAAGGACGCCATTCAGCATCCCCGCATCCAACTGGAAGTCGACTTTATCTTGTGATACGTCCAGCAGTTTGACGCCAACTTGAAATTCCTTGGATATCGGCCTGCCCAACAGCGGAACCTTTACAGATGCTAGATACGACACTAGAACCTCATCGGGCGACTTGTAAGCCAATCCGATCGTCTGCCCAGATTCCTTCTGAATCAAGCCCATCAGCTCAGTGAACGGAATTGTAATCTCCATTGTTTTCCAGGTAATGACAGGCTTCAACTTTCACTTATCTGCAAAGATGGCCAGCAATGGATGCTTACCTGAGTAATTTGATTTCTTCACCCGAGCACAATCTCCCTAGACGGTTCTTGATGTAATCGGACAATTCCTGAACATTGACCTTGTTCCGGCCAATGACCAGCGGATTCAACGGAATCTTTCCCTTTGACTCAATACACACATCTGTCTCCTGTGTTCCATCGGCCACGACCCGAATCTTCACATTCTCACCAAGGGGAATCAACGACCACCCGTGCGATGCCGTAACGATGAATCGCTCGTCATCGCACTTCAACCGCTTCATACCAGGGGTATTCTGGATGACGTGCTTAATCTCCGTATATACGCGGCGAGCTGGATGAGAAAAATGGAGAATCTTGGAAGACATAAGACTATTAATATCAAAACTTTTGCCTATTGCTTCTGGTTGTGGAGATTCTTGCGCAAAGTGCCCCTCCTTAGCTGAAAGGAAAAGCCAAGATGGGAAGCAGGCTGGAGTGGTTTTTCCTCTCTTCAGCCTGCTTCAGTTTTTTCAACAAAAGGAAGGAAGGGTAAACTACTCGGACCACGATAGAGTCACTTTCGATAGATTTTTCCCAAAAAAGTAATCGTTATCAGAATTCTCTAGCTGATCAAAGAGATTCTTGCGTTAGATTAGGGTTTAGGTTTTTTTTCTTCAAAGTATAGTTTCTGGCTAATACTGATTTGGTTTCGGTTTTCAACTTTCCTTGAAAAAGATCCATCAAGATTAAATGTCCCTCCAAGGACAGATAGAGTCGCTGCGGCATCAAAGATGTCATTGTAATCTTTCGAGATGACAACATCGCAAAAATAAGAAGGTACCGGGTTATGTTCCCGCAAGTTGAGGATTTCCTTAATGAATGGATCACTTGCCAAACCCACTGTTTCCGCATAGGTCTTTGCCAATTCAAAATCGCGTTTTCCTGTCCCGCTTATTGACTTTGAGAATTGTATCTCATATTTGTCTCTTGTCAATCTATGGAAAGAACCCTTTAGGGAGAACTTCGTCTTAACCTTCATCTTTCCATCTGCATCAATCTCCCTTGTTTGATATTTAGTGATTTTTGCTTTCAATTCTTGAGTCGTTACTCCTAAATAATTCAAAATGATTGCATAGTCCCCGAATTTTTCCTGAAGATAAAGCAACTGATCATAATCCATATCTACAAGCGTCTTCGGCTTATAGGGATGACGAATAAGAATAACACCCTCATTGGCATAGGCTGGAACCGTATAGCCTGCGACTTTAAGGGCACTATATTCTTCGACCGAGATCGGCTGAATCCGATGATCCATCAGATGCGACCTTTGATCATAATTATAATTCCCACGAACTTCCGAGGATACTATGGGAAAAACGGTTTTGTTCTCAATCGTGTCTAAAATTGAATGTGATGTCATAATGCAATTATTAATGATATTATTAATACTAGTACGACTCCGCATAAAAACAAAGCCCTCTTTTTTTTTATTCTCTCAAGATACTTGTCTACCAGATTATGCTCTATCTCCCGAAGTGTACAATGAAGTTGAGCCGCGTTGTTTTGGGCAATCTCCCAATAATTCTGTCTTTCTTCATTATCACACCAAAGGACAAAAGTCATCTCTCTTCCATTGGGGTCTCTCTCATTGAAAAGGGATTTATAAAGCAGACCCATTGTCGGATTCTGGGCCACAGCGATATTAGGAGATCCAGAATCAAGCCGCAACCTTTCAATTTCCTTGAAACGGATATATTTAGCATCTTGGGCATGAAAAAGAATCTTTGTACATTCATCGCGAAGCGAACTAGAGCCAGCCGGTATGAGTCCCCCATCCACAAATACAAAGTCATCTTCACCTGGATTGAAGGCTTGCACCCACATCACACTTTTCATATACCGGAAACTCTTCTAAAGACATTCTTGACTTGACTGACGTCCTTCGCATTGACTGGATAACAATGCCGAGTCAATACAGAGTATACTTTATCTTGCGTGTAATTATGGAACGATTTTATCAAAAAGGAATCTGAATCATCCATTAAATCCACATGAGTTAAAACAATGGCCAACTTGTCCTTATAAATCGCAGGAACATGTGAATTAATGTATTCCAGCCTTTGTAAAACCAAAAGCCTATTGGGTTTTCCTGTTTCAGGATCGACCCAGTTCTGTATAAACTTTTGAATGTCAACCATAAAGAATACCAAATCACTCTTATGAAGTGCTTCATTAAAAGTATGGGTAAATATATCTTTCGTTCCGCCATAATCACAACCCGCTTTCACAAAAATACTTTTATCCGGATAAGAAACCTTGAACCACCGATAAACATCCTTATTAGAAGGCGTACCTGGGATTGCATCCTTGCAACCGAGAGAAGACAAAAACTGGGTCTTGCCTGAATCTATTAGACCAAGCATAGCAATTCTTTTTCCTTTAAAAGTTTTGCCTAACCAATCACTAAATCGGCTCATACAAATGTAGATTATTGATTATTTGTTTAATATTTTCAATCGGTTCGTTCTTGAAGATTCTGCTAGTAGCCGCTAAAGCATCTTTAAGAATTGCAGGTGTCATATAATCCTGTAGAATAACACGGGTATTATAAATAGAGTAAGAAAGGACATATATATCATCCGTTAATCCCAAAAAGGGAATCATATCAATTATAAGATCTATTGGCGCAACAAAATAGCCAAGGGAAACCAAAATGGCAATCTTAACCCTTGGAGGCGGAGTCTCTGACTTTAGGAAATAGTATAGGATACAAGCATAAACAACAGTCTTGACACCTCCCTTCCGAGCCAATGCATGTATTTTTGAATTAAAACCCTTCTCAGAAAACTGCTTGGAGTACGTCTCTCCGTTGACACTGAGTTCTAGACTTATCCTTTCATCATTAAGTATTTCTCTTGCACTCATAAAAAATCAAGTTAATCACTATTCAATTCTTTGAGCAACTAAGTACACAGGACTTAAAACCCCCGCCTTCTTGATATCAATTCCATATATCCGCAAAAAGGCGTCGACAACCGGCTGGCCGCCATTGACCAGAAGCGGATTGGCAAAGCTGGTTGTGACGACCTCCACGGACATGCCGGGTTCGATGCGGATGCCGTTGAACTGCGTCCGCGCCTTGGTTGTAATCAAGAATCTGGGCATAGTGCTATTCGTTTTGGATATTAACGTTGTGATTGAATACAAAGTTAGCCGATTCCCCCACCCTGCAATTTGTCTTTTTTTGTCTTTTGGGGGTGAAAAGGGGGGCTGCACGAGACCGAATCCCATAACCCGTTTGTCCAAACAAAAAATAGCCGTAAATTTGAATGATGAACATCCGAACTGACATCCCTCAAATCGCCGCGCTGCGGGAGGCCGTCGTGGCTGCCACGGGCATCAAGCCGTGCACCCATGCCGATTTCATCGCGCTGGGATTGGCCATCGAAAGAACGCTGAAAGAGCACATCTCCGAATCCACCTTGGAGCGTGTGTGGGGCTATTCCACACGCGGATACGAAACCGTTTCGAAGCGTACGCTGGATGTCCTCGCGCGTTTCGCCGAACATACGGGATGGGAGGTTTTCTGCAAGTCGATCGGGGCCGATGAGGACTCCGGATTCATCGACGATCCCAGCACGCTGGATCCGGAGACCTTGCCGCAAGGCGCCCGGCTGAAACTCTGCTGGCAGCCCGACCGGACGGTCATCCTCCGTCACCTGGATGGTGCCCGCTTTTTGGTCGAATACAACGAGCACAGCAAGCTCTCGGAAGGCATCGTCTTGACCTGCAAGGGATTCCGGAAGGGAGGAGCGCTATATATGGACCTTCCGCAAGGACTGTATGTCGCCGGGAAAGAGCACGGCATCACTTCCCTGGAAATACTATGAAACACTTCCATACCTGGATTGGAGCCCTGCTCCTTTTCGCCGCATGCAAAGGACCCCAGACGCCGGTCCTGCCTATGCCGGAGTTCACCGGTTTCAACACCGAGGTCACGGCGGATGCAGCTGTCATCACCGTCTCCCACAAGGGGGACTACGGCATCGTAGAAGCAGGAATCTATCTAGGTGCCGACAAGCGCATCAAGGCCGATGCCCTGGACCCGGGCCAGTTCACCGTTTCTGTCTCCGGACTTGAACCGTCCACGACATACACCTATAAGGCCTTTATCTCAAGCGGATTGCAAGAAGTAACCTCCCAGGAACAGACCTTCACGACCGCAGCGGCTCCCAAGGTTGTTGCGACCGGCAACGGGGCCTATACTATATGGACGGAAAACACGTCGCTCCAGGAGATTCTTCCGAAATGGGACATCGACCTCGCTGACATCAAACATCTCAAAGTTGTCGGAACACTAGCCAAGGATGATTTCCCCTACATTCGGAATCAGATGAAAGAACTGAAAAGCATAGATTTGCGGGAAACGGCCCTAACCGTTCTGCCGAATCAAGCTTTCGCTTTTTCCGGAATCGAATCAGTCGAACTGCCTGACGGACTCGAAGAAATCGGTCAGAGCGCCTTTGAGAGTTGCGAGCTGTTGAGCGGAGTGTTCCGGTTTCCCAAGAGCTTGAGAGTCATCGGTGCAGATGCCTTTGCACAATGTCACAACCTGGAATGCATCGAACTGCCGGATGGGCTCGAGCGAATCCAAAACTACAGCTTCAGATATTGTGATCGGCTAGGTGGGAAACTGGTCCTCCCGGAATCCCTCCTCGAAATCGGAGAATACGCCTTTGAAGGCACCGCCTTCCGCGGAGATCTGGTCATTCCCCGGAACATCAAAATCATACCGGCCGGTGCCTTCTCGAGTGCCGGTTTCGACGGCGGGCTCACTCTCCCCGAAGGTCTGAACGAGGTGGGAGCCCTCGCTTTCGCCGACAACCAATTTCAAGGAGAACTGAAGCTCCCCGACGGTCTCCATACGATAGGAGAAGCTGCGTTCTACAATACCGGTTTTGCTGGCCCGCTGAAACTGCCGGCCGCTTTAAACAACCTCGGTGACAGCGCCTTCCAAGGAATAAGTTTCTCGGGTGATCTTGTAATCCCGGAGGGAATCCGGGAGATTCCGAGCTTTGTGTTCGCGGATAGCGCGCATATTCAGCAGTACGAACGGGTCGTCCTTCACAAGGCCGTAGAGCGAGTCCGAGATGGAGCCTTTGCCACCTCTGGCGAAACCCTGAAAGAAGTCATCTGCTTCGCTGAGGATCCGCCAGTCTACGAAGAGGAAGCCTTTAATTCTTATGCGGTTCCCACGATCACCCTCTACGTTCCCGCCAGTGCGGTTCAGCGCTATCGGGCAGCAGAAGGCTGGAAAGGCTTCGGGTCAATCAAGTCCATCGAATGAGGCGGCCGCCTCGTTGAACAGTGCATCGATATCTTCGGTGCCCACCGGTTTCTTTTTCGGAGCCTCGGGTGCTTTTTGCGAAGGAACCACCAGATACACCGTGTCCCGGACAGGTTCGCGGACTAATTGAGTATCCGTTTTAATGACCGGTATTTCAACCGGACCATCCGGCTCAGCCGGAAGAAGGACTGTCCAAAAAGCCAGGGCCACCAAGGCCAAAGCCAGGCCGGCCACCAGCCACCAGCCCCAACGCGCCGACTGCAAAGCCTTGTGCAATTCATTCACCGAAGAATAGCGGCGTGCTGGATCCGCCTGGCAGCATCTTCGGATTACCCGCTGCGGAATACCCGGCAGTCCAGCCAACACTTTCCCGACCGAATAAAGGTCCGAACGGCTGTCCCCGGATTCCCCTGCCAATACCTCGGGGGCCGCATAGGAGACCGTTCCGGCCGGTTGCTTGAGAATCGAATGCGTCTCCGTGTCGGCATAGCCGAAATCAATGACTTTCAACTGCTTGCCAGAGAAGGTCAGCAACAGGTTGGAGGGCTTCAAGTCCCGGTGGACCACCCCCTTCGAGTGAAGGTAGGAGAGCGCGTCGCACAATTGATCCGCCAAGGTGCGGGCTTCCGCCGGGGACAGGCGGGCCTGGTCCAGCGGACAGCCATCGACCCATTCCATTTCAATCGCATTCCCATATCCGGGCACATTCAAATAGGAGTAGTACTCTACTAAGTGTGGATGCCGGAGTGAATAGCCTATCTCGAATTCCTTCCGCAAGAGACGTTCGTACAAGGGCTTATCCCGGAATCCAGGCTTCAGGCACTTGAAGACGCGGAAACGACCGTCGCGGTCGGCCCGGTATAGGACAGCATAACCAGAGACGGAACAGTGTACCTGTTCCATCTCCGATCCCGGCGTCCACTCCGCCGGCGAAGGGACCGAAAAGATTGAAGAATCCTCCATTCCGAAGCCAAAGATAGGAAATATTTCGTACTTTTGTTTTCAATGAAACGCTGCTTCCTCCTGATTCTGATCCTGGTTATCGCCCTTCCCCTGCGGGGACAGGACTATGATGCGGCGCTGGACCGTTTCGCTTCCATCACCAACGATTGCCAGCAGCTGAAAGCCCGGATCGAGGAAGGAGAAAACCTGCAGGAAGGTACCCTGGACCGCGTCATCGCGGAACTCCGCCTGCTCCAAAAAGAACTGCAAAGCGGGAACAAGACGATGTCATCGGCCCAGAAGGAACGGTATCGACTGATTCTGAATTGTTACCAGGAAGGGAAAATGGTCCCCGCCTCCGCCTTGCATGCCAGTTCCCTCCAGGCAGGCGTCACGGCTGACCAGCCGAGCGCGTTTCCCCATCCTGAGCCTCGCATGGACGGGCAAATCCCGGGTCCCGCCCGACGTTGGTTTGTCATGGCAACAGCTTCGTGGCCGCTGGAAGGCGGCTTGGCGGCAGGTTTCACGCGTTCCTCGGGGAGATGGGGCGGCGCCTTTCTCCGCGCATCCGGAAACGCCTGGTACCCCGCGCATCCGCTGACCGCCACCAGTGACGGCGTCAGCGGAGACGGATTCATCTGGACGAACGGGAACACCCGCAGCAGCCGGCTCACGGCCACTGTCGATGCCATCTGGTTCCTCCTCCCCGTCCCGGTCGGCCTTTACACCGGGGGCGGTTACGGCTTCTCGAGCACTTACTGGCAGACGACCGACGGTTCCTGGGCGCACATCACCGACAAATCAGTTTCTGGCCCGGCTGTCGATCTGGGCATCCTCTATGCCCGCAGGCACTTGATTCTGTCTGCCGGGGCAACGACTATCGCCTTCCGCACCGTTTCCGGTACGATAGGCATCGGCTACCAATTCTGACATGATATGATCGACCAAATCCTCACCTACAACGCCCAGTTCGTGGCCAATAAGGAGTACGAACCCTATGTGACCGACAAGTTTCCCGCCAAGAAGTTGGCGGTGCTTACGTGCATGGACACGCGGCTGACGGAGCTGCTGCCGAAGGCGCTGGGGCTCCGGAACGGCGATGCGAAGATCATCAAGAACGCCGGCGGACTGGTGCTGTCGGAGACGGATTCGGCCATCCGGTCGCTGCTCGTGGGCATCTATGAGTTGGGGGTGCAGGAGGTGATGGTGGTCCATCACTCCACCTGCGGCGCCTGCCACATGAGCTACGGCGAGTTCAAGCCGCACATGCTGGAGCGCGGCATCCCCCTCGAAACGCTCGCGGAATGGGAATCCAAAGGCGTCGCCGACTGGCTCGAAGGCTTCCACGACACGGAGGCCTCCGTGCGCCGGACTGTCGATGCCATCGTGAACCACCCTCTGGTCCCGCAGGACGTGGTTGTCCGCGGCTTCATCATCGACTCCGTCACCGGAGCCCTGACAGAAGTGCAGTAGGCGCTAATCCAGATCGAGCCCAGCCTTCTTCAACCGCTTGCGGTCGTACACCTTCTTGGAACGGTGTACGGCGGACCGCAGGGACACGGGTTTCCCGTGCTCCGCGATCTCTTCCATGCGCGCCGCCCTCCGCTGCGCCAGCATGTAATCCTCCTGCGTAATCCGCAGTTTCTTGGGGGTCTTCTTGGGATGTTTCATCGGAATGGAGGGTGTCTTTCGGCAAAAGTACGGGATTTTGGCGGATTTTCAAACCGCGGCCGTCTGCTGAGAACTGGCGAGAATACCGGAACGACCCTATTTTGGCACAAGCAAGCAATACCTTTGCCGTGGATCAATACCACGGAAACATGTACATCGATTACTTCAGGCTGGAATGGGAGAAGGTCTCCAAGAGATCCTATCTGCAGCGGATTCCGTCCATCAGGAAGACAGACGGGATGAGGTTCAAGGCCCCGGTCACGTTCTTTGTCGGGGAGAACGGAAGCGGGAAATCGACCTTGCTGGAGGCCATCGCCGTTGCCTATGGGTTCAATCCGGAAGGCGGATCCTACAACTATCGTTTTTCTACCTTCGATGACCATTCGAACCTCCACAACGCAGTCGTCCTGGGGAGGGGACGGGCCGGTACGCCGCACGGATTCTTCCTGCGGGCGGAAAGCTTTTACACGATGGCCTCGAAAACGTTGGAGTATGAATTTGGCGAAGGAGGTTCAGGCCCCATGTACGGGAAGAAGACGCTGCACGAGCAGTCCCACGGAGAGAGCTTCCTGAATTTCATCCTGACCTTCAGCAAAGGACTGTTCATCATGGACGAACCGGAAGCCGCGCTTTCTCCCCACAGGCAGCTGGCGTTGTTTTCCAAAATCGTGCAGATGGCGAGAGAAGGCTCCCAATACATCATCGTCACCCACTCCCCCATCCTGCTGGCCATACCCGGAGCCGAGATCTATGCCTTCGACAAAACAGGCATCCATCAGCAGACCTACGAGGAAACGGACAGTTACCGATGCTACGAGCTCTTCCTCAACCACCGCGAAACCATCATCAGCCAACTGACATCTCAAGCACTCTGAATACACAGAACGACACAAGGGGTCTGCGGATGCTCGGCCGGCAACGGACTGAATTCCAATAACTTACAATACTACAATCCGCAGGCCCAGCAAAAAAGCAGGAGGTCTGCGGAATAGCACTTTGCAAACAGATGATTCTCAGCAGGTTACGAGAGAAGTTTCCGCAGACCCGTGAGAGAGGTATGAAAAAAAACCTGAAAACCTCTATTTTTCCACCGTGCGCAGGCGGATCGCGTCTTCGTCGAGGGAGAAGCCGACGATCTCCATGGACTTCAGCTGCTTCTGCAGCGTCGGGACGGCGGAGAGGTTGATGACGGCGCGGCCATTGGCGTAGGAGTCGACGAGGCCGGCGGGGAGGCGTTCCAGGATGCGGGGGGCCAGCAGGTCGGCGGCGGCGTTGATCGCCGCGCCGGAGTCGATCTGGAGGACCAGGCGGTCGCCCTGGACTTCAAGGACCTTGAAACCGGCGGAGAAGTTCATGCTTTGTTCCCCAAGCATGGGGACATCCACCTTGCCGGCATAGGTGAGGATGATCCGGTCCGGGGCCTGTGTGGACAAGGTGATGTCCCGGCCGCTCTTTTCGCGGAGGAGGCCGTTCAAGGCCTTCACGGGGACGGCCACGACGGCTTCCGCGGCGGCAGCGAGCTCCTCTGTGGCGGCGGGCTCCTCTGCGGTACCCGGCGTTTCGGCTCCGGCAGATGCCTCCTCGCGAGGCTCCCCTGCTTCAACCTTCCGCTCCCGGACGACCGGAACCGACCCGTCGCCGACGGTTACGTACACGGTGTCGCGGACCACGGCGCCAGCCGACTCAGCCTCGACCGAGACAGCAGAATCCGACGTGGCGGACGTGACCGGGCGCCGGTGAAGAAAAAGGCTGGCGGCTACGGCCACGGCGATCGCCGCTACCAGCCACCAGCCCCATTTTCGGCGGTGTGAACCCATGGGACGGGATTACTTCACGCTCATCACCGCGGAGGCGATGGAGTTGAGCTTCACGTCCACGGAGTCGGCACGGGAAGCGAGGATGCAAGGCACCTTCACGCCCACGAGGAAGCCGGCCTGGCGGACGCCCACGGCGAGCTTGGAGTTCGTCTTCCAGAAGACGTTGGCGGACTCGATGTTCGGGAAGAGGAGGCAGTCGGCGTCGCCGGCCACCGGGCTGACGAGCTTCTTGATCTCCACGGATTCCTGGTCGATGGCGACATCCAGGGCGAGCGGGCCGTCCCCGATGCAGCCCTTGATCTGGCCGCGGTCGCACATCTTGGCGAGCATGGCGCCCTCGATGCAGGCGGGCATGGAGTCGAGCATCTGCTCGGACGCGGCGATGAAGGCGATCTTCGGCTTCGCGATGCCGAAGGACTTCGCGGTGCTGACGAGGTAGCCGGCGAGCTTGACCTTCTGGCGGAAGTCCGGGAGCGGAATCACGGCCATGTCGGAGATGAAGACGAGCTTGTGGTAGTTCGGGTTCTCGATCACGCCCACGTGGCTCAGGACGCCCTTCGGGGGCAGGAGGCCGGTCTCCTTGTTCAGGATGGCGCGGAGGAACTTGTCGGTGGAGCAGAGGCCCTTCATCAGGACTTCGCCCTCGCCGTCATGGACCATCTTCACGGCCTGGGCAACCGCCTTCAGCTCGTCCTTGATGTCCACGATCTCGAACTTGGACACGTCGATGTTGTTGTCGGCGCAGACCTTCTTGATGAGGTCCTCGTCACCTACGAGGACGCACTTCACAAAGCCCATGTCGGTAGCCAGGGAGGCCGCCTCGATGGTATGCTCGTCGACAGCCCACGCTGCCACCATCTTCTTGCAGATGTTCTTCGCCTTGAGCTCGACGAAGAGGTCGTTGAAATTCTGGATCATATC
>ONJB01000035.1 GCA_900318015.1 uncultured Bacteroidales bacterium | reverse complement strand
GGAAACTGTCTTGTAGCTAAGTGTGTCCACTGTCTTGATAGTTAATGGTTTAACAATAAAAAAATGCGATCCCCACACTTTTTGGGGACCGCAAAGGTAAGCATTATTCGGGAAATAACCAAAAGAATCTGTCAGATCCCGTATGCCGATTCGGCCTCCGGCGCCTCTTCCCCCCATCTTTCGGCCACATAATCCAAGGTCCGGAGGATTTCCTCGGGGTCCTTGGAGGTGACCAGTTTGATGCGGGTCTCCTTGAAGCCGGGAAGGCCCTTGAAGTAGCAGGAGAGATGGCGGCGCATCTCGAAAACGCCGGTGACCGGTCCTTTCAGGTCCAGGGAGAGGCCGAAGTGCCGTTTGGCGAGGGCTACGCGGTCACGGACGTTCATGGGCGGCATCTCCTCGCCGGTGTCCAGCAGGTGCCGGATCTCGGTGAAGATCCAGGGATGGCCGAAACTCGCGCGGCCCACCATGATCCCGTCCACGCCGTAGCGGTCGAACATCTCCTTCGCGCGCTGCGCGGAATTGATGTCGCCGTTGCCGATGATGGGAATGTGCATCCGGGGATTGGCCTTCACCTGGCCGATGAGGGTCCAGTCGGCCTCGCCCTTGTACATCTGGCAGCGGGTGCGGCCGTGGATGGTGAGGGCCTGGACGCCTACGTCCTGCAGCCTCTCGGCGAGGTCCACGATAATCTTGGAGCTATCGTCCCAGCCCAGGCGGGTCTTAACCGTAACCGGCGTCTTGACGGCGTCCACGACGGCTTTCGTGATGGCGACGAGCTTGTCCGGCTCGCGCATCATGCCGCTGCCGGCGCCCCGGCCCGCGATCTTCGACACCGGGCAGCCCCAGTTGATGTCGATCGTGTCGGCCCCGTGCCCGCCGGCGAGCTCCGCCGCGCGGTCGGCCATGCGGGCCGCATCGACCATCGATTCGGGGATGTGGCCGTAGATCTGGATGGCGACGGGGGCCTCTTCCTCGAGGGTGCGCATCTTGGCGATGGCCTTCGAGGCGTCCCGGACGAGTCCGTCCGAGGGGACGAATTCGGTCGTGACCATCGACGCCCCGGCCTCCCGGCACAGGATGCGGAAGGACGCGTCCGTCACGTCCTCCATCGGGGCGAGCACCACGGGGCGTTCGCCGAGGTCGATGTTCCCGATTTTCATGGCGCAAATTTACGCTTTTTTCTTATATTTGTAAGATTGAAAACTGAATCCGCCATGGAGAAACATATCAAGACCATCGGCATCCTCACCTCCGGGGGCGATTCGCCCGGAATGAATGCCGCCATCCGCGCCGTCACGCGTACCGCCCGCTTCAACAACATCAACGTCATCGGCATCCAGCGAGGCTATCAGGGCCTGATCGACAAGGAGTTCCTGAAGTTCACCTCCTCCTCGGTATCGAACACCATCCAGCGCGGCGGCACCATCCTCAAGACCGCCCGGAGCAAGGAGTTCATGACCCCGAAAGGACGGAAGATCGCCCACGAGAACATGGTCGAGGCCGGCATCGACGCCCTCATCGTCATCGGCGGGAACGGATCCCTCACCGGCGCGCAGCAGTTCGCAAAGGAGTTCGACATCCCGATCATCGGCCTCCCCGGCACCATCGACAACGACCTGTACGGGACGGACGCCACGATCGGCTACGACTCCGCGCTGAACACCATCGTCGAGTGCGTGGACAAGATCCGCGACACCGCGAACTCCCACGACCGGATCTTCTTCATCGAAGTGATGGGCCGCGACGCGGGCTTCCTGGCGCAGAACAGCGCCATCGCCTCCGGCGCCGAGGCCGCCATCATCCCGGAGAGCGCGACCGACGTGGACCAGCTCGCGGACTTCATCGAGCGGGGCAAGCGCAAGTCGAAGAACAGCGCCATCGTCCTCGTCTCCGAGGCGCAGAAGGACGGTGTGGGCGGCGCCTTCTATTATGCAGAGCGCGTCAAGAAGGAGTATCCGCAGTTCGACGCCCGCGTGACCATTCTCGGCCACCTGCAGCGGGGCGGAACCCCGTCGGCCTACGACCGGATCCTCGCGTCCCGGATGGGCTATGCCGCTATCGAGGCCCTGCTCGAGGGCCAGCGGAATATCATGATCGGCATCAAGAACGACGAAATCGTGTATGTGCCCATCTCCCGCGCCGTGAAGATGAACAAACCCATCAACCAGGAGCTCATCACCGTGCTCAACGTGCTCTCCATGTAATCCCCTATGATCTACCGCATCATCCTATCTATCCGGCATTTCCTGTTCGATAAAGGTTGGAAGAAATCATATAAGGCGGATGTCCCCACCATCTGTGTGGGAAACATCACCGTGGGCGGCACCGGCAAGACCCCGCATACGGAGATGATCCTGCGGATGCTTCTCCGCAGCGATGACTGGGCTTACTCCGACATCGCCGTCCTCTCCCGCGGCTACAAGCGGAAGTCGAAGGGCTTCCAGAAGGTGGGCCGCGACGGAACGGCGCTCCTGTTCGGCGACGAACCGCTGCAGATTGCGAAGAAGTTCCCCGCCGTGACCGTCGCCGTGGACAAGGACCGTGTGGAAGGCTGCCATTTCCTCACCCATCCCGAGGAACTCCTGACCGCGAAAAAAGCGCGGAACTGCCTGGACAAGACCGTCCCGGAGGCCGACCTGGTCGTCCTGGACGACGCCTTCCAGTACCACCGGCTCAAGGCCGACGTCAACATCGTCCTGGTGGACTTCAACCGGCCCGTGCAGAAGGACAAGCTCATGCCCTGGGGCCGCCTCCGTGACCTCCCTTCCCGCCTGAAGGCGGCCGACATCCTCATCGTCACCAAATGTCCGTCCTACCTGGACGAATGGGAGAAGGGGAAATGGGCCAAGCAGCTGGGGGTCGAGAACTACAGCACCGCCACGTGCACCGGTGTCCGGAAGCTCCGCAAGGGGAAGGAAAAGGTCCAGACCGTCCTGTTCACCTCCATCGGCTACGAGCCCATGGTCCCGGTGTTCCCGGAAGAGGCCGACAGCCGCTTCATGTATGCCCAGCGGCTCATCCTGTTCACCGGCATCGCCAAGGACATGCCCCTCCGGGCCTACCTCTCCGACAAATACAAGGAAGTCAAGCGCTTCTCCTTCCCGGACCACCACAAGTACACGAATGGAGACATCGCCAAGGTCGCCCGCGCCGTGAAGGAGTTCCCGACCGCCTGCGTCGCCACCACGGAGAAGGACGCCCAGCGCATCGTGGATACGAAAAAGGTACCTAAAACCCTGCGCAAGCGCCTGTTCCAGGTACCCATCAATATCCAGTTCCTGTCCCCGGCGGAACAGGAGATCTTCGAGACTACGCTTCTGGACCTTTTGAGAGGACTTCGTTCTGAATCCTGATGGATTCTTCGTGGATGGCGTTGAACACGTCTCCGATAAACTTGTCCGAAAGCCCGTACGCACGGGCTTTTTCTTTCATCCCCTCCATGACCTCATCCCAGCGGACGGCCTGGAGGATGGCCACGTTGTGGTCCCGCTTGTAGGCGCCGATCAGCCGGCTGACGTCCATCCGGGCGCCGAACTCCTTGAGGAGGTCCTCGTCGATGTAGTCGATCCGGGAACGGAGCTGGTCGATCCCCACGCGGTATTCCTTGTCACCGGAGTCCTTCTCGCGGATGAGGAGGCTCTCGATGAGCGTCCGGAGGTCCGTCGGGACGAGCTGCTGCTTCGCGTCGGACAAGGCGGCGGCCGGGTTGCAGTGCGACTCGATCATGAGGCCCTCGAAGCCCAGGTCCATCGCCCGCTGGGACAGTTCCTTCAGGTACTTCCGGTCTCCGCCCATGTGGGACGGGTCGGCGAAGATGGGGAGGTCCGGATAGCGGGTGCGCAGTTCGACAGCGATCTGCCAGCCCGGCGTATTGCGGTAGGGCTGGCTGTTGATCGTGGAGAAGCCGCGGTGGATGACGCCGAGTTTCCGGACGCCGGCGCCGTTCAGGCGCTCCAGGGCGCCGATCCACAGGTCCAGGTCCGGATTGACGGGATTCTTCACCAGGACGGGGACATCCGTATCCTGGAGGGCGTCGGCGATTTCCTGCATGAGGAAGGGGTTGGCGGTCGTGCGGGCGCCGATCCAGAGCAGGTCGACACCGTACTTGAGGCACTCGTACACATGCTTCTCGTTCGCAACCTCGGTGCACACAAACATCCCGGTCTCTTCCTTCACCTTTTTCAGCCATTTCAGACCGGGCGCGCCCACACCTTCGAAGCTGCCCGGGTGCGTGCGGGGTTTCCAGATGCCCGCCCGGAACATGTGGATGCCCCAGGCCGCGAGACCGCGGGCCGTTTCCAGGACCTGCTCTTCGCTTTCCGCACTGCACGGGCCCGCAATCACCATCGGCCGCGGGAGCGTGAAGAATCCCCATTCACCGACGGGGACGATATCGAGTGTCTTTGCCATATTATCGGATGATTTTCTTGATCCGGTTCGCCTCGTCGATGAGCGCGCGGACCTTGTCTTCGTCGAACTGGTCGATCGCCTCCCGGAAGTCCTGCATCTTTTCCATATAGGCGTCGATCACGCGCAGGAGATTGTCCCGGTTCTGCATGAAGATGGGAACCCACATGTCGGCGTTGGACTTCGCCAGGCGGACGGTGGAGGAAAAGCCGCCGGAGGCCAGGTCGAAGATGTGCTTCTCGTCGCGTTCCTTGTCCAGGACCGTCAGGGCCAGGGAGAAGGAGGTGACGTGGGAGAGATGCGAGACAAACGCGGTATGCACGTCGTGGGAATCCGAGGTCATGTACACGATCCGCATGTTCAGGATCTTGTACAACTCCTCCACGGCACGAACCGCGGCGGGGTCGGACTCGTCCTGGTCGGCGATGATGCAGGCGCGGCCGTCAAAAAGCCCCGGCAGGGCCGCCCAGGGGCCGCTGTGCTCGGTGCCGGCCATCGGATGGGTGGCCACATAGCGCTTGCGGCAGGGATGGTACTTGAGCCGTTCCGCAATCTGGGACTTGGTGGAACAGACGTCCATGACGATCTTGTCCGTGAATCCCTTGTCCTTGAACGCGTCCAGCACCGTATGGATGATTCCCGCGGCCGCGCTGACCGGAACGGATACCACGATGATGTCGCTTTCCTCGATACATTCCTCCAACGGAACCACGCGGTCCACCAGGCCCAGCCGGCCGGCCGCTTCCGCGTTCAGCGGATTCTTGTCGGTCCCGATGAAACGGGAGGCATAGCCGCGGCCGCGCAGGTCCACGGCCAGGGACCCGCCGATCAGGCCCAGGCCCACGATTCCGATCGTTCTGCTCGCTTCCATCTTCCCGCTACTTCAAAAGGGCCAAGGCTTTCGCCATCCGCTTCGCGCCTTCCTTGATATTCTCCTCGGAGGTGGCGTAGGACAGCCGGAAATAGTCCGGAGCGCCGAAGGCGTCGCCGCCCACGGTGGCTACGTGTCCGACTTCCAGCAGGTACATCGCCAGGTCGGTGGACGTGTTGATCACCCGGGTGCCGTCCGTCTTTCCGAAGAAGGAGGAGCATTTCGGGAACAGATAGAAGGCTCCTTCGGGAAGGGCCACTTCCAGGCCCGGAATCTCGCGGAGCAGCCCGACCAGCAGGTTCCTGCGGCGCTTGAAGGCCAGACGCATCTCCTCGACACAATCCTGGGAGCCGTTCCACGCCGCTTCCGCCGCTTTCTGGCTGACGGAGCAAGGGCCGCTGGTATACTGTCCCTGCAGCATGTTGCAAGCGGAGACGATCCACTTCGGGGCGGCCAGGAAACCGATGCGCCAGCCGGTCATCGCATAGGCCTTGGAGACGCCGTTGACCACGATGGTGCGCTCCCACATCCCCGGGCAGGATGCGATGGAGGCATGGGCGCCCACATAGTTCAAGTGCTCATAGATCTCGTCGGAGAGGACCAGCAGTCCTTCGTGCCGGAGAATCACGGCGGAGAGGGCTTCCAGCTCTTCCTTCGAGTACACGGCGCCCGACGGATTGCTGGGAGAGCACAGAACGAGCATCCGGGTCCGGGGAGTAATCGCCTTTTCCAGCTGGTCGGGCGTCATCTTGTAATCCTGGTCGATGCCGGTGTCGACATGGACCGGTTTTCCGCCCGCGAGCAGCACCATCTGCGGATAGCTCACCCAGTAAGGAGCCGGGATGATCACCTCGTCCCCTTCGTCGATGAGGGCCATGACCGCGTTGCACAGGCTCTGCTTGGCGCCGTTCGACACCTGGATCTCCGCAGGGGTGTACGTCAGGCCGTTTTCCCGCTGCAGTTTGCCGATAATCGCTTCCTTCAAGGAAAGGCTGCCGGGCACGGGGGTATAGTGCGTATAGTCCTCGTCCAGCGCCTGGCGGGCGGCGGCTTTCACATGGTCCGGGGTATTGAAGTCAGGTTCCCCCAGACTCATGTTCACGACATCGATGCCCTTGGCCTTCAACTCATTGCTCAATGCATTCATGGCGAAGGTCATGGAGGGGGACAGCCGGGTCATTCTTTTGGACACTCTCGATTCACTCATAGCTTGGAATATATCTTGAACTCAAAAACTTCCTTTGTAGATACCCATGATATCCAGGTCGGCCAGGAGGGGCCGGACCGCCGACAGCGCCTGCCGGTAGCGGACGGAATCGTCGAACCGGATGTCTGCATAGAAGAAATACTCCCACGGACATCCCGGGATGGGCAGCGACTGGATGCGGGTCAGGTTCATCTCGTAGAACGACAGGATGGTCAGGATCTGGGCCAGGGCACCGGCCTTGTGCGGCAGGGTGAAACACCAGGAGGCCTTGTCCGCCTTCTCCGACCGGAAATACCGGTCCAGCACGAAGAAGCGGGTCCTGTTCTCCTTGGAAGACTCGATTTCCCGGGCCAGCACTTCCATTCCGTATTCCTTGGCGGCCAGCCGGGAGGCTACGGCCGCCACGCCTTTCAGCTGGCCTTCGACGATTTCCTGCACAGCCGCGACCGTGCTGGACGTCTTGGTCAGGGTCACTCCGGGGCAGTTCTTCTCGAAGAACGGGCGGGTCTGATAGAGGGCCATCTCGTGGGAACGGACTTCCCGGATGGACTCCAGGGACTGTCCGGGCAGGGCCATCAGATAATGATGGATGGGGATATGCACTTCCCCGACGACCTGGTAGCCGCCGGAATGGATCAGTTCCAGATTCTGCACCAGACCGCCGGAAGTCGTATTCTCGACCGCGATGACCACGGCATCGACATCGTCCGAATCATAGGCCGCCAGCATCTGCTTGAAACTGTCGAATCCGTGCAGTTCCAGCGGGATATCCTGATAGAAAGCCAAGGCGGCTTCCTCGTGGAAACTGCTCCGACGTCCCAAAATCGCTACTCTTTTCATGGTCCGGCGCAAAAAAAGGGCTATCCGCTTCCGGACAGCCCAACATAAATCTTATATACCTATGATGCTACGACGTCCGGTCTATTATCAGTCCTGATAATAGCGCTTATAAAAACCGTAGTCGTAAAATCGCATTTGTCTGAAAGTTCGTTCGGACAAAGGTATAATAAATAATTTTAAAATCCAAGCCTAGACGGTGAGAATTTCCTTTTCCTTCTCGGCAATGACCGCATCGACCGCCTTGACGTACTTGTCGGTGACCTTCTGCAGCTCTTCCTCGCCCTCTTTTTCGCCGTCCTCGGACAGGCCTTCGTTCTTCTGGGCCTTCTTCAGGAGGTCGATGCCGTCGCGGCGGGCGTTGCGCACCGTCACCTTCGTCGTCTCACCCTGCGCCTTGGCCTTCTTGATCAGCTCGCGGCGGCGCTCCTCGGTAAGGGCGGGCACCACGCAGCGGATGATCTCGCCGTTGTTGGACGGGGTCAGGCCCACGTTGGCGTCCAGGATGGCCTTCTCGATCTTGGAAATCATGTTGCGCTCCCACGGCTGGATGGCGATGGTCTTCGCATCCGGGGTCGTGATGGAAGCGACCTGGTTCAGCGGCGTAGCCGTCCCGTAATAGTCCACCGTCACACCGTTGAAGATGGCCGGGGTAGCCTTGCCTACGCGGTAGTTCTTGAGGTCTTCCTCCAGGAAGTCCACCGCATCCTGCATCTTGAGGCCGGCGGCCTCCACAATTTCTTTCGCTCTCGGTAACATAGTTCTCGTGTTTTGCTTAATCGTACAAATATAATGAAAAACGGCAAAAACCTTACGGTTTCCGCCGCTTTTTTCACAAATCGTGCCGCAGGACCGACACGGCCGAAGGATTACTGGTTCAGCACGTCGGCGCTCTTGATAAACTTCGCGAGGTCTTCGTCGGAGACGTGGTAGTTCTGCATCTCGCCGGAGAAGTACTGGTCGTAGGCGGCCATGTCCACGAAGCCGTGGCCGGAGAGGTTGAAGAGGATGGTCTTCTGCTCACCGGTCTCCTTGCACTTGAGAGCCTCCTGGATGGTGGCGGCGATGGCATGGCAGGACTCCGGGGCGGGGATGATGCCCTCGGTGCGGGCGAACAGGACGCCGGCGCGGAAGGAATCGAGCTGCTCGATGTCGACCGCCTCCATAAAGCCGTCCTTCATCAGCTGGGAGAGGATGACGCCGGCGCCGTGGTAGCGCAGGCCGCCGGCGTGGATGGACGCGGGCTTGAAGGTATGGCCGAGGGTGAACATCGGCAGGAGCGGGGTCATACCGGCCTCGTCACCGAAGTCATACTCGAACTTGCCCTTGGTGAGTTTCGGGCAGGAGCACGGTTCCGCCGCGATGAAACGGGTCTTCTTGCCCT
Organism: uncultured Bacteroidales bacterium; assembly: GCA_900318015.1. Lineage (GTDB taxonomy): Bacteria > Bacteroidota > Bacteroidia > Bacteroidales > UBA932 > Cryptobacteroides. Next base: position 12,947 of record ONJB01000035.1, on the reverse strand, counting down.
CCTTGATGTTGTGGCGCATGAACGGGAAGGCGATGCCGGAGAAGTTGGATCCACCGCCGAAGCAGCCGATCACGATGTCCGGATACTCGCCGGTCATGGCCATCTGCTTCTCGGCTTCCTGGCCGATAATGGTCTGGTGCATGCACACGTGGTTCAGCACGGAGCCCAGGGCATACTTGCAGTTCGGCGTGCTCATGGCCAGTTCGATGGCCTCGGAGATGGCGCAGCCCAGGGAGCCGCGGTCGTTCGGGTTGACGGTCAGGATGTCCTTGCCGGCCCGGGTGGACATGGACGGGGACGGGGTGACGGCCGCGCCGAACGTCTGCATGATGGAGCGGCGGAAGGGTTTCTGCTCATAGCTCACCTTGACCATGTACACGGCGCAGTCGATGCCGAACTTCTTGGTCGCATAGGAGAGCGCACCGCCCCACTGGCCGGCGCCGGTCTCGGTGGTAAGGTTCGTGACGCCCTGCTCCTTGGCGTAGTAGGCCTGGGCGATGGCGGAGTTCAGCTTGTGGCTGCCGGCCGGGGACACGGACTCGTTCTTGAAGAAGATGTGGGCCGGGGTGCCGAGGGCCTTCTCCAGCTCATAGGCGCGCACGAGCGGGGTACAGCGGTAGGCGGCGTACTGCTCGCGGACTTCCTCCGGGATCGGGATCCATTCGTCGGTCTGGTTGAGTTCCTGGTCGGCGCAGGCCTTGCAGAAGATCGGATACAGGTCCTCGGGCTTCAGGGGCTGCTTGGTCGCCGGGTGCAGGAACGGCAGGGGCTTGTTGGGCATGATCGCCTGGATGTTGAAGTAATGGGTCGGAATCTCGCTCTCCGGGAGCATGTACTTTTTCTGTTTCATGGTGTTTGTGTTTTATTTGGTTTATGATCTTGGCATGAAAAAAGGCACGCTGTAAGTCAGCGTGCCTCCTATGGTGTTGGTCTACCTACGGCGATGCGACTTACAGCTTGGAACTGCAAGTGCGCCACCAGAAGTTATTGACCATCATTGTTCTCATCTTGGTGCAAAGATGTTTATAAAAAATTTAACTTCCAAGAAAAAAGTGAATTTTTTTACTTAAAAATTTTCTCTGCTAAAGCAGACGGCCAGCCTCGATGTGGGCGTTGATGGCCGTGGCGACGAACAGGAGGACGATCAGGGCGGCGACGATGATGCCGATGACCTTGAGACGCTTCTGCCACTTCTTGTTATTCCAGCCGATGGTCTGGAACATCGACCAGAAACCATGCTCCAGGTGCAGGAACAGGGCGATGAACCACACGATGTACAGGGCCACCATCCACCAGTTCTTGAAGGTCATCATGAGGAGGTAGTACGGGTTCTCCGCTTCAGCGCCCATGAACTCCTGCAGCTGCATCTTGGCCCAGAAGTGCGTCAGGTGGAAACCCAGCAGGCCCAGGACGATGATGCCGAGGATGAACATGTTCTTCGCAGCCCAGCTGTCGTTCTTCGCCTTGGAGGCCACTTCGTAACGCTTGACGCCGCCGCGCTTGGTGTAGTTCTCGATGGAGAGCCAGATGCCGAAGCCGATGTGGAGGATGAAACCGAGGGCCAGGATCGGGACCATGATGTCGATGACCGGGGTGGACATGAAGTCGCAGCCGAGCTGGAACCAGCCGTCGCCGGTGGAGAAGCGGACCGCATCGTCGGCCACCTTGCCGAAGTTTCCGTGCAGGGAATCGATCACGGAGAAGAAATTGATGGTGCCGTGCAGGAGCAGGAAGATGACGAGGAACGCGCCGGTGACGCTCTGGACGAACTTCTTGCCGATGGAGGAGGTCAGGAATTTAGCCATATGGATAGGTTGTTTCGTTAGTCTTGCAAGTATGCAAATATACAGTCTTTCTTGCATCTTTCATAATATTTCAATACTTTTGTTACAAATCAGAATCGAAACCGTATGTACAAGAGAGTTCTTCTCAAGCTCAGCGGCGAGAGCCTCGGAGGCCCCGCCGGCAAGGGTCTGGACACGGAAAGCCTGTCCGCTTATGCCAAGGAAATCGCAGCCGCCGCGAAGGCCGGCCTCCAGGTCGCCATCGTCAATGGCGGCGGCAACATCTTCCGCGGCCTGCAGGGCGTCGGGAAGGGATTCGACCGCGTGGACGGGGACAAGATGGGCATGCTCGCCACGGTCATCAACTCCCTCGCCCTCTCCATGTTCATCAAGGAAGAAGGCGTGGACGCGCAGGTCTTTACGGCTACGCCCATGGAGCCCGTCGCGAAGTACTACATGCGGGACGATGCGGTGAAGGTGCTCGAGCGCGGCGGCGTCGCCCTCATCGCCGGCGGCACCGGCAACCCCTTCTTCACCACCGACTCCGGCGCCGCCCTGCGCGCCCTCGAGATCGGCGCGGACGCCCTCCTCAAGGGCACCCGCGTGGACGGCGTCTACACCGCCGACCCGGAAAAGGACCCCACCGCCGTCAAGTACGACGAGCTCACCTTCGACGAAGCCATCTCCAAGCACCTCAAAGTGATGGACCAGACCGCCTACGCCCTCTGCTCCGACGGCCACATGCCCATCATCGTCTTCGACATGAACGCCACCGGCAACCTCACCAAGCTCATCAAGGGCGAAAAGGTCGGCACCCTCGTGCATCCGTAGGGTCCCACTCTCACTACGGACCTCCGAAGCATTCCCTTCCCCGCCCCGGGCCCGTCGAATGGAAACACCTTATTATCAATTGTTTGTATAATTATGACTGCGCCAAATAGCGCAGTCTATTTCTTGTATTAATATGACTATCAAGCACATCCATTCAACGGCTCTTTTGTGCCTAATCTGGGTGCTATTCTCATGTACGCCGCAATCCTCCACGGAGAACTTCGCCGACGACCTCGAATTCGCCATCCACGAAGTCGAATACAACTACGCGGGTTTCCCCCTGCTGACCGAAGAAGAATTGGCAGAATACGAAGTCATGAAAGCGGCCCTTCGGGACAGTGTCGATGCCGGAGCATATCTGGACTACGAGGCTGTCGGCCACTATTTGGCTTGGTTTCAAAATCCGCATCTGCGTACAAGTTACATTGAGCAAACGAATCTCTGGAAACACGATGTCGATTATTCCTCCCTGTTTTCCTATGCTCCCCGAAAAATGTCTTGCAAAGTCGACGATGAGACCTATCTGATCCGTTTCCCTTCTTGTTCTGGAGATCCTGACGAGCAATGGGTCAGCCAATCCGTCCAAGATTTCCAAAAATCGGATTGCAAGTTCCTTATTCTGGACATTCGAGGAAACGGTGGCGGCAGTGACCACTATTTTGAGCCCTATCTCGAATTATTATTCGACACCGCCGCCGAAGTGGAAGGGAGTGATTTCTTTTACACGAAAAAGAATTACAACTTCCTGAAAAAGTATTTTCCCCAAATGAAACGACTCGCTCTTTTCCGGAACAAGCAAAAGGAGCGCGTCATGTGGCCGTTCGTCGATGATACTTTCGTCGAATTACCCTCCGTTTCCGAACGGCCCGTTGCAGCTGCCCTGATTATCGACAACGCTGTAGCGAGTGCCGGAGAACAATTGACCTTGATTCTTCGGGCAATCAGCAAGCGAACCACCATTTACGGTCGCGATAATACTTACGGATGCCTGGACATCTCGAATTTCAGATCGGTCAATCTCCCATATAGCACAATTACGATCACCATCCCCACGACCGTCTCCCACCGCCTGCCCGATCGCGGCATCGACAAAGAGGGCATCAGCCCGGATGTGCGGCTGGACATCCCTTATCCCACCGAACTCACCGACAATGTCGATGAGTGGGTGCTCTGGATTGCGCAGGACTTGAAGCAAAGGGCATCGAATGTAAATCTCTGAGCACCCTTTTGCTTTTCCGGAGAATCTTTCCGATCTTCGTCCGTGAAGGCCCATTCTGCCTTCTGCCTGTGAGATATGAAGCGTCGGAAGTTTTTCAAGGATATCTTGACTCATTGTTACCAGCGGAGCGCCGATGACGGCGTGCTGTTCTATTCCTACAGCGACCATCTGGTTTATTTCACGTCGTATTGCGTCCTCGCCCGAAAGCATGGGATCCAGGTGCTGAGCCTGTGCCAGATGCCGGACCATATCCACGATTCTGTCCGGGCAAAGAGCAAAGCCGACCTGGGGAACTTCAAGCGGGAAGTCAATACGTTCTTTTCGCGTCAATGGAATGGGCGATGCCGCACCAAAGGACATGTCCTGCGGGGCCGCTATGGCTGGGCGCAGAAGTTCGGAGACAAGAAAGGTCGCACGAATCTGATCTACGTCGGGAACAACCCCGTGGAACGGAGGCTGGTAGGAAAAGCCGAGGAATACCGATGGAACTTTCTGGCCTATGCATCGTCCGAGCACCCCTTTTCCGAGAAGCTGGTCATCCGGGACGCCCGATGGCCGTTCCTGAAGGCCGTCAAGGAAGTGAAAGCGCATTTCAAGGCCGGAAGGCCTTTGAAATACGCGCAATTAGACCGGCTCTTCAAGCCGTTGACCCGGCAGGAAGGACTGCAACTCACAGACTTTATCGTCACTACCTACAACTGTATCGACTATGAAGCCGCAAACCGGTTCTTTGACACGGGCGAGGATATGATTATGTCCATGCATGCGACAACTGGCAGCGAGTACGACATCAACGAGGTGTTCGTGGGCAAAAGCGACGCTCCTTACCAACAGATGACCTCTTTTCTGCTGAAGAGCCACCTCGTGGAAGACATCCATGACATCATGTCCATGACGACGGACGAGAAATTCGACCTGTTCCTCCGGCTGAGGCCACAAACAGAGGCTTTGGCTGAGCAAATCGCGCGATTTCTGCACATGCCCCTGGAAAGGGCGTCGAATGGAAACGATTGACTAATAGGACCATACGCAAAGATGACCGCGCCGTCAAGCGCAGTCATCTTTGTATAAACCACTGAAAGATAGACACTTCCATTCGACGGCACCTTACTGCCCTTTAGATCGCGCGGGTCTTTTCGCGGAGCCAGGCGGCGATATCCGCGGGGAGACGGGGCGAGAGGGTGCGGTAGACGCGCTCGTTGTAGGCGTTGAGCCAGGCGATTTCGTCGGGGGTGAGGAGGTCGCGGACGAGCACCGAGGTGTCGTAGTGGCAGAGGGTCAGGGTCTCGAAAGAATACCAGGTACCGAAATCGTTCGTGCCGTCCTCCCGCACGAGGACCACGTTCTCATGCCGCACGCCGTGCATGCCCTCGCGATAGAGGCCCGGTTCGATGGTGTTGATGATGCCGGGGACGTACGGGTAGGCGTTGAAGTTCTGGCGGAACTCCTGCGGACCTTCATGGACATTGAGGAAGAAGCCGATGCCGTGGCCTGTGCCGTGGCCGAAGTTGCGTTTGGTCTGCCAGAGGGGATTGCGGGCCAGGATGTCCAGGTGGCACCCGCAGGTACCCACCGGGAACACGGCCATGGACAGGTCGATATGGCACTTCATCACGAGCGTGTAATCCTCCTTCTCCAGGGCCGTACAGGGGCCGAGGGGAATCGTGCGCGTGATATCCGTCGTTCCGAAGAGATACTGGCCGCCGGAGTCCAGGAGGTACAGGCCGCGCGGCTCCAAGACCGGTGCGCCGGTGCGCGGCGTCACATAGTGCGGGAGCGCGGCGCCGGGCCCGTAGGCCGAGATGGTCTCGAAGCTGTCGCCCCGGTAGCCCGGGATCTTCGCCCGGAAAGACTGCAGCTTGCAGGCCGCTTCCCATTCATCCACCTGCCCCACCTGGCCTTCCAGCCAATACAGGAACTGTTCCATGGCAAGGCCGTCTTCCAGGTGCGCCTCGCGCATGCCTTCGATCTCGACCCGGTTCTTGATCGACTTGCGGAGCGGAACGGGCGAGAGGCCTTCCACCACGCCGTAGCCACACTCTTCCAGGCATTCACGGAAATGGATGTTCAGGGTGGTCGGGTCCACATAGATCCGGTCCACGTCCTGGTCCACGAAGGTGGACAGCGCGGCCGTCGCCTCGGCATAATCGCAGAGAGTGACCTCGTCGGCCGCCAGCTCGTCGAAGCTGGCCAGCGTCTCCTCGTCCGGCTCGCCGAAGGCATCCTTCCGGACGAACCAGTACACCTGGTCCATGGTCACGAGCAGGTAGGAGATCACGACCGGATTGTAGTCCACGTCGGATCCGCGCACGTTCAGCAGCCACGCAATCTCGTCCAGGGCGGTCAGGAAGATGGCGTCGACCTCCTGCCGCATCATCCAGATGCGGAGCCAATGGATCTTCGATTCGCGGGATTCGCCCGTCAGGTCCTCGCCCAGCGTGATGATCGGGGTGGACGGAATCGCGGGGCGGTCCGTCCACAGCGGGGACAGCATGTCCGGCACGGAGACCACGCGGACGGCGCCGTCGAACGCGGCCTTCAGGCCCGCCGCGGCGGCCACCGTCTGGCACAGTCCGTCCACCGCCACGACGGGCTCCTCGAAGCCGCGGGAGGCGAGCCACTGAGGGATGGGCACTTGCTCCGGGACGCGCATCTTATGCAGTTCGATGCCGGTTCCGGCAAGCTGCTTCACCGCCTGGATGAAATACCGCGTATCGGTCCACAGGCCGGCATGGTTCAGAGTAATGCACAAATCCCCCGCCTCGCCCGTGAAGCCGGACACCCACTCCACCTGTTTCCAGCGCCGGGCCGGATATTCGCTCGCATGGGGGTCGCTGCCCGTCAGGATGACGGCGTCCCAGCCGTTCTCGCGCATCAGGTCCCGGATGGCCTCCACGCGCTGTGCAAAGACGTTTTCCATGGTATGATTCTTGACAGTTTTCACAAATATAGATATATTTGCAGATATTTAAAACGAAAAGCACCATGACTGAAGATCCCCTCGAGAGAATCGAACGCGAAGAGCGTGAGAAGAAAAACCGCAACGGCTCCCTGAAGACCGCGACCATCATCCTCGCCGTCGCCGCCCTGGCGCTCGGCGGCGCCCTGGCCTGGATCTGGAGCCAGAAGAGCAGCCTCGTGAACGAGCTCGAAGGCGAAAAAGCCGAACTGACCCAGCAGCTCCTCAACCTGCAGTCCGACTTCGAAACCCTGAATTCCGACTACGAAAGCATCAACAGCCAGCTGGACACCTCCCGCGAGCAGGTGGCCCTCCTCATCGACAAGCTCTCGAAGACCGAGGCCACGAACCGCGCGAAGATCCGCCAGTACGAGAAGGAACTGGGCACCCTGCGCTCCATCATGCGCGGCTACATCGTCCAGATCGACTCCCTGAATACCCTGAACAAGCGCCTCACCGCCGATGCCGCCGCTGCGCGGAAGGAAGCCGCCGAGAGCCGTCAGGCCAATGAGAACCTGACCCGCCAGGTGGAGAACCTGTCCGGCCAGGTGGCCGCCGGTTCCGTCGTGAAGGCCCGCGGCCTGCACCTGGAGGCCTACAACGGCTCCGACCGGGCGACCGACCGCTCCAGCCGCGTCACCTACTTCGTCGCGACGCTCTCCCTCGTGGCCAACGAGATTGCCGAGCACGGTCCCATCCGCGTCTATGTCCGCGTCAAGGATCCGAACGGAAACGTCATCCTGAACAGCTCCTCCACGGACTTTACCGTGGGCGGCGAGACCATGACCGCCTCCGCCTCCCGTGAGGTGGACTACGAAGGCCAGGATGTGGAGATGAGCATCTACATCAAGGAAGTGGGCGAGCTCGGCAAGGGCATCTACACCGCCGAGGCCTATACGGAGAAGACCTTCCTCGGCCGCAGTGAACTGATGCTGCGATAAGCCCATGATCTACATCCACGTCCCCTTCTGCAAGCAGTTCTGCACCTACTGCGATTTCTATTCGGAGATCGCCGGGGAAGGATGCTTCAAGCCCTATGCCGACGGCGTCTGTGCGGAAATCCGCCAGCGGGCGAAGGACATGGACGACGATCCCAAGACCCTGTATTTCGGTGGCGGCACCCCTTCGGTGCTGCCGCTTTCCGTTCTGACCCGCATCCTCATCACCCTGGACGAGGTCGGCCACGGCGGGCCCTACCGCGAGTTCACGATGGAAGTGAACCCGGAGGACCTCGTCGAAAAGGGAAAGGGCTATGTCGAAAGCCTCCTCTCCCTGGGCGTGAACCGCCTGAGCATCGGCGTCCAGTCCTTCGACGACGGGATGCTCCGGTGGATGAACCGCCGGCACGACGCCGCCCGGGCGAAGGAAGCCTTCCGCCTCGCGCGGGAAGCCGGGGCCGAGAACATCAGCCTGGACCTCATCTTCGGCATCTCCCACCTGGAGGACGCCGTCTGGGCCGACACCATCGACCAGGCCATCGCCCTCGGCCCGGAACACATCTCCTGCTACCAGCTCACAGTCGAAGGCGAGAGCGCCCTCGCGGAGCTGGTCGCCGAGGGGCGCTACACCGAGGCCGACGACACCCTCTGCCGCAGACAATATGACATGCTCTGTCAGAAGCTCGCCGCGACCGGATACCACCATTACGAAATCTCCAATTTCGCCAAGGAAGGCTTCGAGGCGGTCCACAACGGCGGCTACTGGGCACGCCGCCCGTATGTGGGAATCGGCCCTGGAGCGCATTCTTTCCGGGGAAATACCCGTTCCTGGAACAGCAAGGTCCTCCGCGGCTGGAAATCGACGAAAGAGATCCTCTCCCCCGAGGACTCCCTGGTCGAGACCATCATGCTGTCTCTCCGGACTGACAAGGGCATCGACGCCGGCTTCCTGCACGGAAATTGCAGCAAGGAGGACATCGGACGACTCCTGGAGAGCGGAGCCCTGGTCCGCACGGGCGACCGTTACCGGATTCCCGAGGACCACTTCTTCGTCTCCGACGAGATCATCCGCGAATTGATTTAAAACCACATCATCATGGCAAGCTCGAAATCTTTCTTCTCCCTCCTGGCGGGTCTCGCTGCAGGCGCCGCATTCGGTATCCTCTACGCTCCGGACAAGGGCTGGAAAACCCGTGCCCGCGTGAAGAAAGCCGCGGAGAACGGCTACGAGGACCTCAAGGAAAACCTCGGTGACCTGGGCACCAAGGTCGATGCGAAGGCCGCCCAGGCCAAGGCCTCCCTCAAGGACATCCGCGAAACCCTCCGCTCGAAGGGCGCCGAAATCAAGGAAGACACCCGCGACATGCTCCTGAAGCAGCTGGAGCGGCTGGAGAACGCCCTCAAGCAGGCCGAGGAGAACGCCGAGGCGAACGTCACCGAACAGCCCGACGACCAGGCTTCCGAGGCATGACGCGCTTCACCGAGCCGGCCGAAGACCTCTCCCGGAGAGCCAAGGACTACATCGACCTCCGCCTGGACGACGTAAAGCTCCGGACGGCGAAAGGCCTGTCCATCACCGCATCCAAGCTGGTAGCGTTCTTCCTCATCATCGGCGTGGGGACGAGCCTCATCCTGGCGCTGTCCTTCGGCCTGATCCTGCTGATCGGCGAACTCATCGGCAGCTACGCCTGGTCGGCCTTCGGCGTGTCGGTCCTGCTGGCCCTCGGCCTCTGGGTCCTCATCCGCCGGCGCGACCACCTGTTCAAGGACACCTTCGTCCCCCTGTTCATCAACCTCTTCTTCAACGACGATGACGATGAACAAGAAGAGTAAATATCTGGAAATCAAGACGCTGGACGAACTCAGCGCCGCCATCCACGGAAACCGCGCGCTGATCGAGGCGAAGGGCGAATCGGTCCAGACGGGCCTTGCCCAGGTCCAGGACTTCTACACGCCCCGGAACATCGCGCTCAACGGCGTGCGGAGATTTGCCTTGGACCACCACCTATATACCATCGGCATCAATGCCGTCCGTTCCCTCAGAAGACTTCTCGAAAAATGACCTACCTCCGCCGCGCCATCAAGTATTTCATCCAGACCTGCCTCCTGCTCGCCATCATCCTCGGCATCCTGATGCTTTCCGGGATGGTGTCCAAGGACATCACCGTCGCCTTCACGCATGGCTGGACCTCCGTCTGGTGGATCCTCGCCATCTTCGCCGTGATGGCGCTTGTCTATCCGTTCTTCGGCTACCAGAAGCGGAAAATCCGGGTCATCGGCGACCCCGCCCAAGCGCGGGACGGCATTGTCGAAGCGCTGAAAATCCGGGGCTATGTGCTGGAAAGCGAGGCGGACGGCGGCCTGAAGTTCCATCTCTCCGCTCCCTTGAACCGGGCCTTCCGGTTCTGGGAAGACACCATTACCCTCACGCCCGTCCTGGAAGGCTGGGAAGCGGAAGGCCTCTCCCGCGACCTCGTCCGGGTCGTGAGTTCCATCGAACACTATTTCAGAAACCATGGACAAGACTGACCGTCAAGAATTCAAGACCGTCGCGAAGTTCTCCGAGCCCGTGCCCGCCGAGATCGTCGCCGGCATGCTGCGGGACAACGGCATCCCTGCCGGTGTCTTCGGGGCGTCTTCTCCCTACCCCTGCCTGAACTACGCCCAGCCCATCGAGGTCAAAGTCAATTCCGACGACTATGAAAAAGCGGTATCCATCATCCCTGAAGAATACCGCATGCAAGAAGAATAGGCTTTCTCCCCCCTATTGCTGCTGACTCCCGCCCGCAAGATCCAGGATTTCCGACGTGATCTTCTGCTGGCGGGATTTGTTGTACTGCAGGGTGAGCTCCTGCAGGAGGTCCTCACCGTTGTCGGTGGCCGTCTGCATGGCCACGGTCCGGGCGGCATGCTCGGAGGCGTTGCTGTCCAGCAGGGCCGTGTAGAACTTCAGGCGCAGGGACTTCGGGACGAGGTCCGCCAGGAGGGCGGAGGCGGAGGGTTCGAGGATGTAGTCGATCTCAGATTCCTTCGTTTCGCTCGGAATGACAGAGGTATCGCCTTCGGCTCCGCTCGAAATGACACCAGTCATCGGCAGGAGGGTTTCCCGCACGGGGACCTGCTTGCCGGAGGAGACGAAGTGGTTGTACACCAGGTCGATGCGGTCCAGGCGGCCGGCGAGGAAATCTTCCATCAGCTGTTCCGCCAGTTCCGCGGCTGGGGCATAGGAAGGCTTGTCGGCGAGCTTCTGGTAATCCGCCGGCGAAGGCTTTCCGGCCTTCCGCATCGCATCGGCCATCTTGCGGCCGATGCTGTACACGGTGACATCGGCATCGCCGTAGGAACGGACCGTTTCCAGCGTGAGGCGCACCGCATTGGCATTGAACGCGCCGCAGAGGGAGGAATTGGACGCGAAAGCGACGAGGGCGATGCGCTGTCCGGGCGCGTCCGGCCCCGCCGCCGAGGTCCGGGTGTACTCCCCGCTCAGCTTCGCGCCGGAGGCCACGAGATGGTCCAGCATGCCCTGCAGTTTCCGCTCGTAGGGACGCATCCCCTCGATGGTCTGCTGCGCCTTGCGGAGCTTGGCGGAGGCCACGAGTTTCATCGCGGAAGTGATCTTCAGCGTGCTCTGGACGGAGCCGATGCGGCCCTTTATTTCCTTCAATGACGGCATGGGTTACAACATTCCGGCGATGATGGAGGTGGCTTCGACGCGGATGATGTCGCCGATCTCTTCGGTCATCTGACCGGCGGCGAGCGGCGCAAGGACATCCTCCTTGTGCAGGGCGCGGATGCGGTCCAGGAACAGGTCCTGGAACTCGCGGACGCGGTCCACGGGGATGTCGCGCATGAGGGCGTTCGTGCCGCAGTACAGGATGGCGATCTGCTCGCCGACGGGCATCGGGCTGTACTGGGGCTGGATGAGGAGCTGATTGTTCTTGCGGCCCTTGTCCAGGGCCATCGCCGTGACCTTGTCCATGTCCGACGAGAACTTGGAGAAGGCCTCGAGCTCGGCGTACTGGGCCTGGTCGATCTTCAGGGTGCCGGCGACCTTCTTCATGGACTTGACCTGCGCGCTGCCGCCCACACGGGAGACGCTGATACCCACGTTGATAGCCGGGCGGATGCCCTGGTTGAACAGGCCGGACTCCAGGTAGATCTGGCCGTCCGTGATGGAGATCACGTTGGTCGGGATGTAGGCCGATACGTCGCCGGCCTGCGTCTCGATGATCGGGAGGGCGGTGAGGGAACCGCCGCCCCGGACCTTGCCCTTGAGGGCTTCGGGGAGGTCGTTCATCTGCTCGGCGACTTCCTGCTGGCCGATGATCTTCGCGGCCCGTTCGAGGAGCCGGGAATGCAGGTAGAAGATGTCGCCCGGATACGCTTCGCGGCCCGAAGGACGGCGGAGGATCAGGGAAACTTCACGGTAAGCGACGGCCTGCTTGGAAAGGTCGTCATACACGACGAGGGCGTGGCGGCCCGTGTCGCGGAAGTATTCGCCGATGGCCGCGCCGGCGAACGGCGCATAATACTGGAGGGCGGCCGGGTCCGCGGCGGTGGCGGCGACGACGATCGTGTAGTCCATCGCGCCATGGTCGCGGAGGGTCTTGACGATGCTGGCGACTGTGGAGCCCTTCTGGCCCACGGCCACATAGATACAGTAGACCGGATCCCCCTTCAGGAAATTGCCCCGCTGGTTGATGATGGTGTCGATCGCCAGGGCCGTCTTGCCGGTCTGGCGGTCGCCGATGATGAGCTCGCGCTGGCCGCGGCCGATCGGAATGAGGCCCGTCTGCAGCGGCTCGTGCACCGGCTGGCGGTAGATGACGCCCGGAGCCTTGCGCTCCAGGGGCATATCGATCTTCTCCCCGCCGATGTTGCCCAGGCCGTCCAGGGGATTGCCGAGCGGGTCCACGACACGGCCCACCAGCGTCTCGCCTACCGGGATGGAGGCGATGCGGCGGGTGCGCCGGACCACGGCCCCTTCCTTCAGCAGGTCCGTCGGACCCATCAGGACGGCGCCCACGTTGTCGGGCTCCAGGTTCATCACGACGGCCATCACGCCGTTCCCGCAGTCCAGCAGTTCGCCGGCTTCGGCATGGTCGAGTCCGTAGATACGGACGACGCCGTCGCTGACCTGCAGGACTTTGCCGATCTCCTCGAACTGGAGATCGCTCTTGATATCCCGGAGCTGGCTGAGCAGCACTTCGGAAATC